>JAHEFE010000058.1:3511-11606 GCA_024640365.1 Woeseiaceae bacterium | reverse complement strand
GCGATTTCCATTGATATAACCGCTGGCACGTCGACGGCGTAGATGCTATCTGCGGCTTTCGCGGTGTCCGGCACCCCGCCAAGAGCCGTTGCACCGACGGTGGCTGCAGTAGCCTTCAGAAAATGACGACGACTTTCGCTATCCGAGTTGTTCATTCAGGCTCTCCGCCAGGCAAGCATTCAGACGCAATGATTCTACAGCGAGTCTATTGCGTTTGTTGGCCACTATGCCACGTGGCGAAGCAGCCGTCGGACTTCTCAACGCGGCTGCCAATGCCTTGTCCTTGTTGCAGGTGGGGGAGAGGGACTAACCGATAACTATGGCACCAAAGGCTGCCAGGCTGACGACGACCATGACGGCGGTGAGTGAGAATTTCATAACTTTGATTGCCATTTTGTACTCCGAAGAGGTTGTTTCGATGTGGCGATCTTAGGTTGTCATGGAAGGCCTGACTGTCGATTGGATCACATCTGCATGTCGGGTAAGTAGTTTCCACGACCCTGTGTTTTCGCTATCGACCTGCGGTACCGGGACCGGCTGCGTTATAGTCGCGGCAGGAACGGGGCCGTAGCTCAGCTGGGAGAGCGCTGCGTTCGCAATGCAGAGGTCGGGAGTTCGATCCTCCTCGGCTCCACCAATCAATATGGGGTGTTAACCGATAACAGGGCGAGGCTCGAAGCTGCCTAGCGGAGTGCTGCGCCTGACTTCACCTGCGTTTCAATTGCTATTTTGTGCTTTTGGATCAATTTGTTACAGGCGTAACCTCGCACGTAACTTTACATCGCGGAGGTCGTGGCCTAGACTGAATCCTATAAGAAAGTCCTATTTCAAGAGCCTTTGGGTAACACACAGGAAAAAGGCCGTAGGAGTTCAGCCATGCGTGACCCGCAGCACAGCAGCACAGGGCCTGAATCGCCAACCGGAGAAGCCGTCTCATCGGAATTTCTCACCCATTGTTATCGCACCGCGATCGAGCGCTTGACGTGTGCGTTCGATCAGAACCGTCCTGTCGCTATCGTGATAGGCGAGGGCCAGTCGGCCTCGAGGTTCGTGATTGGTAAATTTCTTGCCGGTTTTGACGAAGACACGGTTACGGTAAGAGTTACCGAAGCCTGCGCCGATGCCGGCGATCTATTGCGGCGGATCGTGCGTGAGGTTGGGTTTGAACCCAAAGAAATGGACGCGATGGACCTTGGCAGCATACTGAGAATGTTCCTCTCGTTTCAAAAGGGTCATGCTCGGCGCACAGTCATTTGCATGGAAGAAATCCAGGACAGTGGCTGGTGGGTGCTGGAACAGATTCGCAAGCTCGTTGATCTGGAGGTGGAGGGCAATTTCGGCCTGATGCTGGTCGTGTCGGGGCAACCACGTCTCAAGGCCCTGCTGCATACACGGCCACTGAGCTCGGTCAGAGTGCATGCGGGGGAAAATATCTTGCTGTCGCCGTTTACAATGGCTGAGACGACGGAATACATTCGTCGCCGCGTTGAGGGCGCCGCCAGCGCGAGTATCGAGCAGGCATTTCACTACCAGGCAATCACACTGATACACGAGCTATGCGCCGGCATACCGGATGCGGTTAGCATCTTGGTAAGCAAGTGCTTTGATCTGGCTGATCGGGCGGGTCTGGATCTGGTGACCACAGACGTCGTGAAAAGGGCGTATGAGTCGCAGCGTGGAGACTGGCAGGAGCCGCCCGTGGATGCCCACGCCGAGACTGTCAATCTTAACGGCTGGGTTCAGCGAGGCGGGCGCCTCATCGTGAAATTATCCGGCGAAGACGTACACGAGTTGGCTCTGCACCAGGGTCATATTCTGATCGGCCGTGGAGAAATGTGCGATATTCAGATTGAAAGCCCAACGGTTAGCAGGCACCACGCTTTGATAAGTTACACGCGTGACGGAGCGCTGCTGGCTGATCTTCGCAGCACGAACGGAACCTTTGTCGACGGGCACCCGATCAGCAGCCATAAGCTTGTGCCGGGTGAGACTATCGCCGTCGGCGACTGCAGGATCGAATACATTCTCGAGGACGATCAGCAATTGCACATGGCAAACGCGATGGGCGCTCCCTTGAATCTGACCGGTGGCGAAACGGCTTAGAGCAAAGCCTTGGGGCCGGATCCTAGTACTCCGCCTTTGGATCAAAGGCATCCTGTAATCCGTCGCCGAGAAAGTTGAATGAAATGACTGTGATAAATATTAGGAGACCCGGATAAACCGCCAGCATTGGCGCCTCCCAAATCAGTTGCTGTGCATTCGTCAGCATATTGCCCCAACTCGCCATCGGTGGCTGAATGCCAAGACCGAAAAAGGACAAAACGGATTCGAGCAGTATGACCCCGCCAATAGATAGCGTAACGGCAACGATAATCGGCGACAGCAGGTTGGGAAGGATGTGGCTGAACATGACATGCAGATGACCGGCACCAACACCTTGCGCCGCCATTATGAACTCCCTTTCCTTGATGCTCAGCGTTGCTCCGCGCACCAGCCGCGCAACCGCAGTCCATCCTGTAATGGCAACGATCAACACGATCCGATAAAAGCTGACATTCTCTGACTCGACAATCGCCTGCGGCAGGCCCAACTTGCTCAGATCGATAGCCGCAAGCACGATTAGCAGCGGCAACAACGGCAGGGCGATGATGCTATCAGTGAGTCGCATCAGCACGGCATCCAGACGGCCTCCAAAATAGCCTGCAAGCAAACCGATGACGGTACCGATCGTCGCGGCAAAACAGGCCGCCGTAAGCCCGGTAAAAAGCGAAATACGCCCGCCGTACAGCAGTCTCAACAAGACATCGCGCCCGAGTTCATCGGTACCCAGCGGATGGCTCAAGGATGGTCCAACCATGCGGCTGTAAAGGTCAACGTCATTGGCGCCCACTCCAAGCCAGGCCTCGAAGAGCGGCGCGAATACAACGGCCAGAACCATGCTTAGCAGAACACAGACGCTGAATATCGCAAGTTTGTGGCGCCGAAAGCGTCGAAACGCCAGAAACAGTGGAGAGTTTTTGTTCATGCTTTCCCCCCCCCGATGACGATTCGCGGATCGAGTAAGGCGTAACAGATATCCGCCAGAAGGTTGCCAATCAGGGTGAGCGCTGTGGCAAACAGCAGGGCAACCAGGGCGAGATTAAAATCATTGCCCATTACCGAATCGAAAATCAGTTTGCCCATGCCCGGCCAGGAGAAGATGGTTTCGGTGACCAGTGCGCCTGAAAACAGATAGCCGAAGTCGAGCGCAAGTATGGTGACAACCGGAATCATCGCGTTACGTAGCGCATGCTTCCACACCACCCTGGAGTTACTCGCACCTTTGGCACGCGCCGTGCGAACATAGTCTTGCCGGAGGACCTCAAGCATCGACGAGCGCGTATAGCGTGAATAACTGCCAATACTAAGCGTAGCGATTGTTGCTACGGGCAATACCATGTATTTGACGTACTCCAATAGTCCGGCGCCATTGCTCGCAATTCCACCGGCCGGCAGCCACCCGAGAAAAACGGAAAAAACGATAATCAACATCAAGGCCAGCCAGAACGATGGAATTGAAATACCCGCAAAAGCGAACAGATTTACCCCGTAGTCCACTGCGGATCGTGGTTTCGATGCAGCTAATGTACCCAGCGGAATTGCAATACACACAGCCAGTAAAAACGCCGTACCCATGAGGATCAGGGAGTTTTTCAACGCGGGAAGAAGAACAGCCAGCACAGGCTGGCCGAACAGTCGCGAGTACCCGAGGTCTCCGGATAGCGCAGCGCCGAGCCAATTCCAGTAACGCTCATAGATAGGCAGGTCAAGACCGTAAAGTTCCCGCAATGCGGCGGCATCGCTGGCGGTCATATTCGGGTTTGCGCTGATCATCAGATCGATTGGGTCACCGGGCATTAGTCCGATCAGGCTGTAGATTACGAAAGACATGATAATGATCACGACCAATGACTGCAGTGCCCGGTTTAGCAGGAACTGTCTCATCACCTGTCTCCTGACTGTTGGTTTATTTCATCTTGCAAATGGCACGCCGTTGCGTGACGCGCAACCGCATTGACGGTCTCGAGAACCGGTATCGACGCCTTGCAGATGTCGATTGCATGAGGGCAGCGCGGGTGAAACGGGCAACCGTTCGGCGGGTCGATTGGGCTCGGCGGATCGCCCTGTAGAATCTTGCCGATTTTGCTCTTGTTGGGAACCACAGTCGGAACAAAGCGCAGTAATGAGTGCGTATAGGGATGCCGGGCATCTTCAAAAAGACTGTCGCGTGTGGCGATTTCGACGATACGGCCCAGGTACATCACCGCGACCCGGTCTGCGAGGTGATGCACGACTGCGAGATCGTGACTAATAAACAGATAGGCCAGGTTGAATTCTTCCCGAATATCTTTCATCAAATTGAGTATCTGACTCTGAACCGAGACATCGAGTGCCGATACCGGTTCATCAGCGACGACGAAC
Organism: Woeseiaceae bacterium; assembly: GCA_024640365.1. Lineage (GTDB taxonomy): Bacteria > Pseudomonadota > Gammaproteobacteria > Steroidobacterales > Woeseiaceae > JAHEFE01. The sequence continues at coordinate 7,145 of JAHEFE010000058.1, read as the reverse complement.
GCGGGGTTCAGGACGAGTGCGCGTGCGATACTGATGCGCTGACGCTGACCGCCGCTGAACTCATGAGGATACTTGCGGAGAGCATCAGCTGACAGTCCAACCGCCTCGAGAAGGTCGGCCGCCTTTTGACGCCGAACTGGTGCCGTGTCGCTGGAAAAAAACTTCATCGGCTCGGTAAGAATATTCTCGACCGTGTGTCTCGGGTTCAGCGACGACACGGGGTCCTGAAAAATCATTTGCACATGCTGGCGCAGCGGTTTGACCTGTTTCGGTTTCAAGGCAGATACATCGACGCCGCGAATCGTCATCGTGCCTTCGCTGGGCAGGTAGAACAGGGCCAACATCCGACCCAGCGTGGTCTTTCCGCAGCCGCTCTCCCCGACGAGACCGAGCGTTTCCCCGGCGGCAATATCCAGCGTGACATCGGATACCGCTGCTACCGTCGCCTTTTTCCAACCCTTTTCCGTCGCGACCTTGGTGTTGAATCGTTTGCTGAGCTTCTTTGTGGAAACGATGATGTCTTGCCTATCCATTGCCGGCCTCGTGGCATGCCACAAAATGAGTAGAACTCAGGCGTGTATCCTGCGGTCTTTCGATGCCGCAGAGATCGCGGGCTATCGAACATCGTGGCTTGAAACAGCATCCGGGCGGTCGGTCGGTTGGCGCCGGCACGCGGCCCGGTATTGCCGGCAGACGATCGAGGCTGGTGTCAATGCGAGGCGTGGTCTGCAGCAGCGCCCGCGTGTAAGGGTGTTGCGACATCATCAGCACGTCCGCAGCGCTGCCGTGTTCGATAACCCGGCCGGCATACATGACCGCAATCTCATCCGCCATTCGCGACACCACTCCGAAATCATGGCTGATAAACAGAATTGCCGTATCAAACTTTTCCTGCAGATCGTGCATCAGATCGAGGATCTGCGCCTGAATGGTTACGTCGAGTGCAGTAGTCGGTTCGTCGGCAATCAGGATGTCTGGTTCGCACGCCAGTGCCATGGCAATCATGACGCGCTGGCGCATACCACCCGACAGCTGGTGAGGATAGTTGTCGGCGCGCGAGTCAGGATCGGGAATACCGACCGCTTCGAGCATTTCTACGGCGCGTCCAAGGGCCGCCGCTTTGTGCATGCCTTGATGCAGTATGAGCGCCTCGGCAATTTGCATGCCGACAGAGAACACAGGGTTCAGTGCGCTCATCGGTTCCTGAAATATCATTGAGATATCACTACCGCGCACTTTTTGCATGGCCTTGTCGCTCAGTCCGACCAGCTCGCGCCCGTGCAGCTTTATCGAGCCGGACAGGATCTTTCCAAATGGCGGCAATAGCTGCAGCACAGCCAATGCCGTCAGCGATTTTCCGCAACCGCTTTCACCGGCAAGCGACAGTGTTTTGCCCTTGTCCAGCGTAAAGTTGACGTCCTCTACGACGCGCACAAGGCCGTCATCACTGTCAAATCCGATGCTGAGGTTCTCAACCCGCAGCGTCGGATTTGCAGTGTCTGACATTATTCGCGTCGCCACTCTTCGACCCAGTCTGTGCTGCTATTCAGGTGCCCCGTTGGTCGGACTCCCTTTAGCCAATGCGGAAGAATAAACGAATTCGGCCGCCAGAACAGGGGCAGGACGGGCAGTTCTTCGGCATAAATTTGCTGGATTTTCTCCCAGTACGGTAGCCGCTCTTCGAGCGTCAGCGTTTTTTCGACCGCCTCAATGGCAGCATCCAGTTCCGGCATACTGATCGTCGTATAATTCTGTCCTGAGTAGTTGTTCTCTGCCGTTGGAATCTCCGACGAGTGCAGTGTGGAGCGGGGAACGTTCTCAGGTGCGGAGGTCCAGGCAAAAAGAGCCAGCCCCGTAAATCGTCGTTCGCGCGTCGTCTGGCCAAAAAAGACACGCGGTGCTTCATTGCGAATTCTGAGGTCAACGCCAATTTCTTTGAGCTGGCCCTGGATTACCTGCTCAAGCAACTCGCGAGTCTTGTTACCCGCCGTGGACATGATTTCTATCTTTAACGGCTGACCCTCGGCATTGTGGCGCACGCCGTCACGCATATCCGTCCAGCCCGCTTCGTCGAGCAATGCCATCGCCTTGTCCTTGTCGTAGCCGTATTTGACGATGTTATCCGAGGCGACCTTGTCCAGCGGGCTGACGCTGGTGTCTGCAACCGGCTGATTGCCACTAAAAATTCGTTGGTTCATTTGCTCCCTGTCCATACCATAGAGCAGGGCCTTGCGAACCCTTTTGTCGGCGAGTATCGGGTTTTGCAGGTTAACGTCGATATGCTCGTACTGGAGTCCGGGTTTGTAGACAATATTAAATTTCTCGCCATGCCGGCTTTCGAACGCCAGCGCCTGATCGAGCTGCAGTCCGAGCTCGCCGCCTATCATGTCAATAGTGCCCGACAGAATATTGGCTTCCATGGCAGACGTGTTTTGTATGGCTCGCACCGTGATTCTATCGAAATAGGGTGCTTTGCCGTACCAGTGCGGATTCCTGGTCATCACCAGGTATGAGCCCTGCTGCGCCTCGCTGATGAGATAGGGCCCAAACCAAAGCCCTGGGTTGGTGACGTTTGCGTTGTATTGGGTACGGTGCCGGTATTCATAAGGATCGGCTTCGAAGACTTCCCGTTCGATGTGGTCTGGCAGTGGGTAAAGGTCACCAAGTCCATTGTAATCGAAGGTTACCTTGTCTATATGAATCGTAAATCGCTTGTCGTCGTGAACTTCAAGCTTGTATATGCGGCGGTACATTTCAATGTTATTCGAGCCGGTCGTTGTGTCACGGCCCACGTCATAAGCCAACACAATATCCTTGGTGGTTAGCGGCGTACCGTCGCCCCAGGTAGCCTTTGCTGGAAGCTCGTAACTTACGGCGATACCGGGATTACCGTCCGGTGTGTCTTCGAGCACCGCAAGGCCGTTTTCAATCGTGGGCAGCTCTGTGCAAAGCGAGCATGCGAGTTCCCAATCGTGATTGAATATCGTGATCGCACGCGCCGCCATCCCGCGCACATAGGTTTTGGCGACCATGTTTTCGATATTCGGGTGCATGGTGGAGGGGTATTGAGTGATACCGATCGTGAGTTGCCTGAGGCTTTGATCTGCATCGGTATCGCCGCCCGGCGCAATTGGGGCGTTGTTGTCACCACTACCGCATGCGGTGAGCGCCAACGCTGTTGCCAGCAAAAGTATCGTTCGCCGGACTATTGCTAGCCGTGCGCCAGATAAACTCATATGTTCTCTCCTTGGGTTCACGTCAACTGCTCCGAGGCCCATATTACGTGTGCCGGATTACAATAAAATTAGATCGTATGACGCTGTTGTAGTAGTTTGCTGCGTTCGCGCAAGCCGCAAGTAAACCACGTATGACAACTCAATTGAAATCATTGCTTAACCAGCTGTCGGGCAACGCAGACTGGGTGGGCCTGCGCCAGCACAATGAAGTCACCAGCTATCGGGCGGCCAGAAATGGCCACATGGCCAGCAACGGCACCGACCGGGACAAAGGAATCATGGTCGAGGTACTGATTGATGGCCAGTTCGCCTATGCCGGAACCACTGATATTTCGCCAGCGGGTGTGCAGCAATGCTACGACAGGGCGAAAGGCCTCGCTGAGCTGGCCAACCGTTTC
>JAHEFE010000058.1:0-3501 GCA_024640365.1 Woeseiaceae bacterium | reverse complement strand
GCGCTTACAAGAGCGCGGTCGAGCGTCCGCTGAATACGATTACAGCGGCACAGATCCAGGAATCTCTGATCGAAATCACGTCGCGACTGAAGATTGGCGACAAGATTATGGAAACCGAGGCCAGTGCACTGATAACGCACCTTGAGGTCGAATTTGCCAGTTCTAACGGTGCGGACTGGAACCAGGAGTTTTCTATCATTACTCGCGACTTTGCAGCGACCGCACAGGGCAATGGCGACTTTCAAAGACGCAGCCTGGGCAATGAAGGGCGCCAGTGGGGCGCTGAAGCACTCGACGTTACGGCTCTGGCCGATGACATAGAGCGCGTAGCCGAGCAGGCCATTGAGTTGCTGGATGCCGACGAGTGCCCGACCGGACCAATTGACACGCTGCTCATGCCGGACCAGGTCTACTTGCAGGTACACGAATCCATCGGTCATCCGCTGGAGCTGGATCGCATCCTGGGCGACGAACGGAATTACGCGGGATGGAGTTTCGTCTCGCCCGAGGATTTCGGCTCATTACAATACGGTTCGCCGCTATTGAACATCAGCTTCGATCCCGGCCTCGCCAACGAGATGGCGACCTATGATTTTGACGATGCCGGCGTGGCCGCGGAGAAACACTACCTGATCAGGAACGGCTTGCTCGTCAGGGGTATTGGCGGCATCGAGTCGCAGCACCGCAGCAATCTGCCCGGCGTCTCCTGCTCAAGAGCCTGCTCGTGGAACCGGCCACCCATCGACCGCATGGGCAATATCAACATAGAACCCGGAGAATCAAGTCTGGATGACATGCTGGCTGCCATGGAACACGGCATCATCATGCATACCAATCGTTCATGGTCCATCGACGACTATCGCAACAAGTTCCAGTTTGGCTGCGAATATGCCCAGCTCGTGGAAAATGGCAAGGTCACCAGGACGCTCAAGAACCCAAATTATCGCGGCATCACGACGCCATTCTGGAACAAGCTCGCCATGGTTGGCGACCAAGCGAGTCGCCGAATCTGGGGCTCGCCTTATTGTGGGAAGGGCGAACCTAATCAGGCGATCAGGGTGGGTCATGCTGTGCCGGCCTGCCTGTTCCGGAACCTCGATGTATTTGGAGGTGCCTGAGATGTCTGGCCAGATGGAAAAGCTGTTCGCGCAATCCTGTGATGTGTTATTTGCCAGTCTCAGGGAGCAAGAAGACCTGAACATCAATTTCGAGGCCGAGGAAAGCCTGTTTGTCCGCTTCAATAAATCGAAGGTGCGGCAGATCTCGGAGGTGACCCAGATCAAGGTCTCCCTGTTTTTGCAGATAGGGCGAAAAAATGCCCGGCACGCCCTGCAAATACCGGCCACATTGTTCGAGAGTCGCAGTAACGGTAACGGCAAGCTTCTAAAGGATTGCCTGGATGACCTTAGAGCCGAGGTTAGGCAGTTACCCGACGACCCGTTTGCACTCACGATGCGTAACAATGGTCAGTCCCGCCAGGATATGAGTACCAACGTGCTGCCCAGCGCTGATGAGTTCTGTGAGCAACTATTGGGGCCGGTTGCTGAGATTGACCTGGCGGGCCTGCTGGTTAGCGGTACCAGTTATGTAGGCAACAGGAATTCCAAGGGGCAGGCGCACTGGTTTGTGACGCGGTCCTTCTATTTCGATTACTCCGTCTACAGTGCGAAGGAAAAAGCGGTCAAGGGTCTATACGCTGATACCCGCTTCGATCAGGAAGTCTATGCCAGCAAAATTGCGGCCAGCCTTAAATACCTCGGCCAGATGGAAAAGACCAACAAGATCATGACGCCAGGTCGCTATCGCTGTTATTTCTCACCAGAAGCCATCGGCGCGATTGTCGATCTGATGGGCTGGAATGGTTTCAGCCGTGGCGCGTTGGAACGCGGCAGCAGCCCGATGCCGGACCTAGACAGCGGCAAGCGTCATTTGTCGCCACTGTTAAGCATTGCCGAGGACTTCCGCCTTGGCCTGGTACCGTCTTTCAATGGGCTCGGCGAGCCCGCACCTGAGTGCCTGAGCCTGATCCACGAAGGCAAGCTTGCAAATTTGCTGACCTCATCCAGGACCGCGGAGGAGTACGCAGTTGAGTCAAACCAGGCAGACGATTCCGAGGCGCCGCGTTCACTGACGGTAGAACCCGGAACCCTGGCGGAAGAGGATATCCTCAAAGTCCTGGATACCGGCCTGTATATCTCGAATCTGCACTACCTTAACTGGAGTGATGCGACCAAGGGTCGAATTACCGGGATGACGCGCTTCGCCTGTTTTTGGGTTGAAAATGGCGAAATCGCATCGCCGATCCAGGACCTGCGATTTGACGAGACCTTCTATAACTTCTGGGGGGACAACCTCGAGGCCTTGAGCAACGTCGCCGAAATTCAACCAACCGTTTCAACATATCGCCAACGCGCGCTCGGGGGTGCCAAAGTCCCCGGCATGTTGATTAATAATTTTAGTTTCTGCCTATAGAGCGGTATTGATTACAGCGGGCCTCCGTACATACTGTAGAAGATCACTGGTTTTCGCGTGGTATCTAAGCTTCCCTTAAGTTTCTATCCCTAAACTACAGGCCAAATCACTTAATTAAACCTGGTAGGGAAAGAAATTCCGTCATGAAAAAGGCTCCTCAGTATTTTGAAACCTTGATTATCGGCACAGGGTTTTCAGGTTTGCTAGCGGCTATACGTTTAAAGAAAAATAGTCTTGATGACTTTGTCTTGTTAGAGAGAGGCTCTGACATTGGTGGAACCTGGCGGGATAACTCGTATCCAGGAGCCGAGGTAGATATTCCAACCGGATTGTATTCAATTTCCTTTGTCCCTTATAAATTCAAGAAAAAATATGCCCCGCAAAGCGAATTGCTCGAATACACAAATTACATCATTGATAAATTCGACATACGAAAACACGCAAGAACAAACCAGGCAGTCACACAACTAAGGTATGAGGAAAACGAGTGTTTGTGGCGCGTCGAGGTGGCGTCAGGGGAGGGGTATACCGCTCGCTTCATTATTGATACCAGTGGCGTGCTGGCCAATCCTCATGTTCCTTACATTGAAGGGGCGGATTCATTTCGAGGGGCGAAGTTCCATACAGCACGGTGGGATCACGATGTGCCCTACGACGGAAAACGTGTTGGTGTTATCGGCTCGGGTTGTTCAGCGGCTCAAGTTGTTCCAGCCATTGCCAGTCAGGTAGATAAGCTAACAGTGTTTATGGGAAAGGCGCAGTGGATCATTCCGCGCTCGGACAGGAATTACAGTTCAGTGGAGCGTTTTATTACCAACCTGCCGGGGGTACGTCATCTCAAACGTCTAATAATATTCAGCTATCATGAGGTGAGGTTTATTGCGTTTCGCCGCTATCCATTTACGTCGGCAATCAGCAAATTCATGAAGAGTCTTTACGCGCGTAATCTAAGAAAGAATCTCGAAAAATACATCGATGACGATAAATTGCGTCAGCATATGATGCCTGACTATGAGTTGGGCTGTAGAC
>JAHEFE010000007.1 GCA_024640365.1 Woeseiaceae bacterium | reverse complement strand
TCAGCTATTTTGCTGCTGATACCGAATGCCGCCTCGGCCCAGCACGTCCTGGTGGCCTACTACAGCGCCACCGGTCATACGGCGCTGATGGCTGATGCCGTAGGAGAGGGAGCGCGGAGCGTCCGAGGCAGCGAGGTGCGGGTTCTTTCCGTAGACAAGGTATCGCATGCCGACATCCTTTGGGCGGATGCTCTGATTGTTGGGAGCCCTGTTCATGCCGCAAATGTCTCTGCCCCGGTGATCGGCTTCCTGAATTCGCTGCCGCTTGACGGACAGATGCGAGACAAGCTTGGGGCTGCGTTTGTGACAGCCGGAGGCATCTCGGCAGGGGAAGAGACCGTTCAGTTGTCCATCCTCCGAGCTATGCTGGTCTACAACATGATTGTGGTGGGAGGACCCGAGTGGCAAGAGGCTTTCGGCGCCTCCGCCGTGACAGGAGAAGCTCCCTTTGAAGACACGTCGAAAGTGGCTACGGTGGATTCTCTTTTTCTGGGCAAAGGCACAAAATTGGGCAAGCGCGTTGCGGAACTGGCGCAACGGCTGGCGTCGGAGCATAAGTAACGGGTGGTGGGGTCGGACCTCGGCATTCTATTGATGACAATCTTTCCGACCCCCATAGAGTTGCGAACTTGTGAAAAAAAAGGGCCGCTAAAAGCGGCCCTCAATTATTTCCGTTGCTTGCTAACTAGCCACGCTTGCCTTTGAGTTTCTGCGCTGCGCGGTAACGAGCTTCCGCTTCTACCAATTCGGCCTGTGCTTGTACGAGGTCGGTTTCTTCCGAAGCACCCTGCAACGCTTCCTGCGCTGCATTTCTGGCAGATAGTGCTGCCGCTTCGTCAAGCTGTTCGCCACGCAATGCCGTATCGGCAAGCACTGTTACCAGCGTCGGCTGAATTTCCAGCATGCCGCCGGTGACATAGAAGAAGTGTTCCTTGCCGTCTGTATCCTCGACACGCACTTCGCCGGGCTTCAGGGTGGTCAGCATCGGCGCGTGACGCGGCGCAATACCGACTTCGCCCATAGAGGCCGGCGCAAACACCATGTTGGCGGTGCCGGAATAAATTGCTCCTTCAGCGGAGACTATGTCGACCTGGATCGTTGCCATGTTTGTCGTCCGATACTAAATCAGCAATCGCGCCTATTTCATGCCCTTGGCTTTCTCGACCGCTTCGTCGATAGAACCAACCATGTAGAAAGCCTGCTCCGGCAGGTGATCGTAATCACCGTTCACAATGCCGTTGAAGCCACGAATGGTTTCTGCCAGCTGCACGTACTTGCCTGGCGAACCTGTGAAAGTTTCTGCCACGAAGAACGGCTGCGACAGGAAGCGCTGGATCTTACGCGCCCGGGTAACAGACTGTTTGTCGTCTTCAGACAACTCGTCCATACCAAGAATCGCGATGATGTCCTGCAGTTCCTTATAGCGCTGCAATACGGCCTGCACACCACGTGCACAATCATAATGTTCCTGACCAATAACGAGCGGATCAAGAATACGACTGGTGGAGTCAAGCGGGTCAACCGCCGGGTAAATTCCAAGCTCTGCAATCTGGCGCGACAATACGAGGGTTGCGTCAAGGTGAGCAAAGGTGGTTGCCGGTGACGGATCGGTCAAGTCATCGGCAGGTACGTATACGGCCTGGAATGACGTGATGGAACCGGTCTTCGTTGAAGCGATACGCTCCTGCAGAACACCCATTTCCTCAGCGAGTGTCGGCTGGTAGCCCACTGCTGACGGCATACGGCCGAGCAGCGCGGATACTTCGGTTCCGGCGAGTGTGTAACGGTAAATGTTATCGATAAACATCAAAACGTCACGACCTTCGTCACGGAAAGATTCGGCCATGGTCAAGCCGGTCAGCGCAACGCGCAAACGGTTGCCGGGAGGCTCGTTCATCTGACCGTATACCAGGGATACCTTGTCGATAACGCCTGAGTCAGTCATTTCGTGATAGAAGTCGTTACCTTCACGAGTACGCTCACCTACGCCAGCAAATACTGAGTAGCCAGAATGCTCGTGAGCAATGTTACGAATCAGCTCCATCAGCGTTACCGTCTTACCCACACCGGCGCCGCCGAACAGACCCACCTTACCGCCTTTAGCGATAGGCATGATCAAGTCGATAACTTTAATACCGGTCTCGAGAATTTCGGTGGCAGCAGCCTGATCTTCGTAACTCGGAGCGGCACGATGAATTGGCATCGATGTTTCGGCGCCAATATCGCCTTTGTTGTCGATCGGCTTGCCGAGCACGTCCATGATGCGACCGAGCGTCTTTTTGCCAACCGGCACCATAATTGCGCTTCCGGTATTGGATACCGACATACCACGCTGCAGGCCCTCACTTGAGCCCATCGCAATAGTACGCACAACGCCGTCGCCCAGTTGCTGCTGAACTTCGAGCGTAATATCCGCGCCATCGATAGTCAGTGCATCATAAATCTTGGGGATGTGGTCACTGGGGAATTTTACGTCCACGACAGCGCCAATAATCTGCACGGTTGTTCCTGTGCTCATGTTCTAGGTCCTCTAACCCACTCAGGCGACAAAGCCCTTCGTTAAAAATAGTCTGTTTCGTCCTAACCGGACACGGCAGCAGCGCCGCCAACAATCTCTGAAATTTCCTGGGTAATCGCAGCCTGGCGTGCTTTGTTGTACACCAACTGCAACTTATCAATAATTTCGCCAGCATTATCGGTAGCGGATTTCATAGCCACCATTTTCGCTGCCATTTCGCAGGCGAAGTTTTCAACCGCGCCGCGATAAACCTGCGATTCCACGTAGCGCATCAAGACATGATCGAGTAACTCAGCGGCATCAGGCTCGTAGATATAATCCCAATGCTTCTGCAGTTCGTCACCCGACACATCAATCGAGCTGACCGGTAACAACGACACTACCTGCGGTACCTGGCTCATGGTGCTGACGAAATCGTTGTGCACCAGGAACAGGCGGTCGATACCGCCGTCTTCATATTTATCCAGCATGATCTTGATCGAACCAATCAGGTCATTGACCTGTGGCTTGTCGCCGAGATGACTGGCCGTACCAAGCACGCTGCCGCCAAGACGCTTGAAGAACTGCACGGCCTTGGCGCCAACAAGTACCAGATCTGCTTCAACGCCCTGCTCACGCCACTTCTTGAGCTCGCCAATAACGGTTTTGAACATGTTGACGTTCAAGCCACCGCAAAGACCGCGATCGGTAGAAATGATTATGAAACCTACACGCTTCACTTCACGCTCAACCAGAAACGGATGAGAATAGTCAGGATTGGCTTTGGACAAATGACCGACAACATGACGAATGCGCTCAGCATAGGGCCGCGACGCCTCCATCTGGAGCTGTGCCTTGCGGATCTTGCTCGCGGCAACCATCTCCATCGCCTTGGTGATCTTCTGCATGTTTTTCACGCTTCGGATCTTGCTGCGTATCTCTTTTTCACCAGCCACGTTTGAAGTACCTGTTCCTAAACTGTTAGTGCCAACTTAAATCGAGTTGCGGCTAGCCGCGCTCGACCCTAGTACGCGCCTTTCTCAGCAAACCCTTTACAAGCGGCTTTGAGGCCGGCCTGAATTTCGTCGCTGTAATTACCGGTTGAATTGATCGTATCGATCAGGTCGGCGCTGTTGGCGCGCGCAAAATCGTGTAGCGCTGCCTCATAATCACCAACCTTGTCGACCGGAACCTTGTCCAGGTAACCCTCGTTAACGGCGTACAACGACAAAGCCATTTCAGCAACTGAAAGCGGTGAGTACTGCTTCTGCTTCATCAGTTCTGTAACACGCTGTCCGCGCTCGAGCTGCTTACGAGTGGTTTCATCGAGGTCAGAAGCAAACTGTGCAAACGCTGCCAGCTCACGATATTGAGCCAGCGCAAGACGCACACCGCCGCCAAGCTTCTTGATGATCTTTGTCTGAGCAGCACCACCTACGCGAGATACCGACAGACCGGCGTTAATAGCCGGACGAATGCCTGCGTTAAACAGGTCGGTCTCAAGGAAGATCTGGCCGTCAGTAATTGAAATTACGTTGGTTGGTACGAACGCTGATACGTCACCTGCCTGGGTCTCGATGATTGGCAGTGCGGTCAATGAACCGGTCTTGCCCTTCACTTTGCCACCAGAAACTTCTTCAACGTGAACCGAGTTAACGCGTGATGCGCGCTCAAGCAGACGTGAATGCAGGTAGAAGACGTCACCAGGATACGCTTCACGACCTGGCGGACGACGCAGCAACAAAGAAACCTGGCGATATGCCCAGGCCTGCTTGGTCAGGTCATCAAAAATAATCAGCGCATCTTCGCCCTTGTCGAGGAAGTACTCACCCATCGATGTGCCGGAGTAAGGTGCAATGTACTGCATCGCCGGGGAATCAGCCGCTGCGGCTGACACAACAATCGTGTGCTCCATCGCGCCTGTTTCTTCCAGCTTGCGAACTACGGCAGCAACAGACGATGCCTTCTGACCGATAGCGACATAGATGCACTTGATGCCCGTACCAATCTGGTTAATGATCGTGTCGATCGCGACAGCCGTCTTACCGGTCTGGCGGTCACCAATGATCAGCTCGCGCTGGCCACGGCCAATTGGCACCATCGCATCAATAGCCTTAAGGCCGGTCTGCACTGGTTGGTCAACTGACTGACGCTGAATAACGCCCGGCGCAACCTTTTCAATGGGTGCGGTTTCGGTTGCGTTGATCGGGCCCTTGCCGTCAATCGGCGTGCCCAATGCGTCAACTACGCGACCCAACAAAGCCTCACCAATCGGCACTTCAAGAATACGACCAGTGGTCTTCACTGTATCGCCTTCAGAAATGTGCTTGTAGTCACCCAGTACAACAGCGCCCACCGAGTCTTGCTCGAGGTTCAGCGCCATACCAAAAGTGTTGCCCGGGAACTCCAGCATTTCGCCGTAACGCGCATCGGCCAGCCCGTGAATGCGTACGATACCGTCAGTAACACCGATGACGGTGCCGACGTTTCGCGCTTCAGCGCTGGACTCGAAATTCTGGATACGCTCTTTAATCAGTTGACTGATTTCAGAAGCCTTCAGTGCCATTTTGTTTTCCTCTCTAGGAGATCAGTGCGCTGGCCAGGCCGTTAAGCCGTGCACGCAACGATCCATCAATTACCACATCACCAGCGCTGATAATGGCGCCGCCAATGAGGCTCTCATCTAATTGGGCCTGCAGGCGTACTTCGCGTCCGAGACGTTTTTTCAACGCCGCGGTAATCGCCTGCTTCTGGGTATCGTTTAGAGTCACCGCGGAGGTGACCGTAACGTCTACCGTGTTTTCTACATCTGCTTTGAGCTCGTCGAAGTGCTCGGATATTTCCGGCAGCACGCTGATGCGGTTGTATTCTTCGAGCAGGCGTAGGAAGTTCACTCCCCGCTTGTCGCCACCAGCCAAAACGCAGTCCTTGCCACCAGCCGTCGCAAATAACCCGGTCAAAAACTCGAGTCGCTGCTCGTCAGTCAACGTTGGAATGCTCAGGAAACGGGCAACTTGTCCGTCCTCCATGATGGGTCCAGCCAGAGCAAGCGCGTCCGACCAGACACCAAGGTCGCCAGATGCTGCAACAAGCTCAAACAAAGCTTCTGCATATGGCCTGGCTATGGTGTTGTTGTCAGCCATCGTCTACCTATAGCTCCGCAGCAAGTTTGCCCAGAATGTCTTCGTGCGTCTGCGCGTTGATTTCCCGCGTCAGAATTTTCTCCGCACCAGCAAGAGCGATCGCAGAAACCTGGCCACGCAGCTCTTCACGTGCGCGGTTAACTTCTTGCTCAACCTCGGCACGTGCGGCTGTCAACTGACGCTCCCGCTCCTTGACTCCGTCCGCTTTACCATCGGCAACGATTTCGTTGGCTCGGGCATGCGCCTGGTCAAGGATTCCGGATGCCTGTCTGCGCGCTTCATCAACAATCTGGCCGGCCTCAACTTGCGCCTTATCCAGACTCTGCTGGCCACGCTCTGCTGCTGCGAGTCCGTCAGCAATCTGCGTCTGACGCTCCTCGATAGCCTGCATTAGCGGTGGCCAAATGTACTTCATGCAGAACCAGACAAACACGATCATTGCGATCGTCTGGCCAGCGAGAGTACCAATATTAATGTCCACTAAAGACTCCTATTTGCTCTTTCAAAAAACCAGTCGCCGTAGCGACGGATTATTTGTTAGCCGCCAGTCGCTGCCTGCAACTGACCGATGAACGGGTTTGCAAAAGCGAAAAACAGAGCGATACCAACACCGATCATCGCAACAGCGTCAAGCAATGCGACAACCAGGAACATCTTCGTCTGCAACATCGGTGCGAGTTCTGGCTGACGAGCAGCGCCTTCAAGAAAGCGGCCGCCGAGCAAGCCCATGCCGATACCAACGCCCAGAGCGCCAAAGCCGATCAGAATTGCGACAGCAATCGCGGTAAGGCCAATAACAGTTTCCATCAGTTTCTCCTGAAAAGGATCAAGTCAAAATAATTAAAGTGTTTAATGTTCTTCAGATGCCAGGCTTAGATAAACTATGGTTAACATCATGAATATAAAGGCCTGCAGCGTAACAATAAGTATGTGAAACACTGCCCAGCCAAAATGCAGCGGCAGTTGGCCCCAGCCTATCAGGGCGATCAAAATGAAAATAAGCTCGCCGGCAAACATGTTGCCAAACAGTCGTAACGACAGTGATAACGGCTTGGCCAGCAATGACACAGATTCCAGAATAAAGTTGAACGCAATGATCAGCGGTGCGGCGATCAGACCCAGACCCTTGGTCGGCGGCGCAATCGGATGCATTGTCAGTTCACGAACGAATCCACCAACGCCCTTATTCTTGATCGTGTAGAAAATGATCAGGACAAACACCGCAATCGACATACCGAAGGTAACGTTCACGTCTGTGGTTGGCACGATTTTGAGATAGGGAATGCCAGCAGCGCCCGCGGCGAGCGGCAACCAGTCCACTGGAATAAGATCCATCAGATTCATCAGAAATACCCAGACGAAAATCGTCAGGGCAAGCGGTGCTATCAAGCGGCTCTTGCCATGAAATGTGTCACGAACGCTTGAGTCAACGAAGTCGACAACGATTTCTACGAAGGCCTGGAATTTACCGGGCGCGCCCGCAGAGGTCTTTCTCGCGACACTCCAGAACATAGCGACAAACAAAACACCCAGGAGTATGGAGAAGAACATGGAATCAACGTTGACTGCCCAAAAATTTCCGGTGCAATGATTCCAGACCCACTCACCGTGCTCACCCTTACATACCTGGAGGTTCTGTAAGTGATGATGGATGTAGGCACCGCTTCCGTGCGCTTCGCCGGCTGCTGCTTCTGTGCTCGACATTATTCTTTACTCGTATCCACTTTCGTTTGATGCCCGTCATCCCTCATCAGGAAGCCGGCAAAAGTTACCAGTTGTGCGGCGATGAAGCCCGCAAACAGTGCCGCAGCCGAGATCGGTTGCAGCGCCGTAAAAATTACACTGAACATTATGACTGTCAGCGCCAGCTTGCCAAGCTCCCCAAGGTAGGCCGCACGTAGCAGCGCTCCAGCACCATCCTCCCGACGCGGCAACAACAGTCGCAAACCGAGAAAGGCGTTGGGTATGACGCAGGTTAAGCCGCCCAACAGGGCTGAGTAACCGGCCACGGATCCAGATAGAATCCACAGCACCGCCATCAGGACCACCGTTACAGCGAGCTGCGCCGCCAGGACCTTTCCTACCAGATTGCCGGACCTGGTAGCAGCTGCGGGCTCTGCTCCTTCCTGCATTTCTGGCGTATCTCCGGCAACAAAAACGCCACGTCCATCGGTGAACCGGCGGTTTGTGGCGTTAGAAAAAACTCTCGTTCAAAGTGAGCCTGTACTTAGCCCGCGCATTATAGTGGGGGTAACTAGGCATAGCAATACAAAAACCGCCTGTTAGTGACGGTTTTTGCGGGAAATTTGCTGATTATGTTGTGAGGGCTCAGCGGCGCTGATTCTAGACTACTTGATGTGCTTCAGAATGCCGTCCAGCTCTTCGTTGCTGTTATAGCTGATAACCAGCTTGCCCGGGCCTTTCGCGGAATGCTCTATGCGCACCCTGGCCCCCAGCTTATCGGTGAGCTGCTGCTCAAGGCGACGGACATCAGCGCTGGGTTGGGCTGTAGCGGGCTTTTTGCTTCCGGCTTCGCCCGCCTGCAGGCGGCGCACCAGTCGCTCCGTATCTCGAACCGACATCTGCTTGGCAACCACCTGCCGCGCCGCATCGAGCTGTTCGCGGGGGTTACTTATGGCCAACAGCGCACGAGCATGCCCCATTTCAAGCTGACGCGTTTCGAGCATCGCCTTGACCTTGTCGGATAACTCCAGCAGGCGCAGCAAGTTGCTCACCGCCGCACGGGAACGGCCGACGGCCGTCGCGGCTTCCTGGTGAGTCACGTCGAATTCGCGAATCAGACGCTCCAGAGCACGCGCCTCTTCCACCGGGTTCAGGTTTTCACGCTGGATGTTTTCGATCAGCGCCATCGCAATGGCCGCTTCATCCGGGACGTTGCGAATAATCGCAGGAATCACGTCCAGCTCAGCAATTTGAGCCGCACGCCAACGGCGTTCGCCAGCAATGATCTCGTAAATCTGGCCTTCGCTACCTTTGTGAGACAACGGCCGAACAACGATAGGCTGAACCACGCCTTGCGCCCTGATCGAGGCGGCAAGCTCTTCCAGCGACTCAGCGCGCATGTCCAGTCGCGGCTGGTACTGGCCACGCTGCAGCTGCTCTACCGGCAGGTTGCGCAATTGATCGCCGGACTTGCCAGAAGCGGCGCTGGGCGCGGCCTGATCGGCGGCAGTCGTCGCGTCGGTAACGACGGCGGTTGCCGACTTGCCCAGCAACGCGTCCAAACCCCGTCCTAGTCTTTTCTTTTTAGCTGTCATTAACTTTGTCAGTCCTGGTCTTCAATGAGACCGCGAATTATTCAGCCGGCGCTTGTGCCAACCGCCTTCAATTTGCCATTGCGCTCGTCTTCACGCCGCAGGATTTCGCCCGCCAGCGCCAGGTAAGACACCGCCCCCCGCGAGCCCCGATCATGAAACAGCACCGGCAAACCGAAGCTCGGTGCCTCTGCTAGCGTCACGTTGCGCGGAATAATGGTTCGAAACACCTTATCTGCGAAGTGATCAACCAGTTGCTGTGAAACCTCGTTCGAAAGATTCACACGCGGATCATACATTGTCCGCAACAGGCCAAAGACTTCCAGCTTTGGATTAACGGTGTTGCGGACCTGATCAACCGTATTGAGTAGCGATGACAGGCCCTCAAGCGCGTAATACTCGCACTGCATCGGGATCAGCACCCCGTCTGCAGCGGTCAACGCATTGACGGTCAACATGTTAATCGACGGCGGGCAGTCGATGAGGATGAAGTCATACAGCCCCTGAACTGGCTCCAGCGCCTGACGCAAACGCATTTCGCGGCCGATTTCCTGCAACAACCGCACCTCAGCCAGGGTCAGATCTTCGTTACCCGGCAGGACCGCAAAATTACCGACCGGCGCCGAAATAATCACGTCCGCAGCGCTTTCCTCACCCAGCAACACCTCACAGCTCGAGGCTTCCAGCGACATCTTGTCGATGCCGCAGCCCATGGTCGCATTGCCCTGCGGATCCAGATCAACAAGCAGCACGCGCCGGTGCGTTGCCGCCAGCGACGCCGCAAGGTTGACGCAGGTGGTCGTCTTGCCAACCCCGCCCTTCTGATTTGCTATGGCGATAATTCGTGTCATCAAAAAGTCCGCCGCGCCAGCGTGACAACATGACGCTCATGTTGATCCAGCCCTGGCACGATCAATTTTGTTATTTCGAAGCCCCAGTCTTCCGGCAGCTCCTTGAGCTCGTCTTCGGGGAGGCGCCCTTTGAGCGCCAGCATCACGCCCCCTTCGGCAACATGCTGGCCAGCCCACTCCAGCAACTGGGGTATTGTAGCTACGGCTCGGGCGATCACGGTAGCAAAGCCGCTCGCAGGTGCATAGTCCTCCGCCCGCGCTTTTACCGTCTGCACATTGGAAAGGCCAAGCTCTCCGGCGATATGGCGAATGAATCCAAGCTTCCTGGCGGTGCTATCCAGTAAATAGAACTCGCGTTGTGGCTCTGTAATTGCCAGCGGCAGGCCGGGAAAGCCCGCACCCGTACCTACGTCAAGAATGCGCTCGCCCCGCAAAAACGGCCGAACCGCGAGGCTGTCCAGGACATGGCCGGCCACCATCGACTCAAGGTCGTTGATGGCGGTCAGGTTCATCCGGGCGCTCCAGCGTTTGAGCTCAAGCAACAGGCGCGCCAGCCGGTCGAGCTCGGAATCGGCCAGCCGCTGGCCCAGCTCCCGAGCCCCACTGTCGATCAATTCGATGATTTTTGCGCTTTGCATGTCCGAGCCTAATCAGGCGGTGCCGAATCCACA
The DNA here is from genome assembly GCA_024640365.1 of Woeseiaceae bacterium. Taxonomy (GTDB): domain Bacteria; phylum Pseudomonadota; class Gammaproteobacteria; order Steroidobacterales; family Woeseiaceae; genus JAHEFE01. The sequence continues at coordinate 97,971 of JAHEFE010000007.1, read as the reverse complement.
GAGCCCGGCAGTATACCGCCTTACGCGCTAATCGCCGACCAGGTGTTCGCGCAAAAACAGCGCGATGGCCTGCTGGTAAATATCGCGATTTTCTTTTCTGCGATAGCCGTGCCCTTCGTTGAGGGCATTCATATACCAAACCACTCGTTGTTGCGCCCGCAAAGCGCTGACCATTTGTTCCGCTTCGGTTACGGGTACACGAGGATCGTTTTGCCCCTGCACAACAAGCATCGGGATGGTTATTTTCTCGACATTGTTGAGCGGGCTAATTTTTTGCAAAAACGCACGCATCTCCGGATCACGCTCATCACCGTATTCAACGCGGCGTAAATCGCGGCGGTAATCCTGGGTGTTTTCAAGGAACGTTACGAAATTGCTGATGCCAACCACATCGACCGCGGCGCGCAAGCGGTCGCTGAAGTGCACGGCGCTGGCTAGCACCATGTAGCCGCCGTAGCTGCCACCAAAGACGGCGACACGAGACTTGTCGAGTTCGGGCTGCTCGGCAATCCAGTCGAGCAGACGGCCAATATCTTTAACCGAGTCTTCGCGCTTAAAGCCGTTATCAAGACCAAGATAGGTTTTTCCGTAACCAGACGAGCCACGTACGTTAGGCACCAGTATGGCGACACCGAGTTTTTGCAACCACATCTGGTAGGTGCTGCTAAACGCCGGTCGCGATTGACCTTCCGGGCCGCCGTGAATCGATATCACGACAGGGAACGGACCATCGCCCGGTGGTTTGTAATACCAGGCGGGGATTTTCCGTTGTTCGCCATCAACTTTGTCGAAGGTCGGAAACTCAATCAGCTGCGGTGAAACAAAAGTCTCGGTATTCAGGCCGCCGACTTCGCTGTAGGTCCAGCGCTGCAGCGCGCCATGCTCAAGCGGTTCTTGGCCGAGCGCGAGCACGAAGCTGTCGCTTGGCGTTTCGGAAGTGTTCAATGTCATCGCGAGCTGGCTGCCGTCAGGGCTGAATGCAAGCCCACCGATAAGGCCGACCGGGGTTTTAATCAAACGATACTGCCGCGAGTTTAGGTCTATGAGATAGAGGCGGGTCATACCATTGTCGCTAACAGTAAAAGCACCCCGCTGACGATCTTCACTCATAGTCAGGCCGCCGACGTCCCCTTTGATGTCTGCAGTGATGATTTCGGGCTGCGCGCCAACTTCGAGCGATTGCCAGGCTAGCTGTGAAAACTCGCTGCCGCTGTTGGTAACCAACCAAAAGCCAGCGCCAGCATGGTCCAGCCCCTGCGGCACGTTGCTGCTCGGGTCATTCTCGCCACCCACCAACAAGCGTACAGCGCCGGAATCAAGGTCGAGCAAATAAATGCGAGAGTCCGTAATGCTCACGTAATTAGCGACCAGTATGCCGGCCCCTGCCACCGTAAAGTCGGTCGGATACCAACCAGTACCATCGGGTGCAGCAAATACCAGCCGAGCCTCTTCGGGCTGGCTGACGTCCATCAACCAGATATCGTTGGATGCACCGTTACGACGAGTGCTGCCATAGGCAATGCGGTTGCCGGCACGATCCCAGATGGCGCTGCCATTGCGGGATTCGCCATCCGTCAGCATCTGAGCCGCGCCACCCGCCGGATCCAGTAAGAACAATTGAGCGAACTCGCTGCCGCCCGCATCACGGGAAAACAACAGCGCGGAGCCGTGCGGTTGCCGCTGCACACCGCCGGCGGGCTCGTTATTGAAAGTGAGCTGATGGCGCGCGCCACCCGGCTTGTCAACCCGGTGTATTTGCGACACATCGGCAAAACGGGTGCTGACGTAAATTCCATCGCTGTTGGGCTGCCACGCCAGAAAATAGGCGGAGCGCACGCTCAGGTAACGATTCAGGTCCGTGACAATGGCCTCAGGTATCGCGGGCACATCCTCCATTATGAGCTGGCCATTGTTGGCCGTTCTCTGGGTCACTTCAGCTGTGGCTGCTGTTGCCCCGACTAACAGGATTATTGCCAGAAAATAACGTTGCCATTTTTTCATTGTTCTTCCCTGATTTAGCGCTTGCCGATCAAGACACCAGCAGTGCCATGAAATCATCCACCGCCGTCACGCCCAGTTCGTCGCGCTTGGCGGACAACGACTTGAGCTCGTCCCACTGAGCGGCCTTAACTTTCTGGCCAATGCTGCTTTCAAATTTATTGATGAGGACCGGGATGCCTTCCGCACGCCGCTGCCGATGTCCAATTGGGAACTCAACCTCAACGCGATCGCTGCTGCTGCCATCTTTGAAAAACACCTGTACCGCGTTGCCAATATAGCGGCGAGCCGGATCATAGTAGCCGGTGGTAAACGCCTCGTTTTCCTGCACGACCATTTTGTCACGCAACGCATCGACTCGCGGATCAGCGGCAACATCGTCTTCATAGTCGGCAGCGGTCAGGCGACCAAAAATCATCGGGATAGCGGTCATATACTGAATGCAATGATCGCGATCTGCCGGGTTATCCAGCGGTCCGGTTTTGTCGATGATGCGGACACCAGGCTCCTGCGTTTCGATTACAACCTTGGCAATGTCATCAAGACGACCTTGCACGGCCGCATGTAACGTCATGCCGGCCTCGACAGCGGTTTGTGCATGGAACTCTGCCGGGAAGGAAATCTTGAAGAGAATATTTTCCATGACGTAGCTGCCATAGCCCTGGGTGAACGCAAACGGCTTGCCCTTGAAAAGAACGTCGTAGTAGCCCCAGGTCTTGGCGCTCAATGCCGACGAATAACCCATCTCTCCAGTCATCGCTATCAACGCCAGGCGAACGGCGCGACTGGTTGCATCACCAGCGGCCCAGCTCTTGCGTGAACCAGTATTCGGCGCATGCCTGTAAGTGCGGAGCGCTCCGCCGTCGATCCATGCATTCGATACGGCGTTGATCACTTGCTCACGATTGCCGCCGAGCATGTGCGTAACCACTGCCGTGGAGGCAACCCGAACAAGTAAAACGTGATCCAGGCCAACTCGATTGAAACTGTTTTCCAGCGCGAGGACACCCTGAATTTCGTGTGCCTTGATCATCGCCGTCAGCACGTCCTGCATAAGCAGTGGCGGCTTGCCCTCGGCGCGATTTTTTCGACTTAAATAATCCGCCGTAGCAAGGATGCCACCAAGGTTGTCGGACGGATGACCCCACTCCGCGGCCAGCCAGGTGTCATTGAAATCAAGCCAACGAATGAGGGCGCCAATATTAAATGCAGCAGCCACGGGGTCGAGCTCGAATGATGTGCCCGGCACGCGAGCGCCGCCCGGCAGGGTTGCTCCCGGAACTACCGGGCCCAGCAGCTTGGTACAGGCCGGATAGTCCAGAGCCTGGAAGCCACATGCCAATGTGTCCAGCAAACAGTAGTGCGCCGTTTCATAAGCGACATCGCTATCAATTTTATAATCAATTACGTAGTCGGCAATATCAGCCAACACCTGATCAACTTCGGCGCGCTTCGCCGAACGAATATCAAGACCGGACATGTTCTCTCCAAGAGCTCTTCAATAAAGTGATGATGGCGCCAGAGTCGCAGAAATTAGCGACAGCCAGCGCCATGTTTAGAACGAACGGCGTTGCGCGACGTTAGCTGCGCTTGGCGATCGGTACAAATTTTTGCAGTGATGGACCAATGTAGTCGGCGGCAGGTCGAATCAGTTTGTTGTTGGCGCGCTGCTCCATCACGTGGGCGGTCCAACCAGTGATCCTCGAACACACAAAAATCGGTGTGAACAGATATGTCGGAATGCCCATGAAGTGGTAAACGCTGGCCGCGAAAAAGTCCGCATTCGCGAATAATTTTTTCTCGTCCCACATGACTTTTTCAACAGCCTCGGACACGTCGTACAGCGTCATGTCGCCAGCTTCTTTCGCCAGCGTTTTCGACATGCGCTTGTTGACCGAGTTGCGCGGATCAGAAACAGTATAAACGCGGTGGCCAAATCCCATGATTTTTTCTTTGCGCTCTAACATGCCGAGTACGCCGGCCGTTGCTTCTTCCGGCGTCTTGAAGCGCTGAATCAACTCCATGGCCGCCTCGTTCGCGCCACCATGCAATGGCCCACGCAGAGCACCGATAGCACCTGTGATTGCCGAGTGCATATCGGACAATGTGCCGGTTATGACTCGCGCCGTGAAGGTCGAGGCATTAAATTCATGCTCTGCGTACAAAATCAGCGTGGTGTCGAGGCACTTGCGGTGCAGTTCGCTCGGCTTTTTATCATGGAGCATATGCAGGAAGTGACCGGCAATGCTGTCATCATCTGTTTCTACATCAATGCGCACGCCATCCGTATGAAAGCGATGCCAATAAAGCAGCATTGAAGGAAGGACAGCCAGCAACCTATCGGCAGTTGCTACCTGATTCGAAAAGTTGCCTTCGGGTTCAAGATTGCCCAGTACAGATACGGCGGTACGCAGCACGTCCATCGGGTGACTGTTCGCCGGTGTCATTTCCAAAACACTCTTCAGTTGATCCGGCAATGCGCGCAGAGATTTTATTTTTGCAACATACGCACTCAGCTCTTTTTGCGTTGGCAATTTGCCGTGCATCAACAAATAAGCAACCTCTTCAAATCCGGCATTATCGGCGAGGTCATAAATATCGTAGCCACAATACGTCAGTCCGGCGCCTTCCTTGCCCACTGTACAAAGACTGGTCGAGCCCGCTGAAACGCCGGCCAAACCGCCAACTTTTTTAGTTGCTGACATTTTTATTCTCCATTCCTGTTTACTTGCCGGAGCCTTCTTTACCGGTTAATCCTGATTCGGCAAATAGCTCGTCGAGCTTCTTCTCGTACTCGTGGTAACCAAGCACATCATAAAGCTCCATTCTTGTTTGCATGTCGCTGACGACGGCTTGCTGCGTACCGTCGGCGCGAATTGTTCGATATACACTTTCAGCGGCTTTCGCCATCGCACGAAAAGCGGATAACGGGTAGAGCGCGAGGCGCACACCAGCCTCGTTCAGTTCCGCTGTCGTAAACAGCGGCGTCTTGCCAAACTCCGTGAGGTTGGCAAGCACCGGCACGCCAACGGCCGCTGTAAACTGTTTGTACTCTTCAACTGTAGTTAACGCTTCGGCAAATATCATGTCAGCGCCCGCCTCGACATAACTGGCGGCCCGGTCCAGTGCCGCCCGCTGTCCCTCAACGGCGTGGGCATCGGTGCGCGCCATGATGACGAAACGATCATCAACACGACCGTCCACCGCCGCCTTGATGCGATCAACCATTTCCCGGGTCTCAACCAGCGCTTTGCCCGGGCGATGACCGCAACGCTTTACCGCCACCTGGTCTTCGATATGGCAACCAGCGGCACCGGCACGAATCATTTCCCGGATCGTGCGGCCAATCATGAAAGCACTACCCCAGCCGGTATCTGCATCAACCAAGAGCGGCAGGTCGGTGGCGTAAGATATGCGGCGAATATCTTCGCAAACGTCGTTGAGTGTAGTCATGGCCAGGTCGGGCAGACCAAATGACGCGTTTGCGACGCCGGCGCCGGACAGATATATGGCCTTAAAGCCCGCCTGTTCGGCAAGCAACGCGGTAAATGCATTGATGGTGCCCGCGACCTGCAGGGGTCTTTCGTCTTCAACGGCCTGCCACAATCGAGCGCCAGCACTTTGCGATTTTACCATGCGATCTACTCCCTGATTTTAATCACCATTAAAATTATGGCAGGAGGCGATTCTAAACCAGCGGCAGGGGGTTTCCCAAATCGGCCGCCTGGCTTGGGCGTCAGCTGTGTGGATCAGTTTATCTTGACGACCAGCCGTCCGGAGGCCTTGCCGTCGATGTAGGCCTGAAAACTGCCCGGCAGTTCATCGAAGGTGATTGTCTTCTGCCCTATTTTATCCCAATGGCGGGGTTTCAGGTCAGATCCAAGACGATTCCACACCGCGAGGCGCAGATTCCTGGGAGTATCAACCGAATTAATGCCCAGCAAGCACACTGCCCGCAAAATAAAGGGAAATACGGTGGTTTCCAGGCCAATGCCTGCCGCCATGCCGATGCTGGCGATATTTCCGCCATATTGCATCGTACGCGTCAGCCAGGTCAGCAGGTCGCCGCCCAGGTTGTCGATAGCGCCGGCCCAAAGGGCCTTTTCCATGGGGCGCTTGCCCAGGTCAATCTCATCACGCAACAAAACCTGCCGTGCGCCAATCGATTTCAGATAATCCGTTTGTTCGGCCTTGCCGGTCACGGCGACCACTTCATAACCACGCGCATCAAGCATGTCGATCGCCAAACTGCCAACGCCACCGCTTGCACCGGTTACAACGACCGGGCCTTGCTCGGGGAGCTGACCGTTTTGCTCCATCCGATGGATCGCCAGCGCCGCTGTATAGCCGGCGGTACCAATCAACATCGCCTGGGCGGCATCCATTCCTTCAGGGATAGGCACGACCGCGTCAGCGGGCACCCGCGCGTACTCCGCATAACCGCCATCCCGAACTTCGCTTAAACCACAGCCATTAACGAGCACTGGCATCCCGACCGTAAAACGCTCGTCCTCCGAGCTAACGACTTCGCCGGCGAGATCAATACCGCCAACGAGCGGGTAGCTGCGCAAGATACGCCCGCTACCTGTGGCAGCGAGGGCGTCCTTGTAATTAATAGTTGAGTGACTGACCTTTATGACAACCTCACCTGCAGACAAATCATCCAGTGTGATCTGCTGAAACTCGGCGACGATAGCCCCGTCTCTTTGATCAATTCGATATGCCTTAAAGCTGTCCATGGTTGCTCCTTGTGCTCGTTAGCGGCTGTGTCGCGACTTACTGGCTATCAAGCCAGACCTCGAGACCTTGCGTATTCAAATTAACATCGATCGACAGTATTTCTTTGAGACGCTCCATGTCACCACCGAAACCGTGCTCAAGCGCGCGCGTCGAAAGATATTTTTCGAGCTCCGTACTAATTGCTTTGTAGCGGTCATCCGCATTGGCGTGGGTGATTGCGATCGATACAAAATCATCGATGCCGCGATGCATGTCTGTAGCCAGCCGCAGCAAATCGGTGACCTGGCTATAGTGCGTAAGATAAAGGCGCTCGGGGTCTTGCGCCATAATGCGATCTACTGCTTTGTGCGCCTCGGGCGGGTCAAAGTGCACCGGCGTAGTCGTCGGAAAAATAAATTCACCGGCCACCGTATCAAGCTCGCGATAGGAAACACCAAAACTGTCGCCCGTGAATACGCCGCTCGACGCCGGATCGGACAACGCGTAATGGTGGCGTGCGTGACCCTCGGTAAAGAGGCACTGCAGCGGGCGACCGGCAAGCTCAATAATATCTTCGTCAGCAGGTACCAGCGCGCGATCTTCTGCAACCGGCAAAATTTCACCGTAGATACGCCGAAAGCGCTCTTCGCCATAAACGGCCTGCGAGCCCTGGATCAGTTTTTCGGGATCAATCATGTGGCGCACGCCACGAGGGTGAACAACCAGCATTGCATTGGGCAAGCGCTGCATGAGCTGTCCCGCACCGCCGGCGTGATCGAGGTGTACGTGAGTTACAAAAACGTAGTCAACGGCGCCAACGTCCAGGTCCTTGCGCGCCAGCGCGTCAAGCAAAAGTGGCACGCTGAAGCTGGTGCCCGTATCGACGAATGCGGCGCGACCGCCTTCAATAATCAGATGACTGGCATCGTGCAATGGCCGCACATAATCCGCATCTATAGCCGTGATGCCATAATCGAGATTGGTGGTTCTTGCTGCCTGCGACGGCATTTAGTCTCCAGCAAATAACAAGGCCCGCAATGCGGGCCTGCTATTATTCATGCAGTGTTTTCAGGCCTTCTTGCGCAGCAAAAAATTCTGCCAACAGCTTGATGTCTTCAGCGGTCAACGGTGCGGCCATTCCCGCCATAATGGGGCTGTTGCGATCGCCCTTCTGATATTGGCTCAGAGCCTGTTCGATGTACTCAGCTTGCTGACCCGCGAGAATCGGCGCTATTGGCACCATAGTCGTTGGGCTGACGCCGTTCGCGCCATGACAGGCGCCGCAAGCAGCGGCCTTGTCCTTGCCCGCCGTCACTACGACGGTTGCGGCGGCATCCGGGCTGGAAGCAGCAGCCATGTATGCCGCGATATCAGCAACATCCTGATCCGACAAACTTGCCGCCTGAGCGTGCATCGTCCCGTGCTTGCGCGCGCCCGAGCGATATTCATTCAACGCAACCACCAGATAATCAACATGCTGACCGCCGAGGCGCGGCACGCGATAGGACGGATAGGCGTTCCGATAGCCTTCAATGCCATGGCAGCCGATACAGGTGTAGGCAAGGATCTTGCCCTGCTCCGGGTTGCCATCCGCCAGTGCGACGGGGGAAACAAATGCTGTTAAACATGCCAACAAAGCGGCAATTGAAATCTTGCGCATAGCTTTAATCACGTGAGTTCAGGTAACTATCGAGCCCGACGGCATTGCGCCGGGAGTAAATTGAGGGCGCTATGGTAGTGACACTTGCGCCAAATTTCTAGCCTTTCCACACAGTTATACACCCCCATTGTGCTACGATTCCGCCCAACAACCGCCCAAATTAAAGGATTTATCGTGAAACGTTGGCTAGTAATTTTATTGGTTACGCTTGCTGTCCTGGTTCTGGTTTCACCCGGCCTGATCGGTGAACTCGCAGAAAGAAACGTCCAAAAAGGAATCAACCTGGCCGCCAACGAGAGCGGCAAGGCAACCGTCACGACGGAAAGCTTTGATAAGGGCTGGTTCACGTCAGAAGGTGTGTACCGGATCGTCTTTGAAGACGGAAAACTGCGCACCGTGATGAACGCCGAGCACCCGGAGCTACCGTCGCTACTCATTAAGACGACCATACATCACGGGCTTTTTCCGATTGATGGCTTTACCCCGGGGCTGGCCAGCGCGACGTCGACGGCCCAGATCGATAGTGGAATGGGCACAATAATTGATGTTCCCGGCACCCTGCATACGCAAATAGGCCTGACCGGTGATTCAACATTTCATTACGTTGCCGAGAAAGGCGCCTACCAGTCTGCTGCCGGCGAACAAATTTCGTGGGACGGCGCGGACATTATTTTTACATCTAATGCGGACATGACCGTTGTCAGCATTGACGGCAAAATCCACGCCTTGAGTGTTGACAGTACAAGCGCTCACCTGATGATTGGTTCCATGACCCTCAAGGGCGAACAGAGAAAGACAACGGGTGGTCTGGAGGTCGGTCATGGCTCTTTCGACCTGGAGTCGATGACGGCGTCTGATGCCAGTGGCGATACATCCCTGCAGGGCCTGCACTTCGACTCTGTCGCCGCGCTCCACGATGACGGTGCCAGCTTCATCTTACGCAGCAACGTTGCCGATCTGGACGTTCCCGGCATGCAGGACATTTCTTATGACCTTGAGCTTGAGCTCGCCAAGCTAAACCCGGAAGACCTCGCTACAGTCGTTAGTGGCATGCGCGCACTGCAATCCGCGGAACCAGGGCAGGACCCGACCGAGCTGTATCCCGGCGCTGAAGCGGACATTCTGCGACTACTATCAGCGGGCGCAGAAATTGGCATTAAACATTTCAATCTCAAGCTACCTCTAGGTGACGTGGCGATGGACATGAACATCGCGATCAAGCCGTCACCAACCAGCACCGGTGGTAGCTGGATTGGTTTGCTCATGGCGGCCGATGCCAGCACCAACATCAGTGTGCCGGCAACGCTTGTCGATTTCGCCCAGGCGGTGAATCCGGAAATTGGTCCACTGATTACGATGGGCCTGTTAAAGCTCGACGGCGACGTGTATCGAATGGCGGCGCGCTTTGACAAGGGGCTGCTAACGGTCAACGGCGCACCGCTTCCGTTACCGATGCCCACTCAATAATAAACAGCTTGAATTTGTTGTAACAAAGAGGGCAGCGCGATCTGCGATCGCGCTGCTTTTTTGTTTTAGTGCCCGAGGCGTCTCAAGCAAGCTGCTTGAGACGCGCTTTCTTCAAGTGAATCAGCAATAGCGAAATGGTGGCTGGCGTAACGCCCTCAAGTCGCCCCGCCTGACCGAGGGTTAGCGGCCGTGCGCTTTCGAGTCGCTGCCTGGCCTCGTTAGAAAGTCCGCTAACTGCACTGTAGTCAATGCTCTCAGGTAGCCTCAATGACTCCTGGCGCGATTGTTTTTCTATTTCCCGTTGCTGCCGCTCTATGTAGCCCTGGTATTTGGCGCGCACTTCCAGCTGCAGTTCTACTTGCTCGATTTCTTCTGCCGCCCAGCTCTCATCGCGGACGACCGCACCAACTGCAGACAGCGACACAACATCGCGGTAACTAAGCTCGGGTCGGCGCAGCAGATCACTCGCCGTACTCTCTCGCGTCATGTCCTGCCCGATGGTCGCGAAATCTTTTGCGGTCAGCGTGGCCTGGCGCACCATCAGTGATGACAGCCTCGCCTGCTCTGCATCTACCGCTTCGTACTTGCGTTCGTAAACCGCCCAGCGCTGATCGTCAACCAAACCAAGATCGCGACCGGCTGGCGTCAGACGATAATCCGCGTTGTCTTCGCGCAACAACAAGCGATGTTCAGCGCGGCTGGTAAACATACGATATGGCTCACTCACTCCGCGGCTGATCAGGTCATCAACCAGCACCCCAAGATACGCTTCGTGTCGCTGTGGATACCAACCGTCTAGATCTTGTGCCTGGCGCGAGGCATTAATTCCGGCGAGCAGGCCCTGGGCTGCCGCCTCCTCATAACCCGTGGTTCCATTTATCTGGCCGGCAAAAAACAGGCCATTGATAAAACGCGTTTCCAGCGTCGGCCGCAAATCCCGCGGATCAAAATAATCGTACTCAATGGCATAACCCGCCTGCGTGATGTGCGCTCGCTCGAAACCCGGTATCGAACGCACGAACGCAACCTGCGTTTCGTAGGGTAAGCTCGTTGAAATTCCATTGGGATAGACTTCGTGCGTATGCAGGCCTTCCGGCTCGACAAAAATCTGGTGTGAGCTCTTGTCTGCAAAACGTACGATCTTGTCTTCTACCGACGGACAATAACGAGGCCCCACGCCTTCGATATTGCCGCTGTACATGGCGGACTCGTGCAGCGAGCCGCGAATAATGTCATGCGTCTTTTCCGTGGTCTTTGTAATGTGGCACATGACCTGGCGGGGATGATCGCCGCGCCTGCCAAGAAACGAAAAGACGGGCGCGGGCTCATCGCCCGGCTGTGCCTGCATGACGTCAAAGTTCAGGGTCTTGCCATCAAGCCTCGGCGGCGTTCCGGTTTTCAGGCGCGCGACCCGAAACGGCAACTCGCGCAAGCGGCTTGCCAGTCGATTGGACGGCGCATCACCAGCGCGTCCGCCCTCGTGCTGCTGTTTGCCGATATGAATGCGGCCACCAAGAAAAGTGCCAACCGTCAACACAACGGACGCCGCGTAAAACCGCTGGCCGAGACCGGTTACCACACCATCCACACGCTCACCGTCAACAATCAAGTCATCGACTGACTGTTGAAATACGCTGAGGCCCGGCTGGTTTTCAATCATGAAGCGAATGGCCTGTCGATATAGCTGTCTATCGGCCTGCGCCCGCGTTGCCCTGACCGCTGGCCCCTTGCTTGCATTCAATGTGCGAAACTGAATACCGGCTCGATCAATGGCTTGCGCCATAGCGCCGCCCAGCGCATCAACCTCTCGCGTCAGATGGCCTTTGCCGATACCGCCGATCGCCGGGTTGCAGCTCATTTGCCCTAACGTGCTGATGTTCTGGGTGATCAGCAAGGTGCGCGCGCCCGAGCGCGCCGCCGCCAGGGCAGCCTCGGTTCCCGCGTGACCACCACCGATCACTATCACATCGAATTTGTCTTGCACGTCAATTGCTCGTTTTTTGTACAGCCACAAGACCGCGCATTCTAATCGCGCACGCCACCAAGTGCCACAGCGCTTTACTTAAACAGGGGCAATTGTAAATATACGGCGCTATGACAAGAGCTCCTTTTTCTGGCCTGTTTTTAGCTGTGATTTCCAGCCTGCTGCTGTTGGCAACCATGGGCCTGCCAACCGCCAATGCGGCTGTTTCAATTGAGCTCAGCGACTGCCGGATCAGTGCCGGGCCTGGCAGCCCAAGTCTTGCGGCGCGTTGCGGCGTTCTCGTTCGACCCCTGGATCCCGCCAATCCAGACTCAGAATCCATCGACCTTAGCGTGGCCATCGTGCCCGCGCTTAGCCTTGATCCGGCGCCGGACCCGCTAGTGGTTATTGCCGGCGGGCCCGGTCAGTCGTCGATCAGTTTTTATGCTGCGTTCGCCAGCGCTTTCGAGGGCGTTCGCCGCGACCGCGACATCGTATTGATGGATCAGCGCGGCACGGGTCAGTCCGCACCGCTGGCCTGCGAAACGCCCGCAGACTCTGTCGTCGAGGGCCGCATGGAAAAAGAAACGGTTCTCAAGGAAGTGCAAAAGTGCCTCGACGAGCTGCCCTATGACCCGCGCTTTTTCACAACCAGTGTTGCTGTAAGAGATCTTGCGGCACTCGGTGATGCGCTGGGTTATGCGCAATTTAACGTTTACGGAATTTCTTACGGCACACGCGTCGCCCAGCACTTTTTGCGCCGCTATCCGCAACAAACTCGCACGGTCATTCTCGATGGTGTTGCTCCGCCACAATTGGCGCTGGGGCCGGATATTGCAATCGCAGCTCAAGCGGCGCTCGAAGCGGCTTTTGACAGTTGCGACGAGCAACCGGCCTGTAAAGAGCAGTTTCCTGATTTACGTAACGAGTTTCTTTTTCTGCGTGGTGAATTAAAAACAAACCCGGTCGATGTGCATCTGCTGCACCCGCTCACCGCCGAACCGACGACCCTTTCATTTGGCTACAACGAACTGGCGGGGGCTGTACGACTGCTCAGCTATCACCCGAGCAGTGTCGCCCTGCTTCCTTTATTAATTCACTCCGCCGCAACCGGCAACCTGATTCCTCTTGCCTCGCAATTTCAAATGACGGCGGCCAACGTTCAGGAGTCAATGAGTCTCGGCATGCACAATAGTGTGGTGTGCACAGAGGATGTTCCTTTTTATGACGATGTAATTTCCGACGAAGATGAAATTGCCGCTACTTACATCGGCGTGTTCCAGCTTGATCTGCTCAAGTCAATGTGCGCAATCTGGCCGGCCGGCTTGATCGACGACGACCTCAAGCAAGCGCTCCAATCCGACAAGCCGGTGTTGCTGTTGTCCGGTGAGGCTGATCCGGTAACCCCGGCACATTACGCTGAGCAAGCGGCGGAGCAATTAACAAATTCTTTACACCTTATCGGCAAGCGACAAGGACACGGCCTCGCCATCCGCGGTTGCACGCCCGATATCATTGCTGATTTTGTGCGCAGCGGATCTGTAGCAGAGCTCGATGTCGAGTGCCTCGAGCGCATCCACGCCATGCCGTTTTTTCTTAACTTCGCAGGACCAGGCCCATGATCGTAGTCGACCGGCTGACAAAATCATTTGGCGATGTTCAGGCAATTCGCGGCGTATCGTTTAGCGCTCCTGATGGCAAAATTACTGGCTTGCTCGGGCCGAACGGGGCCGGCAAATCCACAACATTGAGGGCGCTTTACACCGTTCTCAAACCTGATTCCGGGACCGCAACGATTGATGGCATCGACGTCGTCGAGAACGAACTCGAAGCGCGTCGCCATATTGGTGCGTTACCGCACGGGGCCGGGCTTTATCCCCATTTGACGGCACGAGAGAACATTGCGTACTACGGACGCCTGTACGGCCTTAGCGGTGAGGCGCTCGATCACCGCGTTGACGACATTGTTAGCCGATTGGGCATAGGCGATTTTGTCGACCGCCGCACCAAGGGCTTCTCTCAGGGACAACGGACCAAGGTGGCGCTTGCCCGGTCGCTAGTCAATGAACCTCAGAACATTATTCTCGACGAGCCGACCAATGGGCTTGATGTTATGGCAACGCGATCATTGCGTGAGCTTGTTCGACAGCTGAAGACCGCGGGCAAGTGCGTGCTGTTTTCCAGCCACGTCATGCAAGAGGTTGCTGCGCTGTGTGACGACATTGTCATTATTTCCGCCGGGCAGGTCGCCATCCACGATTCCGCAGATGGCATTCGCGAGAAAACCGGTTGCGACGATCTTGAAGACGCATTCGTGCGAGCCATCAGCATGGTGAAAGAATAATGTTCCGTCTCATTCGCACCGTTTTTGCCAAGGAGGTGCTTGATCACTTTCGTGATCGACGCGCATTGATGTCGGCTCTGATCATGGGCCCGCTGTTTGGCCCGATTCTGTTTACGGTTGTTATAAACCTGTCCGTGAGCCGCGCGCTGGACGACGAAGCCAAACCGCTTGAGCTGCCGGTAATAGGAGCAGAGTTCGCGCCCAACCTCATGCGCTACCTGGAAAGCGAAAACATTGTCATCCAGGCGCCACCGGAAAGTCGTGCCGCGGCTATCGATGCAATCAAGCGAGGTGAACTTGACGCGGTCTTGGTTATCTCCAATGACTATGGCGACCAAATCGCCGCCGGCACGCCCGCCCGGATAGAGGTTATCGCCGACAAGTCAGACGAGCAGGCCTATCGACAAGCCCGTCGCGCGGCAGATGCCCTTGGCGCCTACAGCCAGGAGGTTGCCGTAATGCGCCTGATTGCGCGAGGCGTTAACACGAGCATCATGCGACCCTTGAACGTTGACCTTATCGATGTGTCCACACCCAGCGGACGCTCCGCAATGTTGTTGGGAATGCTCTCGTACTTTTTCATTTTCGCGATGTTAATGGGCGGCATGTCACTGGCAATTGATGCAACAGCGGGCGAGCGCGAACGTGGCTCTCTCGAGCCTTTGCTAAGCCTTCCTGTTAGTCGTGATCAGCTCATCCTCGGCAAGATTACCGCAGCCTGTCTTTTTATGTTGCTATCTCTTTTTCTTAGTCTCAGCGCCTTTTCCGTTGCGTTGAATTTTTTGCCGCTTGAACGGCTGGGCATGACACCAAACTTTGGGCCCTCCGTTGTCGTGACCGCATTCTTCGTAATGGCACCATTCGTCTTGCTTGGTGCCTCGCTCATGACGCTGGTTGCGTCTTTTACAAAAAGCTTTAAAGAAGCGCAGACCTGGTTAAGCATCGTACTGTTGGCGCCGACCATGCCTATCCTTATTGTCAGCTTGCTGAATGTGCGCACCGCCACCAACCTGATGTTTGTCCCAAGCCTTAGTCAGCACTTGTTGCTTGTCGATCTTCTCAAAAACGAACCGGTTGTGCCCTTGCATGTTGCCATTTCGGTGTGCAGCACATTAACAATCGGCGTGATTGTCGCCTGGTTATGTGCCCGGCTTTACAGGCGTGAGGGCCTTCTCGGATAGCTACAAGCCAGCACGTTAGTGCCTGGGCCTGTGTACTGAATGATTGGGCTTTCATCTCTCTATGGCGACGATGCAACAGGATGGCCAACCACCTGGCGATGGCGGCCTCCCTGTTACGCTTTGGAAGATTGCCGAAAAACTAGTTGCCGAAGTACACGCGAAAGCCTGCTCCATAAGTTGATGAGCCATCGGACCAGGCCCCCTCAAGACCGACGGCAATTGCGTCGCTCACATGATAGAGAGCTTCGGCGCTAAAGCCGGTGTCACTGCTATCAGCGATTTTGGCATAGTCAACCGCACCGGCAAGCTCGACCTTGTCGCTCACCATTGAGCGAATCCCGACGCTTGCGCCGTAGCCGTCGTCGCTTTCCGACATAAAGCCTGCGGGCAAATCGATCTTTGCCTTCAGGTAGGATGCCGTTGCGACAAAATCGGTATTGTCAGCGATGGCCTTGCTGTATCCGAGGCCAATGCCATAAACGGTCTGATCGATATCAAAATCGAAACCGGTTTTATTGTAACCAGCAACGACGTGGAAGTTTTCGTTGATCGCGGCCGAGCCGGACAGGTCCCAACCGTTACCGTCCAATGATTCGGTATCAAAATCGAGACTTGTTCTCGCGTAGCCGAACTGTACATAGTTGTAGTTGAGCGCATCGGCGAAAGCCGTTGTGCTGAATAGCGCCATCAGCAAGAAGGTTATTTTTTTCATGGTCGTTTCCTCAAAGTGTTAGGTAATTGCGATGTCGGGCCACACGCCCCCTCGCAGCTGAAGCCTGAACGTCCTCAGCGGCCGGCCGGGCTTGACGCTACTATCGGGCGGAACGGCCGCAACAGCCTGACGAGTGGCTAATGAAGGCGTGATGAATGGGTAATTAAGCGCTGATAACGCGCCGGATGGAGGCCCTTGTTGCTCGCGGTAGCGGAGCGCGTACCCTGGGTCGGCTCTACTTCCCTATGCAGAACTCTGAGAATATTTTCCCTAGCAGGTCGTCGCTGGTGAAGCTGCCCGTTATTTCTCCGAGCTCTTGCTGAGCAAGGCGCAGCTCCTCGGCCAACAACTCGCCGGCAGCAGACTCCTCAAGAGCGGCCTTGCCAATTTTGAAGTGTTGCTCGGCCCGAAGCAGGGCGTCCACATGACGTCGCCGGGCCGTAAACGCGCCTTCGCCGGTATCCCGACAGCCCGCCTGGTCACGAATATGTACGCGCAACTCATCTATACCTGCAGCTGTTTTTGCTGACACATTTATTACTGCGGTCGGCTTCGCACACAAGCCTGCCGGTTCGTTGGTCAAATCGATTTTGTTTCTGACGATCGTAACCGGCAGATTTGCCGGTAGCGCCTCGTCGAGCGGCTGCTCTTCGGCCGCAATTGTCGCGTCTTGAATCCAGAGCGCGGCATCTGCTTTTTGCAACGCTTCGCGTGCGCGACGTATGCCCTCCGCCTCTATCCTGTCGGGATCTTCACGGAGGCCCGCGGTGTCCACAAGCTCCACAGCCAGGCCGTCTATAATTATTTGTTCTCGCAAGATGTCGCGCGTTGTTCCCGCGACCTCAGTAACGATGGCGGCATCTTGTCCGCTCAACACGTTTAGCAAGCTCGATTTTCCTGCGTTTGGTTTGCCGACGATGACGAGTTGATATCCGTCCCGCAATAACCGCCCTGTCGCGGCTTGTTGTTGCAGTGTCGCGAACGCGACCGCCACCTCGTCAATGCGAGCAAGTAACTGGTGATCGGAAAGAAAGTCGATTTCTTCTTCGGGAAAGTCGATAGCCGCTTCGACATGCAATCGCAAGCGGACAAGTTGTTCCTGCAGCGCGTTTACGGCGTTAGAAAATTCTCCGCTCAGCGAACGCAGTGCGGCACGGGCAGATTGTACAGAGGCGCTATCGATCAGGTCGGCAATAGCTTCAGCTTGCGCAAGGTCCAGTTTGTCGTTCAGAAAAGCGCGTTTGGAAAATTCGCCGGGCAGCGCGTGCCGCGCCCCCATTTGTACGATCGCATCAACCAGCATGGCAACCACCACCGGGCCGCCGTGGCCATGCAGCTCCAGTACATCCTCGCCGGTAAATGATGCGGGGCCGCGAAAAAACAACGCCAGCCCTTTATCAATGAGCTGGCCATCGGCCGCCCTGAAATTCGCTGTGCTGGCAACTCGGGGCATGGGCAGCTTGCCTAGAATTGTTTTTGCAATTGCGACTACGTCAGGACCAGAAACTCGAACAACAGCGATTCCGCCGACGCCGGGTGGCGTGGCGGCAGCAACGATGGTGTCCTGAATATAATTCGCGGCCACGTTGCTCATACGAAATTCCGTTGCTTTATCGGCTAACAGTTATCGCGCGCGCGCGACGTTCTCATGCCTTGTTCTTTTTTGCTTCGAGCTCAACAACCTGATTGATGCGCCACTGCTGCGCAATGGATAACAGCGTGTTGGTTACCCAGTAAAGCACGAGGCCGGCCGGGAAAAACGCGAACATGCCCGTAAACATAATCGGCATGATGCTCATGACCTTTGCTTGCACGGGGTCCGTTGGCGCCGGATTCAGTTTTTGTTGGAACAACATCGCCGCACCCATGATAATGGGCAATACAAAAAACGGATCGCGCACCGACAGGTCTGTTATCCAGAGCGCGAACGGTGCCTGGCGCATTTCAACGCTCTCGAGCAACACCCAGTAGAACGCAAGGAAGAACGGCATCTGGATAAGAATTGGTAAGCAGCCCGCGGCCGGGTTTACTTTTTCCCGCTTATAAAGCTCCATCATCGCCTGGCTAAGCGCTGGGCGGTCATCTTTGTAGCGATCCTGAAGGGCTTTCATTCGTGGTTGCAAGTTGCGCATTTTCGCCATTGAGCGACCGCTCGCCTGCGTCAGTTTATAAAACGCCATCTTGATCATGATGGTAACGAAGATAATTGCGAGTCCCCAGTTACCAACCAGATTGTGTACCTTACTCAACAACCAGAATAATGGCTGCGAAATAATAGTTAGCCAGCCGTAGTCGACCGTCAGCTTTAAGCTTGGAGTAATTTTCTCGAGCTGCTTTTGCAGCTTGGGTCCGACAAACAGCTGCTCACTGAAAGTCTTGCGGTCTCCAGGCGCCACTATCTCTGCATCACCAATAATAGTCGCCGTTGAAACGCCGCCTTTCACCGCAATGCTCAATCGTTGACGCGTTGCTTGTGGCGGAACCACGGCGGACAGGAAGTGGTGTTGAATATCTGCCATCCAGCCATTGGTTGCGGTTATTGTTACCGGACCACTTTCTATCAGCTTGTCATGTTTGTATTTTTCGGCTTTCTCGCCGTTATAAATAACCGGCCCGTCGAACGAATAAGTATCGACGTTAAACATCGAGCGTTCGTTCTTTTTGTTGCGCCTTTGTACACGCGTGTATGCGGTGCCGCGCCAATCGATGGAGCTGCCATTGGTTATCTTTTGGGTGAGTCCAATTTCGTAACTGCCGCGCTTGAAAGTAAACGTTTTTAATACCCTTACACCGCTCTCATCCGCCCAGGAAAGCGGTACAACCAGTTCGTCCACGCCATCACGAAGCGTGTAGTCATTGGCGGCAGCTGAAAACATGGTCAGGTGGTTTGCTTCCGCGGCGCCGTCAGCGGCTCGTAACCCGCTTTGAATAAGGCCGAGCGTTTCCTGCCGAGGACTAAGTAGCTCCATAAGCTCGTCCGGACGATCTTTTGCCACCGGATACTTTAATAGAGAAGCCTGTTGCAAGGTGCCTCCTGCGGTGCTGATTTGCAGGCTGAATACATCTGTTCGGACGTTGATGACCGGCGCCGCAGCGACGGTTGGGGTTGCGTCTTCCGACGCCAGGCCAGGCACCGTTTCTTCGCTGTTTTCGATTGCGATCGCATCGTCGGCGAGCGGCGGCAAGTCGATACTGTCATCCTGGGGCGCAAGCTCCGCGGCCGGGGTCGCCACCACCGCGGGCGCAGGTGGTTTGGCGTAGTCCATCATCCAGGCCTGGTATGTCATCCACGCGAGGATCACGAAAATGCCCCATGTCATCAGTCTTTGATTATCCATCTTGTTTGCTTCCTGCTGGCATTTCGCCTTTGCTCGCGGGGCGACATCTTCGCCAGTGTTGCGCCAAGCTGTCAAAAAGAATTTTGTTTTCTGCCTTGCTGGCGGCAGGCTGGGCAAGGACCACAAAGTCCAGGCCCGCAAGTTCCGCGGTCGAGTGGCGGAATGACTCTCTAATAATGCGCTTCACCCTGTTTCGCTGTACCGCAAGTTTAGCGCCTTTTTTGGATACAACGAGCCCAAGCCGCGCTTCGGCGCCGTCGTTGGCGCGCGTCAGAACGGTAAAGAACTTGTCTCGGCTCGGGGTGGCCTTTGCAAACACACGGCTATAGGCAACCTGATCCAGCAGCCGGTGCTTTCTCGGAAAGCCGCGCTCGACAGGTTTTGGGGTGGGTTCTGTAGTAGCAGCCGTGATAACGGGAGCTGTCGTTAAACGACAGTCTACGGAGTAAGCTGCGCGCGGCCTTTAGCGCGGCGGCGCTTTAAAACAAGACGTCCGGCTTTGGTGGCCATGCGCGCCCGGAATCCGTGTGTGCGTGCTCGCTTAATAACACTGGGCTTGAACGTGCGTTTCATGTCTTCGATACCTGAGTTTGCCGGCTTGAATAACCGGGGTAAAACAAAGCCGGCTAGAGTACGCGGGAGCCTCTGGGCTGTCAATAGCCCTTGTGCTTTTTCCTTACCGAGCCGGGGGCTGCGCCAGCTTTCTCTCGTGGTTTTCCGCTGTTGGCGTAGCTTGTGTACACAGTATAGACTCGCTGCTTCTTTGCTCGATAATTTCTTTTTGGGAGGCCTGGTGGAGTCTGACGCGAATCTTTGGGATCGCTGTATCCGCAGCTTGCAGGCCGAGCTGCCGGAACAACAATTCAACACCTGGATTCGCCCCCTGCAGGCCGTAGAGGAACGCACTGTGGTGCGCTTGCTAGCGCCGAATCGCTTTGTGGTGGATTGGTTACAACAGCATCACCTCGCGCGAATTGAAGAGCTCGTTGCAAAGCACGGTAACGGTTGTGGTGTCGTAATTGCGGTGGGGTCGCGAGCCCCAGCGACTAATGAGGCGCCTGTGGAGCGCGCTTCCAGGCCTAGCGCCCCCGAGGCGCCACCCGTTTCAAGCCGACTAAACCCGGCATTTACCTTTGCAAATTTTGTCGAGGGCAAGAGCAATCAACTAGCGCGTGCCGCCGCTAGTCAGGTTGGCGAAAACCCCGGAAAGTCCTATAACCCTCTGTTTATTTATGGCGGCGTTGGCCTTGGCAAAACCCACCTGATGCAAGGCGTTGGTAATGCCATGTTGGCGGCTAACCCACGTGCGCGCGTTTGTTACGTGCATTCGGAACGGTTTGTTGGGGACATGGTTAAGGGCTTACAGCACAATACAATTTCTGATTTTAAGCGCCTGTACCGCTCGCTAGACGCGCTCCTTATTGATGACATTCAATTTTTTGCGGGCAAAGAGCGCTCCCAGGAAGAGTTTTTTCATACGTTTAATGCGCTGCTAGAAGGACAAAAGCAGATTGTCCTTACCTGTGACCGCTATCCAAAAGAAGTTAGTGGGCTCGAGGAGCGCCTTAAATCGAGGTTCGGTTGGGGCCTAACGGTTTCCATAGAGCCGCCAGAGCTGGAAACCTCGGTCGCTATTTTAATGAGCAAAGCATCCGCGGAGGGCGTTGATCTGCCTGAAGAGGTCGCTTTTTTCATCGCACAACGTATACGCTCAAATGTTCGCGAGCTTGAGGGCGCGCTGCGCCGTGTTGTTGCCAACTCACGGTTTACGGGTCGGCCGATAAGCGTCGATTTTGCGAAAGAGGCGCTGCGTGACCTGCTTGCGATGCAAGACCGACTTGTCTCGATTGAAAATATTCAGAAAACTGTTGCGGAATACTTCAAAATACGGGTAGCTGATTTATTATCTCGTCGGCGTAGTCGCTCAATAGCCCGACCAAGACAAATAGCCATGTGTCTGGCGAAAGAGCTCACCAATCACAGCTTGCCTGAAATTGGTGATGCGTTTGGCGGCAGGGACCACACAACCGTCTTGCACGGCTGTCGGCGCATACGGAGTTTGAGGGAAACAGAGGCTCGCGTTGATGAGGATTATTCAAACCTGTTGAGAACCCTGACAGGATGATGTGGATAACCTGTTGATGACGGTGAGCATTATAGTTATCCACAGGTATTAAACATATTGTATGCGGTTTATGCTCTCTGTTAGACACATAGAAAAAAGATTTTAATTAATTGATTTTAAACAATATTATTAATGTTTTGCACAGGCAGTGTGGGCCTTAATAATAACAATAATATATATATATCCATATTTTATTAACAGGTGGAAACAATGAAGTTAACGGCAGCTCGTGAAGTTCTGTTAAGACCACTACAGGCAGTAATCGGAGTGGTAGAGAGAAGGCAAACGATGCCGATTCTCGCTAACGTTTTGATTGTTGCTAAAGATGGCCAGGTATCTATAACAGCGACTGATCTGGAAGTAGAGCTGGTTGCGAGTGCTGACGTCGAAGTCTCGGTGGACGGTGAAGTAACGGTTCCCGGACGCAAGTTGCTCGATATCTGCAAAGCATTACCAGAATCTGCGGATATCACTATTTCGTTAAGCGGTGAAAAGCTCACGGTTAAATCTGGCAGAAGCCGGTTTGTGCTTACGACGTTGCCGGCGACAGAATTTCCAGCCGTTGAGGATATCAACGCGGGCCAGAGGCTTTCGCTGCCGCAAAGCGTATTGTTGCGGTTATTCGAGCGCACCCATTTTTCGATGGCGCAGCAAGATGTTCGGTATTACCTGAACGGGCTGTTGTTGGAAACGAATAAGAATCATCTTCGGGCTGTCGCGACGGATGGCCATCGGCTTGCTTTGTGCCAAGCCGAGCTTGAAAGCGGCAATCTGCCGGAACAACAGGTGATCGTTCCGCGCAAGGGTGTGATCGAATTGCAGCGCCTTCTCGCGGGGGAAGGTAACTTGACACTGGAGTTGGGAGATAACCATATTCGCATTCAGCTGCCTGGCATCCGGTTCACGTCGAAGTTGATTGATGGGCGCTTCCCTGAGTACGACCGGGTAATACCGGCTGATGCAAGCAATGTTCTGTCAGCCGATAGGAACGAATTTAGAGGTGCGCTGCAAAGGGCGGCCATTCTCTCGAATGAAAAGTATCGTGGAATTCGTTTGGTTATTAGAGACAGCGGCGTAGTAATTCAGGCGCATAATCCTGAGCAGGAAGAGGCCGAGGAAGAGCTCGAAGTGACCTATAGCGGGGCGGATATAGAAGTCGGTTTTAACGTCAATTACTTGCTTGATGCGTTATCGGCGCTAGAGACTGACACGATTGATCTCGCACTTGTGGACGGAAACTCAAGCTGTTTGTTGCGGGAGCCTGATGCTGACGACTGCTTGTATGTCGTTATGCCGATGCGGCTCTAAATCGATAGCGCTCACGGTTGGCTCTCCTTAACTTCACTGCGAGCGATTTTCGTTGCCTGGAGTCCGTAAGCCTGGAGGTCAGCCCAAACTATAATTTGGTGTTTGGCGCGAACGCCTCGGGCAAGACCAGTCTGCTCGAGGCGATTTCGTATCTGGGGCGCGGTAAGTCTATGCGTGGGGCCCTTACTCAGAATCTTGTTCGGCACGGTCGTGAGCACTTCACCCTTGTTGGAAAAGCCCAGACCAGCTCCAGAGTTTCAACGCTTGGGGTTCAGAACGGTCGTGACGGTCTCGTTGTGAGGATAGACGGCGACAATAATCGTGGCACCGCGACACTTGCGGAAATGTTGCCGCTGCAGGCCGTGGACCCTGAAATTCATAGCCTGGTTGCAGGCGGACCAGACGAGCGCCGACGCTATTTGGACTGGACAGTGTTCCACGTGGAACATACCTACGTTGATCATTGGCGGAGATTTCGCCGAGCGCTTAGGCAGCGAAACGCCGCTCTCCGCGCCGCGGCTCCGCCGGCGGCCGTCCGCGCATGGGATCAAGAGCTGCTTCAATCTGCGGCGGATGTAACCGCGTCCAGAGAGCGCGCGGTTGAGCAATTGCAACTGGCGTTACTTGCCACGTCGGAAGAGCTGCTTGGCGGGGAGGTGGCGCTGGAATATCAGTCCGGATGGCTAAAAGGCAAAAGCCTTGAGGAGTCCCTGGCGGGTAGTCTGGAAAGAGACCGTCAACACGGCACTACCCACGCCGGGCCACATCGAGCAGATCTCCGCCTGGTTTATAACGACCGACAAGCTCGCCGGCTGGTGTCTCGTGGCCAGCAGAAGCTATTGGCATGCGCCATGGTGTTTGCTGCTGTAGAGGTCGTGCAGTCGGTGATAGAGAGGCCCGTTTTGTTGTTGCTGGATGATCCGGCGGCGGAGCTGGATCGGGAGTCCCTGCAAAGGTTACTAGAGGCGGTAGCGGGCCTGGGCAGTCAGGTTATCGCGACAGCGCTGGATCCGGACATCATCCAGTTTCCGATGGCGCCGGCGCTGTTCCACGTGGAACAGGGCCGGCTGACCCCTCAGGCGTAGTGAGCAACCGGAGGTCGCTCAGGGGCTCTTTTCGGGCCATGACGGCCTTGTCCCCAGCCCCCCGAATTTCCTTGGTTTTAGCGGTGTTCAGGAGCGCTTTCGGCGCTCCGTAATGGTACAATAAGCCGGTTATTATCAGAGTGCTGAAAATGTCCCACGAAAAAGAATATAATTCCAGTAATATCAAGGTCTTAAAGGGTCTTGAGGCGGTTCGCAAACGGCCCGGAATGTACATCGGCGACACCGACGACGGTACCGGCTTGCACCACATGGTCTTCGAGGTTGTTGACAACTCTATTGACGAAGCCTTGGCGGGCTATTGCAGCACGATTACGGTTACGATCCACGCGGACGAATCGGTCACTGTTACCGATGACGGTCGCGGTATCCCGGTTGATATTCACCCCGAAGAAGGGCGCTCAGCGGCAGAGGTCATCATGACCGTTCTGCATGCCGGCGGTAAGTTCGACGATAATTCATACAAGGTTTCAGGCGGGCTCCACGGCGTGGGCGTCTCGGTGGTTAATGCACTGTCCGAGTTGCTGGTACTAACTGTTTACCGGAATGGAAAGGTTTATCAGCAAGAGTACCGCTACGGAGAGCCGCAGGCGCCGCTGGCTGAAGGAGCTGACACGACCAAGTCGGGCACGATGATTCGTTTTAAGCCCAGCGCCGCTACCTTTACCAACATCGAGTTTCATTATGAGATTTTGGCGCAGCGCTTGCGTGAGCTTTCGTTTCTAAATTCTGGCGTCCACATTCAATTACTCGACGAGCGCGATGAGCGCAAAGATGTTTTTGAATACGAAGGCGGTATAAGAGCGTTTGTTGAACACCTGAATCGAAACAAAACTCCGGTACACGCCGGCGTGTTTCATTTCTCAATGGATAAAGATGGCGTCGGAATTGAGGGCGCGCTGCAGTGGAATGATGGCTATCAAGAAACGATGTTTTGTTATACCAACAACATACCGCAGCGCGATGGCGGCACCCATCTCGCCGGTTTCCGTAGCGCGTTGACGCGCACGCTTAACACCTATATTGAAAAAGAAATTTCGACACGCAAGGACAAGTGCAGCCCAACCGGTGACGATGCGCGCGAAGGCCTAACCGCAGTACTGTCGGTCAAGGTTCCCGATCCCAAGTTCTCTTCGCAGACGAAAGATAAACTGGTTTCGTCCGAAGTTAAGGGCATCGTTGAGTCCGCAATGGCGGAGAGGCTTGAAGAATTCTTGTTGGAAAATCCACAGGAAGCGAAGGCCATAGTTACAAAAATCATTGATGCCGCCCGTGCTCGTGAAGCTGCCCGCAAGGCCCGGGAAATGACGCGTCGTAAAGGCGCACTTGATATAGCCGGCTTGCCCGGCAAGCTCGCTGACTGCCAGGAAAAAGATCCCGCGCTTTCCGAGCTGTTTTTGGTGGAGGGCGACTCCGCCGGCGGTTCTGCCAAGCAGGGACGTGATCGTCGCACGCAGGCAATTCTTCCACTCAAGGGCAAGATTCTAAACGTCGAGAAAGCGCGCTTCGATAAAATGTTGTCGTCCGCTGAAGTTGGCACGCTCATTACCGCGCTGGGCTGCGGCATTGGCCGAGACGATTTCGACCCGGACAAACTGCGCTATCACCGCATCATTATCATGACCGACGCCGACGTTGACGGCTCACACATTCGCACACTGTTGTTAACGTTTTTCTATCGGCAAATGCCGGAGCTTATTGAGCGCGGCCATATTTATATTGCTCAGCCGCCGCTTTATAAAATAAAGCGTGGCAAACAAGAGGTGTATGTTAAAGACGATGCTGAGCTAAACGGTCATTTGCTGGCAGCCGCACTTGATGGCGCAGCGTTGTTTGTAAACTCAGACGCGCCGCCTTTGTTGGGCCCGGGACTGGAAACGCTTGCAAACGAACACATCGCCGTTGAAGGAATTATTTCGCGCCTATCGCGTCGTTACGATGAGGCGGTGTTGCGCTCGATAAGCAAGCAACCGCGCCTTGATGAAAAACAATGTGCCGACGAAAAACACCTGGCGGCGTGGACAGCACAACTGTCTGCAACAATGCCGAAAAGCGCAGGCGATCGCGCCGATAGTGGACATGGGGCAACGTACACCGCAGAGGTGCAGCACCTAAGCAGCGAAGAGTCGGCAGATGGCCAGGACGACACGCGTATCGCTATCCACAAAATGCAGCACGGCGTGAGCACGACGCGCCATTTGCCGCTGGAGTTTTTCGAGTCCAACGAATATCGGCATATCGCGAACCTTGCAGAAAAGCTGCATGATTTTCTTGGCGAGGGCGCGGCAGTCGCGCGCGCGGACAAGCGCTCCAACGTTGCATCATTGGCGGAAGCTGTGGAATGGTTGATGGCTGAAGCGCGCCGCGGCCAACAGATACAGCGATACAAAGGCCTCGGTGAAATGAATCCCGAGCAACTCTGGGACACAACGGTGAACCCGGAAACGCGCCGTCTGCTGCAAGTTAAAATTGACGATGCAATTACAGCAGACGAAGTCTTTACGACATTAATGGGTGATCAGGTAGAGCCGCGTCGCGATTTTATTGAGCGCAATGCGCTGACTGTTTCAAACCTCGACGTCTAAATTATGCGCCCGCAGAATGGCGGGCACGTTTTTGATAACCGGTGCTAATCTCGCGCATCTTTGCTTCGACCCAGGTTTGTACTTCTTCATTTATTTCGCGCGGATCGCGACCAGCCGTGTTAATTGCGGGCCCAACACAGAAGCGCACCAAACCGGGTCGTTTTATCCAGCCGCGCCGCGGCCAGTAGTCACCTGCGTTTTGTGCAACCGGAACGATTTGTACGCCGGCCTCAGAGGCAAGCAACGCACCACTGATACCATAGCGGCGCGTCATTCCGGGCGGCATGCGCGTGCCCTCGGGAAAAATAGTTATCCAGATACCGGACTTCAACCGATCGATGCCCTTGGTAACGACTTGCTTGACCGCGTGATGGCCGGTGCCGCGATCAATCGCAACCGGCTGCATACGCGACAGCCCCCAGCCAAAAAACGGAATCCACAATAACTCGTGTTTAACAACCCATGTCTGTGGTGGGAACATGACGAGTTGTGCGTACACCTCGAAGGCAGATGAGTGCTTGATCATAATCACGCAAGGGCCACGAGGAATGTGCTCCAGGCCCTCAAATGACCAGCGCATACCAACAATAATTCGCCCGGCCCACAGCATGCTATAGCCCCACGCCCGGGCAATCGCGAAACGCATGTTAAAGGGTAAAAAGAAAAAAACAGTAATCAAGAGCGCAGCTATACAAACGGACAGAAAAAAGAATGTAGTAAAAATAATCGAACGGATAAAAAGCATTCGTCAGCCCTTCTGATCAGCTTCAACGAGCAAGTGACTTGCGGCAGCAGCCAGGTCCGGAAACACCTCCACCTGCAGCCCTTGCGATGCTACGGCGGCACGCGTTTGTTTTCCCTTTCCCGTCAACACCAAAATGGGGCGTGCGCCCACAGCGATCGCGGCTTGCAGGTCCCTTAAAGAGTCGCCAATAACAGGAACGCCGGCTAGTGACGTGTCGTAAAGCCGAGAGAGGCGCCGCAACAAACCCGGGGCAGGTTTGCGACAGTCGCAGCCGGCATCGGGTGCGTGCGGGCAACACACAATTCTGCCAATCGTGCCGCCTTCGGCTGCAACAGCTCGCCGCAGTTTGCGATGCATTGCATGCAGGTCACGACGAGAAAAAAGACCGCGTCCAAGACCGGACTGATTGCTCGCGACCGCAACTTCAAAACCGCCACCGGTCAGTCGGCTGATGGCCTCAATGCTGCCCGGCAAAGGCACCCACTCCGCAGCACTTTTAATAAAAGCATCAGAGTCGCGATTGATGACCCCGTCTCTGTCCAAAATAACCAGTCGCATGCGCTAGGTCAGCCTATCGACAAACAGGAAATGTCAGCAATTTTCAAAAATAAACCGCGCAGCTCCGAGAGCAACGCGAGGCGATTACGTCGCACGCCAACATCTTCGGCCATCACCATTACGTCGTCGAAAAACGTATCAACGGACTCACGTAATTTTGCAAGACGCGTTAACGCCTCTGTATAACTGTGCGCATCCATTAATGGTCCGACGTCCCTACGCGCAGCGACCAGATCCGCAAACAGAGCGCGCTCTGCGTCATCGACAAACAGGGATTCGTCCAGGGGCGCATTAGCGTCCTCATCCGCCTTCCGCAAAATGTTGGCAATCCGCTTGTTGGCTGCAGCAAGACCGGCCGCGGCGTCAAGATCAACAAAGGCTCGCACCGCATTCATGCGGGAGTCGAAATCAAGCAGTGATTGCGGGCGCCGGGTAACCACCGATTCAAACATCTCCGCGGTAATACCGGCGGGCTGCTCAAGATAGTAGGCCCGCATCCTCTCGGTTATAAAGTCATACAGGCCATCTTTAATCACCGCTAAATCTGCGCCTTCAGTTGCGGGCTGTTCGGAGACCGAATGGTCAATCGCTGCCAGCAAATCGAAGTCGAGGCGGCACTCAACAATAATGCGCACGAGCCCAAGTGCGCCGCGACGCAGACCAAACGGGTCACGCTTGCCACTCGGTTTCTTGCCGAGCACAAAAACGCCGGAAAGACTGTCCAGCTTTTCCGCTATAGCGACGAGCTGTCCCGCAATCCCGGTCGGCAGTGCATCGCCAGCAAAGCGCGGCAAGTAATGCTCGCGTATAGCCAGCGCCGTGTCGGCGCTCTCGCCGTCCGAGCTCGCGTAATAAGAACCCATTACGCCCTGCAGTTCCGGAAACTCACCCACCATGTCTGTGACGAGGTCGCACTTGGCAAGCGCCGCCGCACGCATTGCTGCACCTCCGTCAACGCCAAGGTTGCTGGCCAACAACTCGACCAATCGAACCACCCGCTGACTCTTGTCGAATACGCTGCCCAGCCCTTGCTGATAAACAACGTCGCGCAAGGCTTCCTGTCTTGCGGCTAATGGTTGGCGACGATCCCCACGCCAGAAAAAAGCAGCATCTGCGAGGCGCGGTTGAATTACTCTTTCGTTGCCGCTGATGACCTTGCTCGGGTCTTTGCTTTCGACGTTGGTAACGAAGACAAATTTAGCAAGCAGCTCGCCATGGGTGTTTTCGAGTGGAAAATAGCGCTGATGGTTTTGCAGCGTTGCAACCAACACTTCGCGTGGCAGCTCCAGGTAAGCGCGATCAAATGAACCGGTTAGCGCGCTCGGCCACTCAGACAGACCCGCGACTTCGTCGTACAGATCATCGCCGGTAACGGCCGTGCCGCCGGCGGACGCGGCTGCGCGCTCAACGGCAGCAACAATTCGCTCACGACGCAAATCAAAATCAGCAACGACGTAACCTTTTTCGAGTAACAGGTCGGCGTAGTCCGCCGGCGCAGGAATATCAATGTCCCCGGGGGCGTGAAAACGATGGCCACGCGTTGTCGTTCCGGCCGCCACTCCAAGAACAGCGCTGTCGATGATGTTGTCACCATGGCGCATGACCAACCAGTGTATCGGCCGCACAAATTCAGCGGTCCCAGCGCCCCAGCGCATGCGCCGCGGAATTGGCAGGCCATCCAGGGCTTTCTGTACGAGGCCTGGGAGAAGCTCACCTGACGGCAGGCCTTCTTGGCGGGCCTCGTAACTGAGCCATGCACCTTTTTCGGTTTCTGTCTGCTGTAGCTCTGCGGGATCAATGCCACACTTTTTCGCGAACGCGAGCCCGGCCTTGGTGAGCGCTCCGTTCTTGTAGGCTACGGCAACCGGCGGCCCCTTCATCACCACGTCTTCGTCTGGCTGCGCGAGATCGAGCTGGGTTACGAGTATCGCAAGGCGTCGCGGACTGGCATATGCTTTGAGGGCCTGGAAAGTAAGGCGCGACTCGCCTAGTCCGGCCGCGAAGTTTTCTGCGAACGAGTTCATCAGTTGTCGCAGCGCTTTTGGCGGCAGCTCTTCGGTGCCAACCTCAACCAGAAAATCAGAGCGCAGCTTATTGCTCATGTTGTGAGCTCCGCCGCCGCACTGTTTCAACCATCGGAAATCCCAAGGCTTCGCGACTGTCGTAATAGGCGCTGGCAACCTGTCGCGCCAGTGCGCGTACGCGCAAGATAAAACGCTGCCGCTCGCTGACAGAAATTGCCTGCCGAGCATCCAGCAAATTAAAGGCATGCGACGCAGCCAGCATTTGTTCATATGCGGGGAGAGCAAGGTTTAGCTCGATGAGTCGTGAGCACTCGCTTTCAGCATGATCAAAACTGTTAAATAACGAAGCGACGTCGGCTTCTTCGAAGTTGTAGCGCGATTGCTCAAGCTCGTTTTGGTGATAAACATCGCGATAAGTCACGGTACCGAGTGGCCCGTCGGTCCAGACGATGTCATAGATGCTTTCGACGTTCTGCAAATACATTGCAATACGCTCGAGGCCGTAAGTGATCTCGCCAGTCACCGGGCGACACTCAAGTCCGCCAACTTGTTGGAAATACGTAAACTGTGTGACTTCCATGCCGTTCAGCCACACCTCCCAACCGAGGCCCCAGGCACCCAGAGTGGGGGACTCCCAGTTGTCCTCAACAAAGCGGATGTCGTGCACCAGCGGGTCAATGCCGAGCGCTCGCAGGGAATCAAGATACATTTCCTGGATGTCGTCGGGGGACGGCTTGATAACGACCTGGTACTGGTAGTAATGCTGCAGCCGAAACGGATTGTCACCGTAACGCCCATCGGTTGGGCGACGACAGGGCTGCACATAGGCCGCGCTCCAGGGTTCAGGTCCAACGGCGCGCAGGAAGGTCGCCGGGTGAAACGTGCCGGCGCCCATCGCCATGTCATAAGGCTGGGCAATAATGCATCCGCGCTCCGCCCAAAATTGCTGCAACGCAAGAATGAGCTCCTGGAACGTCTTCGGGGGGGTCGGGTTGTCCTTATTCATTAGTGTTTTCGCGGCCTGTAAGCAAGCGCGAGTATAACGAAGAACGGCCGTCCTGCCGATTCCTTATAGAAAAAAGAGTGCGGCGCGTGCCACGGGGGCGCCTTTGCACTATGATGGCGCACATACGGCCGGACATGCACCAATATGGTGCGCACGGCGGGCGGCCCAAAGCTGCTAAGGCTATATATTTCAATGACCTATGCCTGCCGCAAAGCTGGCACGGATCATGCATTAACGTGTCATACCGGCGCGCCAGGGCGCACGCCAATTGACTGCAAATTCTTAACTGGAGGATATTCCATGACCCCCGCTGACGTGCTCGACCTCATCAAAGATAAAGAGGTCAAATTTATCGATCTTCGCTTTACCGACTCCAAAGGCAAGGAGCAGCACGTCACTGTGCCCGCGCGTACCATTAGCGAAGATTTTTTTGAAGACGGCAAAATGTTTGATGGATCCTCTATCGCTGGCTGGAAGGGCATTAACGAGTCCGACATGATCCTGATGCCGGATCCCGCCTCAGCGGTAATTGATATCTTTACCGAAGAAACAACGATGAATTTGCGTTGCAATGTCGTCGAGCCATCCACAATGCAGGGCTACGATCGGTGTCCGCGCTCATTGGCGCAGCGCGCTGAAGCGTATTTAAGGTCGACCGGCCTGGCGGATGCCGCGTACTTCGGACCCGAAAATGAGTTTTTCGTGTTCGACGATGTGCGCTGGGGCGACAGCATGCAGGGCGCGTTCTATTCGATAGATTCTAGCGAAGGCGCATGGAACTCTGGCCGTAGCTATGAGGACATGAACACCGGACACCGCCCCACCGTGAAAGGCGGTTACTTCCCGGTGCCACCAGTAGATTCGTTACACGACATTCGTTCAACGATGTGCCTCGCACTCGAAGAGTTGGGTCTCGTGACCGAGGTGCATCACCACGAAGTGGCGACGGCCGGTCAGTGCGAAATCGGCGTCAAGTTTGGAACGCTGACCCGCAAAGCCGATGAGGTGCAGGTTCTGAAATATGTCGTTCACAATGTAGCGCATAGCTTCGGCAAGACCGCAACATTCATGCCCAAACCACTGGTGAACGACAACGGCAGCGGTATGCACGTACACATGTCACTGTTTAAAGATGGGGTTAACCTTTTTAGTGGTGACGGTTATGGCGGCCTGTCAGATACGGCGCTGTACTACATCGGAGGCGTCATCAAACACGCCCGCGCGCTGAACGCCTTTACCAATCCGGCAACGAACAGCTACAAACGCCTCGTGCCCGGCTTTGAAGCGCCGACAATCCTGGCGTATTCGGCGCGCAATCGTTCGGCATCGATTCGCATCCCGTACGAATCGAACCCGAAGGGGCGCCGCATTGAAGTTCGTTTCCCCGACTCGATGGCTAATCCGTATCTTGCATTTGCAGCTCTTATGCTCGCGGGTCTCGATGGCATTCAAAACAAAATCCACCCTGGCGATGCAATGGACAAGGATCTTTACGACCTGCCACCGGAGGAGGAAAAGACTCTCAAGCTGGTTGCTTTCTCTCTGGAAGAGGCGCTCAACGCGCTTGATGCTGATCGTGACTTTCTCAAAGCTGGAGATGTATTTAGCGATGACCTTATTGACGCCTATATCGACATCAAAAAACAAAATGTCACGCGACTTAGGACTACTACGCATCCAGTTGAGTTCGACATGTATTACAGCCTGTAAGGCCAAAAGTGTGACCTGGGCGGCAATTCGCCGCCCAGGTACTAGCTGAAACCATCTCGGCACTGCTATGCTTCAACCATGCGCATATTCATCATTCTCATTGGACTGCTCGCTACCAGCGCCGCGATGGCGCAGGCAGCCTACCGTTGGGTGGATGAAAATGGTGTTGTCCAGTATTCGGACCGCCCTCAGGAGGGAGCGAGCGAAATCACCATCGAAGTGCTGCGACCTTCTGGCAGCCAAGAGCCTACCTACAAGCGCCGACAAGCCCCTGAAGCGACGCCAAAAGAGCAGCTCGATGCGGCAGCATTCACTTATACCAAGATTGAATTCGCTTCGCCCGCGGCCGAAGAAACTGTATGGAACATAGAAGGAAACCTGACCGTAAGCCTGGTTCTGGAGCCGGCGTTAAGGCGGGAGGATCAACTACGGGTATATCTGGACGGAACCCCGACAGTCGTCAGCGGCACTCAGTTTCAGATTCAGAATGTTTACCGCGGAAGCCACGTGCTGCAAGCCGAGGTTCTGGACGCGCAGGGCAAGCTAAAAATCCGCAGCAAAACCAGCACGTTCTACGTGCAGCAAACCCACATCAATCCGCAGCCAGCGCGCTTGCCGAATCGCGGCTAGTCGACGCGCTAAACACGGGGCTCGTACTTCTCGACGAGCAAAACGAAATCCTGTTCTTAAATCCTGCGGCGGAAAGCCTGCTCGGGATTAGTCATATGCGTGCGCTGGGACAACAAGTCGCCGACCTTTTGCCGGAGGGCGGCGAGCTCGATGATCTTTTAGAAAGAACGGCCAGCAGCGGACAGATATACACGTGCGAGTTGCAACTAGCGCAAAGCGAATCGATTGGTCAGGAGTACGTGCTCGATTGCCGCGCCTCACTTCTCGGGGCACCAATAGATGGCGCGACTCGCTTGCTCGAGATGACCGATGTTACGCAGCGGACACGAATCAATAGAGAGAACGCGCTAATTTCGCAGCATGGCACAGGGCGCCAGATGATTCGCCAGCTGGCGCATGAAATCAAAAACCCGCTCGGTGGATTGCGCGGCGCGGCCCAGCTACTTGCGCGCCAACTCGACAGCGATGACCTTAAAGAATACACCAGCGTTATTATTAGTGAGGCGGACCGCCTCGCCTCGCTGGTTGACACGTTGCTGGGCCCTGGTGGCCCGCCCAATAAACAAGCAACCAATATTCATGAGTTGCTGGATCACGTTGCGCGACTTACCGCAGCGGAGTATGGCGAGCGAGTTGTGATAGATCGCAATTATGATCCGGGATTGCCACTGCTTGCGCTAGACCGTGACCTCGTCATTCAGGCGTTGTTGAACCTGGTGAAGAACGCGGTTGCCGCGATGCCCGCTGGCGGACGCTTGTTATTGCGCACGCGGGCCGCAAACAACTTCATGATTGGTGAGACCCGGCACCGTGCCGTTGCCAGCATCGAAATTGAAGATAATGGTAGCGGCATTGCGCGCGACTTGCAGGCGTCCATATTTTATCCCTTGGTGACCAACCGCGTCGATGGCACGGGACTCGGGTTGCCGGTTGCCCAGGAAATTGTCAGTCGTCATGCGGGGCTTATTGAGTTTGAAAGTCGCCCCGGCCGCACGGTCTTCTTCGTGCGCCTGCCGATCAGCGGTGACGGCAGTGGCTGATAACAAGCTGCAGGTATGGGTTGTCGATGACGATCACTCCGTTCGTTGGGTGTTAGAGAAAGCGCTGCGTCAGGCTGATATGGAGCCCCGCAGTTTCGAGCGCGCGGAACATTTGCTCGAGGCCATCGAACATGGTGTCCCTGATGTTTTGATTACCGATGTTCGCATGCCCGGCGTCGATGGCCTGGAGCTGCTCGAACGGATGAGCGCAACACATCCGGAATTACCGATAATTGTAATCACCGCGCACTCTGATTTGGACAACGCTGTTGCCGCTTACCAGGGCGGCGCATTTGAGTATCTGCCGAAACCGTTCGATCTTGATGATGCAATCGCTCTGGTCAACAAGGCGGCACGACGTAATACGAACAACAACGAAGACGCACTCATGTTACCGGCCGTTATTCCTTCGCTGATTGGTCAGGCGCCCGCCATGCAGGAGGTTTTCCGTTCTATAGGCCGGCTGGCAAGGTCGAGTATGACCGTAATGATCACCGGCGAATCGGGTACCGGTAAAGAGCTCGTCGCGCGCGCGCTGCATCAACACAGTCCGCGCGCGAACAAAACATTTGTCGCGCTGAACACGGCGGCTATCGCCGCGGAGTTGCTGGAGTCGGAACTGTTCGGTCATGAAAAAGGCTCGTTCACCGGAGCTGATTCGCGGCGTATAGGCCGCTTCGAGCAAGCCAGTGGCGGCACCCTCTTCCTGGATGAAATCGGTGACATGTCCGCCGCGTTGCAAACTCGATTATTGCGGGTCTTGGCAGAGAGCGAGTTTTACCGCGTCGGCGGACAGGACGCGATAAAAGTCGATGTTCGAGTTATTGCAGCGACCAATCAAAATTTGTCACGGGCCGTCCGCGAAGGAAGGTTTCGAGAAGACCTCTATCATCGACTCAACGTTATTCGAATTGACACGCCG
This sequence comes from Woeseiaceae bacterium, assembly GCA_024640365.1. Classification (GTDB taxonomy): domain Bacteria; phylum Pseudomonadota; class Gammaproteobacteria; order Steroidobacterales; family Woeseiaceae; genus JAHEFE01. The sequence goes on along the minus strand of JAHEFE010000007.1, from coordinate 62,833 downwards.
CCACTGCGTAATCGACGTGAAGACATTCCCTTATTGCTTGCTCACTATCTCGCCGCTGCGGCGCGCGACCTTGACGTTAGCTCCAAGGCGCTAAGCCCAGAGGCGCTTGTGATGTTGCAGGCGTTTGAGTGGCCGGGCAATGTTCGGCAGCTTGTTAATGTTTGTCGTCGCCTGACCGTGATTGCTCCGGGAAATATCATTGCGGCGGCGGATATTCCGGAAGAGCTTGGTGGCCAACCCGCTATGCCAGGATCGCCGCGGGAGTGGCTCAATGGCCTGGCAGCCTGGGCCGAACGTGAACTGCGTGCTGGCACCAGCGAGCCACTGATGGCGCGGGCAACGTCAGACCTGGAGCGAACGATGATACGCGTTGCCCTGCGCCAGGCGGGCGGGCAACGACAATTGGCTGCGAAAATGCTGGGCTGGGGTCGCAACACCTTGACGCGCAAAATTCGCGCCCTAAACCTCGACGACGAATTCTAGTTAACGTTTGTTAACAAGCAGGCTGCCCGTTAACTCTGCCGTCGAGGCCAAGCCATGGCGTCCGAGGTACTCAGCGATGCCAGCATTGATTTGGTGGCAGATTAGAGGTTCGTAAAATAACGCGGTGCCCACCCCGACCGTGGTCGCACCGGCGATCAAAAACTCCAGCGCATCATGAGCGCTGGTAATTCCACCCTGGCCAATTATAGGTATCCCCAACGGTCCGGCGATCTCGTATACCTGGCGAACTTTAAGCAGCGCAATCGGCTTGATGGCCGGCCCCGATAAGCCGCCCTGCACGTTGCCGATAATCGGCGTGCGGCTCTCAACATCTATTGCCATGCCCATCATTGTGTTGATGACGGCTAATCCGTCACTGCCGGCTTCTATGCAACGGCGTGCACTGTTTTTGATATCAGTCTGGTTGGGCGACAACTTGGTAATGATTGGTTTGTTGGTCTGCTTTCTGCAGGCAGCCACAACGCGCGCCGACATGTCGGGGTCGTTACCAAAAGCGACGCCGCCTTCCTTGATGTTCGGGCAGGAAATATTTATTTCTATCGCATCAATGGGCGAATCATCAAAGCGCCGCGTAACCTCGGCATAGTCCTCAACGGTTGAGCCGCAGACGTTGGCGAAAAAACGCGTTTCGGAAAAATCCAGTGAGGGCAAAATCTTGTCGACGACGATATCAACACCGGGATTCTGCAGGCCAATCGCATTAAGCATGCCCATTGGGGTCTCGTAAACCCGGTGTGGTGGGTTGCCCAGCCGCGGCTCACGCGTAGTCCCTTTGAGCACGATGGCGCCAACGTCTCGGTTTGAGAACCCCTCAATACGGGTATATTCCTCACCAAATCCGACGCAGCCGGATAAAAGAACGATCGGCGAGTTCAGAGTAAGCCCACAGAACTCGGTTTTTAAAATATCTTTAGTCATTAAATAAAGTATGTTTGCTGCCTGGCGGCGGCGTGCGATGATAGCGTGACCATGTTCAATATTATTCTTTATGAGCCGGAAATTCCGCCCAACACCGGTAACATCATACGCCTTTGCGCCAATACCGGCACCAGCCTCCACCTTGTTGAGCCGCTAGGCTTTGAACTCGACGAACCGCGACTGAAGCGTGCCGGCCTGGATTATCGGGAGTTTGCAGACGTGTGCACGCATGCCAACCTGGATGACTGCATGGTGGCGCTGAGTCAGCCGCGAGTATTTGCCATCAGCACTCGTGGGCGCACATCGCACACGTCGCCAGTCTATATGGCCGGCGACGCGTTTTTGTTTGGGCCAGAGACGCGCGGCCTGCCTAAAGCGATCCTGGAAAGCGTTCCGGAAGAGCGCCGGCTGCGCATTCCGATGCAGGCCAATAGTCGCAGTCTGAATCTGTCAAACGCTGCCGCGATACTTGTTTATGAGGCGTGGCGCCAAAACGAGTTTCGGGGCGCTGTCTAGGCGCCCTTATGCTGAACCTGCTCGGCCCCGAGTGCGCGGGTCATCAAGTTACGCACCGCTTCATGTGGCGGGACTGACTGATAAAGAATCCGATAGATTTCTTCGCAAATGGGCATCTCAACGTTGAGTTGCTGCGCAACCTCGTGAACGGCCTCTGCCGCAAGCACGCCCTCGACTACCTGCTGAATTTCTTCCTGGGCTTCTGCGATAGTCTTGCCACTCGCAAGCGCCAATCCCATGCGCCGATTGCGCGATAAAGAGTCAGTACAGGTCAGCACAAGGTCACCCATTCCGGCAAGGCCGCTGAAAGTTTCCTTATTTGCGCCCAGCGCAAGACCGAGTCGAGTCATTTCCGCAAGGCCGCGACTTATCATTGCAATCCGCGTGTTGGCGCCAAAGCCCAGCCCGTCCGCAAGACCGGCACCAATCGCCAATACATTTTTTACGGCGCCACCGACCTCCACGCCAACCATGTCGCCTGATGTATAAGCGCGAAAGTTTTCAGAGGAGAGCGTTTCGGCCAGGTCTCGTGCAAATTCGTCATCATTGGCGGCTATCGTAAGAGCTGTCGGAAGCCCCGCCCCGACCTCCTTGGCAAACGTCGGCCCAGACAGGACCGCCATTGCGTGGCGACCGCCCAGCACTTCTGTGGCCACCTGGTGCGGCAACTTGCCACTGCGCAACTCAAACCCTTTGGTTGCCCAGGCGATTCGGGTTGAGCTATCCAGCAATGGCTTCAGGCGCAGCATGATTTCACGAAAGGCGTGGCTGGGGACTGCAATCAGAATATCCTGGGCGCCCTTTACTGCGTCGGCCACTCGCGCTTCGACGTGCAACGAATCGGGGAAGGGCGCGCCCGGAAGATAGCGCTGGTTTACCCGGTCACGATGCATGGACTGCACCTGTGTCGCATCTCGCCCCCACAACCTGACCGACCGACCGTTACGCGCGAACTGCAGTGCCAGCGCAGTGCCCCAGGAGCCTGCACCGATAATTGCAATTGGAGCTGCGCCGGCCACGGTTGCTAGTGCGTCTCTGCAGGTGTTTCGCCGTTTGCCTGGGTCTTGCTTTGTGCATACAAGGCGTCGAAGTTGATTGGCTGTAACAAGAACTCGGGGAACCCGCCGCGAGAAATTATTGAAGCAATCGCTTCGCGTGCATACGGAAACAGAATGCTTGGGCAGAAGCTGCCGACAATAGCGGCAAACTCTTCAGGCGCGTAACCAGCAATATGGAACAAACCTGCCTGCTGAATTTCGATTAAAAACATGGTTTTTTCGTTCTGTTCAGCCTGGATCGTAATTGTGAGCAGTACCTCAAACAGGTTGTCACTGATTGACGAGTGAGAGCTGCTTAAATTCAAGTTGGTCTGTGGCTTCCAGTCGCCAGCCGAAAAGACGTCGGGGCTTTGTGGAGACTCAAAGGAAAAGTCTTTTACGTAAATCTTTTGAATGCCTATCTGGCGTTCCGCGGTATTTGCGGCTTCTTCGGTCATTGGTTTTTACCTGTCAGATTAATATGTGACCAAGCCCCTAAAGGCCCAGCTTCTTGTTGAGGTCTCCGGCAACATCCAGGGCTCTCAACTCCTCGTTACCACCGATGTGTTCGTCATCGATGAAAATTTGCGGCACCGTTCGGCGGCCGCTTTTTAATTCCATATCCTGCCGTGCGCCCGGGGTCATCATTACATTGATATCCTCGAATACTACATCCTTACTTTCAAGCAACATGCGAGCGGAAACGCAGTGATTACAAAACGGTGTTCCATACAATACGACGCGCGGTGACATTTTTGGATACGCTTCTAAAAGATGACTGAAATTATTTTTTCTTTGATTTTTTCTTGCCGCCAACGAGCGGTAGGCCCGCTTGTGTCCAATTGGTCAGGCCGCCGCGCAATCCATAAACGTTCTCGAAGCCTGACTTTCGCAGTGAGTTGACCGCCTTGGTTGAGGTAATGCCATTCTCGCAGGCAAGCAGGATCGGTTTGTCTTTAAGCTTTTCAAGGTCGTCACGATGCGTGTCGAGATCGGCCATCGGTATGTTCTGCGCATTTACAATGTGGCCGCGTGCGAAAACCTCCTGGGTGCGCAGATCAATAACCTTAGCGTCGGCATTGATCAGCTTCACTGCATCCGGCGGTTCAAGATTGATGGTACCCATTGCCTTGCGGCGAAGCTCGCTGAAAACCAGAAAAAAGAAGCTGAGAAACAGCCCTACAACCAACAGGGTATGTTTGTTGGCAAACTCTAAATACGTATCCATAAGTCCTTTATTGCGCCGAGCGAAGTCCGGCGGCTTTTGTTGCTGGGTTTGTTCCGGCTGCAAAGTATACCAGTGGAGCGGCTCAGAAAACGCCCCCAAAATCGACGGTTTAGGGGCTTTTTCAACTATCCCTTTGGTCGCAGGCGACAAAGCATCTAAACTTGGCGCCCTATGAAGCAACAATTACGGTTCTGGCCCCTCCTCGTTCTGGCGCTATTTAGCGGTATCGCCCTGGGCGCGCAAGATAGCGCATCCGCGCGCGCCAAAGAGCAGGAGCTGGAGCAGGTTCGAGATCGAATCAGCGGCCTAAAGCGCAGCATGGATTCCCGCGCGGCTCAGCGCGACTCGCTGGGGGCGGAGCTGGGCAAGGATGAAAAGCAACTGGCAATCACGCGCAGCGAGTTGGCGGCCATAGAGGCAGACCAAAAAAAGAGCCGGACGAAAAAGGCGGCGCTGGAAAAAGAGCTCGTAAGCCGGGAGGCAGCGCTGGAAAAAGAAGTGCAACTGCTTGCCGCACAGGTGCGCGCGGCATATACCAGTGGTAATCAGGAGCGCATGAAGTTGCTGTTAAATCAGCAGGACCCGGCAATGCTCGGGCGCATGATGCGTTACTACGAATATTTGAGCCGTTATCGCGGCGATAACATTAAGGCGGTAACGACAAGTATTGCCGAGCTTGCCAAGCTCAGGGTTGCTGCTGCAGATGAAGAGGAACGTCTGGCAGCGCTGGTGGATGAGCGGCGCGCCAAGGTTGCGGAGCTCGATAAGGGCTTGAAGCAACGCCGTGACCGCCTTGCGTCATTGCAACAAAAAATCCGTCAGGAAGGCGGCGAAATTGAGCGGCTGCAGCAACAGGAAAAAGACTTGGCTAATTTGCTTGCCGGGCTGGGTGATATCATGGCCGACTATCCGGTCGCGTCCGATGACCCGTTTACAAGTCACAAGGGCCGATTGACCTGGCCGCTGGCGGGAGAGTTGTTGCACGACTTCGGACAGCCGCGCGCTAGCGGCGGGCTAAAGTGGAACGGTGTAGTTCTTGCAGCGCCGCGTGGGCGTGAAGTGCATTCGCTTTATCACGGCCGCGTTGTTTTCGCTGATTGGCTGGCGGGTCTTGGTTTGCTGATAATCGTTGATCACGGCGAGGGTTACATGAGTCTGTATGGCCATAACGACACACTGTTAAAGAATAATGGCGACTGGGTTGCTCCCGGTGAAGTGATAGCAACAGTCGGCGATAGCGGCGGACAGTTACGAACGAGCCTCTACTTCGAGCTGCGACAGGGGGCGACGCCAATCAATCCGCGCACCTGGATCACACGCAAACCAAAAGGCCAATAATCGTGAGGCAGCGCACGACCGCATCGGCCGCTTGTGATATCGTCGTTCGTCAGATTCGACCCCTACATAGCAGCGCAAGGGACCCGTTATGTCATTGAAAACCAGAGGGTTGCTGGTTCTCGCGATTGGCACGGCCATGGGCTTTGCCTTGTCGCTCGGCGGCGGCTTGCTTGCGGACAGGAAGCCTCAGCAGCAGGTTTATGGGTTAACGCCGGCGCAGCTCAGCCAACTTGCTGAGGTCATGCAGCGAGTAAGACAAGACTACGTTGAGCCAGTGGACTCGGATGTCCTGCTGGATAGTGCGATTCGCGGAATGATTGCCGGCCTCGATCCCCACTCGCAGTTTCTGGACGCCGGAGAGTACAAAGAGATTCGTATTGGTGCGAGCGGCAGCTACACCGGTGTCGGTCTAGAGGTCGGGCTGCGTGCTGGTGCGGTGACCGTTCTTGCGCCTATTGCCGACTCTCCTGGCGAGCGTGCCGGAGTTATTTCAGGCGATATTATTATTGGCATTAATGGTCAGGGTCTGGATGCGGGGGATATTGCTTCCGCAGTTAGTCGCTTGCGCGGTAACCCGGGCTCCACAGTCAGAGTCGAAGTGCTGCGCGAACATGAGTCGGCGCCGCTGGAGTTTGCGTTAACTCGCGAGCACATAGTGGTAACAAGCGTTACCGCCCAGTTGCTCCGGCCCGGCCTTCTGTACTCCAGAATCAGCCAATTTAATGACGCCACTGCGGACCAGCTTGAAACAGCGATTCGGGGTCTGCAGGACTCGTCCGCAACCCCTGTCGACGGGCTGGTTCTCGATTTACGCAATAACCCGGGCGGCGTGCTAGAGGCGGCCGTGGCCACATCGGATCTGTTTCTCGATGCCGGCAATATTGTGAGCGGCAAGGGACGAACCGAAGAGGCGCGCTTTACCCATGACGCGCAGCTTGGCGATATCTTGCATGGTGCGCCCTTGGTTGTTTTGGTGAATGGTGAGTCAGCGTCGGCGTCAGAGATAGTCGCGGGCGCTTTGCAGGACAATCATCGGGCCACAATATTGGGGACGCAAACTTACGGCAAGGGCGTCGTACAAACGGTCATGCCGCTGGCGAATGGTCGCGCTATTAAACTGACCACGTCACGCTATTTTACGCCATCCGGAAGGTCCATTAATGAGACCGGCATAACGCCTGACGTGGTCGTCGAGGCGACCGGCAACCGCTATCACTTCAGAGTTGCTACACCGGCCGACCCCGCAACAGACATTCAACTGCAGACGGCCATGCGCCAACTACAGGACCATCATCTCGTGCAGAGCGGCGCGGAGTGACCCAGGCGGGAGCTCGTTGGCTTGTTTGTGGCGCCCTCTTGTTGGCAATACTCGTAGCGCCGCCATGTCGCGCCGAACTACCGCGCATCGCCATCATTATCGATGATCTTGGCTATCGGTATGACGCTGGCAAACGCGCCATCAATTTACCTGGCCCGCTGTCTTTTGCGGTGTTGCCAAAAACGCCGCACGCGGTAGCCCTTGCAGAGCTCGCGCATGCAGCGGGCAAAGACGTGTTGTTACACCAGCCACTGCAGCCGATGACTAGCGTCGGCGTCAGTGATCCGGGCAACATAGACATTGAAATGACGCATCGCGAACTGGCGGCAACGCTTGCCAGCAATCTTGCTTCGGTTCCGTATGTTGTTGGCATTAACAATCACCGCGGCAGTTTGTTGACTCGCCATCCTGGCCACATGCAGTGGCTGATGGAAGAGATTCATTTGCGAGGCAATCTGTTTTTTCTGGACAGCTATACGACGCCTCAGAGTGTTGCGCTGCAGCTGGCTCATGAAAATGCTGTGCCAGCTATTAAGCGAGATGTTTTTCTTGATAGCGACCCGAGTCCAGAGGCAATAGGCAAAGAGTTCGAGCGGCTTAAAAAGTTGGCGCGGAAGAACGGTGTTGCCGTTGGTATAGGTCATCCATATGCTGCTACGTTGGATGTTCTTGAAAGAGAGCTACCCCAACTCGAGGCGGAGGGCTTTCAATTGGTTGGGGTTCGGCCCTTGATAAACGATCTGAACGGACATCCACCGCCGGCTCCGGCCAATAGTGCTGGGCCCGATATTGTTGCTGATTAAAACTGACGCGGGGTTAACGTGAACACGAGAGTCCGGTTTTGTCCTTCCTGCGGAGCGTCGCTTGGTAGTGGAGAAATCGCGGGTCGCGAACGCGCTTATTGTGTGAGTGATGATTGCGGCTACGTATACTGGAACAACCCGACCCCGGTAGTGGCGGCGATTGCAGAACGCGATGATCATCTGGTTTTAGTTCGCAGCCATGGCTGGCCTGAACATTGGTTTGGCCTGATTAGCGGCTTTCTGGAGGCGGGCGAGGCGCCGGAAGATGCGGTGTTGCGCGAGGTGACCGAGGAAGTGGGCCTTGCTGGACGGCTGGAGGGCTTCGTCGGCGCGTATCCATTTTATCGCATGAACCAGTTATTACTCGTGTATCACGTGAGCCTGCCGCCAGGGATGATTACTTTGGAGGAGTCTGAGCTGGCCGCGTATCGGGAAATCAAAATACATAAAGTGCGGCCCTGGCCGAACGGTACCGGCCCCGCGTTGCAGGCCTGGTTGCGGGCACGCGGCTACGATGCGGAGTTTTTGAGCGCGTGAGCAACCCGCAGACCATGCAGCAGAGAGATGCGCGCCGATGAGCTGGTACGAAAAACATATTTTGCCGGGATTGATTGATATTGCCTGTTCGGGCAAGCCGGTGCGCAAGCAGCGCGAAAAAATTGTGCCGCTCGCGATGGGTGAGGTGCTTGAGATAGGTATTGGCAGTGGCTTGAATTTGCCCTGGTACGATACAGCCAAGGTAAGCAAAATCTGGGGGCTGGAGCCCTCTGCTGAAATGCGTAGCAAGGCCCGTAAAAAGTTGGCAGGCACCGGGCTGAATCTGGAGTTTATCCACTTGCCCGGGGAAGAGATTCCATTGCCCGATAACTCTGTCGATACCGTGCTTATTACCTATACTTTATGCACCATCACGGATGTTGAACATGCTCTGGAGGGTATGCGGCGCGTGTTGCGGCCAGCAGGACGACTGCTCTTTTGTGAGCATGGCCGGGCACCCGATGCGGGCGTGCGCAAATGGCAGGATCGGCTGAACAAACCATGGGGCAAGGTGGCGGGCGGCTGCAATATGAACCGGGATATACCAATGCTGATTCGTAATAGTGGATTCAGTGTTGAGTGCGACGAAATGTATATCCCCGGCCCTCGCATGTTGTCTTATAACTATTGGGGCAGCGCGAAAAAACTGAATACATAAGGGCGAGGTGCAAAACGTGAAGATCTATAAAGGCTCCTGTCTGTGCGGAAAAGTTCGTTTCACCATCAACGAGCCTTCGGGCTCCGACTCCCAGGTTCACTGTCACTGCCGTTTATGCCAGCGCGCCCATGGCGCTGCTTTTGTGACCTGGGTGTGTCAGAAAAGCGAAAATTTTTCACTGGACAATAGTGAGCAGTCGTTGCGCTGGTATGCATCGACTAACGAGGGTCGCCGTGGTTTTTGCGCACACTGCGGGAGCACAATGTTTTTTCGTTCAAGTTTTTGGCCGGACGAGACGCACGTGACACTCGCAAACTTGCACGAGCAGGATGATTTCAAAGTGCAGGCACACATTTGCTATGACACCCGTGCCAGTTGGGTTGAGGTCAAGGATGAGTTGCCCCGCAGAATGACCAGTGAACTGCTACATGCCGATGACGTCTAATACGAAACATGAGTAACGAATGACCGCTATGAATAAATGTTTTCGAGCAATATCAACAATGCTGCAAACGATAGCTTTATTATTTTCCGTATTGTTTGCGAGCAGCGCATTTGCCCAGGCCGTGCCCTGTACTTCGGACTATGCCCCCGTGTGTGGCGCAGATGGCGAAACCTACAGCAACCGCTGCACGGCGCTGGCTTCGGGCGCGACGATTGCGAGCGAGGGAGAATGTGCGCCGAGTTGCGGCGACGAGGTCGATGTCGTGTGCGGCGCCGATGGCATTAGTTACAGCAATCAGTGTCTTGCTACGGAGGCGGGTACCGAGGTCATTGCCAAAGGCGAATGTATCGATGACGGCTGCGGCAACGCGTACGATCCCGTTTGTGCGATGACCGGTCGAACCTATAAAAACCGTTGTCAGGCAGCTGATGATCGTGTTCCGGTGCAAAGGCAGGGTGCCTGCAGCCTTGATAATTGCCCTAAAGTTTATGCCCCTGTGTGCAGCGAAGACGAACAAACATTCGGCAATGCCTGTCTTGCTGAGGCGGCGGGTAAGGAAACTTATACAGAAGGGGCCTGCAATCGGCGGCCGTGTCCACGCGTGTACGTGCCGGTTTGCGGTGCCGACGAGATGATTTATTCGAACGCATGCCAGGCTGAGCGCAAGGGTGTGCGCATTCTTTATGCGGGGATCTGTCAATCAAAGGGACGCAACTGTCCGGAAACCTATCAACCGGTTTGTGGTCTGGACGGCAACACCTATGAAAATTCGTGTCGTCTCGAAAACGCCGGGGCCACGCTGGCCTACGCCGGAGCCTGTGCAGGCCAGTAATACTGACCCGCACAGATCGTGCCGACGGTTTAATGTATGCCGTGCATTCCGCGCTTGATTAACGGTGAAATGATGAGCATGAAAATGCCCGCGCCCAGTCCCACATACATTAAAAATTCAAACAGTGCTGTATAGGTGGCAATTGACGAGGCCAGGTCGGCACCGCCATCAGCGGACATATCAATTGCAGCTAGCTTGCCAAGGCGGGTTGCCACCGTTTCTGACAGCGCAGTCGCCAAAAACCACGTGCCCATACTGACGCCGACCACTCTCGGTATCGACAGCTTGGTTACTGCCGACAAGCCAACCGGAGACAAACAAAGCTCGCCGGTCGTGTGCAGCAAGTAAGCAAGTACGAGCCAGATTGCGGCAACGTGTCCGGTTTGATCCGGGTAATGCGCGCCCAGTACCAGCGCACCGAAACCGAGGCCGGCCTGCAAAATTCCCAGCGCGAACTTGACCGGCGTATTGGGCTCAAGATTGTGTTTCGCCAGCCACACCCAGAGCGTCGCAAACGGTACGGCCAATAACATGATGAAGCCGGCATTAAGCGAACCAAACTGGCCGGCGGTGAATGTAATGCTGCCAACGGTCCGGTCTACGACCCGATCAGCGAATAGCGTCATCGACCCCGCTGATTGTTCGAACAGCGCCCAGAAAACAACCGTTGAGAGAATCAAAACCATGAGACTTACGGTCCGGCCAAATTCGGCAGAGTTATGCGTGGCAAAGCCATAGATAACAAAAGCGATGATCATCCCGATCGCAGCATAAATCGCGCCCTCTGCCACTGCTGGATCCGCATTGATAAACCCTGTCTCTACAAAGACACCGAGGAGCCCGAGCACAATCGCAAGGCCGGCCATCGCGTATGCAATCACATTGCTGCTGTCTGTTTTTCTGTAAATCATCGAATACAGAATGATGCCGACAATCGAGACAACGAGGAACGCGTTCTGAGTGACATGCACTACCGGTTCTTTTTGAACGATCATCCAGATCAGCGCAAGGAACGGCAGGCTGGCCAGATAAATAAACCACTCACGGTTAATGGGACCAACGACTTTTTCCTTGAGTGCTGTCGAATCAGAGGGATCGGCGTGACCATAGAGATATTTTTGGCCGCTCAGGAATGTAAACAGGCCGAAGATCATGCCTATACCGGCAGCGCCGAAACCATATTTCCAGCCATAGGTTTCACCGAGCCACGCACAAACCAGTGTGGCGAAGAAAGAGCCTATATTGATGCCCATGTAAAATATCGTAAATCCGGAATCGCGCCTTGGATCGTCCTCACCATACAGCTTGCCGACGATGGTAGAAACGTTGGGCTTGAGATAACCAACGCCCATAACAATCAGCGCGAGCGCGAAGTAAAAAACATTCAAGGCAGCCGTATCGCGGAACATGATGTCCTGTTGCAGGATCGTCCCAGCGGCCAGAATTTGGCCGCTGGCCAACTGCAGATCCGCAGCGAGCACAGTGCCCGCCACATAGTTTATGGCCTGGTGCCCTTCTACGGCCATCAACAAGTGACCGAGCGAAAGGAGAATGCCGCCAAAGACCACCGCCTTGCGCATTCCGAGATACCGATCGGCAATAAGCCCGCCGATTACTGGGAGCGCGTAAACGAGACCAGCGTAAGCGCCGAGAACGTCAAAGCCGGCGGCATCGGTAAACAGGTGATATTTGGTCAGATACAAAAGAAGCAGATACTTCATACCGTAAAAGGAAAACCGCTCCCATAGCTCGGTGCCAAAACACACGTACAGCCCTATAGGATGGCCGAGAAACTCGCCTTCTCGTTTTTGCGTAACCGCGGCTGCTGCCGATTGACTCATCTGTTTACTCCAGCATTTTCGTTAATTTTATATGCTTGACGAAGCGCCGATATGCGTAGTGCATGAGACCGTCCCCTCGGCCGGTCGCGGCGCGCTTTATTTTTCTGAATCTATGCCTGTTCGGCTTTCTCGGTGCCCTGATCTTTGTTGCGTTTAAATATGCGCGCCATAACTATGCCCAGTTCAAACAGCAGATACACGGGGACCGCCAGCAAAGTTTGGCTAATCACGTCTGGCGGCGTCAATATCATGCCAACGACGAACGCCAGCAGAAACACATAGGGTCGCGCCTTGGATAGCTTGTCTGGTGTCGTCAAGCCGGTCAAGACGAGCAGCACAGTGGCTACCGGCACCTCAAAAGCGAGACCAAAGGCGAAAAATATAGTTGTAATGAAATCGAGAAAACTGGAAATGTCTGGCTGCACTTCGACGCCGACCGGAGCAATTTTCACAAAGAACCCGAACATGAGCGGGAAAATTACGTAGTAAGCGAAAGCGATGCCCATGTAGAAAAGAATGATACTCGATACCAGCAGCGGCACTGTAAAGCTCTTTTCTTTCATATAGAGGCCCGGCGCGACGAACGCCCAAACCTGGTAAAGCACTATCGGCATCGCCAAAAAAAGAGCGACAAAAAAAGCAAGTTTCAAGGGGGTGATGGCTGGCGATGCTACACCCGTGACAATCATCTTGCTGCCGGGCAACACGTGACGCAGCGGCTCTGATACGAAAGCGAACAAGTCGCCCGCAAAGGGTAACAGGACGACGAAAATAACAACGATAGTGACAGCGATTTTTAATAATCGGCTGCGCAGCTCTATCAGGTGGGACAGCAAAGAGTCCTCGGCGAGCTCTTCCTTGTCATCCGGGGTCTTTGTGTCACTACTCACTATCGGCACTCTTCGGTGGCTCGCTAGCGGTGTTGTCGACCGGCTTGTCGGCGCTCGTCGGCGCCATGCCGGCGGGTGTCGAGGTTGTTTTGGGGCGCGCGGTCTTTTGCGGTTGCGGATTCAGCGCCTTGTTGAGATCCAACTCGTCTTCCAGTTGGCGTTTCATGACGCGGGTCATGCGACGCGCCTGCCCCAACCAGTTACCTAGTTGTTGGGCGACCCGCGGCAAGCGCTCCGGGCCAAGAACAATCAGCCCGATCAGAAAAAGAAATATAAGTTCCCAGAAGCCAATGCCTGACATCAGGAATTACCGCCTTAGTTGCGCTTTTGCTTTTTAGGTTCATCGACCGGCGTATTGTCGAAGTCGGCATCTTCAGTATTGTTATCCAGCTGGTCGGGTTCCTTGTCTGCCTCGTTCATTGCGCCCCTGAACCCTTTGACGGCGCTGCCCAGATCAGAGCCGAGCGTACGTAATCGCTTAGTACCGAAAATGGCGAGCACGATAAGCAGAACAATCAATAATTGAAACGGTCCGATGTTAGATAACATCTTGCAAACTCCTGGGGCTCCGCCCCGTCACAAAAAACAATCACGGTCGCCAGCTAATGCCTGCGATCGTACCTTTATAATAACCCCGCCGGCCCAACAATACCGACAACAATTTTTGCGGGACGCTATGGGTGGGCAGGGCTGTGGGTTTCAAGCCAGAAAGTCACTGGCCCATCATTGGTCAGACCCACTTGCATATCGGCACCAAATATACCGCTTTGTACATTGTTACAGAGGTCGCCGCACTTTGTTAACAGTAGTTTGAACAGGCGCGCACCGGTTTCAGGTGCTGCGGCGCGCGTGAAGCTGGCGCGCGTCCCCTTTTTGGTGTCCGCGGCCAGAGTGAACTGAGGCACCAGCAAGACATCCAGCCCGAGATCGATAACGCTTTTATTCATGCGTCCGCTTTCGTCTTCAAATACGCGATACGTTAACAACCGCTCGGCAAGGCGCTCTACTTCGCGCTCTGAATCGTGGCGCTGCACGGCAACGAGCACCAGTATGCCCGCTCCGATTTCAGCAACCTTTTCGCCGGCAACGATCACGCTTGCCCCGCTCACACGCTGTAACAATCCAATCATCGCTTATCCGTCGAGGCAGCCGGTTCACGTGCTGCGCCCAGTTTTCTCTGTTCAATGGCCAATTAGAGGCCGGGCTGTCAGTTATCGCAGGTGGCAGTCTACGCTATACGGGATGTCCGCCAAACCGCTTTCCCAAGGGGGTGTGGCAGGAGGGGCAGCAAGGAGGCAGCCCACGTGCTAGCCGTGTCCATCCCGGGCCATGGAGGGCAGCCCCACCCGCTTGGGTGGGGTTTTTATGTATTTTGGTATACAAAACACCATGAAATGGCTATTAAGCTCAAAAACCTAAGCAGCTATCACCACGATTGGAACATTTCATATTAAGTGGGTTTATCATCCCGCTTTATCCCAATGTATCGTGCATAAGTGGTTTTTTCGCTCCTTCTCCGGTCTTGTTCGAGCTTGTCACGCCCGATTATTTGTCCGCATGATGTGATCTTGCTGGTAACGTCGGTCGTACAACAACAAATCCAGTGTGTGGTCCATTTTTCGTTGGTTCTCAGGACCGCGCCGTCTACACTAGGCGAGGCTTTATTTAACGGATACCCCACTATGAAAAGAAGAGACTTTGTCAGCGGTATGGTACTGGCCGCCGGCGCTACTGCTTGCAGTAAAACACCCGAGAGCGGCGCCAGTTCAACAACCTCTCGCCAAGACGAAGTCTTCGAGTGGAAAATGGTTACCTCCTGGCCGCCAAAATTACCGGGCCTCGGGGTGGGTGCCGAAAATATTGCCAAGCATATTGAGCGCGCCTCCAACGGACGCCTCAAGATCAAGGTTTACGCTGGTGGTGAGTTGGTGCCTGCGCTGGAGATTTTTGGTGCTGTGTCCGGAGGAACGGCGCAAATGGGTCACGGCGCCTCCTATTACCACAAGGGCAAAGTTGACGCGGCGCAATATTTTACGACGGTCCCATTCGGGATGAACGCCAACGAAATGTATGCCTGGCTGTATTACGGGGACGGCCTTAAGTTATGGCGTGAGCTGTATGCACCACATAATCTTGTACCGTTTGCGGCAGGCAGTACCGGAGTACAAATGGGTGGGTGGTTCAACCGCGAAATCAATTCGGTAGAAGACTTGCGCGGACTGAAAATGCGCATGCCGGGTCTTGGCGGCGAGGTCATGCGTCGCGCAGGCGTGACAACTGTCCTGATGCAGGGATCCGAAATATTTACCTCGTTACAAACGGGCGCAATTGACGCAACTGAATGGGTGGGGCCTTATAACGACATGTCACTTGGCTTACACAAAGCCGCTAAATACTATTATTACCCAGGTTGGCATGAGCCCGGCCCGATCCTCGAGTGCATTGTTAACAAACAGGCGTACGACTCGTTACCTGCTGATCTCCAGGACCTCATTGAGCTGGCATGCCAGGCAATGAATTGTGACATGCAAGCAGAATATACCTGGGGCAATGCCCAGTCACTGGCGCAATTGACCCAGGACCCGAATATAGAATTGCGAGAGTTTCCTGAGGATGTAATGAACCTGTTGCGCGACCTCACCAAGGAAGTTCTCGAAGAGTTTTCTGCGAATGACCCGTGGGCCGCAAAGATTCACAAGTCGTATTTTGATTTTCTTGCCAAGTCGGCAGACAACCAGCGCATTAGCGAATATGCCTACTTACGTGATCGAGCCAGATCGCGCTAAATAATTACTGCCCGTATAAACGATTTGGCAACCACGTAACCAGATCAGGGAACATAGCGATTATTAGAAGCGCCAGTAGCTGGATAATGACGAACGGGATTACGCCGCGATAAATTTGTCCGGTAGTTACCGACGGCGGTGCTACGCCGCGTAGATAAAAAAGCGCAAAGCCGAACGGTGGCGTCAGAAAAGAAGTCTGCAAGTTGACGGCAATCATAATGCCGAGCCACACCGGATCGAGGCCCATTGATAACAGTATGGGTCCGACGATTGGAACAACGACAAAAGTGATCTCGATAAAGTCGAGTACAAAGCCAAGCAGAAACATTACCAGCATCACAACAACTACGGCGCCGATTGTTCCGCCGGGTAGCGAGCTCAGCAGGTTTCGTACTACGTCATCACCACCGTAGCCACGGAAGACCAGCGAAAAGACCGAAGCGCCGATAAGAATCAAAAACACCATGCTGCTGATACGAATGGTCCCGCGCATGATTTCCTGCAGGCGATCAAGCTTCAGTTGGCGCCGCTCCATCGCGAGCAACAGTGCGCCAACCGCACCGACCGCGGCCGCTTCGGTGGGTGTTGCGAAGCCGCCCAGGATAGAGCCAAGCACCGCAAAAATGAGCAACAATGGTGGCAATAGAGCGCCAAACACACGTCGCACGGTTACGGGTTGGGAGTCATCGGCAATGTCTTGTGCACTCGGTATCGACGACGGATGAATGACCGCCAGCAATAATAGATATGCGATGTAGAGGAGCACGAGCAAAAGACCCGGAATAATTGCGCCGGCAAAAAGATCGCCTACAGAAACGGTTCGCGGCGAAAAAATTCCCTGCGACAGCTGAGCTTGTTGATAAGCGGACGACATCACATCGCCCAGCATGACCAGTATTATTGAGGGTGGAATTATTTGTCCGAGCGTACCGGAGGCACAAATGGTTCCGGTAGCGACCTCCGCGGAATAGCCACGTTTCAACATTGTTGGCAAAGATAGTAGCCCCATGGTCACCACTGTTGCACCGACAATTCCAGTGCTGGCCGCGAGCAACATACCGACGACAGTGACCGCAATGCCAAGACCGCCGCGCAGTGAGCCAAACAAATCACTCAGCGTTTCCAGTAATTGTTCGGCGATTCGTGCGCGCTCCAGCGTAATGCCCATAAACACAAAAAGAGGCACCGCAATTAACGTGTCATTATTCATGACACCGAATATCCGACTGGGCAGAGCATAAAGAAACGCACCGTCGAAGCTCCCTGTCGCTACTCCCAGCATCGCAAACAACAAGCCGGTTCCGCCCAACGTGAAGGCGACCGGGAAGCCCGCTAACAAAAAGACAATTACGGCGACGAACAGAAGTAAGGACATCCACTCCATACTAGTGTTCCCGCTTCAGCGCCGGCAGCGCACGGAGAAAAATAGCCAGCCCCTGCAAGGCAACAGTTAATGGCATTAACAACAAAAGACTCTTCAGCAGGGGCACGAATGGGTATGGCAGCCCACCCGCTTCACGCGATGATTCACGTAGAGCCCAGGATGCACTCACGTAATCCAGCGCCTCTATCATGAGGTAGCCGCACATCGGCCAAAGAAAAAGAAGCAAGCCGCCGATGTTTACGATGGCACGTCCGCGAGCAGTCATGTCGCGATAAAAAATATCGACTCGCACGTGTTCTTCCTGCTGCAGTGCATACGCGGCGCCCAGCATGAAAACGGTGGCGTGCATCCAGGTGATAGCTTCTTGTAACCAGATAATGCCTGCGTCAAAAATATAACGCAGGACAACAACACCAAAAGTCGTAAGCACCATTAGCAGCGTCAGCCAGCTAGTAGCACGGCCAACAAGGTCACTGAACCGCTCGATCGTGGCAGCAACTTTTTGGTTTTCTATTGTCATGAAATCAGCCCCCGCCGGCTGCAGTTTTTCTCTCGAGACGTCTTAAAAAAACCTGCATTTCTTTTACTGCCTGGCGGTCACCTTTTGCTTCCGCTGTGGCAATTCCGCGTTGATAACAATCGATAGCGGCCGCGACTTCATTGTTGTCGGTAAGAGCCTTGCCAAGCAACTTCCACGCCGCAGAATATTCAGGGTCCAGCTGCAGCGCTTTGCGAAGGTGCGTCACTGCTTGACGAGAATTATTCTCTGCCAGTAGTTCATTGCCGAGCGAGAACCGGAGTAGCGCTGAATCCTGACCGCGCTCAAGCATGGCGAGAAGTGAGGCGACCCGTGTTGTCATCAGGGCCGCCAGAATGTTGGGGTAATCAATACCAGTAGCGTGAATATTTCCAATCGACCCAGCAGCATCGCCAAAATAGAGGCCCACTTGCCGGGATCGCTTACGGTCATGAATCCGGTAGCCACATCACCGAGCCCAGGCCCGAGGTTATTCAGGGTCGCCGCTACGGCTGAAAAAGCGGTGACCTGGTCAAGACCAGTTGCCATCATTGCAAGTAACAGTGCCCCGAAAACAATGATGTAAACCGAGAAGAAGCCCCAAACGGCGTCAACGACCCGCGCGGACACCGGCGTGTTACCCAGCTTCACGGGTATTTCGGCGCTGGGGTGAATAAGGCGAGAGATTTCTCTCAGCCCTTGTTTGTATACGAGCAACCAGCGAACGACCTTGATGCCACCGGCGGTTGAACCTGCGGAGCCGCCGATAAAGCTGGCGAGAATCAATACGACTGGAAGCGCTCCTGGCCATGTTGAATAGTTCGCGGTCGTAAAGCCTGTCGTGGTTGCGATTGATACGGCCTGGAACAAGCCATTAACGAAACCGTCGCCAATATTCTGATAAGTATGCAGCGCTGTCAGCGACAGGATGGTTGTAACGGAAACAACCACGAGAACGAACGTGTACGCGCGAAACTCCGGATCCTGCCAATAGTGCTTGATCTGCATGTAACGCCAGGCGAAAAAATGTAACGAAAAGTTAATGCCCGCGGCGAACATGAAAATCACAGCGATAATGTCGATCAGGTTGCTGTCAAAATAGCCGATACTTAGGTCGTGAGTCGAGAAGCCGCCGATGGCGACAGTGGAAAAGGCATGACAAATCGCGTCAAACGGCGTCATGCCTGCGGCCCAGTAACTTGCCGCGCATAATATTGTGAACAACAAGTAAACATACCAAAGCGCTTTCGCCGTCTCAGTGATGCGTGGTGTCAGCTTATTGTCTTTAACCGGGCCCGGCGCTTCTGCCCGATACAGCTGCATACCACCGACACCCAGCATTGGTAGGACGGCAACAGCGAGCACAATAATGCCCATACCTCCCAGCCACTGCAGCTGCTGGCGATACCAGAGAATTGAACGCGGTAGCGCATCAAGCCCGGTAAGGACTGTTGCACCGGTGGTGGTTAGTCCCGACACGGATTCGAAGATGGCGTCGGTGACCGACATGGAAAGGCCGTCGGCCATGTAAAAAGGCAGTGCGCCGAAAGTGCCGAGGACGCTCCAGAAAGCGGCGACAATCAAAAAGCCATCGCGCAGCTTCAAATCTTTCTTCACCGTTCGAACCGGTAACCAGATGAGCAGGCCGGAAACCAGCGTCACCGTGAAGCCCTCGATAAACGGCATCCAGCTTTCTTCGCCGAAAATTACGCTGACGACAACCGGGGGCAGCATAGTGATACTGAAAACCATCAGTAGCAGCCCAAGTATTCGTTGTACCACTGTCCAGTTCATCTATGCTCGCCCGAATACGTTGCCGTGAGTTCAGCCGGTAGGACCTTCATACGAATGAAACACCTACTTGAAACAGTTTTTCCAGCACCTCAATTTTGCGCCGGTCTGTAAGGAAGATGATGACGTGGTCATCGGCCTCTATCACGATGTCGTGATGCGCCATAATAACCTGATCATCGCGAACAATAGCTGCGATGCTCGCGCCTGTGGGCAGATCAAGCTCCTCAATTGTCTTACCAACAACCTTTGACTGGCCTGCTTCGCCGTGGGCAATCGCTTCAATTGCCTCAGCGGCACCACGACGCAGCGAATGTACTTTGACAACGTCACCGCGGCGCACGTAGGCGAGCAGCGATCCGATAGTGACCTGCTGCGGAGATATTGCGATGTCGATACTGCCCGACTCAACCAGCTCGGCATAGGAAGGCCTGTTGATAAGTGCCATGACCTTGTGGGCTCCCAGGCGTTTGGCAAGCATCGAAGAAAGAATGTTCGCCTCCTCCGCATTGGTGAGACCACAAAAGACATCAACGCTGTCAATGTTCTCTTCCAGCAGCAGCTCCTCGTCAGCCGCATCGCCAACCAGAACAATGGCCTTATTCAGCTGTTCGGAAATGACGCGGGCGCGTTGCGGGTCACGCTCAATAATCTTGACCTGGTTTGTTTGTTCAAGAGCCATCGCCAGACGTAGGCCGATATTACCGCCGCCGGCGATAACGACGCGCCGCACAGGGTCTTCAAGCTTGCGCAACTCGCTCAGGAAAACACGAATGTCCTTGCGAGCGGCGATGAAAAACACTTCGTCTCCCGCCCTGATTATGGTGTCGCCGTCCGGGATAAGCGCTTTGCCATCTCTATAGATTGCCGCGATGCGGGCTTCGGTATTGGGGATGTGTTCTCTGAGCGCCGAAATTTGCTGGTCCACGAGAAGGCCTTCCTCGTCTACTCGCACGCCGACAAGACGAACTTTACCACCAGCGAATCCGAGTACCTGCAAAGTGCCCGGGTAAAGAATAAGTTGCTCGATGTATTCACAAACAAGCTGCTCCGGACTGATGCGCACGTCGACCGGTAGCGCGTCATGGCCAAATAGCTTTTTGGCATTCATGTATTCCGCCGAACGGATGCGGGCAATCTTGGTCGGGGTGTGAAACAGTGTGTAGGCGATCTGACAGGCAACCATATTGGTTTCGTCAGAATCGGTCAGGGCAATTACGATATCGACATCACGTGCGCCAGCTCTCGCGAGGACTTCCGGGTGCGCTGCATGGCCAACGACAGTGCGGATATCGAGACGGTCCTGGAGTTCGCGCAGGACATCGGCACGCACGTCAACGACAGTAACTTCGTTGGCCTCTTCGCGTGAAAGGTGGTCTGCCGCCGACGATCCAACCTGGCCGGCCCCGAGTATTAGTATTTTCATTAGTTTTTGTGGCCCTCGAGCTCGCGGCTATTTTACATCAGATCGAGGTTGGCATAACTCAAAACCAACCATTTTGTGCCCGCCGACTCAAAATTTACCTGGACTCGGGCGTGTGCGCCCTGTCCTTCGTAATTAAGTACCACGCCGTCACCGAACTTTCCATGCCTGACATGTTGCCCGAGACGCAGGCCTCCAGCCGACTCCCGCTGTCCTGAAGGTGCTGCTGCTGCGCGGCTATGCCCGCCTCCATAGTTGGGTCGTGTGACCTGTACTTTTGGCCTGATTTCCTCGACCAGCTCCCTCGGAATCTCGCCAATAAAACGAGATGGCAACGCAAAGGAGTCGGTTCCGTGGAGTCTGCGTTGTTCTGCATGGGTGATGTACAGCGTTTGCATTGCGCGGGTGATACCGACATAGCACAACCGCCGTTCTTCCTCGAGACCGTTAGGATCCGCAATAGAGCGCTGATGTGGAAACAGCCCGTCCTCGACGCCGCATAAAAACACCAGTGGAAACTCAAGTCCCTTGGCGGAGTGCATAGTCATCAGTTGCACGCAATCTTCCCAGGCATCTGCTTGTCCCTCACCAGCCTCGAGCGCCGCGTGCGACAAAAATGCATCCAGCGGTGACATGTCCTCTTCCGGGTCGCCCTCAAAGCCGCGCGCCGCACTGACCAGTTCCTCGAGGTTCTCGACGCGGGTCTCGGATTTCTCGCCTTTGTCTTTTTTGTAATGCTCCAACAAACCACTGCGTTGAATGACATGGTCGACCTGCTCGTGCAAATCGAGCGACTTGCACTCACGTGCCATTAGTTCAATCAGGTTCATGAAGTTTGTCAGAGCGGAGCGCGCGCGACTGCCGAGAGCTTCGTCGCTGGCCAAGGCACCGGTCGCGCGCCACATTGAACAAGCGTTTGCGCGCGCATAGGCTCGCAAAGAATCAACGCTGCGTGCACCAATGCCACGCGTTGGCTTGTTGATGACTCGTTCAAACGAGCTGTCGTCGTCGCGATTGGAGGTGAGCCTCAGGTAGGCCAGCGCGTCTTTGATTTCCTGGCGTTCAAAGAAGCGCAAACCGCCGTATACGCGATAAGGAATCCCGGCGTTAATAAGCGCCTCTTCGAGAACGCGAGACTGTGCATTCGAGCGGTATAAAAGCGCCGCATCGGCACGGGCATTACCTTGATCGCTCCACTCACGCAGACGACCAACAATAAATGATGCTTCGTCACGCTCGTTGTATGCCGAGTAGATCTTGATTGCCTCGCCGCTGGCGCCTTCCGTCCAGAGGTTCTTGCCCATGCGCGAGTTGTTGTTCTTGATGACGGCATTGGCCGCCTCGAGGATAGTCGCTGTCGAACGGTAGTTTTGCTCGAGCTTGATGACCTCGGTCCCTGGAAAATCTTTTTGGAAGCGAGTGATGTGTTCAACACGCGCGCCGCGCCAGCGATAAATGGATTGGTCATCATCGCCAACCACAAAAGGAATACCCGTCTTGCCTGCGAGCATTTTTAGCCAGGCGTATTGAATGGCATTCGTGTCTTGAAACTCATCGACGAGGATGTGCCGAAATCGTCTTTGGTAGTGCGCCAGGACCTGCTCGTTATCGCGCCACAATTCGTGGGCGCGCAGCAAAAGTTCAGCAAAATCCACGAGCCCGCCGCGCTCGCAGACTTCCTGATAGCCACGATAAAACTCGATAAATTGATGACGGTTCAAATCGCCACCATCGTCCAGGTGCTGCGGTCGCAAGCCCTCATCTTTCTGGCCATTGATGAAATATTGAATCTCTCGCGGCACCCAGCGACTGTCGTCGGCTTCCAGATTTTTCAGCATGCGCTTTATCAGGCGTAGCTGATCGTCAGAGTCAATAATCTGAAAGTTTTGCGGTAACCCCGCTTCTTGCCAGTGACGACGCAGGAGACGATGAGCAAGCCCATGAAAGGTTCCTATCCAAAGGTGGCTCGCCGGCATCTGTAACAGGCTTTCGATACGGCCGCGCATTTCGGCGGCGGCCTTGTTGGTGAAAGTAACCGCCAGCAGGCTTTGCGGAGACGCGCCCTCTACGTCGATCAGCCATGCCGCCCGGTGAGTCAGGACGCGAGTCTTGCCACTTCCGGCTCCAGCAATAACCAGCAAAGGCTTTTGCGGCGCAGTTACAGCTTGTCGCTGCGCGTCATTCAGGCCTTCCAGAATAGGGGTGACGTCCATCGCGGGTTATGAGCCAAGTAAGCAAAAGTGGGGAGCTAAATCCGACCGTTAGTCTAACAAAGATCCCGCCACGACATAGCGCTGATCTGCGACGTTACCGCAGCTGTGTGGTCGCTCAAAAATTGAAATGAAACAACAGGTAGTGATCAAGTAACAATGCCGCAAACAGAATCATCAGGTAGTTGATAGAAAACCAGAATAGGTCCATCGCGACCTTGATATCCGCATTGCGCCGAAGCTGTATTGCGCCGTACAGGAACTTGCCGCCCAACATGAGAGCGAAGGCCAGATAAATCAACCCGCTCATGCCGGTGAGATAGGGAATGACGGTCACCAGTACCAGCAATATGGTGTAGAGCAAAATTGATAGCAAAGTGAAGTCGTTGCCGTGCGTAACCGGCAACATTGGGATCCCAACCTTTGCGTATTCATCTTTGCGCGCGATTGCCAACGCCCAGAAATGTGGCGGTGTCCAGGTGAATATGATCAGGAATAACAACAGCGCGTCACTGTGAATTTCGCCGGTAACTGCGGTCCAGCCAAGTACTGGTGGAGCCGCACCGGCAGCACCACCAATCACAATATTCTGCGGTGTCGCCCGCTTTAAAAATACGGTGTAGATGATGGCGTACCCGATCAAAGAACAAAAGGTGAGAATAGCGGTCAGCGGATTGATCAGGATTGTGAGTATCAACATGGCGAGCACGCACAACACGCCGGCCATGACAAAGGCGCGGGGCTCGGAAATTTTGCCTTGTGGTAGAGGTCGCCGGTGGGTGCGTGCCATATGTCCGTCTATACGGGCATCCAGTACTTGATTAACCACGGCGGCCGATGACGCGGCGAGCCCAATCCCAAGTGAGCCAAAAAACAGAGGCACGAATCCAGGCCAGCCGGGAACGGCCAGGAATGATCCGACGATTGCGGTAAATACGATTAACGCAACAACTCGAGGTTTCGTTAATTCGTAATAGTCACGCCAGTCGACGTTTACTCTTTGTGCCTGGGTTGCCTGCATGAGTTTATTCTGTGTCCAGTGCGGTTGAATGACTGACAGCGGCTGCTGTTCTAACCTATGTGAGAAAGAGATAAAAGGTGTTTAAGGTCTCCAAGCATATGCTTGGGATTAAGGTCGGGCTCAAAGTACATAACAAGGTTGCCGAGGGGGTCGATAAGGTAGTACCCACCCCTTGTTATGGTGGCTGGCAAATGACCATCGAGAGACGCGCTTAATTCGGCGTCCTGCAGTATGAGTAATCCTTGTTGCTCGGCTTCCAGATAATCAGCGGCCGGCGGCTGTGCAGCAGGCAATATTACCCGTTGTATGCGGTCCATGTTTTTTCCAAGCATCAGGCGCACCTGGCGCATTTTATAGAGGCGCTCGCGGCAAATGCTTTCAGGTCCGCAGTCGCCGCTGCTCGGATACAGTAGTGTCCATTTGTCATTCAGTTGTTGGGCGGTTTCCCGGTCACTCAGTGGTTCGACCACATTGGTTATGGGCGTCAACAGCGTGCCATGGTTGGACAGGCCAACGGGGCGCCAGTGAAAGTCACCGTAATAGAGCACCATCGCCACAACCAGGGGCCCGATGAACAGGGTTGCGACGAGCATCAGTTGCAGGCGGCTGGTTTTAACTTCGGGTTTGGTTTGGTTCATTAATTCATCACTGTCGTAAGGTTTGCCACAATTAAAATGGCACTGAATTCATTTCTCGGTCACGGTTTTGAGGTTCATGACAACAAAAATTACGCCGAGCGTCAGCGCCAGCGCGAACCATTGTACGGCATACGCGAGATGGCGCTCGGGACCAAATTCTGGAGGCGCCCATTCGCGGGCATAGCCATCGGCGGCATCCGGATCCAGCAACAGCACAAATGGCTGCACATCTTCTTGCAGTGCTCGTGCGAGATCTGCAGCTTCTGGAAATACGGCTATTCTGGGCCAATTACCAGTCATGGCAACAGCTTCTCCCTCAAGCCGCATGCCTGGTTTGGGCAAGTGGCCGACGCGGCCGCTGAGGCGGGTCTCGGGCTTGACGATTTGCAGCTCCGGCAATAGAGCCTGCTCTTGCTGGTGCTCAATCCAGCCGCGATTCACCAACAGTAATGGCCGCCCTGGGGCAATTTGCAGTGGCGTGATTACAAAGTAGCCGGCCAGGCCGTTTAAAACCATGTTGTCGATCAGGAACTGCCGCTCTGGCAGGTACTTGCCGGATACCTGCAGGCGCGTTTGCTCCGGATACGTTCGGCCTTCAACCATAGGCTCAAGAGAGCCGCTCGCGGCGGAAAAACCTGCCGCAAGCTCTTTCTTATACTCGGCACGCTGCAGTTGCCAGTTTCCCAGGCTAATCAAGCCAAATGCGAGTAAGGCGGTGAGTATGCTGGGAATTAATCGCGGCCTGAACACGCGCTTTCCGGACGCGGTATTCACGCTATACTTATCCGCTTCGAATAAGCACCCTGGAATACGCCCATGAAGCTTCTGATTCTCATATTACTGGCTGCGGTTGTGGTCAGTCTTGGTTCGGGCCTGTTCTTTCTGGCGCGCGATCAGGATAACAGCGGTCGCGTTCTCAAGGCCCTGAAAATCAGAGTAGCACTTTCAGTGTTGCTGATTGCGCTCCTGGTTCTGTCTTATACCCAGGGCTGGATAAGCGCGGGGGCCGGTTTTTAGGCCCCCGTTACTATCGAATTATAGCCAGTATACGAATACGTACAGGCACAACCAGACAACGTCTACAAAGTGCCAGTACCAGGCAACCGCCTCAAAACCGAAGTGGTGTTCGGGCGTGAAGTGCCCCCGGACCACGCGGAACCAGATGATTGTCAGCATGATGGCGCCGATTGTGACGTGCATGCCGTGGAATCCGGTGAGCATAAAGAAGGTTGAGCCATAGATGCCGCTTCCCAGCGTCAGATTCATGTGCTCGTACGCTTCCATGTACTCAAACGCTTGCATGTAGACGAACGAGAATCCAAGCAGGAACGTTGCCGCCAGGAATATCTTCAACACGCCGCGATGCTTTTCGCGCAATGCGTGATGGGCGATGGTTACCGTGACACTACTGAGTAACAGGATAGCGGTGTTCAGCAGCGGCAAACCAATCGGGCCCATAGGCTCAAAGTGGCCACCGATAGTGCCGGGACCGTTTGTTGGCCATTCGCTTTCAAAGCCGCTCCATAAAAGCAGGTTTGTAAAGAAGTTGTTGCTGTCGCCGCCGAGCCATGGCACCGACATGTTGCGGGCATAGAACAGTGCGCCAAAGAATGCGGCAAAGAACATTACTTCCGAGAAAATGAACCAGTACATTCCCATGCGGAACGAAATATCTACCTGGCTGTTGTATTTGCCAGTTTGGCTTTCGGCGATAACAGTGCCAAACCAACCGGTGAGCATGATAATCATGATGCCTACGCCACCGAACATGACCCAGCGGCCGAGTTCGTGACCGTTTAGCCAGTTGGAAACTCCGACCATCAACAACAGCAGACCGATAGAGCCGACGATTGGCCAGTGACTGCCATGAGGAATGTAATAGCGATTTTCAGCGTGTGACATGGTTAATTTCCGCAAATCAAAAATTAAAAATTAAAAAATAGTTTAGCCGAGTCCGTTAGGAGTCAGCTTTTAATTGTTCTGTGCAAGGCGTGCCGTATCAAAAAAGGTGTAAGACAAAGTTACCGTATCCACATAGCTGGGCAAATTTGAATCAACAATAAACTGCACTTCCAGATCGCGCGCTTCATCCGGACTGAAAGCTTGCTGGGTAAAACAAAAACACTCTGTCTTCCGAAAGTACTTAGCCGCCTGCACCGGAACAATACTGGGTACCGCCTGCGCCACCTTGGTTTCGTGACTCAGGTTGCGCGCCCTGAATGTTGCTTTGTAGAGCTTGCCAGGATGAACTTCCATATCCGCAACGGCGGCGCTAAATTCCCACGGTGCGTACTCGTTGACCGTTGTAACAAACTCAACTTTCACCAGTCGATTTTCATCGATATTCTCGACCACAGTGGCAGCGGTTTCGTTTGGTTTGCCGCCAAACCCGGTCAGCTCGCAGAACACGCTATATAACGGTACCAGCAAGTAGCCAAAACCGAACATGGCCACAGCAAGTAGCAGTAAGCGGCGTGTGAACGTCGCGGTACCAATTTCTACGTCCGGATTCTTTTTTTCCATGACCCTTTAATTAGCCGCGGAAGACATTAAAAAATATAAAACCAAAATAGAATGTGAGCGCGACGGCCAGCAAGATCAATGCAGTCTTGCGTACGTTTTTCTTGCTGTCGGTCGTGTGTGCGTTCATCAACAACCCCATTTACTCTTTGATAGTCGGTGGGTTCTCAAAGGTGTGGTATGGCGCTGGCGACGGCACGGTCCACTCGAGGCCGCGTGGGTTATCCCACACTTCCGCGGTCGCTTTTACGCCGTTGCCGCGTGCTGCTTTGATGATGATATAAACAAACAGCAACTGCGATAAGCCAAAACCAATCGCACCGATGCTTGCCATCATATTGAAGTCAGCAAATTGCGTTGAGTAATCCGGAATTCTTCGTGGCATGCCAGCCAGACCAAGGAAGTGCATCGGGAAGAACGTCAGGTTGACGAAAATCGCTGATGCCCAGAAATGGATCTTGCCGAGTTTTTCGTCGTACATGACGCCGGTCCATTTCGGCAACCAGTAGTACGCGGCAGCCATGATTCCGAACACGGATCCCGGTACCAGTACGTAGTGGAAATGTGCAACGACGAAATAGGTGTCGTGATACTGAACATCGGCAGGTGCGATAGCGAGCATCAGGCCCGAGAAACCGCCAATCGTAAACAGGAACAGGAATGCCAGCGAAAACAGCATCGGTGTTTCGAAAGACATCGAGCCCTTCCACATCGTTGCCATCCAGTTAAACACTTTCACGCCGGTTGGTACCGCAATGAGCATCGTCGAGAACATGAAGAACAACTGACCCGTAAGCGGCATGCCAACGGTGAACATGTGGTGCGCCCAAACGATAAACGAGAGGAACGCGATGCTTGATGCTGCGTAGACCATTGAGTCGTGGCCGAACAATGGCTTTCGTGCAAATGTAGGAATGATCTCTGACACAACACCGAAGGCCGGCAGGATCATGATGTAAACCTCGGGATGACCGAAGAACCAGAAAATGTGCTGGAACATAACCGGATCACCGCCGCCAGCAGCAAGGAAGAAGCTGGTGCCGAAGAACTGGTCGGTGAGCAGCATTGTGACTGCACCGGCGAGCACTGGCATTACTGCAATCAGCAGGTAAGCAGTGATCAGCCAAGTCCATACAAACATCGGCATTTTCAACAAAGACATGCCGGGGGCGCGCATGTTCATGATGGTAACGATGATGTTAATGGCGCCCATGATGGAAGAGATGCCCATCAGGTGAACGGAAAACACGAGGAATGGAAATGCATTGCCAGTCTGTAGTACGAGCGGCGGATACATGGTCCAGCCGCCGGCCGGTGCGCCGCCGTTCATGAACAGCGTCGACAGCAGAATGCCGAAGGCAATGGGCAGGATCCAGAATGACCAGTTGTTCATTCTGGGCAAAGCCATGTCCGGGCCACCGATCATCATCGGGATCATCCAGTTGGCAAGGCCTACAAACGCTGGCATGACCGCGCCGAACACCATGATGAGCGCGTGCATGGTTGTCATCTGATTGAAGAATTCGGGGTGCACAAACTGCAGACCCGGCATCATCAGTTCGGAGCGAATGACAAGCGCCATTGAGCCTCCGATAAAAAACATGGTGAGACTGAAGATCAGGTACAGCGTACCGATGTCTTTATGATTGGTCGTAAAGAGCCAGCGCTTGATGCCCTTGGCTGGGCCGTGATCGTCGTGATGCTCTGCGCTGTGAGTTGTACTGCTCATGTTTCAAATCTCCGCCGCATGCCGCCGTTCAAGGCCGCGTGCTTAATTTCTAAACTCTAGTTTGCTGAAGCGACTCGCGCTTTCTCATCGTGCTCACTGGCAACAAATGCCAGGAACTCTTCGGGTTCGACAACCTTGACGACTATCGGCATGTAGCCATGATCTTTGCCACACAATTCGGCGCACTGGCCCCTGTACACGCCGCTTTCCTCGGCGCGGAACCATGCTTCGTTCAAGTAACCGGGCACTGCATCTTTCTTGATGGCGAGCTTTGGAACCCACCAGGCGTGAACGACGTCGTTAGATGTAATCAACAAGCGAACCTTGGCGCCACGCGGTACGACCAACGGCCGATCGACGTCCAGCAAGTAATTGTCAACGCTGAATACATCAATACCGGAGTCCTTGCCGCGAGCATCGTTACTTTCGCGTGCCAGCGTGCTATAGAACTCGACATCTTTACCCTGGTAGGCGTAATGCCATTTCCATTGGTAGCCCGTAATGACGACGGTAAGGTCGGGGTCACGACTGTCTTCCAGGCGAACCATGGTCTCGGCAGACGGCACAGCCATAAGAATAAGTATCACGACCGGAATTGCAGTCCAGATCACTTCTGCTGTGGTGTTGTGTGAAAAAGTTGCGGCAACCGCACCTTTTGATTTGCGGTGCTGTACGAGAGAGAAAATCATAATCCCGAATACAACAACAGCAATGGCACAGCAGACGTAGAAAATCAGCATGTGCAGATCGTAAGTTTCAGCACTCAGCTCAGTGACGCCTTTGGTCATATTAAGAGCCCAGTCAGCGTGCGCGACTGACGTGCCTAAAAGACCGAGTGTGATGAGACACAGTTTTCGAATCATTGGTAATTCACCCTGCCGGTACTGCTTTGGATACAGAAACCTATATCCCGGATCACGATTACTCTTGAGCATGTTGCCTGCCAAACAATCGTTTACCGTCAGCCCGGTAATTAATGCCTGTTTATGGTGTGTTCTTTCAATTGAACAGGTGAGGTCGGTGAGTCATCCGGCCGCGCCTTTTGATCTTTAAAGATCGCGGTGGATTCGCCACTCCTGCCGACCAATAACCCGATGTATACCCGGAATGTTGCCTCCCCCGGTATGAACATCAATGTTATTTCGCGCTCTTAAAGAGAGCCTGGCCCGTCAAAAAGTCCGCGCAGTCTACTTTAAGGTTGTTTGCCATGCAAACAATCCGTCCCATTGATGAATAACATAATCAGCGCATTTACAACAACTTAGAAGGTACAGTTGGCGCTTGGCGCGACACGGGTTGTGGCCGGCTTAGGGCGCCCTGCGAACGCTAATACCACTGGCAGGGATTCGAAATTCACCCGCAGTTTGCGGTGCACCATCGCCCCAGGCGTGGCCGTAGACGATTTCAATCGTTAATGGCAGCAAATCGCCCTGGAATCGGGTCCTGAGAGCCCGTTCCATCTTATGAAATTGGTGTCGTCCGGTCAGCGACGGGTTGCGCCCGACCAGGCTGTTGCGGGCACCGGCGGCGGTAAGGTCACGGTACAGGGCCTGTGGATCGCGGTAGGTAACGGTCAGGTAATCGACGTCCAGAACAGGGTCTCGGAGTCCGGCTCTGACCAGGGCGTCACCGATATCATGCATGTCGGGAAATGGATTGACGTGCTGGTGTCCATCCACATCTGTCCAGGCTTCGCGCAGCTCTTTGAGGCTGTCGCGGCCGAGCGCGGAAAACAGGAATAGCCCGCCAGGCTTGAGAATATGGGCAATCCCGGCGAATACCGTATCGGGGTCATTCAGCCAGGGCAGCAGCATGTTGGAAAACACCAGGTCGGTACCTTCTTTATATAGCGGCAGGGTTTCAGCGTTGGCCTGTAGCTCCCTGACTCTGGAGAAACGGCTGCGCAGGCGCCTTGATTCTCGCAGCATTGCCGGAGAGCTATCCACTGCCAGAACGCGACTGCGAGGAAACTGTTTTGCCAGTGCCCTGGCGCCCGCACCTGTTGCGCTGCCAAGGTCTACGATGTCCTTTGGTTTGATGAGCATTGGAGCCACCCGCTCTAACAGCCCTTGCCGTGCCGCGCTATGGACAAAAGCGGCGCTGTCGAAGGAGTGCGCGGCAGCTTCAAATCGCTGCTCGACAGATGCACGCGCCAGGGGTGGGTTATTCTTGTTGGGATTCATTGCCTGTGGCGGTCGTGCCGCGCTGCCTGGTATCAAATGTGATCAAATTAGTCGTTTTTAGAGGGGGTTGCGCCAAATCAATTATCTCAAACTGTGCCGATGATTCGTCGATTGGTTGCCCAATGCCGGGATATTCTAACCGGAAAGTGTTGTGTACTTTGTGGACAAAGCGTTACACGCTCGCATATATGTGCGGCTTGTGCAGTTGAGTTGCCACGTATTGCACATGCCTGCCGGAGTTGCGGGGCTCCCCTGGCCAGTCAAAGCGATGCCCAATTGGGCTGCGGTCGCTGTCAGCGGCAGTCTCCGCTATTTGCATTTGTCGTCGCCCCGATGGAGTACGCCTTTCCGGTTAGTGGCATGCTCAAGGCGCTCAAGTTTCATCACCAGCAGTTTTTTGCGCCGGTTCTTGGCGGGTTTATCGTCAATGCGCTTGAAGGCAGCCTCGGCGAGGTCGATGCTATTTTACCGGTTCCCCTGCACCGTTGGCGCCACTTTCAACGCGGCTTCAATCAGGCCGCAGAGATTGCAAAGCCACTGGCGCGGCGGACGGGCTTGCCATTGATCAGAAATGTCAGGCGTCGAGTTGCGACGACCCACCAAACTGGACTGACTACCGCAAAGCGCGAAGCTAACCTGTGTGATGCCTTTGTGGTCGACGGGTCCTTGAGTTGTCAGTTCCCGCTAATCGTTGACGACGTCATTACCACCGGGGCAACCATACGCAATCTTGGAAAAGTGTTACTGGCCGCCGGCGCTCAGCGGGCGGCTGCCGTGGCCGTCGCGCGGGTGATTCGGGACGTTTGACGCGTCTGAATCAGGCGGGATTGAACGCGTAATGCAGCACGATGCCGATAAATATGACCATGCCTATGTGGTGGTTCTTCACAAAGGCTTCGAAACAGGCGGCCGGATCGCGTTTGCGCACGAGCCACTGGTGATGGGCCATGAGCCCCGCCGCCGCAACAACGGCACTGAAGTACCAGGCACTTAGCTCCGCCATATTGCCGATCAGCACTAGAGCGAGCAGCATGGCCACCTGCAAGCCGCCAACAATGAAGCGGTCCGCATCCCCGAACAGTATGGCCGTCGACTTGACGCCAATCTTCAAGTCTTCCGGACGATCAGCCATAGAGTAGAAGGTGTCGTAAATAGTCGCCCAGACTAGCGCCGCGCCGAAAACCAGCCACGCCAGTTGCGGCGTATTACCGGTTTGTGCGGCGAAGGCCATTGGCACTGCCCAGCCGAAGGCTGCACCCAGCACAAACTGCGGGATAGACAAGAAACGCTTCACGAATGGATAAATGACGGTCAACAGCGCACCGACTACCGCAAGCAGTTGTGCCGGTCGGTTAAGCATTGCGGCAAGCCCCACCGCTATCAGCGCCAATGCCAGGAACAGCGTTATCGCTTCAGCGGGTGTCACTGCGCCTGAGGCAATAGGTCGGTCACGAGTGCGACTAATATGCGGGTCAATTTTTCGATCGGCAAGATCGTTGATAACGCAGCCGGCTGAACGCATGACAACAACACCGAGCATGAAGACGATGAAGATACCGCCGTCCGGGTGACCTTTGCCGGCTAACCAGAGCGCCCAAAGCGTTGGCCACATCAGCAGCCATATGCCCACTGGCTTATCCAGGCGCATCAGTTTCAGGTAGTTCAGAAACTGACCAGAAAGCGCTTTCAAGGCGGGTTGTTGATTGCTTTTTTTATTCATTGTTGGGCTTGATGCGAATTGTGGTTGAGCGACCAATGTGAGCCGAAGTCTAATGCTTCCCGGGATAAAATTCGCGCTCGATTACACTTTACCGTAACGGCCGGCATCGCCAAGCCAGCGCCGCACAATGGCATCTCCAGCGCGCGTACCGCTACTGCGTAACGCTTCCGCTGCAATTTGTACTTTTGGCATCAGTGCGGCATCGCGCAACAAATCGGCAATGCGATATTGTGGCAAACCTGTCTGGCGGGTCCCCAGCAGCTCACCTGGCCCACGTAACTCAAGGTCACGCTGTGCCACGACGAACCCGTCATTGGTTTCCCGTAATACCGCGAGCCTGTTCTTCGCAAGCTGCCCGAGCGGTTGCTTGTATAGCAGCACACAGACGCTACGGGCCGCGCCGCGACCTACTCGCCCGCGCAGCTGGTGCAGTTGGGACAAACCCATACGTTCCGCATTTTCGATAATCATGAGGCTCGCCTGTGGCACATCTACACCGACCTCGATGACGGTCGTTGCTACAAGCAGACGGGTTTTGCCCTCTTTAAACAGGCGCATAGCCTTCTCTTTTTCCGCCGGCTTCATGCGCCCATGCACCAGTCCCACTGGCACACCCGGAAGGGCTGATCGCAACATTTCAAAACTTACTTCAGCCGCTTGAAAGTCGAGCACTTCAGACTCTTCAATAAGTGGGCAGACCCAATATGCCTGTTGACCACTCTGGCAGGCAGAACGAACTCGCTCGATCACTTCGGGCCGGCGCGCTTCCGGTACCGCTATGGTCTGCACCGGCTCGCGACCCGGCGGCAGCTCGTCAATTACCGACACGTCGAGGTCGGCATAGGCTGCCATCGCCAGGGTGCGCGGGATAGGCGTTGCGGTCATGACAAGCTGGTGTGGGTGTAGCTTGCCTTGCTTGCCTTTTTCCCGAAGCGCCATCCGCTGGTGTACGCCGAAGCGATGTTGTTCGTCGATAACGACGAGCGCCAGGTTGTTGAATGAAACGCCCTCCTGGAACAGCGCGTGAGTACCAACGACGAGCCGTGCGCTACCGTCTTCAAGCGCTGCCAGTGTTTGGCGTTTCGCGGCAACGCGTTGGCTACCGCTTAGCCATAACGGCTCAATATGAAGAAATCGAAACCAGTCGCAAAAATTATGCCAGTGCTGCTCTGCCAGCAGTTCGGTGGGGGCCATGATGGCAACTTGTGCTCCGTCCGCAATCGCCTGCAAGGCGGCAATGGCCGCGACCACGGTCTTGCCCGAGCCAACGTCACCCTGAACCAGTCGAAGCATAGGGTGCGGCCGCGCAATGTCGCTGTTAATTTCTTTACAGACTCGCTGCTGTGCGTTGGTCAATTTAAAGGGCAGTGATGCCAGGAATTCGTCGACCATGCTTTGGCCCTGCTTGAGCGGTGCGGCCGCCTCAAGAGTTGTCAGGTCGCGGAGATTTCGCAAGCTTAAATAGTGGGCGAGCAGCTCTTCAAATGCGAGCCGTTGCTGGCACGGATGCTGACCGTCGGCGATTTGCTCGAGATTGGCATCGCGCGGTGGTTGATGCAGATAGAGTAACGCTTCCGCGAGCGCCGGCATGCCGTCTTTATCTCGGGTGACCGCCGGTAGCAATTCTACAGGTGGTGACTGTTGCATCATCCTTAGAGCCTGCCCCACCAGGTTGCGCATGCGCCCTTGTTGCACGCCTTCCGTAATTGGGTATACGGGCGTCAGGCCGTCATACAGAACCGGGCTTTGTCCTTCTCGTAGTAATCGATATTCGGGGTGGACGATTTCAAAGCCCGCCGGCCCCAGCCTGATATCACCGAAGCAGCTAATGTGAGCACCTGGCTGAAACTGGGCTTGCTGGGCTCGGGAAAAATGAAAAAACCGTAGTGTCAGTTGGCCACTACCGTCACCGATGCGCACTAGCAAGCTGCGACGCCCGCGAAAGACGGTTTCTGCGAGCAGGACTTCGCCGGTCACCAGGCAGCGCATCCCGTGACGCAATGCCCCAATGCGCAATACCTGGGTACGATCTTCGTACCGCAGCGGCAACAGGAACAGCAGGTCTTCGACTTTATCGAGGCCCAGTTTGTGCAGCTTTTCGCTTAATGCTGGGCCCACGCCGGTCAGGGTGGCCAAGGGAGAGGACAGGGGTGACGCTGGCGTGCCGGGTTTTGCAGGCGCAGTCAAATTATCGGTCCGGTTTAAAGTGCGAGTATTGCTTCGGCCTCGACATCGACACCCTTTGGTAACGATGCTACACCGAGTGCGGCGCGTGCCGGATACGGCGTAGAGAAGTAGTCTGCCATGACCGCATTCACGGTCGCGAAGTTATCGAGGTCGGTCAGATAAATGGTGAGCTTGACGATATTGTCGAGCTCACCCCCGGCAGCTATAGCGACTGCCTTGAGGTTGTCGAACACCTGTCGAGTGCGCGCTTCGAAGTCACCGGCGACGACTTCCATTGTTTTCGGGTCGAGTGGAATTTGGCCTGACATAAAAACCAGGTTACCGCTTTGAATGGCTTGTGAGTAAGGGCCAATCGCTGCCGGCGCCGCGTCGCTGTGAATGGTCTTTTTTTTCAATTTACTCTCCACTGTTACGCGCAGTCGCGCGTGACGCGTATGACGCTTGGCATGTTACGTACACCACGCAAGACTTGAGCGAGGTGAGTACGGTCTTTGACGTGTAATACAAAAGTAATTACAGAGCAGTCTTCATGTCGATCGAGCACCGAGACTTGCTCAATATTCGATTTAGAATCGGCAATGGTAGCAGCAACCTCTGCGAGTACGCCCGTATGGCTTTCGCTGTCCACCTGAATTTGTGTTGAGAATTCGCGATCAACGCCCTCTTCCCAGGTTACGTTTATCCACTTTTCGGGTTGCTTGCGGAAGTTGCTCAGGTTGCCGCAGCAGTTGCGATGAATTACGACTCCGCGACCGCTGCTGAGGTAGCCCATCACATCATCGCCCGGTAGCGGATAGCAGCACTTTGCGTAACTGACTACCATGCCTTCAGTGCCGGCAATAACCAGCTTGGATTTATTCAAATGTTGGTCTTCGCTCTTCTCCTGGCCCAGCAGGAAGTTTGCAGTCAATGGTGCCAGGCGCAAGCCAAGTCCCAATTGTTCGAACAAGTCGTTGGCGCTCTTTAGTCCCAGCTCTTTTATCGCTGTGGTCATGCGAACTTTGCCAATCTTGCGCAATGATGAGCCGAGGTCTTTGAGCGATTTGTCGATAAGACGTTTGCCAAGATCCACGGCTTCACCGCGGCGCATGTTCTTCATGTAGTTGCGAATCGCAGAGCGTGCTTTTGCCGTTGTAACGAAGTTCACCCAGTTCGGGTTTGGTTTGGCGCCACGTGCTGTGATGATTTCTACTGTCTGGCCGTTGCTAAGCTGGGTGCGTAAAGGCACCAGTTGCCGATCGATTTTTGCGGCGACGCAACGGTTACCAACGTCGGTGTGCACCGCGTAAGCGAAGTCCACCGTGGTCGAGCCTTTTGGCAGTGGCATGATGTCGCCGTTAGGCGTGAACACGTAAGTCTTGTCGGGGAACAGGTCAACCTTGACCGATTCCATAAACTCTTCAGTGTTTTCCGACTGTTGAATTTCAATGAGGCGTGCTAACCACTCGCGCGCTTGCCGCTGCGGGTTCGCATCGGTTTTGTTTACAGCCTTATATTGCCAGTGTGCGGCAACGCCCGACTCCGCGACACGGTGCATTTCGACGGTACGAATCTGAACTTCCAGGGGTACGCCATTCGGACCAAACAAGGTTGTGTGCAAAGACTGGTAGCCATTGATTCGCGGTATGGCAATGTAATCCTTGAAGCGGCCCGGCACAGGCTTGAACAGGCCGTGCACGATGCCAAGGACGCGATAGCAAGTGTTTACATCTTTGACGATGATGCGAAAGCCGTACACGTCGACAATCTCGCTAAGCATGCGGCCTTTATCGACCATCTTGCGATAGATGCCATACAGGTGTTTTTGCCGCCCGACCAGCTCGCCGTCAATGTCTGCGTCTTGCAGAGATTTTTCGATTCGACCAGAAATCCGGCGCATCATTTGTCGTTGGTCGCCGATAGCCTTGCGCATGGATTTTTCGAGCACCCGATAGCGGTACGGATAGAGGTGGCGCAGACCGAGGTCTTCGAGCGCTATCTTTATGTGGTTAATGCCGAGGCGGTTCGCAATTGGCGCGTAAATCTCGAGCGTTTCGCGAGCGATCCGAGCTTGTTTGTCTCGCGGCATTGAATCCATTGTGCGCATGTTGTGCAGGCGGTCGGCAAGCTTGACGAGAATTACTCGTATGTCTTCGACCATCGCGAGCAGCATTTTCCGAAAGCTTTCGGCCTGCGCTTCGGCACGGCTATGAAATTGAATCTGATCCAGCTTGCTGACGCCGTCGACCAGGGTGGCGACCTCCGCACCAAATTCGCTTTCAATATTGCCGATTGTGACGGCCGTGTCTTCCACGACGTCATGCAAAATGGCCGCAATAATTGCCTGCCAGTCCATGTGCATTTCGGCCAGAATCAGCGCGACCGCGACGGGATGAGAAATGTAGGCCTCGCCTGACAGGCGTGTCTGGCCTTCGTGTGCCTTGGCGCCAAACTCGTAGGCTCTTACAACCTCTGCGACCTGGGTCGGCGGCATGTAGGTATGCAGTTGATCGAGCAACTGCTGCAAGCCCTTGGCACGTCCAGGGGACATGCCAGGGATTCTCGCGAGAATTGTTGCGGCGTAATCCATACTTTATTTTTACCCGGTTGCCGGGCTAGCCGCTAGTGCGAATTTCGAGCGTGGTTGAAAACCGCTACTTAATCGCCAATAGAGATGCCACGCATCGGCAACACATCTTCAGCCGCCTCTGCCTGCAGAAAGTGTTCTGCGACCGGGGCATCTATTTCTTCCAGAATTGACGGAGTGACAAAACCTTGCGCTATTTCACGGAGAGCCACGACGGTTGGTTTGTCATTTTCAATCTCAACCATGGTGTCGGCTCCGTGCGCTACGCGCCGGGCGCGCTTGGCTGCAACCAGCACCATTTCAAAAATGTTGGGGATGTTATCCAGGCAATCTTCGACCGTAATTCTGGCCATGTAATACTCACTCTGTGGTTCGGCCAATAGCCGAGTTGAATTCAAGACCCACCAGTTTACTGCAAAAACGGGGGGTTACACCAGTATCTTTTCAATTTGCTCGATCAATTGGGGGTTGTCGCTGCGATTATGGGCTGCGTCGCCTCGTAGCACGGCTTGCAGTTCGGAAACGGCCAGCTCGATGTCGTCATTGATAATGACGTAGTTGAACTCGTTCCAGTGCGACATATCGCTGAGGGCGTCTCGCAGGCGCCGCGCGATCACCTCGTCACTATCGGTACTGCGGGAGCGCAGGCGATGTTCAAGCTCCGGACGGGACGGCGGCAGGATAAATATGGTGATGCATTCGGGCAGGGATTGGCGAACCTGGCGAGCGCCCTGCCAGTCTATTTCCAGGATGACGTTGTGATTCAGGCGCAATTGCTCGGCAACCTGCTGACGGCTCGTGCCGTAGTAATTGTCAAAGACTAGCGCAGATTCAAGTAGTTCACCGTCTTTGCGTAATTGCAGAAACTGATCTTCATCGACAAACAGGTAATCACTACCGTGGACTTCGTTCTTGCGTTTCTTGCGGGTTGTGAACGACACGGAAAAACGGAGTTCCGGGTCGCGTGCCAGCAACGCCTTAACCAGCGTGGTTTTGCCGGCACCAGATGGTGCCGCGATGACGAAGAGCTTTGCTGAAGTGGTCATAGTGCGGTGCTTGTCTTTAATTACTCAACATTTTGAATTTGCTCACGCATTTGCTCAATAAGCACTTTCAGATCCATTGCGGCCTTGGTCGTTTCGGAGTCCGCCGACTTGGAGCCCAGGGTGTTGGCCTCGCGGTTGAGCTCCTGCATCAGGAAGTCGAGCCGCCGGCCAACAGGGCCGTCCTGGTTAACAATGTCGCGGATTTCGGTGACATGACTACCGAGGCGGTCGATTTCTTCGGCCACGTCCATTTTCTGGGCAATTAGGGCCAGCTCCGTCTCCAGACGACCGGAGTCAGCGTCAATCTCAAGGCGCTTCAAGCGCTCCAGCAACTTGTTGCGGACGCCCTCTTGTACGGCGTCCATGCGCACAGCGACTGATCCGGCAATGCGCTCTATTTCTTCGCAACGACTGAGGAGCATGTCGCCAATTCGGCTCCCCTCGGCAGCCCGCATTTCAGTCAGCAGATCCAGCGTCTCTCCGAGCAAGCGTTGCGCCGCCTTAAGGAGCGGCCCCTGATCTACTTCGGGTTCTTCGACAACACCGGGCCAGCGCAGCACGTCGAGCGGGTTCAGTGGGCGCATTTCTGCAAAAGAGACTGTGAGTTCACTCACGGCGGCCTGCAGGCGTGCAACAGCTGCCGCGTTGATTTGCAGCGTGGCGCTTTCGCCCGACAAGCGTCGATAATTTAGCTGAGCATCAATTTTGCCTCGATTCAGCACGTTTGCGATTTGTTGTCGTAAATCGGCTTCGCTTGGACGCAATTCTTCGGGTAAACGAAACTGCACGTCGAGATAACGGTGATTTACGGAGCGCACTTCCCACGTCAGTGTACCCATGGAGCTTTCGGTCGCTTTGCGCGCAAACCCGGTCATACTGTGTAACATGCGAGGAATTTCTCCGATAATGTAGGGTCGGTCACGGATGCGCTGACGACAGCGTGTCAAAGTGCAGCACAATATGCCGATTGAAAAGTTTCATTTGCAGGACAGATTATTTTAAGCTGCGCCGCCGTATGGCCGCCAGCGAAGATTACAGCAAATATGTAAGCTCTTCAGAATAAAGAGCGAGTGTTCGTGCGGCGCGTTGCGGGAAGCGCAGCTATAGTTGAGTAAAAAGAAAAGCCACATATGCAAATTGATTACGCAAAACTCTCATTGCTCGGTGATCGCCAAGACAACCAAGATCGCGCGGCGATCGTGGTGACCGACGCTGCAGTGCTCATGGTTGTGTTTGACGGAATGGGCGGACACAGTGATGGCGCCCTGGCTGCTGCAACCGGGTTGCGGACGATCTGTGACATGTTTGATGCTGTTGCCAAACCGCTACTTGATCCGCAGGGGTTTCTTTATATGGCGCTAACCCGCGCCCATGAAGCGGTCGTGGCCGTTGGTGCGGAAGTGGCGATCGATTTTCGCCCTCGGGCAACCTGCGCCCTCTGCCTGGTTCAGGATGGCGGTGCTTTCTGGGCGCATATTGGCGATAGCCGTATCTACCAGCTACGCAAAAACATGCTGGTATCAAGATCGCGCGATCACAGCCATGTTGAGGTGTTGATTCAGGAAGGGGCAATCACGGAAGAGCAGGCTCAGGATCATCCGATGCGCAATTTTGTCGAGTGTTGCATCGGCGGCGATGCAGCTATACCGAA
Source organism: Woeseiaceae bacterium (assembly GCA_024640365.1). Classification (GTDB taxonomy): domain Bacteria; phylum Pseudomonadota; class Gammaproteobacteria; order Steroidobacterales; family Woeseiaceae; genus JAHEFE01. The sequence goes on along the minus strand of JAHEFE010000007.1, from coordinate 22,596 downwards.
TATGATGGTGACAGCCAAGAAGTGCTTGCAAAAGGATGATGTGCTGCTGGTTTGTAGTGACGGCCTGTGGTCCGGGCTGACCGACAAAGAGATGGTTTCTATCGGTGCCGCGCAAACCGGGGGGATCGCCGAAAACATCAAGCTCCTCAGTACGCGGGCGTTGAGCGTCAATGCGCCCTACAGTGACAACACCACTACCATCGCGCTGCGCTGGCTGGGTGACTAACAGATAACGCAGGAGAAAAAGGATGCGGCCCAGCGGACGAAAACCGGACCAGTTAAGACCGGTCAACTTCAAGACTAATTTCACCAGGCACGCTGAGGGTAGCGTCCTGGCAGAGTTCGGCGACACCCGGGTACTGTGTACAGCGAGCGTGGAAAACCGTGTACCACCATGGTTGCGCGGTCAAGGCAGAGGCTGGGTGACCAGCGAGTACGGCATGCTGCCGCGTTCAACGCACACACGTTCAAACCGGGAGGCGACCCGCGGTCGCCAGGGCGGACGCACGCTTGAAATCCAGCGCCTGATTGGCAGGTCATTACGTGCCATTATGGATCTTGAAGCGCTCGGCGAGCGCACTGTCACGCTCGATTGTGACGTACTGCAGGCGGATGGCGGCACTCGCACCGCATCGATTACGGGGGCCTACATTGCGCTTGTGCTGGCCATGGAGTATTTGCAAAAACAGGGAGAGCTCAAAAAGAGTCCCTTGCACGGCCAGGTGGCTGCAATATCCGTTGGCATATTCAAGGGTACGCCCGTGCTGGATCTGGATTATGCAGAAGACTCGCAGGCCGAAACTGACATGAATATCGTCATGAACGAGGCGGGTCATTTTATCGAGGTGCAGGGCACGGCCGAAGGGCACGCCTTTAGCCGCGACGAGTTCAACTCGATGATGACCCTTGCGGATGCGGGAATTCGTGAGCTCATGTTGGTGCAGGCCGAGGCCATTGCCGCCGCGGTTACTTGAATCGTGGCAACAGCAAAACGGGTGGTCCTGGCTAGTGGCAACCGTGGCAAGCTGGCTGAAATCAATAGAATATTCGCCGCCTTTCGGCTTTCCGGCGTGGCGCAGGGAGACCTGGGCGTCAGCTCAATAGCTGAGACCGGTACTACCTTTGTCGATAACGCGTTGTTGAAAGCGCGCCATGCCGCTGCAGTTACCGGCCTTCCCGCAATCGCCGATGACTCGGGTCTCGCAGTGGACGCGCTCGATGGGCGTCCCGGTGTGTATTCAGCTCGCTATGCAGGCGAGCCCGGCGACGACCAGAAAAATATCGACAAGTTGCTTGATGCCCTCAGAGATGTGCCGGATGCGGCGCGCGGTGCACAATTTCACTGTGCTGTTGTCTATGTCGACACAGCCGATGATCCCGAGCCGTTGGTGGTCGATGCAATTTGGCGTGGCGTTATTCTGCGTGAGCGTCGCGGTGCCGGCGGCTTTGGCTATGACCCGGTTTTCCTGGATGAGCAGTCGGGCTGTACGGCGGCAGAATTAGCGCCCGCAGCAAAGGACCTTGTAAGTCATCGCGGTCAAGCGATGCGCGCCTTGAGCGCATTGCTGCAGGAACGGCTTGGCGGGGCTGGATGAGCCCACTGGCATGATTATCCAGCCACCGTTGTCGCTATACCTCCACCTGCCCTGGTGTGTACAGAAGTGTCCATACTGTGATTTCAACTCTCACAAGGCTGGCAAGGAGCCCCCCCGCTCACGTTACGTCGCGGCGCTTATTGCAGATCTTGAGCGAGAGGCAAAGCACACTGATGGCCGCAAGCTGGTGAGCGTTTTTCTTGGCGGGGGTACCCCCAGCTTGTTTACACCGGCCGAAATTGGCGAAATTCTGGGCGCAGTGGATCGTCTGATGGGTTTGGCTGATAACGCTGAAGTAACCATGGAGGCGAATCCGGGCACCGTGGAACACGGAAGTTTCGCGGGATATCGGAGCGCTGGTGTAAATCGCGTGTCGATAGGCGCGCAGAGCTTTAACGCAGGCATGCTGCAGCGGCTCGGGCGCATTCACGGTCCGGCAGAAATCATTGCCGCACACAAGGACGCTCGCGACGCTGGTTTTGAGCGCATTAATCTTGATCTGATGTTTGCTCTTCCCGGCCAAGATCCGGCACTCGCGGTTCAGGATCTGGAGCAAGCGCTAGCGTTGGAGACGACCCATCTTTCTTACTACCAGTTAACGCTTGAGCCCAACACTGTCTTTCACAGCCGCCCTCCGGCAGATTTGCCGGATGACGAGCTGGCCTGGGATATCCAGCTGGCAGGGCATGAGCGCCTGGCTAGCGCCGGTTTTGAGCGCTACGAGATTTCAGCGTTTGGCAAAGGCGGCGATCGTTCGGTGCACAACCTTAATTATTGGCGGTTCGGCGACTATCTGGCAGTGGGTGCCGGTGCGCACGGCAAATTCACCACCGCTGATGGCGCAATATATCGCTACGAAAAACCGCGCCATCCAATGAGTTATATGGAGGCGTTTAGTTCAGGGAGGTCCCTGCCGGCGGCGGCCAGAGTGGCTAGCGAGGATGCAGGCTTTGAGTTCATGCTTAATGCTTCACGGCTGCTGGAGGGGTTCAGTCAGGAGGGTTTTGAAGTGAGCACTGGTTTGTCTATCGGGCAGTTGCGGTCACGATTGGCCCTTGCGGAAGAGAGGGGGTTGCTGGAGTTGCTGCCTGGCCCCAGATGGAGGCCGACTGAGCTCGGGTTGCGCTTTCTGAACGATTTGCAGGGACTGTTTTTGCCGTAGCGGATCACCCGTCGAAGATGCGCATCCGGAAAAGAATTATGCACAACTGGACGCAAGCCCTATGTATTCCGTACATAACCGCCGGTATCTCAGCTGTATCGTTCAGAAACGCGTGTAATTAATTGAAAAATATAATAAAACTAATTTGTGCAGAAAATAGACATTTTAAATTGGGTGCTTGAAAATCGCGCACTTAGGTACTTCATTCAATTTTCGTCCACAGAGTTATCCACAGGATTTGTGGATAAAAATGTCCACAAGTAAAAATGCTTGCGGCAACAGCCGCTTACCTATATCCTACGCCACCTTTTCGCAGTTGAGCGGTTCTGGAGAACACAAATGAAAGCCGATATTCATCCCAACTACACTGACATTAAAGTGACCTGTGGTTGCGGCAACGAATTCAACACCCGATCTACGCTGGGCGAAGATCTGGCGGTCGAAGTTTGCTCCGAATGCCATCCGTTCTATACGGGCAAGCAGAAGATTGTCGATACCGCCGGTCGCGTTGATAAGTTCCGCCGCAAGTACGGCATCAACTAGCCAGCCTTTTTTCCCTGCCAAATTCTGCCCCGCTCGGAGACCAGCTCTTCGGGCGGCAAATACTTATGGACAGGCCGTTCGGTCTGCGGTCTGATACTCTTGTTTTACGATATATGTGAAGGCTGTGGCGTACGCAATGTCGCTACATATTCATGCCTGAAAGTTCGAGTCGAGGGATAGTCATGACGAACGAAACCTACACCCTAAATAATGCGGACGGATCCACGTCCCTGGAGTTACCTGTAAAGAAAGGCACTCTGGGACCGGATGTCTTGGATATTGGGAAGCTTTACCGCGAACAAGGCGTATTTACATACGACCCCGGTTTCGTGGCTACTGCAAGTTGCGAAAGTGACATTACATTTATTGATGGCGACAAAGGTGTCCTGCTTTATCGCGGATATCCTGTTGAGCAACTGGCGGCGAATTCCAGCTTTATTGAGGTCGCCTACTTGTTGTTGTACGGCGAGCTGCCAACGGCCACGCAGTTAGCGGCATTTGATAACTCTATCCGTACCCATACGATGCTGAATGAGGGGATGCTGAGATTCTTTAACGGCTTCCGTTACGATGCTCATCCGATGGCGATGATTTCTGCTGTTGTTGGATCCATGTCGGCGTATTACCACGACACCATGGATGTGAATAATCCAGAGCACCGGGAAATCTTTGCGCATCGAATTATTGCCAAGTTACCGACCATCGCGGCGGCGGCACATAAATTGAATGTTGGACAGCCGTTCATTTACCCACAAAATGATTTGGGATATACGGAAAACATGCTGCGCATGTTCTTTGCAGTTCCTGCAGAGCCGTATGAAATAAATCCGGTTGCCGCACAGGCGTTGGACTTGTTGTTCATACTGCATGCCGATCATGAGCAGAATTGTTCGACCTCAACCGTAAGGATGGCCGGTAGTTCTGGCGCAAATCCTTATTCTGCAATTGCGGCAGGTATTGCAGCTCTTTGGGGCCCAGCACACGGTGGCGCCAATGAAGCGGTATTGCGCATGCTGACCCAGATCGGCAGTGCGAAAAACATTCCAGAGTATGTTGCCAAAGCGAAAGACAAAGATGACCCGTTCCGCCTTATGGGATTTGGTCACCGCGTCTACAAGAACTTCGATCCGCGTGCGACGATCATTCGCAAGATGTGTCACAAGGTGCTTGATCAGATGGGCGGTAAAGATGCTCCCTTGTTTGAACTGGCGCTTGAGCTTGAGCAGGTTGCACTTAAGGATCCGTATTTCATCGAAAAGAACCTGTATCCGAATGTCGATTTCTACTCCGGAATTATTTATCGGGCACTAGGTATTCCGACCTCAATGTTTACGGGCATGTTCGCAATTGGCCGTACCGTTGGTTGGGTATCGCACTGGCAGGAAATGATTACGGAGCCAGGTCGTCGCATCGCTCGTCCGCGGCAGCTGTATACCGGCGCACCGGAACGCAATTATATTGCGGTTGCTGATCGCAAGTAATTTAGAACGATTTATCGTTCAATAGTCTGGTTAAAGCCTGTGCGTCCACGCGGCGCATGGGCTTTCCATCTACCGGGCTGATTGGCGCCTGACGCATTCCATTAATCGGAAATACCGTGGCCTCGATTACTGTGGCCTGATGTTCAAATCTGTAACCTGCGTGACTGGAGACCTGGTTTCGACGATGCTTCAGGCGCCGTTCGAAAAGCTTGAAACGAACGCCATTATCTTCCAGAAAACCGGCGACAGATTCGGCCTGATCCCAGAAAAGATGCAAATTCACCGCGGAATGTTCGGCGGCGGTGCCAGATAGTACGGGGCCGACGAGGCGTGGCGAGTAAATGCTTAGTAACTCCATCGCCGATAATGCGGCTTGCCGCAGGTGCGTTAGTGACGCGGTGTACTCATCTCGGCCAAACAAGCGCAAATGATCCGCTACTGCTGATTCGATCTCTGTGTTGTTGGGGAGGGCGCCTTGCGAACTCATCCCGAGTCGCTCCGCGGCCTTGATCTTGGCGACGCGAAAATCCTGAATGCCTTGTTCGACAATAATCCTTGCCGCTTCCTGCGCCAGCTGAGTCCGTTCGCGATCGAAGTTAAGGAAGACTTTTTTGCCCATTATATCTACCGGGCCTCCGCGTTCGCGTTGATTAAAACAGGTCGTCAGTCTCGCTCGCATTATTGAATATGTCTATTGCTGGCTCCGTCGTATTGCGCTGCGGTACCGTTCCCTCAATAAAATATTCGAATATCGCGTCAGGGTCACCCGCACCCACCGGCTCGCCAGTCCTCGCCGAAATCAACACGCTAACAATTCCCTCAGGAATCGGCATTTGATTTAGCGGTGCTCCTGCCAAAGCAATGCGGATGTACTCAATCCAGATCGGCAGCGCGGTTCGCGAACCTTCTTCGCTATCGCCGAGTGGCTGATCATTGTCGTAACCTACCCAAACTACTGTCGCCAGTGAACCGTTATAGCCACCGAACCAGGCGTCTCTGCGGTCGTTAGATGTTCCCGTTTTGCCAGACAGGTCACTACGCCCAAGAACCCGCGCCCGACGACCGGTGCCGCGCTTGATGACATCGCGCATCATGTCTTGCACCAGAAACGCGTTTTGTGCGGAAACGGCCCTCGGCGCTGCGTTTATATCTGCGTAAAGCTCCGGTTCAGCGCTGGCGTCCGGCCTATAGTCTTCGGCAATATCCGCCATCAGCTCGAGCTCTAAAGAGTCATCGGTTAGCGACTCGTCTTTTGTTGCTGGTTCCCCGGGCGTCTTCTCACAAGGCAGACACACAATTTTCGGATCAGCGCGATACAGCACTTTGTCTTGAGGGCCGATGATCTGGTCTATCACATAGGGCGTAACCGCAAACCCGCCATTAGCGAATGCGGCATAACCTTGCGCCATATCAAGCGGTGATGCGGCACCACCACCGAGTGCGAGTGAACCGTTGCGGGGCAGTGCGGCATCGCCAAATCCGAATTTGGCGATATGTTTGACCGCGTTGCCGATACCCGTGTTGAACAACAGCAGGCGTACCGAAACCAGATTAATGGAGCGAACCAGTGCTTCCCGCATCCGTAGCGGCCCATAAAACTTGCCAGTGTAGTTGACAGGTCGCCAGACGGCTTCGAGCTCCTTGGAGCTAATGACAACCGGAGCATCGTTAACGACGGTCGCCAAGGTGTTGCCGTTCGCAAGAGCAGCGGAGTAAATGAAAGGCTTGAAACTAGATCCGGGCTGCCTAAAAGCCTGCACAGCGCGGTTGAATTTGCTTAGCGAGAAATCAAATCCACCGGTAAGGCTCATGATGGCGCCATCGCGTGGATCCAGTGATGCGATCGCTGCTTGTGCGTCCGGAATTTGCGCGAGCGCCCAGCTTCCGCCGTTGGTTGGCATTATATAGACGAGGTCACCCGGTTTTAATACTTGCTCGACGCCGTTCGGTGCTGGTCCCCGCTTTTCAGTCGTAAGAAACGGCCGGGCCCACGAGATTCCAGACCATGGCAGGGTTCCGCCATTGCCACCAGCGACCACAAAGTTGGCGCTATTGTTCTTATTGAGCTGGGTAATCAAAGCAATGTTGAGTTCACCGGCGGCGGGGTAGTCGCTCAAAGCTTGTCGCCACTCTGGGGGCCATTGCTCGTAATCTGCGGTAGCCAACTGCGGATCCAGGTCAAGGTGAGCCAGGGGGCCTCTATAGCCACGTCTGCGGGAGTATTCCAACAAGCCATTACGTAACGCATAAACGCCTGCTGTTTGTAATCGCGAGTCCAGCGTCGTGACCACTTCGTATCCGGCGCTGTAAGTCTCTTCGCCATAGCGCGTCAACATCTCACGACGCACCATCTCCGCGACATAAGGTGCCGATACATCGACGGCCGCACCGAACAGCGTTGAACCAATAGTCTCAGTCAGCGCTTCGTCGTACTCATCTTTGTTGATGTAGCCAAGGTCCAGCATCCGGCCGAGGACATAGTTACGCCGTACGCGCGCATTTTTGGCGCTGCGCACCGGGTTGTAGCGGGACGGTGCTGGCAAGACGCCCGCCAGTGTGGCGGCCTCCCCGATACTTATATTCTGAAGATCTTTATTAAAGTACACCTGCGCAGCGGCAGCGACGCCGTAAGCGCGCTGGCCAAAAAACATCTTATTCAGGAATAGCGTCAGAATTTCTTGTTTCGAAAATTCCTGTTCAATCTTATAAGCAAGAAAGGCCTCGCGAATTTTGCGGGTAAAGCGTCGTTCACGGGTTAGAAAATAATCGCGCGCAAGCTGTTGAGAAATCGTGCTACCACCTTGACTGCGCGATCCGGAGCGCAGGTAGTTCAGGCCGGCGCGCAGTACTCCCTGATAGTCCACACCGGGGTGCTCGAAGAAGCGATGATCCTCTGCTGCAAGAAAGGCCTCTACCACGTGTTGCGGTACTTCTTCATAGGTAACAAGGATGCGGCGGCGCTCGCCTATTTCCGCAATCAGGCGGCCATCACGGGTAAAAATACGTAGTGGTATCTGCAGTGAGATGTCACGAATGGTCTCAGCGGCGGGCAGCCCGGGCTTTACGAAATAATAGGCACCGATCACCGCGGCACTCAGGGATGTCATGCCAATAATCAATAAGCCTGCGAACAATACCAGCCATTTTTTGTAGCGCTGGTCAAAAATGCGACTTAGGTGCTTGTTTGAGGATCTAAATTTCTGCATTGTTCCGACTGTTTTAAGACAAACCCGTTGAAAAGAGAGCGCGCACTGCTGCCGACCGGAAGGTAGGTTCAGAAAGGCTAGAATAACGGAGCCGCTGGCCGAGGCAATGGCCAGCGAGATATTTTACTCTCAAAGCGGCGTGTTTTTGAGTCCTGATTGCCAACAATGTCGATATTTGGTGGTTTTTATGGACAGATTTCAAGGCTCATGGACCAGTTCACAGAATGGGTCGGGTCGCGACATTAACATAGGGATTGCTGGATCGTGATCAAAGTCACGTTTTATTTAACACTTTATTGATATATAGTTAAATCGTTTTGTTCAGGCCAAGATTACGTTTGACCCGCAACTTACCGACATAGAAGGAAAAAAACGTGCTTTTCGGTAAAAAAACACAACCAATGTTGGGCCTCGATATCACCACATCGTCGGTCAAACTTATCGAGCTCTCGCAAAGCGGGAAGCGGTTTCGCGTGGAGTCGTACGCAGCAGAGCCTACGCCACCGAACTCTGTTAATGATAAAGCAATCATCGATGCCAAGACCGTCGGTGAAGCTATTCGTCGGGCCGTCAAGCGCTCCGGAGCGAAAGCGACGGATGTCGCTATTGCTATCAGCGGCGACGCGGCGATTACAAAGATCATTCAGCTGCAAGCCAGCCTTTCGGAGCGAGACATGGAAGGCCAGGTTGAAATCCAGGCTGATCAATATATTCCTTTCCCGATGGAAGAAGTCAGTTTTGATTTTGAAGTCATCGGACCGAATGAGAACGACCCCGAACTTTTGGACGTGCTACTCGTAGCAACCCGTACCGAAAACGTCGATCAGCGCAAACTCTCAGTGCAGAGTGCCGGGCTGGATGCAAAAATAGTTGATGTTGAGGCGTTCGCTCTTGAAAGAGCGTGTCAGCTTTTGAGCCATCAGATTGCTGATGGCGGTGAAGGTCAAACAGTCGCTGTTGTAGATATCGGCGCGAGCTCTACGACTTTCAGTGTGTTGGAAAATCTGAAAGTTATTTACACACGAGACTTTACGTTCGGCGGCCAACAATTAACCGAAGAAATTATGCGGACTTATGGTTTGAGCATGGAAGATGCAGGACGTGCCAAGAAGCAAGGCGGCCTGCCCAGCAATTATCAACCTGAAGTCCTTGAGCCTTTTGTTGACGACGTGACCCAACAAGTCAGCCGTTCTTTGCAGTTCTACCTTGCATCGGGCGGTGGTCGCGAACAGCCAGACATGATTTTGGTTTGCGGCGGTTGCGCGAACATTCCGGGCATCGCTGACGTGATTTCGAGCCGAGTTGGCATTACCACGGAAATTGGTGATCCGCTTGGGCAAATGAAAGTTTCTTCAAAGGCTAAATCGCAAGGCGTGCATAGAGATGCGACAGCTTTGCTCACTGCGTGCGGCCTGGCTTTGAGGAGTTTTGAATAATGCCTAGTATTAATCTCCTCCCATGGCGCGAAGAAGAACGACAACGGCGGCAGCGAGACTTTTTGATCGCGCTGGCCGCGGCCTTCGTAATGAGCCTTGTAACAATCGCTCTAATTAATGTTGTGTACGACAACAAGATTGAATACCAGCGCCAACGCAACGCATTCCTGGAAGATAAGATCGTCGAATTGCAAAAGAGCATTACTGCAATTGACGGGCTTGAGCTACAGAAAGAACGACTGCTCGCGCGCATGGAGGTGATTACACGCCTGCAGCGCAGTCGCCCCGAAATCGTTCATTTGTTTGACGAAATTGCTCATCAGATACCAGAGGGCGTATTTCTCACTGGGATGAAACAAACTGGCACCGCCGTTCAATTGACAGGTAACGCGCAATCCAGCACCCGAGTGTCCGCATTAATGCGGCGGATAGATTCGTCTTCCTGGTTATCTGATCCGGATGTCGTAAAAGTTGAGACCACTGCTCAAAGCGGATCTCGACAGGCTGAATTTATTGTCAACTTGAAACAAGTTAAAGAAGGCGCTGAAGAAGGAGACGAGGGATGAGTATCGTCGAAGAACTCCAGGCGCTAGACGCCAATGATATTGGTCGCTGGCCTTTCGCATTTCGCGCGGCGCTGATCGCACTAATTTACGTAATTGTTCTTGCCGTTGGCATTTATCTGATAATTATTCAGAACAAAGCGCCCCAACTGCAGCGCGCCCAAGCCGAAGAGGCAACTCTTAAGGTTACCTACGAAAACAAGGCAAAGAAGGCCGCTAATTACAACGATTATGTGGATCAGATTAAACAGATGGAAGTGTCGTTTGGCACGATGCTCCGTCAGCTACCGGGTGAAACAGAAATACCCAGCCTTATCGTTGATATTTCGCAGACAGGACTAGCTGCGGGCCTGCAAGAAAAGCTATTTCAACCACAAGCAGAAATCCCTCGCGATTTTTACGCTGAGAAGCCGATTAAAATTCAGCTAACAGGCAGCTACCATGAGATTGCGAATTTTGTCAGTGGTATTGCGGCGCTTCCTAGAATTGTGACGCTACACGATATCAATATTACGCAGGACGACAAGACCGCCTTCGATAAGCTTTCTATTGAGGTAACTGCAAAAACCTACCGTTATCTTGAGGAGGAAGCACGATGAAAACAACAGCTTTCTCAAATCTTAAAAACGTCCTGTTCCTCGTTGTTGTGGGGTTGGGCGTAACAGGCTGCAGTAACGATCTTTCTGATCTTGATGACTATGTTGTCGACGTTGGAAAACGACCGAAAGCGGTTATTGAAGCCCTGCCAGAAATAACGCCGTATGAATCGTATGCCTACACAGCCGCCAGAGATGGTTTGCGCTCACCATTCGTTCCCGATACGCCGCAAGCATCGGGTTCTTCGGGCAGTCAGGTGCGGCCGAAGGAAGATCGCAGTCGCGAGTTCCTGGAGCAGTTTCCGCTGGACACGCTCAAGATGGTTGGCACGCTTGAACTTGGGGACACTCATTATGGTCTGGTGCAGACGGCGGATGGCTTGATTCATCGCGTCGTGCCAGGTAATTACCTGGGCCAAAACGATGGTCGAATTAGATCAATTGAAGAATCAAAAATTACACTTGTTGAAATCATTTCAGACGGGATCGGCGGATATCTGGAGAGAGATGCTGCCGTCGGTCTTAGCGACTGATGCCTGAATGGAACTGGGAGAAATTGGAATGACGCTCATTAATGTGCCGGCGATCGGCAAAACATACCGACGATCGGTTCCGGGAATGCGACTGAGTTCTGTCGGGAAAGTCCTGTTTCTACTGTTGTGGGGATTAACCGCTCAGGCGCAGACTGGTAACCGCTTGCAGGATATTCAGGTGCAAAGTCTTTCGGGGCAACGCGTTGAGCTGCAGTTAATTCTAAGCGGCACAGCACCCGAACCATTGGCCTTCACTATTGAAGACCCGGCGCGCATTGCGTTGGACTTGCCAGACACCGCGCTCGGTCTGTCATCGCGTCGACAGGATGTGCATAAGGGCCCGCTTGCTACGGTGTTGACTGCCGAAGCGAATGGTCGCACGCGCGTCGTGCTGAATCTCGATTCAATGGTTCCGTATAGCACTCGTCGAAGTGGCAACAGTATTTTTGTCACACTTGGTGCGGCTACTGAAGAGGCCGCTCAGGTTACTCAGTTTGCGGGAGCTGATAAATCATCACAGCCGCGATCATACGCAACAGGTGGACGCAGTATTTCTGGCGTCGATTTCCGCCGCACTCGAGAGGGTGGTGGGCGCATTTTGGTAAGCCTTAGCGATCCATCGACACCAGTAGATATTCGCCAGGAAGGTAATCGTGTCATTGCAGAGTTTAAGGGCACGAGTCTGCCGGCCGAGTTAATGCAGCGCCTCGAGGTTGTGGATTTCGCTACCCCGGTTACGACTGTAGACACCATGCGCGCCAATAACGATGCCAGAATTGTTATTGCGGCTGACGGCAAGTTTGAGCAGCTTGCATATCAGTCTGATAACGAGTTTACGATCGAAATCAATCCGGTCGCGGAAGAGAAGACAGAGAAGTCAGGGCTTTATTCCGAGACCAAAGAATACGAAGGTCAGCGTTTGACGTTGAACTTCCAGGACATCGAAACGCGTGCCGTATTGCAGTTGCTGGCCGAAACGTCAGGTCGCAATATTGTTGTTGCCGACAGTGTGCAAGGCAATGTCACGCTGCGTCTCAAAAACGTACCGTGGGATCAGGCGCTTGATATCGTTATGACGACCAAGGGCCTCGATATGCGCCAGAATGGCAACGTAATAATCGTTGCGCCTTCTGACGAAATTGCTGCTCGGGAAACGGCAGATTTGGAGTCACGTCAGGCCATCATGGAGCTAGAGCCGTTGTACTCTGAGTTCCTGCAGGTTAACTATGCGAAGGCATCTGACCTGGCCGCCCTCATTAGTTCCGATAATGATAATACGATGTTGTCGAAGCGCGGCAGTGTCGGCATTGACGTGCGTACTAATACGCTGCTGGTGCAGTGCACGGCAGCCTGTCTTGAAAACATCCGCAACCTGGTTCGTACACTTGATATTCCGATCCGTCAGGTGCTGATCGAATCACGCATTGTTGTTGTCAGCGATGATTTCAGTCATGAGTTGGGCGTACGTCTTGGCATGACTCGTGTTGAACCCGATAGCACGGATGGCCTTGTGTCAATCACTGGCTCTGGGGCCGGTAGTGACGTAATCGTTGGATCGGCTCTTGAGAACCGCGCCAATACGGGGTCTCCATTCCCGGTTACCATGCCGACGATTAATAATCGTTACGCAGTCAACCTGCCGGTTAATAATCCGGCTGGCCGCCTGGCAATGGCGGTACTGGAGACAGAGTTCATCGTCGATCTGGAGTTGTCTGCACTGCAGGCGGAAGGTCGCGGTGAAATTGTTTCAACACCACGCATCATTACGGCGAACCAGAAAGAGGCCAGGATTGAGCAGGGTGTGGAAATACCGTTCCAGCAGTCGGCGTCATCCGGTGCGACAACGACACAGTTTAAAAAGGCCGTGTTGAGCCTGACGGTTACACCGCAAATTACGCCGGACAACAATATCATTATGGACCTGAAGGTCAGCAAGGATAACGTTGGTGAATTGGTGCCGAGTGCCACGGGTGGATTTGTACCAAGTATCGATACTCGCGCCATTGAGACTCAGGTGCTGGTGCGTGATGGCCAGACCGTTGTACTGGGTGGTATTTACGAGACCGAGCAGCGCGAAACGGTTAACAAAGTACCTGTACTCGGTGATATTCCGGGACTGGGTGTGTTGTTCCGCTCGAAGCAGAACGTAGCCAATAAGGCAGAGCTGTTGATTTTCGTGACCCCGAAAATTCTTACGGAAGGCTCAAGCATTTATTAAGCCGGGATTTTCTCGGCGCAGGTAAGAAGTGTAAAAAGCCAACCTCTGGGTTGGCTTTTTACCGTTTTACGACCAGAAACAAGCAATGATACAACCTAAAAATATATTCCTGATTGGCCCAATGGGTGCGGGCAAGTCGGCCGTTGGCCGCGAACTTGCGCGCAGTCTGCATTTACAGTTTGTAGATAGCGACGACGAAATCGAGGCGCGCACGGGTGTTGATATTTCATTCATCTTCGAAAAAGAAGGTGAGGCGGGATTCCGCAAGCGTGAAGCGGTGGTTATTGATGATCTGTCGAAGCGCGATGGTGTTGTGCTCGCTACGGGTGGTGGCGCCGTGGTTGATCCGGCGAGTAGAAGCTCTTTGGGTGCACGGGGTTTCGTGGTCTATTTGCGTACCAGCGTTGCACAACAATTGCAGCGGACTCGTCGCGGCCGCGAACGACCGATGCTCGTGGGCGATGATCATGAGGAAGTTCTTGCGAGCCTCATGGAGACTCGAGACGCAATGTACAACGAGATAGCTGACCTGATTGTGGATACCGATGGTCAACGGGTCCAGGTAGTTGTCGATGAGATTATCAAATCTCTCTAATTCCCCGCTGCCGCATTCCCGAGCATCCTACTTGTGGCGCAAATCGGTTACTCTCTGCATTTGGTAAATAACCCGGGAACAGAGCGTGACAGGACATCAATCCCTGACAGTACATCTTGGCAGTAATAGTTACCCAATAATCATCGGTCATGGGCTGCTGAAAAAAGGTTTTTCGCTGGCCCCGTGGCTCGCGGGCAGGGACTGTCTGATAGTGAGTAACGAGACAGTCGAGCCGTTGTACCTGGAAAAGCTACGTAGCTGTCTGACCGGCAGCGAAATAAATTCCCTGTGCCTGCCCGATGGCGAGGCCTATAAAACCCTGGCTACCGTAGAGGCTATTCTCGACAGTCTGGTTTTCAATACGGCAAATCGCGATACCACGTTAATTGCGCTGGGTGGTGGTGTTATAGGCGACATGACTGGCTTCGCGGCGGCCTGCTATATGCGTGGCGTTAATTTCATTCAGGTGCCGACTACTCTGCTGGCACAGGTGGACGCTTCCGTTGGTGGCAAGACGGGCGTCAACCACCCTGAGGGTAAAAACCTCATCGGTGCATTTCATCAGCCTCGCGTGGTGCTTATCGACACTGATACATTGCTAACTTTGCCGGAACGAGAATTTCGTGCCGGCCTGGCGGAGGTTATTAAGCATGGCTTGATTGCCGATGCGGCCTACCTCGACTGGATTGAGGCTAATCTGGATAAGTTGCTGGCCAGAGATTGCGATGCCCTCGGCCATGCGGTGCTGCGCTCATGTGAAATAAAGGCCGCTGTTGTTGCTCAGGATGAAAAGGAACAGGGTTCCCGGGCGCATTTAAACTTTGGTCATACCTTTGCCCATGCCATCGAAAGCTGCGTTGGCTACGGCGAGTGGTTGCATGGGGAAGCCGTGGCGGCTGGAATGATAATGGCTGCTGAGTTGAGTAACCTAACCGCTGCCGAGCGTAGCCGAATTCGTCAAATTATCGCGGCCGCAGGTCTGCCAGTGCAGCCGCCGATTGTCGGAGGCGAGGCCCTCTCCGATGCGATGTCGATGGATAAGAAAGTGCTCTCTGGGCAGCTGCGCCTCGTCTTGCTCGACGGTGTCGGCAGAGCAGCTGTGCGTAGCGACTACAAGGTAGATGAGCTGCAGCGTGTTTTGTCCTGGGCGGACAACAAGGCGACCTAAGCAGTGGCAATACAACGAACGCATCCTGAATTGCAGCCCTACGCCGCCCAAGAGGCGCAGAGCAGAGGGCGTCGTTATCCAGAAAACCCCACAGCTTATCGCGGAGAATACCAGCGCGATCGCGATCGTATCGTGCATTCGACGGCTTTTCGGCGGCTCGTGTACAAGACCCAGGTTTTTGTAAATCACGAGGGAGACTTGTATCGAACGCGGCTGACTCATTCACTTGAGGTCGCGCAGATTGCACGCACGGTTGCATTGGCGCTGGGTTTGAATGAACCGTTGGTGGAGGCGATTTCGCTGGCCCATGATTTGGGTCACACCCCCTTCGGTCATTCCGGGCAGGATGCGCTGAACAAGTGCATGAGCGAGTACGGTGGCTTTGAGCATAACTTGCAGTCGTTGCGAGTAGTGGACGTGCTTGAGGCCAAGTACGCCGAATTCCCGGGACTCAATCTGACTTACGAAACCCGCGAGGGAATACTGAAGCATTGTTCTGCTCGCAATGCGCGAGAGTTGGGTGACATAGGTGAGCGTTTCTTAAAGCGACAACAGCCGGGCCTGGAAGCGCAGATTGCCAATCTGGCAGATGCCATCGCCTATAATAATCATGACGTCGATGATGGCTTTCGCGCCGGACTCATTAGCCTCGACATGCTGCGAGAACAGGTCCTTTTTGAGGAGCAATACCTGGAAGTGCATCGCCTCTATCCCCAGCTTGAGGATCGGCGGCTGATCTACGAAGTCATCCGTCGCATGATTAATTATGTGGTTACGGACCTGGTTGAGGAGACCCGGCGGCGTATTGAGAGCGCGGAGCCGGCGACCATTGATGATGTACGCAACCAGCCCGGACCGCTTGTCGCGTTCAGTACCGATGTCCTGGCCAAGCATCAGGAGCTCAAGCGCTTCCTCAATGGCAGTATGTATCGCCACGAGCGAGTTCTCAGTATGACCCGTAAGGCGGCCCAGACTGTTGAGCAACTGTTTGCTGCGTACATGAATACACCATCGACAATGCCGGCGGATTTTGCAGAATCAGCGGCGCGCGCTGTTGCTAACGGCGACACGAGCGGCAAAGCGCGCGTGGTTGCGGATTACATCGCCGGAATGACAGATCGCTTCGCGATTTCCGAGCAAAGCCGCCTGTCCAAGCAGCCTTTGATTGATTCATGAACGACTGCTCTGAGTCCAGAGCAGCCAGCTTCTGTGGTGCAAAGCTAGGCTATAGCCCTTCAATTACCGGCGTTCTGTGCCTCGAGTTTAAAAGTATTGAGCCCGTCATCGTCACGTCCAGAATTAATCAAGGGGCCCCTAGGTAGAAAACACAGCCGAGCAATGTGCCTGCCAATGCTAGAATGCAGCGCCACCTAGCCGCGAATGGAGTACGTGTGAACGACAAGAACATAAATACATCGGACCGCCTCATTTTCGCAATGGACGTGCCGGATTGCGACAGGGCAAAAGAATTGGCCAATGAGCTTGGCGATTCGGTAACTTTTTACAAGCTGGGCCTTGAGCTCATGATGAGCGGGGGCTATTTCGAGTTACTGGACTGGATGCTCGCACGCGATAAGAAAGTGTTTGCGGACCTCAAGTTTTTCGATGTGCCGGCCACGGTTGGTTCCGCGGTCAGACAGCTTAAGGACCGGGGCGCGAGTTTCGTAACAGTGCATGGTAACCAGGCGATTATGGAAGCGGCGGCGGCAAACAAGGGCGACGATTTAAAAGTATTGGCCGTAACTGTATTAACCAGCCTCGATCGCGGTGACCTGGATGATCTCGGTTTTGCCTGCGACGTAGGCGCGCTGGTCTTGTCGCGTGCCCGGCGTGCGCTGGAAAGTGGTTGTGACGGTGTTATATCGTCCGGACTGGAAGCGCCAAAGTTGCGTGAATACATCGATTCAAAATTATTGGTTATCACTCCTGGAATTCGTCCAGTCGATAACCGCCCGGAAGATGATCAGAAGCGCGTAGTAAGTGTCGAACAGGCATTCACGAATGGCGCAGACTATATCGTTGTAGGCCGACCAATACGTGATGCGAGCAGCCCGCGCGCTGCCGCAGAAAATATACAAACAACAATTGCCAGCCAGTTTGGAGACGCTTGATGCCCGTTGCACTAAAAAATGACCTGTTTCTGAGGGCGCTGATGCGTCAACCTGTACCGCGCACCCCCATGTGGATCATGCGCCAGGCCGGACGCTATCTGCCCGAGTATCGGGCGACCCGAGCGCAGGCAGGTGATTTCATGAGCCTGTGCGGAAATCCCGAGCTTGCGTGCGAAGTGACCATGCAGCCCCTGCGACGCTATCGCCTGGATGCTGCGATCCTGTTTTCCGATATCCTGACGGTCCCCGACGCTATGGGTCTTGGTTTGCATTTCGAGACTGGAGAGGGGCCGAAATTTAGCAAGCCGATTCGCACGGCGGCACAGATCAAGCAGTTAGCTATACCCGACATAGGTACGGAATTGAAATACGTGACAGACGCCGTGTCGCTGATTCGTCGTGAGCTTGATGGCATGGTGCCATTGATTGGCTTTGCTGGCAGCCCATGGACAGTTGGAACTTACATGGTAGAGGGCGGTTCAAGTCGCGAATTTCCGCGCATCAAGGGCCTGATGGCCGAGCAGCCAGCATTGCTGGAGCAACTACTGGATACAGTTGCCGTCACAACCACTAACTATCTCAATGCCCAGATTGAAGCGGGTGCACAGGCCGTCATGATTTTTGATACCTGGGGTGGCGCTCTCGAACCTGATGATTACCGTCGTTTTTCACTGGCCAATATGCAGAAAATTGTTGATGGCCTGGATCGTGAAGTTGATGGGCAGCGCATCCCTGTTGTTCTGTTCACGAAAGGGGCGGGTCCGCTGCTTGCCGATATGGCAGAGACTGGTTGTGATGCTCTTGGCGTGGATTGGACCACGTCGCTCGCTCAGGCTCGTGAGTTCGTTCAGGATCGCGTTGCGCTGCAAGGTAATATGATGCCGTCGATCTTGAGCGAGTCCGCGGAGGTGATCGAGAAGAGCGTTGCAGAGGTCCTCGCAAGTTACGGCCGTGGTCCTGGCCACGTATTCAACCTGGGGCACGGCATCACGCCGGATATTGATCCGGCGAATGTTGAAATCATGGTAGATGCGGTACATCGCTTAAGCCCCGCCTATCACGATCAGGGAACCTCTGATTGATTTTGGACTCGGAGCCGGCCGTTCATGAATCAATCTGAGGCTCCTTAGCCCCTGGCGATAGCCTCGTCGCGCAGTTCGCGTCGCAAAATCTTACCGACATTGGTTTTCGGAAGTTCGTTACGGAATATGACTTCTTTTGGAATCTTGTAACCGGTAAGGTTTTTGCGGCAGTGTGCGATGATTTCTGCGGCAGTTAGTTCGGGTTTGTTTTTGACCACGAATAATTTGACAATTTCTCCGGATTTTTCATCCGGTACGCCGACAGCTGCCGCTTCAACCACCCCATCCAGTTCAACGGCGACGCTTTCTATTTCATTGGGAAATACATTAAAGCCGGAAACGAGGATCATGTCTTTTTTGCGATCCTCAATATAAATAAATCCGCCCTTGTCCATGCGGCCGATATCACCGGTCCGCAGCCAGCCACCGGGCATCATTACTTTGGCGGTTTCCTCAGGGTTATTCCAGTAGCCCTCCATAACCTGCGGGCCCTTGATACAGATTTCGCCGAGTTCGCCAATAGCTAATGGTTTGCCGTCGTCATCACAGATTTGAATCGAGGTCGATGAAACGGGCAGGCCAATCGAGCCGTCAAAGCGCTCGCTGTCAACAAGATGGACGACGGCTGTTGGTGATGTCTCGGTCAAACCATATCCCTGCACGATGACGGTGCCTGTAATCTTCTTCCACTTGCGAGCGACGGCCTCTTGTACTGCCATGCCGCCCCCGATAGACAGTCGCAATCCGCTAAAATCGCATTTATCGAAGCCGGGCGTATTCAATAGACTGACGAACAGCGTATTAACTCCTGTGAAGTAGCTGAATCTGTATTTCGCCATTTCAGCAACAAAGCCTGCCATGTCTCTTGGGTCTGTGATCAACACATTCAGGCCGCCCTGGACCATGATGCAAAAACAATTACTTTGCAGCGCGAAGGAGTGGTACAGCGGCAGGGCCGCAATAGCTATTAGCTCCTCATCCTCGTCACGATCGAGGGTTTCGGCAGTCCACGCAATCGCCTGCTCAACGTTGGCGACGAGATTGCGATGGCTCAGCATGGCGCCTTTCGACAATCCCGTCGTGCCGCCCGTGTACTGCAGAAAAGCCAGGTCAGCGAGACCAATCTCAATATGTTCGAGATTTTCTCCAGCGCCCTCTCTAAGTGCCGATCGAAAGCTTATGGCACCTGGCAGGCTGAAGGCCGGGACTCTCTTCCTGATATATTTGACGACGAAGTTGGTAACGGCGCTGCGCGGGAATTGCAACATGTCGCCTACGCGGCTGCATATGACAGTTTTGATACTTGTGTCCGCAATAACTTCTTGCAGTACATGTGCAAAATTTTCAAGAATCAGAATAGTTGTTGCACCGGAATCCCTCAGCTGATGCTTGAGCTCTCTTGCCGTATACAGTGGATTGACATTGACGACGACCAGGCCTGCGCGTAGTGCACCGTACATGGCGACCGGATACTGCATTAAGTTGGGCAGCATGATCGCAATCCGCTCGCCCTTAACCATGCCTACTTTTTTTTGCAAATAGGCGCCAAATTGGGCAGAGAGCTGATCAACTTTCCGAAAACTAAGCCTGCTGCCCATATTGTCGTAACAGGGCTTGTCAGCATGTTCTGTAAAGGCGCTATCGAGCATGTCTCGCAAGGAGTGAAACTTGCTCTCGGGGATGAATTCGGGGACTCCTTTCGGGTACGATTTTAGCCAGATTTTTTCCACTGTCTTGTCCTGTGTCAGTGCAATGTGCTGCGGTTGCCTCCGATTATTGTGGGGTTCCGCAGTTTTTGTAGTTAGCTATCGGGTTTTTGTTCGCCAGTACCGGGGTCCAGCGCCTGTTGAATAACAGGCCACGCGTTTTCGAGGAGAATCGGTTGCGCTTGAGCATTTGGGTGTATGCCATCATCCTGCATAAGCTCTGGGTTCAGGGCGACATTTTCCATGAAAAACTCTATCCATGGTGTATCAGTCTCGGTCGCGATGTCCCGATATACTTGTTCGAATGACCGAGTATACCTCGGACCGTAGTTGGTCGGTATGCGGATTCCGAGAACAATGACTTTTGCGCCCTCGTCTCGGCTCTTTTTTATTATTTTCAATAAGTTATACTTCATGCGCTCGAGCGATATACCGCGCAGCCCATCATTACCGCCTAACTCCAGAATCACTAGTTCCGGCGTGAATTTTTCGAGCGTCGTTGCGATGCGATTAGCGCCGCCTTCTGTCGTATCACCGCTTATACTGGCATTGATGACTTTATGTTCGTACCCTTGTTCAGTAAGGCGGTTTTGCAACAATACTGTCCAGGATTGATCCACATCCAGACCGTAACCCGCACTAAGGCTGTCGCCGAATATGACCACGGTCGGAGAAACGCCCCCATGGGCGCTCTGCACGATCAATAACAGAAGAGTGGTAAATAGTTTTCGCATGTCCATACTTTCGAAAAAATCAAACATAGTTCTTGCTGCAACAGATGTTAGTAAACAGGTTAGTAGCCAGGAGGGCAAGCTGACGATTCTGGATAAAGTCAGTTTTACCATTACGGCCGGCGAATCGGTGGCGATAGTCGGGTCCTCCGGTGCCGGCAAGTCAACTTTACTGGCATTACTTGCCGGGCTCGACCTGCCGACTGGCGGACGGGTTGAATTGAACGGTATTGATCTCGCCAGTCTTGACGAAGACGGTCGCGCCTTATTACGGGCGGCGCACGTTGGTTTCGTTTTCCAGTCCTTCCATCTTGTGCCCTCGCTGAACGCGTTAGAAAACGTAATGTTGCCGCTGGAGTTGACCGGAGTCGAAGACGCCAGGGAGAAGGCCCGCGACATTCTCAAACAGGTTGGGCTGGAGAATCGCTGGAGTCACTATCCGGCACAATTATCTGGTGGCGAGAAACAGCGTATTGCTATCGCGCGCGCATTCGCCACCGAACCAGCGGTACTGTTCGCTGACGAACCAACCGGCAATCTCGACAGTCGCACCGGAGAGCGCATTGTTGATCTGCTATTTAAGCTCAACCAGGCATCTTCGACCACGCTGGTGCTTGTTACTCATGACGAAGTGTTGGCAGGGCGTTGCGATCGCATTATCGGGTTGGAAGCGGGGCGTCTGCAAAGAGACTCCCAGGCTGCTGCATGAAAGTATTGACGTTTGCTTTTCGAAGTTTCGGCCGTGAAATTCGCTCCGGCGAATTGCTGGTGTTGCTCGGCGCGATCACGCTGGCCGTAGCCGCACTGACGGCGGTTGGCTTTCTTGCTGACCGCATCGGCCGAGCTGTTGACCGTCAAGCAAACGAAGTGCTGGCGGCTGATATTCGCTTGCGATCACCTGAGCCCATCCCTGCAAACCTGCTCTCTGAGGCAAAGATACAGGGTTTGCGGACGGCAGAAATGATGTCATTTCCAACGGTCGTTTTTAAAGGTGAGCTCAACTCGCTAACGAGCATAACGGCGGTCACGGCCTCCTATCCTTTGCGTGGGCGTTTGCGTATTGCGGATCGGCTTTTTGGTGAGCAGCGGGTGACCGATGGCATTCCCCCGCGGGGAGAAGTGTGGGCGGATCCGACACTGCTGTCGCGCCTGGAGGCTGATGTTGGCGCTGTGCTTGAAATTGGCGAATCCACTTTTCGGATTAGCTCGGTGCTCACCTATCGACCCGATCAATCCGGTGGTTTTTCATCGCTCGCACCGACGCTAATTATGAACCTGGCTGATTTGCCGGCCAGCGGTTTGGTTGGTACGGGCAGTCGAGTGAGCTATGCGTTATTGGTTGCCGGTGAGGAAGGTCCGCTGCAGGCATATAACAAATTCCTTGAAACCAATTTGCCCGAGTCGGTACGGGTGCGTAATCAGGCTGATCGTAGCGAGCAGGTACGAAATACAGTTGATCGCTCACAACGCTTCTTGTCGTTAACGGCGATTCTCAGTGTGCTGCTCAGTGCGGTTGCAGTTGCTATGTCAGCGCGGCGGTTTGCGCAACGGCGACTGGACACTGTGGCCTTGATGAAAAGTCTTGGCGCAACGCAGGGTTTTGTTATCGGCGTCGCGTCTGTGCAGCTGCTAATGCTCGGTGTTATTGGCGTTGCCATCGGCAGCCTGCTGGGTTTCGCGGCCGAGGAACTACTTGCCCGCTTTCTTTCGGGAATTGTCGCCGATGATTTGCCGGCGGCCAGCATGGCGCCGGTGTGGCTTGCCAGTGGTAGTGCGGCGCTATTATTAGTGGGATTTGCGCTGCCATCATTGTTACAGCTGCGTAACACGCCCCCGCTGCGCGTGTTACGACATGATGTAATGCCGCCGT
>JAHEFE010000057.1 GCA_024640365.1 Woeseiaceae bacterium | reverse complement strand
ATCCAATCGCGCCGACCTGGGATCTGTGCTCAATGACGATCCAGAAGATTCTTATGAAAAAATCAACAAGATTGCCGATATCTACATCAATGCGGAGAAAACCTGAGCAGCCACATTAGCAAGCTGTAATATGCAGATGCAGAAAATACAAACGGGGCCCTGATCGGCCCCGTTTTTTCATCGGCAAAATTGCTGGCAGCTAGTCCGCCGTTGTGCTGCAGACTGCTGCAGTAAAAACAACATCCGTAGAACTGTTCAAGGCCGTCTCGGCCGAGTCCTGCAATATACTGATGACAAAACCAACAGCGACGACCTGCATGGCAACGTCATTGGGAATACCAAACAAGCCGCAACTCAAAGGAATCAAAAGTAGCGATCCACCGGCAACGCCAGAGGCTCCGCAAGCAGATAACGCCGCGACCACCGACAGCAGCAACGCACTGAACACATCAACTTCGATGCCCAACGTATGCGCCGCCGCGAGAGTCAGCACCGTTATCGTAATGGCGGCACCGCCCATGTTGATGGTTGCTCCCAGCGGAATTGACACGGCGTAAGTATTCTTGTCCAGTCCGAGCTTCTCGCACAGCGCCAGGTTAACCGGAATATTTGCGGCCGAACTGCGTGTAAAAAATGCCGTCACGCCGCTTTCCCTGAGACTCGTCAATACCAGTGGGTAAGGGTTACGCCGAATCTTGAGCCAGACAATCAGCGGATTAATCAGCAATGCCATTGTCAGCATGCAGCCTATGAGTACCGCAAGAATTTGTGCATACCCTTGTAACGCTTCCAATCCGAACGTCGCAAGGTTGCCGGCGACCAGACCAAAGATACCCAGCGGCGCAAGCCGAATTACCACTCGAACAATATTGGTCACGGCTGTTGCAACGTCCGCCAACAATACGCGACTGCTGCCAGATGCGTGGCGCATGCCTAAGCCAAGAGCAACGCCCCAGACCAGAATGCCAATAAAATTGCCATCAGCAATCGCGTGTACCGGATTATCAACTATTTTGAAGAGCAGGTTCTGCAACACGTCGACTATGCCCTTGGGCGGTTCTATCGCAACATCGGGGATTGTCAGAATGAGATTGGTGGGAACAAACGCACTCACCATCACCGCGAGAATGGCAGCGCTCAGCGTGCCGATCAGATACAACGCAACGATGGGCTTCAGGCGCGCCGAGTTGCCTTTTTCCTGGTTCGCCAGAGCCGCAGCCACTAATACCAGAACCAGTACTGGGGCGACAGCTTTCAATGCCTGCACAAACAAATTACCAAACAACATTGAAGCCTTGGCCGCTTCCGGCCAGGCAAGCGCGAGGACAACTCCAGCCACGATACCGCCGGCGATTTGTAAAACGAGGCTGCCGCCTAAAATTTTCTGAATTAGCGCTGAGTTCGCCATGAATTGAGATTCCCCGCGGAAGTGTCGATATGATTATTGTGTCAGGCGATTTTATACACTGTTGGTGACCAATAATCAGCTACTGGCGCGGGCTGCTAATCACATCTGTGCCGACAACAGCTAAGCTCCAGCGCCATAAAGCCCGGATCGCTGGCAGCGCGCGCCAACAACGTTGGCTTTGCCGAATTTCCTGTCCAATACGAACTTTTCAGACAGCGCAATTTGCCGATCCCTATGTTATAAATGCAACCGCCGCTGGGATCAGAATCTGACCGAGACGGCGCGTACAAGATTCACTCCCGTCATAGCGCCAGGTCGGGATTTGCCAACCGCCTAACCGGCATCTCACTCGAAGGAGGAGACAGCCTTGTCTACATCAACTTTCCCCGCTGGTCGTAAAAAGATTACGACATCGACCGTTCGCGACAAGAAGATCCGTGGTGAGATCATCACGATGCTCACGGCCTATGATTACCCAACTGCAGCCATAATGGACCGCGCCGGGATAGACATGATCCTGGTCGGCGACTCGGTGGGCATGGTCGTACTGGGATATGACACTACCCTCTCAGTCACAATGGAAGACATGCTGCACCACTGCAAAGCAGTCGCGCGAGGTGCAAAATCAGCGCTTCTCATTGGCGATATGCCCTTCATGTCGTATCAGACTTCAGTGGACGATGCTGTGCGCAATGCCGGAAGGTTTCTGCAGGAAGCGGGTATGGATGCCATAAAACTCGAAGGTGGGCGAGATAGAAAACCGGCCATTGAGGCCATCATCAGCGCTGGCATACCGGTGCAGGGACACCTTGGACTGACTCCTCAATCAGTCCATCAATTCGGCGGCTTCCGTGCTCAGGGAAAAACCGTTTCTGCTGCCAAGCGCATCCTGGAAGATGCGATGATTCTTCAGGAAGCCGGCTGTTTTTCAATTGTGCTTGAAGCAATTCCCTGGCAGCTCGCCAAGCTCATCTCCGCACAGCTTGAAATTCCAACAATAGGCATTGGTGCCGGCGTCGAGTGCGACGGCCAAGTCCTGGTGAGTCACGACATGCTCGGTCTTTGCGATCGCTTCACACCAAAATTTGCGAAAAAATTCACGCATTTGCAGAATGAAATAGAAACCGCTGTCACCAATTACAAAAGCGACGTTGAAAATAAAATATTTCCGGCCAGTTCCAATAGCTTCAAAATGACAGACGAGGAATGGAACTCACTTCTGGCGGCAATCGCTCCAAAAGTGACGGCACATTCAGTTACTCGATTGTAATCACCACTGATCGATTCAACGAGACCAATGCCGTGAAGCGACAATCTGTGCCACCGATCCTGATTATTGGAACGGGCGCCATGGCCTGCCTGTTCGCGGCCAAACTGGCAGCGCATACTCAGGTAACAATGCTCGGTAGCTGGCCCGCTGGCATTCAGGCATTGCAGACATTGGGTGTAACTCTCGTTACCGACAACGGTGAGATCACACGCCGCGTTGTAGCAACCGGCAATCCGCTCGATTGCCCCAGGCACCGCCACGCTTTGGTGCTGGTCAAATCATGGCAGACGGCCAGGGCAGCGGATCTGTTGCATGACTGTTTAGCACCTGACGGCGTGGCACTCACATTACAGAACGGCTGCGGAAACCTGGAGATTCTGCGGGTTGCATTAGGAGCGGAGCGCGCGGCAATGGGCATAACAACTATAGGCGCGACGCTGCTAGCCCCCGCAAAGGTAAGAGACGGTGGCAACGGCTCCATCTGCCTGCTTCCGAGCGAAAAGCTCGAGCCCCTTACTGCCCTATTCCACCTCGCAGACATGCCCGTCAAAGCTGTTGAGGACATCGACAGCCTGGCATGGGGAAAACTGATTATTAGCGTTGCCATCAACCCACTCACCGCAATACTGCGCGTACCGAATGGTCACCTGCTTGAAGACCTTCATGCGAAAGAACTGATGGTAGCTGCGGCGAATGAGGCTATAGCAATCACCGCAGCGCTGGGGGTTCCACTGCCTTTTGCTGATCCGCTCGCCGCACTCGCTGAGGTCGTGGAAAAAACCGCTGCCAATTATTCGTCTATGCTCCAGGACGTCATACGAAAAGCACCAACGGAAATCGATGTAACATGCGGCACTATCGCTCGACACGGCGAACGACTGAATATCGATACGCCCGTAAACAACTTGCTGTGGAAACTAATAGCCGCCATGCCCTTGGCTGACCCGGAAGCCAGATCATGCTAGTAACCCCGCACACAGAGGAGCTTCGCGAAGCGCGCAACGCGCGGGACGGATCGCTCGGTTTTGTTCCCACAATGGGGTTTCTCCATGAGGGCCACCTCTCATTGGTTCGACGCGCACGGGAAGAGTGCAAGACTGTCGCTGTGAGCATATTTGCGAACCCGACTCAATTTGGCGCCAACGAAGATTTTGCGTCATACCCACGGGATCTGCAGCACGATCTTGAATTGCTGGAAAAAGAGAAGGTCGACATAGTCTGGACCCCCACAGCCGCTGAGATGTACCCGCCTGGTTTCCAGACCTGGGTTGACGTCAAAAATCTGACAGTGCCGCTGGAAGGAACTCATAGACCGGGTCATTTCACAGGTGTCACGACCGTTGTTGCCAAGCTGTTTAACTCGGTCCAACCACAGCGCGCCTACTTCGGACACAAAGATGCTCAACAAGCGCTCGTCATCAAGAAAATGGTTCGCGATCTGAATTTTCCTATCGAAGTAATCATTTGCCCGACTATTCGTGAGGAAGGCGGACTCGCGATGTCCAGTCGCAACTCCTACTTGAGTGACGACGATCACGAAGCAGCTAAAATATTGTGGCTGACATTGAAGTTGGTGAAAGTGGCTTTTGACGATGGGCAGAGAAACGCCCAATTGCTGCGAGAGATTGCGATGCGCTCTCTTGCCAGCGAACCACGCGCGACAGTTCAATACGTTGCAGTTACGGATCCGGAGACACTTGCAGAAATTAATAGCAGTACCAACCACGCATTGGTTTCCATGGCTGTTGTTTTTGGAAAAACACGCCTTATCGACAATATAATTGTTGGCGCGCCTGCAACGGTTTCCCTGGCGGACTCAAGCTTTAAAGGTGATTCATGTTATTAGCGATTGATATTGGAAATACCAACATTACATTAGGCCTGTTCCGCGACGCAGAACTGGTTTCCGCATGGCGCCTTGCAACAGCACACGAACGCATGCCTGACGAGTATGGATTGCAGTTACTTGCACTTCTGGAGAGTGTAAATTGTAGTTACGACCAGATTGAAGGAAGCGTTTTGGTTTCGGTTGTGCCACCGCTAACAGCAACATTTCTACAAGCCTGCGACCGCTATTTGAAACAACACCCCCTGGTCGTGGACGCGGGCATCAAGACTGGTTTACGCATTCGCTACGACGATCCCAAAAATACTCTTGGAGCCGACCGTGTAGTCGATGCAGTCGCCGTGCAGGCTCTCTACGGCGTGCCCGCATGCATCGTCGACTTTGGAACTGCGACCACGTTTGACGCGATATCCGTCAACGGTGAATACCTGGGTGGTGCGATTGCGCCAGGACTTGGTATTTCGGCGGACAGTCTGTTTCAACGTACTGCCAAACTGCCGCGCGTAGAACTTGTGACTCCACCATCAGCGATTGGCCGCAATACCGTGCATGCCATTCAGGCCGGCCTGATATTCGGTTATGTCGGTCTGGTTGAGGGAATCGTCGCACGCTTCAAGGAAGAACTCGGACCAGACACGCAGGTCATCGGAACCGGAGGCCTGGTGGACCTCATTGCAGAAGAAACAGATGTTATTCAGCACCGTGCCCCATGGCTTACGCTTGACGGTATGCGCTTGATTTGGGAAATGAACAGGGAGCAGTAGAAGCTGACAATATCTGCCCGAAATTTGCACTTTCAATCGGGGGCATCATGCACAAGCGTCAGAAACAATTCCGATAAAGGATCGCGGTTAGACGGTACCGTATTTGGTTTCCACGGTAATACCGATTTCCTTGAGGAAACCGCTCGGCAGTATGCCGCCCGCTGAAACAATTACGCCGTCGTTTTCAATTGTGATTGACTTACCTTCCTGCTCCAGCAGAACAGTGTCCGCAAAAATTTCCTTAACCTCAGAATTCATAAGCACTGCTAAACGACCAGCAGCTGCCATTTCTTCGACTTTATCCCTGTTCTTGGCCTTGGCACGTGTAAATGCAGCCGACCGATAGGACAACGTGACACTGGCACCCTCTTCTTCAGCGATGCTGTGCGCCGCCTCTAGCGCACTGTCGCCGCCACCAACCACAAGCACCCGTTTGCCTCTATATTGGCTAGGGTCGATAAGCCGGTAAACCACTTTCGTACTTTCTTCGCCGGGAACACCCAGTTGTCGGGGTGTACCGCGTCGTCCAATAGTCAACAATACTGAACGTGTCGCATAATTGTTCTTGTTGGTTTCGACAACGAAACCCTTGCCCTTGTCCCGCGGCTTCACCCCAATGACACGTTCATTATAATTAATAATCAGGTCCGTCTTCTTCTCGACATCCTGCCAAAATTTTATGAGGTTTTCCTTTGTAGTCTCGGTGAACTTCATTTTGCCGACAATCGGCAATATCGCGGGGCGTGTCATTACGAGTTTGCCGCGCGGGAAATGGGCCACCGTCCCGCCCAAAGAGTCCTGCTCTACGGTCACGAATTTCAAGCCCGCCTCCTTGGCACCCAATGAGGCGGAAAATCCAGCAGGTCCGGCACCAACGATGAACACGTCCAAAAGATTTGGATCGCCGAGGCCACTCAGCTTTTGGACGGACTCAATGGCTTGACGGCCTTGCTCTATGGCATTGCCAATCAAACCCATGCCTCCCAGCTCACCGGCAATAAATATGCCTGGCACGCCGGTTTCAAAATTTGGTTTCACCAGAGGAATATCCACGCCCCTGCGTTCGGTACCGAAGACCAACTGTATGGCATCCGCCGGGCACGCTTTTTCACACGCGCCGTGTCCTATACAGTTGGCCGGCCCAACAAGACGAGCTTTTCCTCGAATTATTCCCAGCACTGGATGCGCGTCCTGCTCCGGACAAGCCGCAATACAAGACCTGCACCCTATACATTTTATTGGATCAATAATCGGGTGCAGCGACGGCGGCTCGATCATGCTTGCTGCTATTGCCTCTTCGGCAGTACGCAGACTCTCTGTTTCCCTTCGATGACGCGAGCGCATATACCAAATAAGGATTCCCAGAATCGGAACGAAGTACATCGATAATAATATTGGGCTCATGCAGTTTTCACAGTGGATCGTCGCGACAGAAGACGCTAGTCTAACTCAACATAATATGGAACTTTGTGCTGTATTGCTCACTTTGTGCGGCCAAACCTTAAGCGTACAGGCCGCTATTTACTTGGTCATTTCGTCACAAACTTGTGATTAACAACATCGTCGCCGTCTGGAGACATCTCGACCAGATTGTAGAAATGAGAAATAGTACCTTCAGCAAAGCATTGCAAAGCGTCAGCATGGCTTCGAGATAACAGAACACGATCCTCTGGATCACCCAACAACCAAGAATGGCTATAGGCCACAACTGCCGGCAGCTGGATACCGACGAATTAAGATTATTCGCGCTCTATCGAGACTGGGGAGATAGATTTTGAAAAGCAAAAGCGCACATCGCCAAGCCTACACACTTTCACCCAATTCTAGAATCAGGTCATAACGACATGAATAATCTGTTCTTTTATGCGGCAGCGATTTCCATGGTTCTGGTGGCAATGGTATTCGCAATGCGGCCTCTTCTGAGCGAGGGAAAGTCCCGTCATTTAACAGCGACGGCGGTAGCTGTTATCGTGCTATCCGCTTTTGGCCTTTATGCGATTATCGGCCGACCGGATCTGCTGGCGAATGAACCCGGCGGGACCGATCAAGACACGAAATGGAGCAAGTCCAGCGCAACTTCAAAGAAAAGCGTTGGCTCTGTATCCAGTTTGATGGCCCCCTTGGAAAAAAGACTGGAGGAAAATCCGGACGATGCTGGCGGCTGGTTATTGCTCGCAAAATCCTATAAGCACCTCGGTGACCCTGAAAAAGCAAAGCTTGCGTACGCCAAGGCAGAGGCCCTCGGCAAAACGGATCCCGAACTAAGCGCGCAATTTTCCGACGATCCAGCTGAATCGGTTACCAGGCCTGCAGACGCGGTACAAATTCGTGGCTCCGTGCAGCTTGATCCTTCAATATCAAAAGACTTCGGTGCCAACGCTACGGTATTTGTGGTTGCGAAAAACATGAATGGTGCCCCAGCGCCGTTAGCTGTATTGCGCCGGCCCGTCTCGGCTCTGCCCTTCGAGTTTGTACTGGATGACAGCCTGTCGATGATCAAGGGCGGAGGTATTTCCAGCGCCGAATCAGTCACTGTGCGCGCCATCATTTCTGAATCCGGCAACGTCTCTAACCAGGCGGCCGAGTTCGAAGCTAAAAGCGATGCTGTCGACACGCACAACGCCCCAGATATTTCGCTAACCCTTAAACAGTCTGAAAGAAGCGGATCATGAACGAAATAGCACTGCGCCCACCATTGTTTTCAAGCAGAAAGAAAAGCGCGCGCGCGCGAAAATTCCTGTCGGAACGAAGTAGTGCTTTTTGGGGCTACACGGCACTTATACTTTTCGTTTGCATCGGCTGGGCAGCGCGGAATGTGGGACTGGTAAATCCTGAAGAAGGCATTGGGTACTGGCTTGGAATTATAGGCGGCTCGATGATGCTGGCGCTGCTGCTGTACCCGCTGCGGAAACGCGTTCGCATCCTGTCTATATTGGGAAGCACCAAGGGCTGGTTTCGCAGCCACATGATTATGGGACTTATTGGTCCTTTGCTCATTCTTTATCACTGCAATTTTCAGCTGGGTTCTTTTAACAGCCGGGTGGCGCTGTGGTGCATGCTACTAGTTGCAGGCAGTGGCGTCATTGGCCGTCATTTCTATACCCGAATTCACCGCGGACTGTACGGTCGCAAGACTAGTTTGGACGAACTGCAGCAAGAACTCATCAGCTCTATGAAAAACAGCCATGGGCTGGCAACGATTTTGCCCGGGCTTGTTAGTCGACTCGATAGTCTGTCTACCGAGTTAAAGGGCCATCAGATCACCCAATCAGTAGGCGTAGGCCGCAGCCTGAACTGGACGTTCACGCATCCCTTTGTTCGGCTGTCCCTGATACTCGCCGCCAGGAAAGAATTGAAAATTGCTGCCCGCAAGTCCAAGACGATTGCGAGAGATTACAAGAGACTGCGCAAGACCAGTTCAAAATATATTGGCGAATATACAAACCTGATGGGTCGTGTTGCCCAGTTTTCATTTTATGAGCGCCTGTTTTCTCTTTGGCATGTCTTGCATTTGCCGGTTTTCATTATGATGATTCTATCGGCGCTGGCGCACGTTCTCGCCGTACACATGTATTAAGTCATGCGCTTCTCGGGGGAGACATATCACCATTTCTTTCTGTCGGCCGTACTGGCCGCTTTCGCATTGTTTTGTGCGCCGGAATCCTCTGCGGCGACAATTGAATCACTTGTGATGCCGGGCAAGTTGATCGAAGGGCATGCGGATCTTGAAGAAGATTGCTCCTCATGCCACTCAAAGTTCGACCGCAAAAATCAACGCGCTTTATGCCTCGACTGCCATGAAGACCTCGCCAATGACATAAAAGAGGAAAAAGGTTTTCACAGTCTGTTCAAGGAAGTAGCCGAAAAACACTGTGCTGAATGCCATACCGACCATGAAGGTCGCGACGCGGTCATCGTTATTTTCGAGAAAGACAATTTTGATCACAAATTCACTGATTTTCAGTTAGATGGCAAACACGTGGACGTTGAATGCGAAGACTGCCATGCGCCGGATTTGAAATATCGCGAAGCGGCAAATGATTGCAACGGCTGCCACGAAGATGACAACCCGCACGAAGAAACGATGGGACCGGAGTGCGCCGACTGCCATAACACGTCGGATTGGGTTGATGTTGAATACGACCACAGCACCACCGGCTACGAATTGATAGGCAAGCACTTGGAGACCGCCTGTCTGGATTGCCACGAAGACAAGACCTACCTGGGAGCGCCAGATACTTGCTACGGGTGCCATGAGGATGATGACTCGCACAATGGTCGCAGTGGCAAGGAATGCGAAACGTGCCATAGCCCAGTATCCTGGGACGACACCAGTTTCGACCACAACAGGGATACCGACTTCCTTTTGGACGGCAGCCACGATGAACTCGAGTGCGGCGACTGCCATAGTGAAAAGCCGTTTGACGACGAATTGGAAATCGCTTGTATATCTTGCCACCTGGATGATGACGAACACCTCGGTCACTTTGGCGAAGAATGCGATAGCTGTCATGCACCCGAAAAGTGGTCGGACAGCAAATTTGACCACGATCGCGATACAGACTACTCATTGTACGGGGCACATCTGCAGATAGTATGTAATGACTGTCACATCGAACCCATCTTCGATGCAGAGCTGTCTACTGCATGCATTGATTGCCACGCCGACGACGACGAGCATGACGGCGAGCAGGGCATCAATTGCGGTGATTGCCACAATGAAACTGCGTGGGACGCAGACATCTACTTCGATCATGACTTCACTACCTTCCCGTTGTTGGGATCGCACGCAGACGTTGATTGTGCGGACTGCCATGAAACAAGAGTATTCAGAGACGCACCGACAGCCTGCGTGGATTGCCATCAGGAAGACGATCCGCACGAAAAACGCTATTTCGATGACTGTGCTGCATGCCATAACCCGGTGGAATGGGAACAGTGGCAGTTCGATCACGACACGCGCACCGATTTTCTGCTAGAAGGCGCGCACATAGATGTCAAGTGTGATGGCTGTCACCGCCAATCGCTGGACGTATTAAAGAGAACGGGAAGTCGCTGCGGTGATTGTCACCGTGCTGACGATATTCATGATGGAGATTTCGGTACTGACTGCGCACGCTGCCACAGTGCCGACTCATTTGAAGATGTGGAGCAAATAAGATGATTTTTTCGTCCGCTAACTTTATGCAATCTCTGCGCAGTACCGTCACTCGCCTGACACTTGTTCTTGCGCTGACCTTGCTGGGCTCTGCAGCAGCACATGCGCAAGCAACATTCGATCATTTTCTGACGGGATTCGATCTCGATGGCGCCCATGCGGCAACGGCCTGCGAGTCTTGCCACACCGGCGGTGGATTTCAGCTTGCGAGTCCTGCGTGCGAGTCCTGCCACGGCGGATCTGGCCTGGTTCACGGCACCATGAAATCGTCGAGCCACATTGCATCCAACGATTTCTGCGGGGATTGCCACACGACCTCGGCCTGGACGCCACTCGCGTACATGGATCACGCAAGTGTTACCGGTAGTTGTGTAAATTGCCATAACGGCATCGTTGCCACCGGCAAGGAACCTACACATATTGACAGCAGTGATAACTGTGATGACTGTCACCAGACCACAGTCTGGTCTGCAATACGCTTCGACCACGTAGGCATTACCGGAGGCTGCGTTAACTGCCACAACGGAATCGACGCACCCGGCAAAACGCTAACCCACATCAAAGTAACCAACTTTTGCGAGGACTGCCACAACACATCGGTTTTTGCACCCGTAGTCATGGTGGATCACACCCAGGTTATTGGTATATGCAGTAGTTGCCACAACGGCACAATCGCCACGGGCAAAAACCTGGATCACATCAACAGTAACGATACCTGCGATGACTGCCATACGAGCACTGGCTGGATTCCGGCGAATTTTGATCACGTCAACATCACTGGTGACTGCATCAGCTGCCACAACAATACCGATGTACCCGGTAAATTACCTACCCATATCTTGACCAGCGACTTTTGTAGCGATTGCCATAACAATGTTGTCTGGAGCCCGGTTGACCAGGTTGATCACACTCAGGTGATAGGGACTTGCGTGTCTTGCCATAACGGCACTATCTCTACCGGGAAGACACCCACGCACATCAACAGTGGGGATACCTGCGATGACTGTCATACGAGCACTGGCTGGATTCCCGCGAATTTTGATCACGTCAACATTACCAGCGACTGTGTTAGCTGCCACAACGGCACCAGCGCAACAGGAAAATCGCTTACCCATATTCAAGCTACTGACATATGTTCCGACTGCCATAATAACGTTGCGTGGAGCCCGGTAGATCAGGTTGATCACACCCAGGTAATGGGTACCTGTGCATCCTGTCATAACGGCGACACCGCCATGGGCAAAACGATAACCCAC
>JAHEFE010000025.1 GCA_024640365.1 Woeseiaceae bacterium | reverse complement strand
CTGGCGAACCGACCCGAAGCAGATCGCCACCGCGCAATAATGCCGAACCATCAATTCGATGGCCGTTGAGAAAAGTACCGTAGCGACTAAAGTCCTCAACCGAGCATTGCTGCCCGATGAGCTTTATCTCGCAGTGCCTACGCGAAACACCGGGAGATTCCGAGCCGAGGTCGATGACCCTGCCAACAGTTCCAGGCTGGGCTCCGATAACCAGCGGGATAGTGCCTAGCGAATAGGCATCGTGTCCAACCAACAAGTGGGTCGGCGCACTGCTGCCGGCAAGATTATCTCGATTCGTTGTGACAACAGCAGCTGTCTGGTCCCAGGGTAATTGCCGTAACAGGCTTACACCACTGGCATCCGCTGATCGGCGAACTCTTGCGAGGGCGCCTCTTAAGGTGGCCCCCGGCTCCAGCATGAAGACCTCACCACCAACTCGCGCCTGCAAGAAATCCGCGAGACCCGGCAAAGTGCCTACACGATTACTGAGCTGCAAAGCCGGAACCTCATCAGCACGACACATGGCAATCAGCTTGCCGGCAAGACTCTGGTAAACCGGAGCCGCTGCGGCGACAAGGTCAAGAGAGTCGATCTCGGCCGTATAACTCGCTGCACCGGCGTCAATGCCTATCGAAAACCGGTCTTGCCTGGCGGCCACTTCCAGCCACGCAGGTAAATGATTCAGCATAAATTGTTCGGTTTCCGCTGTATGCAATGGGTCAAATCGACACTGCTGTACGAATGCCGCAGCAATAGTATGAATCCATATATCGTAGAGTGTCGTAAGTCCACTGCCCTCCAGCAGCTCGCTACGCTCCACTTTAGCGGAGCCTGGCTGTCCCATGCGGCTCACGGTAATCGCATGCAAGCCAATATCAATATGCAATGGCACGCCGCCCTTGTACTCGCGCCGCGTTGCCGCAGTCGCCGCGTCCACTAAGCCAATCACAGGCATTTTCAGTTCGGCGGCTATTCCCAATAACAAACTCAGGCTTTGCGATGTCATATAAGGAGGCACAGCCATAATCACTTCATCTATGCTGTTCCTCTGCGAGTGCCACAGTTGTTCCAGTTGATGACTGACCAGATCCGCCGCACTGACATGAGCAAAGCGAAGGTCCGCTAGCGGCTCCGTATTGAGGTCGTACCAAAATTGATTTTGAATGCGTCTTGGCCGCAGACGCGCCTGGGCAAAAGCGTCGTTGCCGGTAAATACGCGATTGTCATCGAGTAGCGCATACCCGGGCGCACGATACACGAGCTGCTGCTCTGTCATGGCCGAAATGCCGGCGTCATTCAAATGTATAGCGAGTCGTTTCACTCTCGTTCTGCCCGCGGCGCTTTAATCCGACTTCATGTGTCTGATCAGCTTTTCCTCACAATACGTTTCCGTATCAAACACGAAACGTTCTTGCAGCAACTGCAGCTGATGCACCAGAAACATGAGGAAAATACTGATTAACAATGCGATAAATGTAGAATTAAAGGCCACGCCCAGGCTTGCAGTCACACCAGTGATATCACCCTGTACTGCCATATCTGCTTGCGCCAGCGCCTCGCCAATACCGCGCACCGTACCTATAAATCCGATGGACGGAATGGCCCACGAGATGTAACGGATCATGGACAACTCTGACTCAAGTCGCTCTGCTTCGGACTCACAAATAGTATGCGTGCTGGATGAAACATCCTGAATATTGCGCGTCGAACCAAATCGCCTGAGAGCGCTCAGCAACGCACGCGGTAACAACATACGTTGTCTATCTGCAGGCAGAGCCTGTACTTGCCGTGAAAATTCACGGGTATCCTCCGGCAAAATGCGCATTCCCTCTGCTATCGGTATGAGATTCTCATCCAGCAAGCCGCGTTCGCGCGTTATCTCTTTCGCCTTGAAGCCCATGATTGCAAGCGCCCACAGACCTAGAATGAAGCAGGACTCTTGCTCCATGTCCTTAACGAGCACCCAAACAGAACGCTCCCGGACATATTGTTTGTCCTGTTTTGCCAGATTATTTTGCTCGGCGATTACTTCGACTGCGTTTGGCCGAACGACCGATACGTAAAAAGCATGGACGATAATAATCGCTATGATCAGGGCAAAAAGTTGATATACAAATTCAACCGGAATATTTTTTTTAGTCATGGCTATGCGCTCAAGGTCTATTTTTCGTTGTTGCTCTATATGTCGGTCGGAAAGGGAATATCCTGGTCAAGCGGAATTTCTTCAGATGGAATGAATATGTCTTCATCCTGTTGCTCATATTCCTGGTCATCCAGCTCATCAGGTTCGCCAAGTACGTCATCGGTTGGTTGAGCGACGTCAGGTGCCTCGGAAGCGGTATCTGCGGGCGGAGCTTGGGGAGCATCCTGCCCCATTGCCAGGCCAGCGACCGATAAACATGAAAAAATAAAGAGTAATCGGAAGGTCATATAGATACCCACTCTGCAACAACCAGATTGGCAGTATACGTTGATGTAAGAGGGATCACTGCGCATTCCTCGCTATACGAAAGCCAACATCTGGTCTGGCTGCCGATCCAAAATCCCGATAACTCAATCGCAACTCCGTAATTCCCGAGTGCCGCCAGCTGGAACCACGGATCACGTAATGCTGACCTTGATCAGGACCTAGCGGATCAATCACTCCCTCTATCTGTCCGGGTGTTGGCACATCGTAAAAGTCCTGTACCCATTCAGCGGCGTTGCCAGCGCCATCGAATATACCCAGCGCATTACCCGTAAACGTACCAACCGGTGCCGTTGCGGCATAACCGTCGTCGAAGCCTGGCAATATGCTTGGCACAAGGTCCTTGGCAGCTTTATCCGCAAAGTTGCCGCTGTTGGTCGTTGGAGGCATTTTCGGGCCCCAGGAGAACTTCATCGGTTTAGTGCCGCCCGCGTAACGAATGGCCCATGTCCACTCAGCCTCGGTCGGCAAGCGATAGCCATTGGGCATCGGTCGTATCAATACCCATTTTTCGAACTTCTTCTCGTACACCGGGTTCAGGCCTTCTTGCTCACTCAGCCAATTGCAATACTCGACGGCGTCCTGCCAGGAAACATTGACAACCGGATTGCGATCTCCGGTCATGGACGGATTAATGCTCGACCCCGAATCATGCTCTTTGCGAAACTCTAGAAATTCTTTATTAGTGACCTCGTTGACGCCGATATAAAACGCCTGTGTAAGCTTGACGGGCACAATCACTTCGTTCGCGCGGCGACCAGCTTCACTGCGTGACGCGCCTAGCATAAAGCTACCTGGCTCCACCCGCCGCAGAGACTGCCCCCTCGTAGTCTTGACGCTCGTATCTATGGACGCGCGCCTGATTTCTTCAACGGATCGCAGTCGCACACTGATTGACTGCGGAAATCCGGGCCGTGGCGTAACCGATTTTTTATAGCTTTGATAACCCGCACGACGTACTTCTAATTGATGCGGGGCCGCGGTCAAATTCAGGGTCATTGAGCCGCTGCCACGCGCTTGGCCGTCAATAAGAATTGACGCATCAGCCGGCGTTACTTGCAATTTCACTGCTCCGGTAACCGCAGTCAGATCGATCGAAATAGACTCACTAACAGCAGAGTGCAGCTGAACTTTTCGAGTGGCAGAACCGTAACCTGCCTTGGAGACACCCACCTGATAGCTAATCCCTGGCGAAAGCGCAACCTTCAGAGGTGACTGCCCTCGATACTTGCCATTCACGGTTACATTGGCACGACGCGGAATAGTATTAACCAACAGCACTGCGTCAGCGGGCACCAAGGTGATTAGCGCCAGTTTCTGCGGCACATTGGCAATGACTTTCACCTGGGCGTCCCAGGGTCTGAAGCCATCTTGCAACACACTGATTTCATGCACGCCTTCAAATAGCTCTATTGTCGCTGGCGTTGTTCCCAGTCTCTTTTCACCTTCATAAATCTCTGCTCCCGCCGGCGCACTAACTATTTCCACGTCAGCCCAACGCGGCACCAGCTGCACTTCGAAATGCTGCTCAATACCTAGCCCGGGCATGTGCAGGTCGCCGGTAAAAGGCAAAAATCTTTCGGACTCAACCTTTATGGCATGGACACCAGGCTCAAGCTCCAGCGGACCATAGGGTTCACGACCTACAAACTGGGTATCGACAGAAACAACGGCAGCCGATGCCGGGTCCGTCGTTACTGTCAATCTGCCCGGGAGTTTACGCAATGCCAGTGGAATAGTGATGCTGGGCTCATCATTAACTGTAAATGCCTGGCTCACTGCGTAGTAGCCCTGCTTTTCAACGTTAGCGGTATAGGTCCCGTTACGTAACAAATAACGATCCCCAAAAGGTAAGTGAAACCAGCCGCCGACAATATCAAACTCATCAACCGTTGCCGGTTCAATTTCAAAACGAACAGAAGTCGCAGAAAACAACAAATAGGATATAAGCAGCAATAGCCCCAGACTTGACCCGACAATGAGCTGCCAGCGACCTCCGGTCGCTACGGGTGGCTGGGCTGCAATTTCACCTGCACGTCTAAACGCAGCTGGGGCAATGGCCTCCTCATCCTTACTGTCATCGAGACCGGCAACTTCAGGAGGTTGAGTCAGGTATGCGCTATCTTCCAGAAACACGCGCAGGCTGGCCACATCATCTTTGACAGAGTATTCAACACGGCTGCCAAAGAACTGCAGGGCGTCCCCATCGTGCAGACGCCTCGAGGCCATTAGCGGCTCACCATTTACAGACAACAGGCCCGGTTGGCCAACGGGTTGTATAAATGGTGCGCCATCTAATTGGTCAAGCACCGCGACCGCCGCACTACCTGGTCCAGGTAAGCGCAAAGCACATTCATTGCCGGTGCCAATTTTTAACGGAAACTGATCAGGCGTCAGGATCCGGCGACCTTCTGTATCAAAGATTGTGAATTCTTTGAAACTCAAATTTCTTCCTCACAACGTACGACAATGGGCTGTAATTCAAGTTCTGGCGCCACTCTGAACTCCAGACGGACATCCCTATATCCGGCGCGACTTCCGACCGCAACATAAGTGCCTGGCCGCAATTTCAACTCACGTGATTCGAACGACCCGAGTTTACCAACTTTATAGACGGCGACCTCGGTAGTATTATCCGACAATAATTGCACGCTAAGCTCTGTTGTCGCACGCTTGAGCAACTTCGACAATTCATTTTTTTGACCTTCCAGTCGCGGACCTGCGTCGCGCATCCGCGCTATTTGCAACAACAGCATCGTTGCGCTTTGTAATGTGACAGGATCGCTGAGGCTATCGGGATCAGCAATATAACGTCCCAACGTATTGTGCAGGTTGACCCGTTCATTCGACGCCGTAAGACCACTCCTTGCAAAATCGAGGTTCGATTCCATGTCCAGAATCGACTGGTACACAACTACTGCTTCTTCCCACCTTTCATTGGCAGTCAATTCCTCCGCTTCGCTACGCAGCGTCGCGATCTTCGCCAGGCGAATATTTTGCTCCACTTGCAACAAACCATCGCGCGGTTCCGTCGAGGCAGGCTTGATTTCCTGAGCGACTTTGAAGGCAGCGCGAGCCGAGGAAAAATCATTGGCCAACAACGCGCTGAAGCCTTCACTCATGCGCTCGCTAAACGTCCAGTCAACAATAGCCGCACCGATGCGTGCGTGCGCATCAATAGCAGGCTGCCACAAGGGATCCAAAGCAAGCGCCTTCTCAATAGCCTGACGAGCTCCCTGCAGGTCCTGATCGTGCTCAAACTCTAAACCCTGCCGAGTCAGGGCGATAACGCTATCAAGGTTGCGCGCACGTGCCAGGCCATTGACAGCCCTTGCAT
Source organism: Woeseiaceae bacterium (assembly GCA_024640365.1). Lineage (GTDB taxonomy): Bacteria > Pseudomonadota > Gammaproteobacteria > Steroidobacterales > Woeseiaceae > JAHEFE01. The sequence continues at coordinate 36,311 of JAHEFE010000025.1, read as the reverse complement.
CTCCTGGCGACATAGCCACCGCCAAATCGTACAACCGCACAGCATCCATACTTTGCCCGGCTCGCAGCGCGGCGCCAGCGTTTTCCATTGTATCTGCGTACACCGCGTCCACTGTCTTTAGCAGTGGATTGAGAGCGTCGATCGTTTCCTGATATAGACGGGTGGCTCCAGCATAGTCGCGGGCAAGATATGCTTTATCGCCCGCAGCATATTTGTCTTGCGCAGTCCGAAAGGCCTGGCCAGCCCAGCGTTCGGCCGCTCGTTGCTGCAGCCGGTCAAATTTTGAGAGCAGCTCCCCTAGCACCTCATCAGTTTCCTGCTTACTGCCTGAAGCCTGTTGCATCTCGACTCTATTTTCGCTGAATCCAGAAACCTCATCAGCGTCACTTTCCTGACGTTCCGAGGAAACCCCTGGAGTCTCGCTTGTGGGCTGAGTTTGTGGATTTCCTGTGGTCAGTACGCGCGGCAAGATAAACACGACGCCAATCAACAGCACAACCATCACGCCAAGCGCAATGAACGTTGTCTTTGCAGAAATACCGTGGGTCGAGTCGTCCTTCGTGGAGACACCAATCTTTGATGCCGGTCGCGTCACGTTGATCGCTGCGACCGAATCATCCGTCGCATCGGCGAGCGCGCTTACGCGCTGCGGTAATAGACGACGCGGTACCGGACCTGGGGAGAAACCCATCCCATCAAGGCGCTTGGCAACGGATTCGGCGCTTGGCCGTACTGCTGCCGTTTTGCCAAGCATTTCGTCCAGCAAGTTTTGCAATTCAGGAGGAATGTCTTTGCCAGTAAGCTCGGCCAACGGAGGTACCACTTTGAGATTTATGTCATCCGCAGCCGGGTTAGCCCCGTATGGGCAAACGCCGCTGACTAATTCATACAGCAATCCCCCTAGCGCAAAAATATCGTCCGCCGATGCCGGTGCTTCGCCCCGCAATTGCTGTGGACTAGCCGCGATCAATGAGCCGCCTGTTGCTGCCCCATCGGACTCACCCGTCGCAGCCACCCCGAAGTCAATTAAGTAGGGAATGCCCCTGCTGTCGAGGAGGATATTCGTAGCCTTAAGATCGCGATGGACGATATTCTTGGCATGCGCGTAACGCAGGGCATCACAAATTTGCCCCATCGGGCGCAAAATGGCAGCCAAGTCAGATTGACTTACGACCCCTATATCAGGACCGTCAAGATATTGCAGACTATAGAAAGGTCGCTCGGGATCATCGTGATATTCGAATACGCGCACAATATTCGGATGCATCAGGCGCAAGCCCAGCTTCCACTCAGTATGCAACATAGTCCGATATCGTTCGTCGGATGCCAGCCTGCTTGCAAGAATTTTTAGAGCAACCGGGGAACCCGAGCGTTGATCATTCGCCAGCCAGACCTCAGACATGCCGCCACTGCCAAGTGGCCGTACGAGAGCATATCTATCAGCGAGAAGAGTTCCCTTTTCAAGTATCCGCATACGGCAACTTCAAATTAGCTGGACGGCTCAGCGCTGCGCGCAGGAACACCTACCTCGACATCATTCGGAAAGCCGCTCTCTGCCTCGTAGATCTCTTTTAGAAGCTTGCGCCAACTTTCATATTGAGCCGCCGCGGTACCGGTTAAGCGGCGAGTTTGCCCGCTGACGTCAATCACCATAGGTGCCGCTTCAGAGCCGAAGGACTCGGACAATTCCTTGATCGACTCACGATACATATTGGCTTCCTGACGCCTCGTCATACCCGCCATAATTGTCTCGATTCCATGCGTTATACCAACGTTCTGAATCGCTTGCTTCGTGCGCCGACTGGTGCTGCTGTCATCTGGATTACCGGTATCGATCATTGCGGAACCGGCAACTACGGCGACACCTATGAGCGCCGTTATCATACCGGAGCGCTTGACTTGCCTGTAATTAATGGATTCTTCGCGCGACGTCCGACGCCATGACTCGTATGGAATGGCTATGCCGTAATAGAAATTGGCATAGTGCTCATTCAGCGTATCCACAACCAAGCGGTCACGTTCCCGTATCTGGCGCAGTCGATCCACTGCCGGATCATTATTGGCTGGCAGCCTGTTGATTTTGTACAGGCCGTCCTCACCTTTAATCAAATGCTCGCTGTAAACTGTCGGAGAGATGTCAGCAAAAAATCGTAATTCGGAGACCTGTTGAATATTTTCAATTTCAGCAGCGGTCAAAGATGAGGCAAATACATGCACGTCGTTTGCAATATCGTTAAAGACATTTTGGTAGGGATCGCGAGTACGGTCACGCGACTCCGAGTAAGACGAAAGTCCGGTTTGCGTTTCATATTTCTTTTTGAACCAGTGCCGCCCGGTCGAATCCTCCACATTGATCTCAACCGTCGCAAATTCACCATCGGACTTGTCAATTTTGCCTGTGATAATTAAGTCAGAATACGTTTGGCGTGACGGTAATACACGTACGGCGCCCCAATATCCCGTTCCTTGCAATGTGGTCTTCAAGTGATATGGCAGATATCGAGCTTCAGCATTGCGAATATCCTTGTATACACCGGTCTTTTCGGGCTTATTCGCTTTAGGAACACCCGCATCAAACTCGATCAAACCAATATCCAGCAATTGGCTCTCGGGCATTTCTGTTTGGGAAACAACTAACGGTGTTTCTTTGGCAGTTACAATATTCTCGACAGCACAAGCACCGAGCGTCGCCGAAGCGACGATCATCAAAAGTATTAGCTTGTCGCTTGTCGCCAACATTCAGCCCCTACTGCCTTGTGTACTTTCGATATTCTTCCCACAAGCGTTTCCGCATTTCCGGATCCTCTTCAGCCAACGCAGCCTCCCTCAACTGCCGGGCAACGATATCTTCATCAACCAGCACAATATCATCAGGCGTACGTTCCTTTTGCTGAGCTTCACTCATCTCCTCAACTGAAGACTTCTTCTCCGCACGATTGGAAACCTGCACAGTACCGGATGCACCGCCACCGCCACCCTGGCTACCGAGGCCTACGCCAGTGCCAGAACCACCGCTACTGCCCTGGCCAAAGCCCTCTGTATTACGACTGACCTTGGTGATCTCACGCTGCTCTTCCATGATGACTCCATCAAAGTCACCCATAGATTTATCGAGGACGCCCTCGAGGCGCTCACGTCGCTCAGCGTCACTTTCCTGAGGATAGCTCGCAACCCCACCAGATCCAGCAATTTCGCCATCGACACCGTCACCTACCGTGCCGATACCGCCCGCGCCACCTGATTCGGCGGTGCCGCCTGCACCGGTGCCCGTCTCGCCTGATTTGGCTGTACCACCTGCACCAGTACCCGCTTCGCCCGATCCCGCTGCGCCGCCAGCAGCCGTGCCGGCGCCACCTGAGCCTTGTGCTTCGTCGCCAACCCCGCCAGCACCACCTTGGTCACCGCTGCACTCTGCTGTCGAACCCACACTTCCGGAACCATCGGACTGACAATCTCCGTTCGCTCCGGCTTCGCTGCCGGCACCACTCTCGCTTCCCATGCCCGGCATACCGCCCGGCAGTTCAATCTGGGGGATACCACTACCAGCGGAACCGCTTGCTCCAGCAGTTCCGGTTGATCCAGCCGAGCCTTCGGAGCCACTGCTACCTTGAGAACCCGAACTGCTTTGCGAACCCGAACTGCTTTGCGAACCCGAGCTGCTTTGCGAACCCGAGCTACTTTGCGAACCCGAGCTACTTTGCGAGCCCGAACTGCTTTGCGAGCCCGAACTGCTTTGCGAGCCCGAGCTACTTTGAGAACCGCTTTGTGTGCTACTGCTCGACTGAGTTTGCGTACTGGCACAGGCCGCTGCGAGCGTGGCGGTCACAAAGACCGTCAAAATGTATCTGACACCATGATTCCTCATACGGCTACCGCTCCCTTTATCCATCTTTTTCGCCCATTTCGGCTGGCTTGCTGCAATTCAAAACTGACATTTAACCGATTGCCTGCTTGTGAAGCACGCAACCATCAAGAATTAGAGAGCCAAGTGCGGCCTGGAGTTCCACCAATTTAGCCAAATTCCTGACTTCTCTTAGTTACCGGAAACCATAATACTGCCCGCGGCCCCCCGCAAGCCTTTCCGCAATCCTCTGACGAATTGGGACAACTTGGCAAAAAAAGAATAGCTCTTTGTTTTTAATGAGTTAGTGGCGAATAACGAATTCGCGGGTACCACCTGCTAAACCACCCGGTCTATCGGTCAGCTCATTTTTCCGGCCCAACCGCATTTGCAACACTCGTTGCTGCCTTCGGTGCTGCCGACTCAACTGGCTTGCGATAGAGTAGAACGGAAAGATCATCAGGTTTACTAGGGTGCTCAGGATCGGACGCAGCCATACGTTTTTCAACGAGCCCTGTAATCTCCAACAAAGACTCTTTGAGCAGACCATGACGAATGACGTTGATGATCTCATCCAGGTGCACATTATCTGTAAGACCATCAGATGCGAGCATCACCGTGTCGCGAGATGCCAGCTCAATGCCTGAACCGATTTCGACCCGCATATCAGCAGTTCCCAGGAAATTGAAGACGAGATGGCGTTCTTCGTGGTGCAGCGCCGCCCTCTTGTCGAGAAAGCCCGCTTCGACAGCAAACGCAGTAGGCGAATGCGCTGTCGTCTTCAGCTTGACTACGCCGCGTTGGCCGACGATCAAGACCTCTGAGTCACCCACGTGATAAGAGCGCGCGACTCTGCCATCCACAGTCACGACCGCCATCGTAGTTGCACAGCCGTTTGATAAATCAAGTAACGCTTTATTGGCAGCCTCAAAACCGTTGAGGATTCCGGTCCGCAACATATCTTTGCGCTCGATAGCCGCACGCAAAGCAGTGATCATGGACTGGATAGCCGTTTGCGAAGCGCGTCGACCAGCCGGTAATCCACCTGCACCGTCAGCAACCATCAGTACAACAGCATCCTCCCCAAACTCGAAGGCGGCGAGCGTATCTTCGTTATCGGACTCTTTATCCGGACTTTTCTGGCTGAATCCTACAAATTGACCTCCGCCCAAATTGGCTTCAACCACTTCCGGGCCGTTCGGCGTCTCTATTAACACGAGGTCATTTCTTTTTTTAGTCACTGACTGACCTCTAGCGAATAAATCAACGTTTCTGCACCGGCTTTTGGCACCAGGCGCAAAAATTCCAGAATTCTTGAACAATGCCCCAACCGCATGACTTGCATTTGTGCCTGCTGCCCTTAATCGCCCATGGCCGTTTTACTTTGCCGCGACACCAGGGGCAATAGCGCATAAATGGCATCAATGGCTCACGGCATTTTTCATTTTCGCAACGCGCTTTATAACGCTTGTCCGGATAATGTCTGTTTGCCTCGGATTCAAAGCCCGGCCCGTAACACCAGGGGCAATTATCCCAATCGTGTTTTACGCCACGCTCGCAACGCGGACAATGGCCGGGCATAGTCGTTTGCGACCCACGAGACGGATTGTCGACACCGCACCACGGACAGCCTTGCATTGCTTCCGATACTGGGCCTTCACATCGGCGACATTTGTAGCGCGTGTCGAGTACCGACTTGAAATGTGTCTGAAATTCTCGCCACTGCAGCTCACGCCATTTGCCGCTGGCTTTTGCGACAGGTTTCTTTGCTGATCGCTGTCGGCGCGTTGGACTTTTTACTCGCTCAAAGGCCTTTTGCATTTGCACTGCATCACTAAATCGGTCTTTAGGATTCAGCTCAATGGCTCGGCGCAGCACGGCAATCAATTCCGGGCGCAATTTAGCACGCAATCGTGAATTGCCCGCCATCGGCCACTCGAAAGGCCAAGTTGGCAGGTGACCCGAAAACAATCTGTAAAGCACCAGCCCCAGGGAAAAAACATCAGATTGAAATTTCGGGTGACCCATGGCTTGTTCTGGCGAAATGTAATCAACAGTTCCCGAACCTGATGCCTTCAGTGTTTTCAAACTCAGCTTTGCGAAACCAAAGTCCGTTAAGCGAACGACATTATTGTCAAAAAGAATGAAGTTCTCCGGCTTCACATCACAATGGATTATCTTGTTGGCATGCGCGTGGGCGACCGCGGCAATTGCCTGAGTAGCGATATCTATCGCTCGCGCTGTCGACATGCGGCGCACCATACGATCGGCAAGCGACTCTTTCCCCAGCGGCATGACAATAACGAAGTTGTCGTCAATATAACTCGCATCTCGTACCGACAGGATATTTGCATGTTTTAGTTTTAACGCAACTTGAACTTCACGGAGAAAATCGTCTTCGTCGATTCCGCCTGATGTTTTCGGAATTTTGAGGGCGACGCGATTTTTATGAATAGTATCCGCCGCCTCATAGACATCAGCCAGCGGTCCGCTGGCAATGCGTCGCACAATTCTGTATTTGCCAATTTTCTGGCGGGCTCGCAACACAAATATGATCCTGTTTTTGATACCCCGCTAATCCAGGGGCACGTTGGCATATGCTAACAAGGGGCAATAATTCCGCCTGACAATATAACAGTCAAGAACTAAACACGCCCGGTCAATCGAAATTGCCGGGCGTGTCCATAACATTGAGATACCCTGGAGGTACCTCCGGTTTGTTTTGCCTTAAATTACTTCAAATAATCCTGCAGCACCCATGCCGCCGCCAATACACATCGTGCAAACGACGAATCGAGCTCCTCGACGCTTACCTTCAATCAGCGCATGGCCAACCAGGCGAGCACCCGACATGCCGTAAGGATGTCCCACAGAAATAGCACCACCATTAACGTTTAGCAGCTCATTCGGGATACCCAGCTTGTCGCGACAATACAAGACCTGAACCGCAAACGCCTCGTTCAGCTCCCACAGACCTATATCACTCATTTTCAGGCCAAAACGCTTCAACAGCTTGGGAACCGCGTAAATCGGACCGATACCCATCTCATCCGGCTCGGTTCCGGCAACCGCGATCCCGCGATAAATACCTAATGGCTCCAAGCCTCGTTTTTCAGCCAGACGACTGTCCATCAAAATCGAAGCCGATGCGCCATCGGACAACTGGCTCGCGTTGCCTGCTGTGATATGGCCACCTTCATAGACGGGCTTCAGTCCCTGCAAGCCCTCAATCGTCGTATCTGCTCGATTGCCTTCATCTTTTTCCAGGGTAACGTCAACGAAACTGATTTCCTTGGTTTCTTTATCCATCACACCTTTGGAAGTCTTCATCGGTACGATTTCGTCGTCAAACGCACCGGCATCCTGACCGGCGGCTGTACGCTGCTGGCTTTGCAGACCAAACTCGTCCTGCTGTTCCCTGCTGATACCGTATCGCTTGGTTACAACTTCTGCGGTTTCGAGCATGCTCATGTAAATATTCGGAGCCATCTCCAATACGCTTTTGTTACCGGCCCGATATCGATTCATGTGCTCATTCTGGACAAGGCTGATCGACTCAAGTCCACCGCCAACGACCACAGACATGTTATCAACCAGAATCTGTTTGGCCGCGATAGCAATGGCCATCATTCCTGACGAGCACTGCCTGTCTACAGTCATACCGGCAACGCTGACCGGCAAGCCAGCGGCCAGCAATGACTGGCGCGCAACGTTCTGCCCGCTTGAGCCCTGTTGCATGGCACAGCCCATGATCACATCATCCACTTCAGCCGGATCAATCCCAGACCGCTTAACGGCTTCCCGAATTACATGCCCGCCCATTGCCGGCGCTTCCGTATTATTGAATGCACCACGATAAGCTTTACCTATAGGGGTACGAGCCGTGCTTACAATTACTGCCTCTTTCACGATTTGCTCCTTGAATGCCTGGAGGGCTAACCCAGCTTGATGCCGAGTGCCTTACCCGCTTCCGTAAGAAATTTCATGGTCTGCTCACCACCAGCCACCAGCTCTCTGGCACCCTCGAGGGACGTCGCCTCATTCCAGCGAGCCGCAAGTTCGTCAGCATTCTGTTTTTCAGGCTTCAAATATATGCCTGTCGTTTCCTGCACGATAACTTTCGCGAAGGCCCCCGCGCCGGCCGCAATAATCTGCCGGTTTGGTGCATCCTTGCTGGCCATGAAAATGACAGCTGGAGTAACGCTTTCCGGCTGCAGTAGTCCGAGCGCCTGTTCTGGCATGAGATCTTCAGTCATCCGCGTAGCTGCCACGGGCGCCAGCGAATTGACTTTGATACCGTACTTCTGCCCTTCCAGGCAAAGGGTATTCATAAAACCGACAACCGCCATCTTCGCGGCGCCATAATTCGCCTGACCAAAATTACCATACAAGCCGCTGGAGGAAGTCGTCATGATAATGCGGCCGTATTTTTGCTCACGCATCAATTCCCAGACTGCTTTAGTGCAATTTACAGAACCCATTACGTGCACATCCATTACTAGCTGAAAGTCCTTTAATTCCATTTTGGCGAAGGTCTTGTCGCGCAGGATGCCAGCATTGTTGACCAGGATATCAACCCTGCCCCAACGCTCTACGGTTTCCTTTACCATGGCCTCAACCTGACCAAAATCGGCAACATTGGCACCGTTTGAAAATGCTTCGCCGCCAGCATCTAGAATTTGCTTCACAACGGCATCAGCGGCCTCACTAGAGGCACCCGATCCATCACGTGCAGCTCCCAGATCATTGACAACAACGCGTGCTCCGCGCCGCGCCAATTCCAGCGCGTGTGAACGACCCAATCCATTACCTGCGCCAGTTACTATGGCGACCTGGTTATCAAAACGAATGGTCACAGTCTTATCCTCTCAATTTAAATTGATAATTAGCTAACGAAAAATAAAGACAGAACCTGAGCGACCAAGGCCGGTTTTTCCTGGCCCTTAATTTCCACTGTCACTTCCGTCTTGAATAATAATTGCCCCGGGACTTTTTCCGTCACATCCAGCAGCTTCACGTGCGCCCGCACTTCGCTGTTGACGGCCACGGGCTGCAAAAACCGGATCTTGTCGGCACCATAGTTAATAGCCATTTGAATATTGGCGGGCGCGATGCCACCTTGCGCGGTGAAGTACGGTAGCAACGATAAGGTCAGGTAACCGTGAGCAATAGTTGTACCGAAGGGCGTTTGTGCCGCCTTCTCAACATCGACGTGAATAAATTGATGGTCAAGCGTCGCGTTTGCAAAATGATTGATGCGCTCCTGGTCAATTTTGAACCACTCAGATGGTTCCAGGGGCTTGTTTATGTAGTTCTCCAGCTCTTCTTTAGGCACGATCAACATCGTGAATATCTCCAGTGCTAAGTCTGGGCTTTTGCTATTCGTTCGCTTCTATTTTACCCAGGAATAGTGAATTATTTTTGTATTAGGATCATCGATAGACTCTCTGCTTCCAGGTCAATTCCGTACTTTATTAATTCTGTTTTCCTGAAAGACCTTGAGCGCTCAATTCTATCGCGTTTGCCCTCGCTTGGACACGGAATCGGGCTTTCACTTTCACTATTTTGTGGAATTCGCTTAGACTTCATCGCAGACAGAACCGAGGAGAAACACTAGTGACCAAACCGGGCGATACCGGCTTACGGCGCATCTTGCGGGCGTTTATTTATTCCAAACAAGGTTTTACACAAGCGTGGCGACATGAGGCCGCTTTTCGCCAAGAACTGACAATGATTGTCATTCTCATTCCTGTCGCTGTTTGGCTCGCTCAATCGGCGCTGGAATTCCTGATGCTTTTCCTCAGTTGCGTGCTGGTTTTGATCGTTGAACTACTGAACTCCGCAATTGAGGCAGCGATCGATCGCTTTGGCGGTGAAATGCACGAATTATCGGGACGCGCCAAAGATATGGGCTCTGCTGCGGTGCTGTTAAGTTTTGTGATGCTCGTATCGATTTGGGGATACGTCGTCTGCATCCGTTTCTGCGCCTGAATACGACCACATTAGATTGTCAATGAACCCGCACTCTGGCTACTGCATCAAGCCAGCCAGCATACAACGACTCTCTATTCTCTTCAGTCATGGCAGGTTCGAAAGCGCGCTCAAGTTGCCAGTTAGTTGCGACACTGTCGAGCGACTCAAATAAGCCACATGCCAAACCGGCCAGATAGGCAGCGCCGAGCACTGTCGACTCGACGTTCAAGGGCCGCTCCACTCGAATATCCAAAATGTCGGCTAGAAATTGTAAAAACCAGTCATTAGCAACCATGCCACCGTCAACCCGCAGAATTCCCGGCGCCATACCATCATCCCGAATTGCCCTGAGCAGATCACGAGTCTGGTAGGCCACAGACTGTAAGGTCGCAGTAATAATTTCATTTCGGCCACTATCCCGACTCAACCCGAAGATAGCTCCCCTTGCATCAGGGTCCCAATACGGCGCACCCAGACCAGCGAACGCCGGGACAACATGCACGTGGCGTACAACGCCGGTCGCTCTTGCCACGGACTCAGTATCTGCGGCGTTCTCTACAATCTGCAGCTGGTCACGCAACCACTGAATAGCAGAGCCGGCAACAAAAATACTTCCCTCGTTACCATATGTGACTTCTCCATCGAGCCGGTACGCGATAGTAGTGAGTAATTTGTTTTTGGAGGCAACTGGACTACCTCCACTATTGGCTATGACAAAGCAACCCGTGCCGTAGGTGCTTTTAATCATGCCGGGCGCAAACCCGGCCTGGCCGATCAACGCTGCCTGTTGATCGCCTGCGATTCCGCACACCGGTATTTGTGCGCCAATTACTTTTTTATCCGTTATCCCAAAATCAGCCGCACAGTCTTTTACCTCGGGCAAAAGAGTCTCGGGAATATTGAAAATTCTTAGCAGCTCAGCATCCCAACGCTGAGTGTGGATGTTGAACAACATAGTGCGAGAGGCATTTGTAGCATCCGTCGCATGCGATCTGCCCCCGGTCAGCCTCCACAGAAGGAAGCAATCGACTGTACCAAACGCGAGCCTGCCTTTTTCTGCCAGAGAGCGAACACCTGGTACGTTATCAAGAATCCACGCGACCTTGGTCGCCGAAAAATAAGGGTCGAGCCTTAAGCCCGTCTTTTCAATTACTGCGTTTTCGACGCCGCTCGCTCGCAATGCCCTGCAATTCTCAGCCGTCCGCCTATCCTGCCAAACGATCGCATTGTAAACGCAATCACCCGTCGCACGATCCCATAGCAACGTCGTTTCCCGCTGATTGGTAATACCGATCCCAGCAATCATCGATGCCGATACATCGCTCTGGCGGAACGCGCCGCGGATTACAGCAAGCACGGACTGCCAAATTGCTTCCGGGTCATGTTCAACCCAACCGGGCTGCGGAAACTCTTGTGGAAATTCCTGCTGTGCGCTTGTGACGGGATGCCCTTGCCCGTCAAATATCACGGCCCTGCTGCTACTGGTGCCCTGGTCGATGGCGAGTATGAAGGACTTGTCCACTTTCCCTTACCTCTTGTTTATCGGATTAGGCACGCGTATCGCTTTGCCCGCCTCCGCCGGATATGGCAGATGGCTATGCTCTTCAGCCAGTGATGCGAATGCGTCGAGAATATCAGCAGGCCACGGCGAGACCCGGCGAATAGCGGGATTCATGTGCAAGTGCAACCACTCGCACGTGGCAGCCAGAAAATGCTTTTCGGCGTGATACATCCGTTGAAAATGGTGCAATCGCTTTTCATCATAGGCAAGGATTTGCGCCGTGATTATATAAGGCTCATCTTCCAATAATTCTCGTTGATAAGTTATGTGACCTTCAACGGCAAATGTAGAGCCTTCGCCGGATTTTATGTAGGTATCGGTAATGCCTTTTTGTTCCCACAAATCATCGATTGCATAATCAAATGCAAGCAAATAATAAGCCACATTCATGTGCTCATTTATGTCGATCCATTCAGGTCTAACCCTATCCTCAATAATCACAGTACCCAACATCTCTTCAGTCGACATGTTTTTCAACCTTAATCTTCATCAAGCTCAGGCCGATTCCTGAAATAGGCCAATGCATCAGGATTCGCCAATGCATCCGTATTTTTCACATCCTCGCCGTGCACGACAGAGCGCACCGCAAGTTCCACTATCTTGCCGCTGATAGTTCGGGGAATATCCGGAACTGCGAGAATCTTCGCGGGTACGTGACGAGGCGTTGTGTTGGCCCGAATTATGCGACGAATTTCCTGACGCAGCTCGTCATCAAGAACAACGCCCTCGCGCAATACAACAAATAGAACCACTCGTACGTCATCATCCCAGCTCTGTCCAATGGCAATACTCTCCACTACCTGATCGAGCTTTTCGACCTGCCGATAAATCTCCGCCGTGCCAATTCGCACACCACCCGGATTGAGCACCGCGTCGGAACGACCATAAATAACAATTCCGCCATTGGCTGTCAGTTCAGCAAAATCGCCATGTGCCCACACTCCCGAATAGGAGTCAAAATATGCGGCATGATATTTGTGATCGCCCGGGTCGTTCCAAAAGCAAACCGGCATAGAAGGGAACGCTTTCGTACAAACGAGCTCCCCTTGTTCCCCAACAATTGACTCACCCTCGCTGTTAAAAATCTCAACAGCCATACCCAGACCTCGGCATTGCAGCTCGCCACGATGCACCGGCAACACCGGATTACCAATCGCAAAGCAACTTATAATATCTGTGCCACCGGCAATCGATGAAAGCTGCAAGTCATTGCCAATGGATTCATAGACATAGTCGAAACTTTGCGGCGCCAGGGGAGACCCCGTGGACAAAACCGTTCGCAATGCCTCCAATTTGAATTCTTTTGCCGGATGCACGTCGGCTTTTTCCAATGCCGAGAGGTATTTCGCGCTGGTGCCAAAAACGGTGACCCCTTCGTCATCAGCCATTTTCCACAAGGCACGCCCATCTTTGTAGAAAGGCGATCCATCGTAAAGCACTATGCAAGCCCCGGCGGCTAGCCCGCTCACCAGCCAATTCCACATCATCCAGCCACAAGTTGTGAAATAAAAGACCTTATCATCGACACCGATATCGGTATGCAGCACGTGCTCTTTGAGATGTTGCAGCAATGTGCCACCTGTGCCGTGCACGATGCATTTTGGAACTCCGGTCGTACCCGAGGAATACATGATGTAAAGAGGGTGATCAAATGCCACGGACGTGCATTGCAGTTCCGCCGCAATCGAAAAACTCTTCCAGGACACTGCTTGAGGCAATACAGCCAATTGCAGTGGCTCGCCGGTAAACGGTACGACTACAATTTTCTCAATGGCCGGTAATTGTTTAACAATGCCGGCCACCGCCTGTAATGAATCGAAACGCTTACCATTATAGAAATAGCCGTCCGCACAAATGAGAATACGCGGCTCAATTTGACCAAATCGATCCAGTACTCCGTTGATACCAAAATCCGGCGAACAGGAAGACCATATGGCCCCGATGCTGGTCGCCGCGAGCATCGCAATTACTGCTTCAGGACAGTTTGGTAAAAAGCCTGCGACGCGATCACCTTTGGCCACTCCCGACGCCCGCATACCCGCCGCTATGCGCGCAACCTGAATTCTTAAGTCGTCGAAACTGAGTTCGCTGCGTGCACCATTTTCGCCACGAAAAATAATCGCCGGCCGATCACCTTTGTGGCGCAACAAATGTTCCGCAAAACTCAGTGTACTACCCGTAAACCAGCGCGCCGTTGTCATATCTCCAGGCTGTTCAAGGACCTCATCAGCCTGCTTTGCGAAATTAATGTCGCAGAACTTCGTTAAGGCTTGCCAAAACTCCGCAGACTCAGATATTGACCACTGATAGGCATCTGCATAGGTGCGAAATGAATGCGTCTCCATGAATCGATGCATCGCGGAGCGACTTGCTCTCTCCACAGCGGGTTGCCAAAGAATAGGGTTCATTCTGTGCCTTCTTGTATGCGTCGCGGTCGGCTGATTATCCCAGCAAAAATAGCCGGGTCCAACCGGTGATACCTGTCCATCACAATAAAATAGCGCCATACTGAACAGGTTTTCCAGATTGCGGTATTCATAATGACTCTACTCATTCTTGGCTTGGCTATTTTTATAGGGCTGCACTCGCTGCCCATGTTTCAAGCGACTCGCGCTGCAATAGTTGCACGATTGGGGGCTATGCCATATCGGCTGTTGTACTCCTTGCTTTCAGCGGCGGGGCTCTCTTTCATTATCTACGGCAAATCAATCGCGCCCGCAGTCCCACTCTGGTCACCGGCTCCATGGGGCAGCAAAATAGCCATGCTCATAATGCCAGTGGCCATGGCCTCCCTGGCGGCGGCGTATATTCCAAACAACTTCAAGCGCGTTGTCGCCCATCCCATGTTGCTGGGTACAGGATTGTGGGCTGGCGCTCATCTCATCAGCAACGGCGACCTCAGCTCAGCGCTCCTGTTTGGCAGCTTTCTCGTTTGGTCGATAGTCGATTCGGTCGCAGCGACTCGCCGCAATCCCGCTACCAGCGGAGAACGCAAACCAATATACCTTGACCTGCTCGTGTTGGTGACAGGATTTTTTGCCTTCCTCATTATTCGCCAAAATCACGCGGCGCTATTTGGCGTGCCAGTTTGGATCAGCCAATGAAAAGGTTCGAAATTCCTGCATCGATGCGAGCCGCCGCGATAAGCAAGCCAGGGGGTCCTGAGGTATTGCAAGTCGTGCGTCAATCTGTACCACTGGCACGTGACCATGAGGTCCTGATTCGCGTTGCAGCCGCAGGGGTAAATCGTCCGGACGTATTGCAGCGTCTCGGACTTTATCCACTCCCGCCTGATGCAAACCCTCTACCTGGCCTCGAGGTCGCCGGCGAGGTTGTCGCGCTCGGTGCCGGAGCGACTCGCTGGGCCATTGGCGACAAAGTCATGGCACTTACGCACGGCGGAGGATATGCCGAGTTTTGTCGTGTCCACGAAGACCATTGCCTAACGATTCCGGCAGGTTTAACCATGCTGGAAGCTGCGGCGCTCCCCGAAACGTATTTCACGGTGCACTACAACGTTTTTATGCGGGCCGCGATGCGTGGCGGCGAGACCTTGCTCGTACACGGGGGTTCGAGCGGCATAGGCACAACCGCCATCCAGATGGCGAAAGCCGCAGGCGGTCAAGTTATTGCCACCGCCGGCAGTGCCGAAAAATGTGCCTTCTGTGAAAAAATTGGTGCGGATAGGGCGATCAACTACAAAACTGAAGACTGGCAAGCAGCGGTAAAAACTTTTACCGAGGGACTAGGCGTTGACGTTGTCCTGGACATGGTGGCCGGCAGTTACGTGCAAAAAAACCTTGATAGTCTTGCCCGTGACGGCCGCTATTCAATTATTGCTTTTTTACAGGGATCGGTTGCTGAAGTTGACCTGCGCCCTGTTCTTGGTAAGCGGCTTACATTGACGGGATCCACTCTGCGACCGCAGTCGATAGCGGAAAAGGCCTTGATTGCACACGATCTTGTGAATCGTTTCGGAGAAGCTATTGAATCGGGAAAATTGAAACCCATTATTGATTCAATCTTCGCCCTTGGCGATGTTGCTGATGCTCATCGTCTGATGGAAAGCTCGGCTCACATGGGGAAAATAGTCCTCAATATCCGATCCTGACGGAAACACATGGAGACACAGGGAATGCAGTCCATATTTTGGATTATTGGAGTCGCCTTGATTGTTGCCATGGCAGCGCGACTATTTCAGCGAAATAAAGACCGTAAACATATCCCCGCAGCGCTACAACCAGGCAAACCTTTACCTCGCTTTCAAGCCATTGATGACAAAGGAATTAGCCACGAGTCCAGCGACTTGTTAGGCGCGCCTGCTGTACTCATATTCGTGCGCGGTGGCTGGTGCCCATTCTGCTCCGCCCAAGTCGTACAGCTAACCAGTTATTACAAGGAAATCCTGGATGCTGGCGCGCGCCTTATTCTGATAACACCTAAACCTCTGGCAACCACACGCCGCGTAGCAGAGTTCTTTAAGGTGGATTTTGAGTTCTGGCTCGACAGCTCTCTGAGCATCGCCGATACCCTCGGCATTCGTGACAAGAATGCCGTGCCGAGCGAGTTTAATTCCGAATACGGCAACGACACTATATGGCCAACAAGCATTATTATCGATGCCAACGGCATCATTCGCTATACAGAATTGTCACGCGCTATCGTTGACCGTCCAGATCCGCAAACACTGCTAATAGAACTTAAAAAATTGTATTGATAGCTTTAGGTCAGCGAGCTGCCGCAATAATCGCGCGTGCCATCGCGTCCGCAATTTCGTTTGTTGGCTTGCCACTGGCGGCCGACTTTTCGAATATTCCGGTAAGACGAGGACCAATTTCAGCAACCTTTTCAAGAACCTGAGCGTTATCCATATCATCAAAGTATTCTGACGCCACGTTGATTATGCCGCCGCCATTAATTACATAGTCAGGCGCATACAGAATCCCGGCATCAGCAAGCCGCTTACCGTCCTCATTCGTTTCCAACTGATTATTCGCACCACCCGCGACGATGCTGACCTTCAGTTTTGGAATAGTCGTCGCCGTCAGAATTGCGCCCAGAGCACAAGGAGCCAGAATATCGGCCTTCTGTTCAAGTATTTCGTCAATACCGACTGCAGTCGCACCGAAATCCTCACGAGCCCGTTTTACTCGTCCCGCATCGATATCGGCAACAATCAATTTCGCGCCGGCCTTAGCCAGAAATTCGCAGAGATAGTAACCAACATTGCCAACGCCCTGGACGGCCACTGTCAGACCACTCAAGTCATCGCGACCCAGCTTGAATTTGGCGGCCGCTTCTATGCCTTTGAATACGCCGAACGCGGTTTTTGGAGAAGGATCTCCACCTGCATGCCCACCTTTCGGCGGCAGGCCTGAAACAAAATGAGTGCGATGAGCAATAGTCTCCATAATGGCGACGCTTACACCGACATCTTCCGCAGTAATGTAATCGCCACCAAGCTCTTCAACGAAATCGCCGAAGCGTTCGAATAACGCATCCGTACCCTTGAAGTCGGGAGTCTTGATTATTACGGCCTTGCCGCCACCGAAAGCGAGTCCGGCCATCGCGTTTTTATAACTCATACCCTGCGAGAGACGCAGGACATCATGTAGAGCTTCATCATCCGTAGCGTAGCTCCAGAGCCGGCAGCCACCAGCAGCGGGGCCGAGCGCCGTAGAATGAATGGCAATAATTGCTTTAAGGCCGGTCGCAGCGTCATGGCAAAATACCACTCGCTCGTGAGCATCAAATGCGGGTTCGTCAAAAGCAGCCATGTCTTTCCTTTATTTTTCATATTTCCGGATGACGGAAATTCGAGTAGGGCGCGGATTTTAGCACCGGAATTACTGTGCTACACGGCTAAATTAGCAAATTCCTGTGGCGACTATGATACGTAATGATCACAGCTCCACCAATCAGGAACCATTGCTCAATCTATACCCATTGTCATGCCGAGAATTCCGAGAATTAGCGCGCTGGCCCGCAGTCATTCCGGTCAATAAATAACGCCAATGTACGTCCAAATTCGTTTTTCGCCGCGGCTCACTCGGCCGCATGCGCCCGCTCGATTACGTACGCCTTGATGGCCTGACTGTCTTCCATGGTCATGATTCCAGCGAATCCCGGCATGCCAATTATGCCCTTGGAACCGCCTATGACAATTGCATCCCATGTTCTGAATGTCTCGGGGCTGCTGTAACGCAAGTCAGACAACAATCCGCCACTGATTGCGCTCAGACCATGGCAGACCATGCAGCGCTCTGCATACAGTGCATGCCCGTGCTGCACGTCCTCAGCGCTTGCTGTTTGCGGCGGCGGTGCCAACTGACCTCGAGACGGCATCGGCTCGGTAGTAGGCAAGTCATTCTTGGCCCCGAGTTTAAAAGTTAATACACGACTTTTATTCTGCATTTTGAACGGCGCCATAGTCGGCCCGCCGAGCAGGCCGATCATCGTGCCCCAGCCTACTGCAACTGAAACGTACTGCTCGCCATCCAGCTCATAAGTAACGGGGCCTGCTGTAATACCTGTCTGCGTAGCAAAAGCCCATAAGCGCTCGCCCTTATCAGCAGAATACGCGACGAACTCACCCAGCAGGTTTCCCTGAAAAACGAGATTGCCAGCAGTTGCTAGCGCACCACCATTCCAGGGCCCAGCCTGCTGATAACGCCAGACTTCTTTTTGTTGCACGGGATCCCAAGCTACGAGGTGGCCCCGCGAGTTGGCGGCAACCTGCAACAACGCGAGCGGATCTTCAGGCATGTCGCCGTAGAGGTGGTCCGTACCGGTATTCCATACGCCCTTTTTGAATTCGAAGCCTTCCTTTGCTGCATACACATAGGCCTGCTCCATCACGGAGAAATACACCAATCCAGTATGCGGATTGAACGCCATCGGGTGCCAGTTATGGCCGCCCAAAGGCGACGGTATGGCCAACCGTGGCCCTTCCGTGTAGCGCGCACCAGGCGCCTCCATCGGTCTGCCGGTTTCCATATCAATACCGGTCGCCCAATTGATATCGATGAAATTTTCGGCGGAAATCAGTTCGCCCGTTTGGCGGTCGATGACATAGAAGAAGCCATTCTTTGGCGCCTGCATAATAACTTTACGAGGCTCTCCTGCGATTTTGAGATCCGCCAGGATCATATGCTGAGTAGCGGTATAGTCCCACTGGTCGCCGGGCGTGGTCTGGTAGTGCCAAACGTATTCACCCGTATCAGGCCGCAACGCTACAATGGAAGAAAGAAAGAGGTTGTCGCCGCCATCAGGACTCCGCACGCTGCGGTTCCAGGGTGACCCGTTGCCAACACCGATATACAGCAAATCCAGTTCCGGATCATAGGACATGGAATCCCAAACCGTGCCACCGCCACCCAGCTTCCACCATTCGCCGGTCCAGGTTTTCGCTGCCATTGCCATTGCATCGTTTTCGAATCCGTCCGCCGGATTACCAGGTACCGTAAAGAAACGCCACAACTCCTCACCAGTATCAGCGTCATACGCTGTTATATAACCGCGCACACCATATTCGCTGCCACCATTACCGATAATTACTTTACCCTTAATGACTCGAGGAGCACCGGTGATCGTGAAAGGCTCGCTTCTATTGATCGTATTGACGCGCCAGACAACGTCTCCCGTAGTGGCATCCAGGGCTACAAGGTAACCATCCAGGGTGCCAACAATTATTTTATTCTCCCAAGCAGCTACGCCCCGGTTAACAACATCACAACACGCATACTTGCCCCAGATTTTTGGCACCTCCGGATCGTAAACCCACAATGGTTTGCCTGTGCGCGCATCGATCGCATAAACGATGCTCCACGATCCGCTGACATACATCACGCCATCTATAACTAAAGGGGTTGCCTCAATGCCACGCTTGGTCGGAATATCAAAGTACCAGGCAAGACCAAGTTCATTTACGTTGGCGCTGTTAATTCTTCGCGACGGACTGAAACGCTGTTCGCTGTAAGTACGGCCGTGGGTTAACCAATTAGCAATATCGCTTTCCGCATTCAGCAGGCGCGCCTGCGTTGCCCCCTTGGCTACATCCGCAGCATCGCTCATCGACGTCTGCGACGTGGCTTGCTCGCCGCTGTCACCACATGCTGTGAATGTAGTGATAAGCATCACGCAAACTAACAAGTATAGAATTCTGACCATTGGCATTTCCGCACTCCGACCCGAAATTTCACGTATTAGAAAGGAACATCCACGCCTTTACATAAGAACTCCATGAAAGGCAGTGATCTTTTGAAAACGTTTTCTACTTCTTGCCGAAACCCGGGCTCGATTGCCGAGAAATTATCGAACTCGCAAATGGCGATAAAGTCCTTGCGGCGAATGTCATCGATATACTCAGCATCTTTGGCAAACCCGCGTGGGGGTCTTACGAGCTGCTCGCCACCAATCAAAAACCGATCGCTGAATGCTTTGCCACGAGAAGCCTTACGCCATTCTGCAGGCTTCTCAGCTATGCGCTCCCGGATTGCTCTAAGCGCGGTCGGTTCCGGTCGCCACATACCAGCACCAATAAATGTGCGTTCGGGCGAAATGTGGACATAGAATGCAGGAGCATGTACGTCACGAGCCTGTTCGTGACGAAACTGGATACCGATGTTGGTTTTGTAAGGGGTCTTGGTCTTGGAAAAACGCGTGTCCCGGTAAACACGCATCAGTGACCCGCCGACTCTCTTGGGTACCGCTACGAAATGAGGAGCCATTTTTTCCAGCGGCCTTTGCATGGCCGCGATGAATTCAAAAGCAGGCTCTAATATCAGCGCCTCATAGTCGCTTTTGTGCTCAGCGAACCAGTCACGATTATTGTTCCGGGACAGGCTGGAAAGAAAGGCCAGCGCTTCTGGTTTAAAACTGCTCTCGCCGGTGTCTTTCATCGCACAATAATTGGCTTCAACAGCTCACAATGCCTTGTTGCGGATTTGGAAACATATCAGATTCATCTTCACCCTCACGCGGTGCAAGGCACGCGAAGTCTTTTTCAACCAGAATGCTGAGTTGATCTTCACCAAGATCGATGTCGGCTGATAACGTAATTTGCTCCGAATTGGCCCAGGCAGTCGCAAGGTCAACCGGCAAACTAATGAGCAATCGATCACCGCCGTATTCGGCCATAATCGATTTGCAACGGGCAACCGTTGCCACGGCGTAACGCAAGCGCTGTCCACCCGGAAACCCGACAGCGCATTCAACAAGCTGCTTGTCGCACAGGAGTTTTAGTTCAGACTTGGTTAATCGTAATCGAACAGAATTGTCACGAATTCGTAATTTCACAAAGTTGCCTCATAGAAAGGACAACGGCACAGCGCCGATATGCTTTGAGAGCATAGCAGTTTGTGGCACAAATAGGACTCCCTGCGGCTAACGAGACAATGCCTCGTTAGTCTGGGAGTCGAACAGCTTAAAAACTAGTTTGCCGGTAGCAAACTATGCGGCCATTACGTTCTCGGCTTGTGGCCCCTTGGCGCCCTGGGTCACTTCCATCGTAACTTTCTGGCCTTCTTTCAGAGACTTGAATCCTTCCATCTGGATAGCGCTGTGATGCACAAAAACATCCGGACCATCTTCTCTTTCAATAAAACCAAAACCCTTATCATCATTGAACCACTTAACG
The DNA here is from genome assembly GCA_024640365.1 of Woeseiaceae bacterium. Classification (GTDB taxonomy): domain Bacteria; phylum Pseudomonadota; class Gammaproteobacteria; order Steroidobacterales; family Woeseiaceae; genus JAHEFE01. The sequence continues at coordinate 15,299 of JAHEFE010000025.1, read as the reverse complement.
GTTCCTGAGACTCGCTCGCCTGTCATGTCAACCTCTTCTCTTTGTACGTATCTTATTGTTGCGTTGCGCACTACTGCTGTACTGTAAAAAGTAGTGCATCTGCATCATACTCGGAAAAAGCTGGCTGTCGTCAAACCCCGGAAAGATTAAACTGGGTCTAATTCTCAATACGCATAAATGGAATTCAAAAGATTCGCCAGACAGCTTCTAAGGTATTGAAAAGACAACGCTAATAGTCAGGGCTATGCCCAACAGTAAGTCGCATCGAGTTTTTCCAATCTGAGAAATTATTACCGTTTGTGGTGGCGGCTTCATATCCAGCGCGGGTTTTAGAAGAATTTCACTTAATAACGCCGCGCCTGATCTGGTCCAACTCAAGGGATTCGAACAAGGCTTTGAAATTACCCTCGCCAAAACCCTCATTACCCTTACGCTGAATAATCTCGAAGAAAATGGGGCCAATGACATTCTTCGTAAATATCTGAAGTAACAGCCCCTCACCCTTCTCCGGAGAGCCATCAATTAGAATACGACGCTTGCGCAATTCGGCGACGGGCTCATTGTGGCCAGGCAAGCGCTCATCAATGAGGTCAAAATAAGCGTCAGTCGTATCTTGCAAATCCACTCCATTGGCCTGCAATTGATCAACTGTCTTATAAATATTGTCAGTACCGAGCGCGATATGCTGTATACCCTCGCCTTTGTAATCTCGCAGATACTCTTCAATCTGACTCTGATCATCCTGACTTTCGTTCAGAGGAATGCGAATCTTTCCACAAGGGCTGGTCATCGCCTTCGAAAGCAGTGCGGTGACTTTGCCTTCGATATCGAAATATCGAATTTGCCGAAAGTTAAACAGTTTTTCGTAATAGTCAGCCCACACTGACATATTGCCGCGGAAGACGTTATGCGTGAGGTGGTCGATATAAGCCAGGCCGGTACTCACTTCGGCCACTTTTTCCTGCCAATCGGGCTCGAAAACAAAATCGATGTCGTAGATAGATCGTTCGCCGTAACGATCAACAAGGTAGAGACGACTACCCCCTATCCCCTCAATCGCCGGAATGTTCAATTCCATGGGGCCAGGATTTCCAGTAACCGGTGTCGCGCCAAGACTCACAGCGCGCTTAATTGCCATGTTCGCATCTTTGACACGAAATGCCATGGCACAGGCGCAAGGACCGTGCGCGCGCGCGAAGTCCTGGGCAAAGCTGTCATTCTCGGCATTGATAATGAAATTGATGTCGCCTTGCTTGTGGAGCGTTACATCTTTCGAGCGGTGTCGAGCAACAACGGGCAAACCCATTTTGAGAAACAGATCGCGTAGCAACTGTGGATCTGGAGCCGCATATTCCACGAATTCAAATCCATCCGTGCCCATTGGATTTTCGATAATTTGTTTTTTGTCGCTCATTTGCCTGTCTCTCTTGGTTATACGCGGCTCGCACCCCGCCCGCAGCTCACACCAGGGAACCTCTGATTAGTTCATAAATGGCATCTCTGGGTCCTAAATATTCAACGTCCACCTTGCAAAACTTGGCAACAGTCCCGCTATTAGCGGCGTCTTGCGCCGTGACTTTGAATATTTGGAAACTCACATCGTCTCGCCCGAAATTAATCAGACGTTCCCGAGGTCATTCTATATCAACCTGCCAACCGCCATGCTCAATCGCCAAATCACTTATCAGCCACTCTCTGCACATAGCTCCTGCCTAATGCCGCAATCGATCGGCAGCCAAGCAATGCCATGGAGCGGCGAATTTCCGTTTCGAATATTTCAAGCGCAAATTCAACTCCGCGCTGACCGGCAGCAGCCAACCCATACAAATAGGGTCTGCCAATACTGCAGGCAGTAGCACCAAGTGCCAGCGCCTTGAGCACATCTGTGCCGCGCCGTACTCCCCCATCGCAAATTATTTCGAGCTCGTCACCGAGAGCGTCAGCGATAGGGCCAATACAATCAACTGGAGCGGGTGTGCCATCAAGTTGACGCCCACCGTGATTAGACACCATTACCGCCGTTGCTCCCGCGGCAGCGGCTCTGCGTGCGTCCGCAACGGTCTGAATACCCTTCACAACGAGCGGCCCATCCCAGCGCGCCGCCAACCACTCAAAATCTTTCCAGCTGATAGACTGGTCAAATTGTTCGGCTATGTAATCGAACAAAGATACCGCACGACCCTCAATGGCATCGACCCGATGTTCGACGTTAGCCATAGCGAAACTGCGGTGACGCAGTAGATTAAAAGCCCAGGCCGGATGCATAGAAAAGCTCAACAGAGACGACGCTGTAAAACGAGGTGGCATCGAAAAACCGCTAACACGATCACGTTCACGGTTACCTGTAATCGGAGTATCGACGGTCAGGCACAAAGCCTTGTAACCGCTCTCCTTGCTGCGCACCACAAATTCTTCCGTAAGTCCTCGATCGCGGAAAATGTATATCTGGAACATTTTCGGTCCCGCGCTAGCCGCCGCGATTGATTCAATGGTCGTAGTCGCCAGCGTCGACAAGCTGTAATAGATCCCGAACTTCTCTGCCGCCCGCGCGACCGCCGATTCTGCCTCGTGGTGGAACAAGCGGGACATGCCTGTCGGCGACAACAGCAATGGCATAGACATAGTCTCGCCAAGACAGGTCGTCGTCATATCAATATTACTGATGTCATTTAACTGGGCAGGTAGCAGTTCATAATCATCAAATGCACTGGAATTACGCCGCAATGACCGCTCGTCATCAGCACCACCTTCCAGATAGTTGTAGATCGGCGATGGCAGCCGACGGCGCGCCCGCGTCTGCAAATCGGCGATGTTGTAGCAACGAGAAAGCCGCATTTCTGAGCCCTGGGAAAGAAAGACGTAAGCAAAGTGTACCAATTTGTTCAGGCCATAGAATCAGGCCAGGAGCAAATCTGGTTAGGCCGACTATCGATGGCATTTAGAACAGGATTGGGGATAGCGCGCAAATAGTCAGCCAAATTGAGCCAACTGCATGAATTCGCAGTGTCTTTTCGATGCTGGTCAGCAAGGCATTGCGATCGGATGGTTTGCTCCAGATCATATGCGCCGCCTGGTAAGCCCAGTAAACGAGTAACAACGGGACAACAATAGTGTAAGCCGGTAACGCGTCGACAATGATCAGACCGATGACCGCGATCAGAGCAAGACATTGCCAGCAAGAATACACAGTGGCGCTGCCCGCCGAGCCCAACCTCACTGCAAGCGTGCGTTTGCCGGCGGCCGAATCTGCCTTGATATCGGGGACTTCGTTCGCCAGCAGGATTGCCGCAACCCAGGCGGCGATAGGAGCGCTAAATAACAGCAAACCAGTGCTAACCTGGGCTCCTTGTAGCCAGGCCGCGCCGGTTATCGGCAAGACACCGAAAGCCAAAGCAACCGCAACTTCCCCCATGCCGCGACTACTAAGCTCAATGGGAGCGACTGAATACATAACACCGAGAACAATGCCCACTATTCCGAACCAGATTATGAAGACGCCTTTGAGCAGGAAGAGAGCCACTCCAGTGAGTACTGCCCCAAGCAACAAACCCACGCCCCAGTTGTGCATCGCGGCCGCACTTAGAATTTCAGACTGAATAAATCTGGAACCCCCGGTATACGGATAGATGCGATTGTCGTTATATCGGTCGCTGCCGTTGCGGTCATCTGCGACGTCATTAATAACATTGGCGCCGGCATGCAATAAAACAATTGCCAATAAGGCGAGCGCTGTAGCGAGCGGATCAAACTGGCCGGACGCTTTTACTCCCCACGCAGCGCCAGCGATAACCGGCAACACCGATGCTGGAAAAAATTTTGGGCGCGTAGCAAAAAATAATCGTTTCACCCAATGCAGTCGCGAGTCACGACTGAAATCAGCAATGGTCGGGCCGAGTTCTTCATTTACGGTTGTCATCGAATTGAGATCGCAGTGCAATCACGGGCAGTCAATCAACATTTCAATTGTCGTGCACCACTCGCCTAGTGCACAAATCGTTCAAACGAACGCTGGCCAATAAATCTGCCGATAAACAGCAGCACCAGACTAGAGGCAAGCACTCCGGCAAGATAGGCAAATAGTGGCCCATAATTGACGGATGCTTGAAATCCATGGATGACGAGTAGACTACCGATTACCAGACCGGTAAATCCAAATACATGAATATCCACTCGCGACAGCGCGATGCCCGTTGCCAACATCAGCAACAAATGATCTGGAGCGAGAAAAATATGTGTAATGCCAGTAGAAAAACCTATGTTCGCGGCAATGTCATGAGCGCCAGCCGCACAACTGAATACGCACAAAATGACGACAGCGATAATCCTTCTCATAATGACTCCTTAATTATCAGCAAACTCTGATGTCGAGCAGTTCTTCACCACCCGGTCGACTGATATGTACAGCGCAAGCAATACATGGATCGAAACTATGTATCGTGCGTAAAATTTCAAGAGGCTGGGTGGCGTCGTATAGATGATGACCGACGAGAGCAGCTTCGTAGGGTCCAGGCTGGCCCACGACGTCACGTGGACCTGCATTCCAGGTACTCGGCACAACCGCCTGGTAATTGGCTATTTTGCCGTCCTCAATGACAACCCAATGACCAAGAGCACCACGCGGTGCCTCGGTGAAACCAACTCCCTGGGAACGATGCGGCCATGACGACGGTGTCCACAGAGTCTCGTTAAAGGTCTTCATGTCGCCACTCTTGATGTTGCTAACCAGGCTGTCGTACCAGCCAGGCATGGCATCTGCCACGAGTTTGGTTTCAAGTGTTCTTGCAGCAGTTCTGCCGAGAGTCGAGAACAATGCTTCCACCGGCAATTGCAATGTAGTCAGTGTCGAGTTCACCAGGGACTGCGCCTGCTCATCACCGCTTGCATACAACACCAGCATGCGCGCCAGTGGCCCAACCTCCATCGCGTGACCTTTCCAGCGAGGTGACTTTATCCATGAATAGCTATTTTCAACATCGAGTTGTTTATAAGGCGGTGGCGGGCCTGTGTAATTCATCGCCGTCTCGCCTGCATAGGGATGGAGGCCCTGTTCCTTGCTGCCGGCGTAGTCGTACCAGGAATGGGAAATGAACTCTTCAACCTCGTCTGCTGATTCAAGATTCACTTCGTGCAGCGTACCGATATCCCGATCCAGAATTGCACCACGCTTGAACAAAAAACTCGCGGGCTCATCCATCGTCGTTGCGGGCAAATCACCACAGGCGAGAAAATTCCCGGTACCCTCTCCCTGCAAACCCCAGTCCTTGTAAAAACTCGCAATCGCAAGCGTGTCCGGCACGTAGACTTCATCGACGAATGACTGCATTTCTGTGATAAGGCTTCTGACCTGCGACAACCGTTCCGCATTAATAGCCGAGTCCGAATTTAAATCAATGGGACAAGGCACACCGCCAACCAGGAAATTAGGATGTGGATTTTTGCCACCGAAAATGGTGTGCAGCCGAGCCACGCTCCGCTGCCAGGAGAGCGCATCAAGATAGTGTGAAACGGCCATCAGGTTGGCTTCCGGCGGAAGTTTATATGCCGGATGTCCCCAGTAAGCCTTAGCGAATATTCCCAGTTGGCCGGCCTCGACAAATGTCGTCAATTTTTTCTTCATGTCCGCAAAATAACCGGGCGAACTTCTTGAATACTTGCTAATTGATTGCGCGAGTTCCGACGTCGCCTTGGGATCTGCTTGCAACGCCGATACAACATCAACCCAATCAAGAGCATGCAGATGGTAAAAGTGCATAACGTGATCGTGTATGTATTGGGCACCGATCATCAGGTTACGAATTAACTGTGCGTTGTGCGGGATAGAGTAGCTCAGAGCATTTTCCACCGCGCGCACCGACGCGATTCCGTGCACCAGTGTGCATACACCGCAAATTCGTTGCGTGAACGCCCAAGCGTCACGAGGGTCACGACCACGAAGGATTATTTCTATACCGCGCACCATCGTGCCCGAGGAATAGGCCTGGCTAATAAGGTCCCCCTCCATTTCAGCCTCAATGCGCAGATGTCCTTCAATCCTCGTAATGGGATCAACTACAACTCTGTCGCTCATGTTTATCACCCGTCTACTTGTGAGGAGCCATGCTGCATTTTGATTTATTGTCTCTCTAATTCGTTGTCCCGCATCCACTGCAAAACTTTCTGCGGTCCTTCGTCCTAAATCCGTTTCGCGACTATTTCGACGAGGCTCTCAATGGGCTTTTTCCAGCTGGCATTCTGCGCTCCCGTCAAGAAATTCAAACGACATGCCGAACACTCGGTCACAACCGAATCCGCTTTAGTGGCGTCGAACTCTGCGCGCTTTAGATCAAAAACGTTCTGCTTGAGATCAGCGTAGTCGCGGAGAACGAATTCGCCACAACCGCCACCGCAACAGTAAGCTTCCCGTTCATGAGAATCGGTTTCTCGCACCTCGATACCGCAAGCCTTGAGAATGTCGCGAGGTTGCTCGTAAATGCCACCCTGCCGTCCGATCTTGCAAGCATCGCTGAACACGACCGCCTTGGCAGAGCCATTCTTGCGCAGTGTCAGGCGCCCGGCCGCTATTTCGTCGGCCAGAAATTCAGGCATTGACAGGACGGTGAATGGCAGGGGTTTGCGACCCTCGAGCGACGACTCCCAGCGCAGAGCCAGATAGGCGTGGCCGCGATCCGGTACCAGGACCATTTTGGCATTGCAAGCAACGGCTTCATTAATAATCCGGGCGCTTTCGATTTCCTGACCTTTGACGTCCCCACTGATCAAGCCGTAATTAGATGCTTCGAAACCTTTGGACCGCATTGTCCAGTTACAGCCCAACGTATTGAGAATTTTTGCCATTGCCCTGAGTTCATCGGTAAACACTCGCAGGACAAGGCCTGTCGTCAGGACCATAACATCGGCATTGTCCCGATCAATCGGTACGTTGATACCCTCGGCATGCAGCTTGTCAGCTACGAGTACCAGTTGCTGCCGGTCCATGCCAAACACTGAATCCTGTTCGCGTTGTTCTTCCTCGACCGCCTTGAGCTCATCCGGAATACAGCCCGCAGCGGCCAGCCCCTGACGCGTCACATGAATCAAAGACGATATGCTAATTCCCATCGGGCACATCATGTCGCAGCGTCCGCACTCGGTGCAGGCGCCAAAAACCAGGTGACTCCACTTGTCCAAATCGTCTGCCGTCAGACGGGGAGTAAAAGGCCGATACAAAAAACGCATTGCACTGAGTTCGCGCCTGTAGAATTGTCGCAACAGCTTGATTTTGTAAACTGGGGCAAACTCCGGTCGTAGTGTTGTTTCGTAAAATGGGCAGGCCTCGGCACACATACCGCAGTGCACACAGGTTTCCATATCGACTGCCATGAGCGCATCAAACTCGTTCATAAAAGTCCGTTCTGCCCGCTCTACGCGCTCTTTGTCCGTCAGCGTATTTGGCGCAACAGAAAGCTTTTTACTGGCGAGGTAATCATGGAACTCGTTCACGGACTGGACATTGTCGGTCATGCTTTCACCCCCCTGTGTCCGTAAGTAGCACCAATCTGGTATCGGGATGGGAAAATCATCAGGGTATGAATCAGTTTGCCAAACGGGAACCATATGATCAGAGCTTCAGCACTGAGCAGGTGAATGGCCAGCATCAATTCGTAACGTAGTCCGAGATGCGAGTATGCAAGGATGCCGGTAAGGAGCGCGAATACGGTAAGAAAAACACTAATGTAATCGTCGGCCGTTGAAATGAGTCGATGCACCGGATGTGTCAGCCGCCTGATTGTTAACCCCAGCAAAATTGCAATTGCGAGCGACGCACAAATCAGGATCACGCTATTAGGCAGCGCCGGCCAGCCAAAGCCAAGAACCGATTTGAATAACTGAATATGCGGCGCAAACATCAGAACCGATGTGAACAAACCAATATGCCAAAGGTAGCCCGAATAGTGCTGCAGCTTGATATGTTTCTCGAATTGGTGAACGGGCATAGAGCGAACAACCATGGTCCGCAAACTATCTATCACGGTAGACTGATGACGACCCGGACTGTTATCTATTGAGTAGCGCTGCAGTACCGTGCCAGCGAGTCGCCAACTAACTCCAAACATCAGGATGATGAAAGATATTTGCAATCCTGGTCCACGGGCAAAATCGAGCAACGTCATGATGCCGACTCCTTTTCCTCACGGGCGGCTTTCTTCTGTCGCCGATGTACGGCCAATGCCGAGCCCAAACCGAGCACCGCGCCGCCAGCTGCCGCCGCGAACAGAGCCTCCCTGCTGCCCCATTGGCCGACTGAAACCGGTGCATAAAAGCTGCCTTTATCCCAAAAATTCGGCTCCGAACAACCCAGGCATCCATGGCCAGAGCCGATCGGAAAACTGGTGCCCGCGTTCCATTTAAGGGTGGCACAGGCGTTGTAGGTCAATGGCCCTTTGCAACCCAGTTTGTACAGGCACCAACCTTTGCGCGCTCCTTCGTCATCGAAGGTTTCTGCGTACTGACCCTTGTCGTAAAATGGTCGGCGATAGCAACGATCATGAATAGTCTGACCATAGAAAACTATTGGTCGTTTTAACGAATCAAGCTCAGGAATGGTTCCAAATGTCAGGTAGTGAGCCAGGACACCGCTAATAACTATAGGTATAGGCGGACAACCTGGAATATTGATTATCGGTTTGTCGGTTATGACCTCCTCGACGCTGACCGCGCCCGTCGGGTTGGGTTTGGCATGCGGCAGACCACCAAAAGCGGCGCATGAACCGACGGCGATAATAGCGGCCGCATCTTTGGCGGTCTCTCGCAACATGTCCACATTGCTAACACCGGCAATGGTAGAAAAGCCAGCGTTTCCCAGCGGAATAGAACCATCAACAACCAGCAGGTAGGAACCTTTATTTTCCTGCATTGCCGACAGTCGAGCACTCTCTGCAGCGTCACCAGCAGCGGCCTGTAGCGTGTGATGATAGTCGAGGGAAATAGCGTCAAATATGAGGCTTTCGATGGTCGGCGCGTGTGCCCGCGTCAACGACTCGGTGCACCCTGTGCATTCCTGAAACGACAACCAGATTACAGAGGGCCGGCGTGCTTGCTCTAACGCCATTGCTACGCGGCTGATCATCGCAGGTGGCAACGCCATCAATGACGTCAGGGTGGCGCAATATTTCATGAACCCCCGCCGCGACACACCTTGGCTAAATAGAAGATCACCTAAGGAACGTTTATCGCCCATCGCCGAATCCTCCATCGATTCCAAGCTGATCATTGAGACGTTGAATTCCGCGAAGCATGTCCTGGCGCTGAGAGTGCAGAATATCTGGCACTCGAGTGATCTCGATATATTTCGCCATCTCCTCCCCGGCATTATTGCGGTGGGTCGTCACCCAAACGCCCGGTATTTGTGTTTCCTCAATCTCAGTAACTCCCAAGGTCATTAATTCTGCGTGCACCTCACCCTTACCGAGCAATAGCAGCAGGCGTTCTTCCTCGCCGGGACCCAGAGGAAGGCTCTTGAGATCAATAACTGCCCCCTGCCGACCTTTGCTCAATCGCAGCAAAGCATGCCGTATTTCGTGCAACAAGAGATCAATATTGCCCGTTCCGGAATCTACAAAAATATCAAAGTGGTCAAGGCTGGACATGCAGGGATACTCCGCTCGGGTTACTCGGTAACAACGGCGGGAGCGACCAGACTTCGACAAGATTTCGAGCAATGGCTACGGCGCGAGGAATGGCTTCCGCCACCGCTTCGCTAGGGAATTCGCCCCAATCAACAACATCAGGCTGAATGCCGATCAATGCACGATTAGGGGGGATACTATCCAGTAATCGACTGAAGTCCATGATGTCGGACAGTCCGACTTCGTGGACACTGCGGCTTCCTGCGTACAGAAAATCGTCCATTTCATTATTGATGAAACACGCAACAGTGCCGGGCTGGGATTTGAGATCCGCCGCATCAAAGACGATCAGGTTCGTTACATCTTCAAAATCAGGGGCCAGCATAAAACTCAAGGTGCCCGCATCGATGTATCGGACGCTAATCAAGCCTGGTACTGACTCGCGAAGTCGCCGCATCGCATATACGCCGGCGCCATCGTCTGAAAGCAGCACGTTACCTACTCCGAGGATCAGTGTCTCGCCCATCGCTCTCGCCTTTTCGCAGCGGACAATCAGGCATGCCGCACTTCCAGTGCACTCCGAGCCAATCCATTGACGTCGGTCAGGTAGCGCGCAGAAAGTGCAGAATTACCCGCTATATTTATAGTTAAGACCCCATGTTCCAGTTGCGATATAAGCACTATCACTTACAGTTTCTAGCTATTTGGCAGCGGTATTCTTGAATCTGGGGGAGTTCCACCTCCGGCTCCGGCCAGGAGTTAAAACCTGGAGCGACTGAATGTGTCTTGCAGTCCCAATGATGGTCCGAAGCACAAATGGATTCATGTCCACATGTGAAGCCATGGGTATCAAGAGGGAAGTGAGCCTCTTCATGCTGCAGGATGAACAAATCGCCCCTGGCGACTTCGTGTTGGTCCATGTTGGCTACGCTATCCAGAAAGTCTCCCCGACAGATGCCCTGTCCTCGTGGGAACTTTTTGACGAAATACTAGCTGCCAATGCATGAGCTAGCGATATGTAACGCCCTAATTGAACAGATTGAAGCTGTCGCTGCGAAACAATGCCTAACCAACGTCGCACGGATCATAATTCGCATAGGTCCGCTATCGGGGGTCGAACCACCTCTTCTCGCCAGGGCTTTTCCGCTAGTCGCTGCCGGCACCATCGGCAGTGACGCTGAGCTGGAAATAAGAACGGGAACCGTACAAGTGCGGTGCCTGACATGTGACTGTCAATCGGAGACCACTGCCAACAAGCTCAACTGCAACAAGTGCGGATCGTGGCAAACCCAATTAGTCAGCGGTGACGAATTAATACTTGAGAGACTAGAGTTCTATTCCCCACCTCGGCAAAACTCAGGAGGGCTAATGCAATGTGTGAAACCTGCGGATGTTCAATAGGAAATAATACCGAGCATAACCATCATAAATCTGCAGAGGTGCATCGCACTGAGCACCTGGCAGTTTCGGTCATGGGAAAATTACTGTCAGCCAACGACGAGGTTGCTGCCCACAACCGGGAACACCTCGATCAAAAGCACGTCCTCGCCATCAATCTGATGTCGTCGCCGGGGGCCGGCAAGACGGCTTTACTCGAAGCCACCATTGACGCACTAAGCAACGAATTTCAAATCGCCGTCATCGAAGGTGACCTGGAAACAGAAAACGACGCGGAACGAATTCGCGCCAAAGGTGTTCCAGCAATTCAGATTTGCACCGGCAGTGCCTGCCACCTTGATGCGCACCTGATTCACGATGCATTGCATGAGTTGGACCTGAACGAACTCGATATTTTGTTTATTGAAAATGTCGGTAACCTCGTATGCCCGGCTGCTTTCGATCTCGGCCAGCATCGAAACGTCGTAATGCTGTCGGTACCCGAGGGCGACGACAAACCAGCAAAATACCCGGTCATGTTTCGCGCCGCTGATTTGGTTTTGATATCAAAAATCGATCTACTGGAAGTACTTGATGACTTTGACCTTTATGTCGCTACGCAACACCTGCGAAATCTCTCGAACACAGCGGAAATTATTCCTGTGTCCGCACGTAATACAGACACACTTACTCGCTGGGTGAATTGGCTGCGTAGAGAGCGCAGTTTGCAGCAGCAGCGACGCGAATTCGTCGTATCACGACAACTGGCAGCGCCACCACCAACTCCATAATCAAGAAGTCATCCCGATGCAGCAAACAGCAGCATATTGGCTCGAGAAGATCCAGCACCTGGAGCTGCCGAACCGAGTGCGCATCATGAATGTATGCGGCGGTCACGAGCGCACTGTCAGCGCAACGGGTTTACGTACAGCCTTACCTGCCAGGATCGAATTGATCGCAGGGCCAGGCTGTCCTGTATGCATCTGCCCAGAGGAAGATATTTACGCAGCCATTCAGCTTGCATTGCACGAACCAATAACACTGGTCGCGTTTGGCGACATGCTGCGAGTTCCGGTCAATCTGCCGCAACGAGAAATTCGCACGCTACTGGAAGCACGTGCCGCTGGCGCCGATATTCGAGCAATCGCCACACCGCTTGAAGCATTACAACTTGCATTAGCCGAACCCAAAAGAACTGTCGTTTTTTTCGCTGCTGGATTTGAAACAACGATGGCTCCCGTTGCAGCCATGCTCGCCCAGGGAGCGCCGGACAATCTTTTGCTATTACTGTCCGGCCGCCGTACCTGGCCTGCGGTCTCTATGTTACTGGAAAGTGACAATCCAGGCTTCGACGCCTTGATCGCGCCTGGGCACGTTGCCACTATCATGGGTGCCGATGAGTGGCGCTTCGTCCCTGAACGACACAATATTCCGACTGCTATCGCTGGCTTTCGAGCCAACACATTGGTCGCCGCAATCTATTCGGTGCTCCGGCAAATAATCGGAAATCAGCCATTCCTCGATAACTGCTATACCGAAGTTGTACGGCCCGGCGGCAATAGCTATGCACAATCTTGCTTGGCGCGTGTATTGGGAATTGTTGATGCTAACTGGCGAGGCATTGGCATCATTCCAACATCAGGTTACCGCTTGCAGCCAGAGTTCCAACAACACGATGTGCAGGCACATTTTCCACAGTACGCGGACGCGTCACGAAAGCGGGTTGGGAAAATGCCAGCCGGATGCGACTGCGCTCGTGTCGTCCTGGGAAGAATTAATCCGAATCAATGTCGGCTTTACGGTGTCGCATGCCTGCCTGCTCAACCGGTTGGGCCTTGCATGGTGTCCGATGAAGGTGCCTGCCGAATTTGGTGGTCAAACGGAATACGTAATAACCTTCGTGCCGGAACACGAAAGGCAGCTACACATGGCTGATATTCGTGACATCGAAACAAGTCGATTACTACCTGTCGTGATTTACGATCAAACGCTGATGTCCCGGCGGTTTTGTCTCAAAGGGCACGTACAAGGAGTTGGCTTTCGTCCTTTTGTTTTTCGTCTGGCCTCACATTACCGCATTCATGGTTGGGTAAAAAACACACTCGGCGAAGTTGAAATACTTGCGCAGGGGTCGCCTCAAACACTGCGCCAATTTCGCTTGGAATTGATCAGCAAAGCACCACCCCTGGCGCAACCTGCGCTGGTAGCCGACGAGAGGATTGACGCTGACCTCTTGCCGGATTTTCGAATTGCCAGAAGCGACGCGCATCACTCAGCCAATATTTTTGTGCCTCCAGACTATTTCATGTGTGCTGATTGCTTCGAAGAATTGAACGACCCTGACAATCGTCGCTATCGATATCCATTCATCAACTGTACCCAGTGCGGTCCCCGCTATACATTGATCAAGAGCATGCCCTACGATCGCGCCAACACGAGCATGGCTGAGTTTCCATTGTGCGCCGATTGCCAACATGAATATGATGATCCTCTGGATCGACGTTTTCACGCGGAGCCACTTGCCTGTCCAGTATGCGGACCTAGTCTGGAATTGAGATTCGCCGGCGCTACAGTTGCCGAGCAGACGGACCTGGCATTGAGCCGCACCATTCAATTACTGAAGCAAGGAAAGATAGTTGCGGTCAAGGGCATTGGGGGGTATCACCTGATGTGCGACGCCAGCAACACCATCGCCGTCGCACGCTTGCGTGAACGAAAACAGCGGCCCGAAAAACCCTTGGCGGTCATGTTCCCAGTGACTCAAAAAGATCCTCTCGGCGTTGTTAAGACAGAGGTCAGAATAAGCCCCGAGGAAGAGGAGGCACTTACCGGTCCGTCAAGACCTATCGTTTTGCTTACAAAGAAAGCAGGTTACTCATTAGCCGACAACCTGGCTCCCGGACTGTCAGAACTTGGCGTTTTTCTCCCCTATAGCCCCTTGCACCAATTACTACTGAATGACTTCGCAGGCCCACTGGTTGCAACCTCGGGCAACATAAGCGGCGAGCCCGTCTTAGTCGATAACCGCGATGCCGAATCGCGGCTCGCTGCCATTGCCGATGCTTTCCTGCATCACAATCGCCGCATAGTTCGGCCTGCAGATGATCCCGTTGTCCGGCGTATTGGGAACACTGTGACGGCTATCCGAATGGGTCGCGGTTCCGCACCCACTGAGTTGTATTTGCCCAGGGGCCTCAAGACCGCAACGCTCGCATTCGGCGGACAAATGAAGAATACAATCGCACTTGGCTGGAATAAACGAGCGGTTGTCTCGCCTCATATTGGCGAAATGGATCGCCCGCGCAGTATCGAGACGCTGCAATTGGTCAACCGAGATTTGCAAAAACTGTACGGGGTCAGAATCAAGCAAGTGGCCTGTGATGCTCACCCTGATTACGCAACTACCCGTCTCGCCCGCTCCATGAATCTGCCGCTGCAGCAGGTTTGGCATCATCACGCACACGCCTCCGCGGTGGCTGCGGAACATGAATTAATCAGTGACTGGGTAATGTTTACCTGGGACGGCGTCGGACTCGGTGAGGATGGCACGTTGTGGGGCGGCGAATGTCTGGTTGGACAACCGGGTCACTGGCAAAGGATCTGCAGCATGCGGCCCTTCCATCCACCTGGCGGCGACAAGGTTGGACGCGCGCCGTGGCGCAGCGCAGCAGCCATGATGTGGGGCAGTCAATTACAGTGGCATGATTGTCCCGATGTAACAGGTCTCGCGTATCACGCTTGGCAAAGGCATGTAAATAGCCCTACAACGAGTGCTGTTGGTCGATTATTTGACGGAGCAGCCGCTCTGATCTGCAATATCCACAAATGCAGTTACGAGGCGCAGGCTCCAATACTGCTGGAAGCCCTCGCCACGACCCGGGGAGCAGCCATAGCGCTGCCGCTGGAGAAAGACGAGGCCGGAATATGGCGCAGTGACTGGCGGCCACTAGTGCAACATATAGCCAGGAAGAGCATTCCGGCCGAACAGTTGGCCGCAGATTTTCACGCAACCCTGGCATTAGTCATTCTGCACCAGTCCCGAGTTGTGCGTGACATGACAGGAATCAACAACGTGGGACTCGCCGGTGGCGTATTTCAGAATCGTCGCCTAACCGAACTGGTTCGCGAAAATCTGCAAGCAAACGGCTTCGCGGTGAACTGGGCAGAGTCACTGCCCTGTAATGATGCAGCACTGAGTTTCGGTCAACTCGTTGAAGTTGCAGCCAGGGGAGAAGTTCACTAATGAGCGCCGGCCACATCACACTAGCCCACGGCAATGGAGGCCGCTACATGCGAGAGCTGATTGCCGACGTTTTT
>JAHEFE010000101.1 GCA_024640365.1 Woeseiaceae bacterium | reverse complement strand
AATCAGAGCACCCTGGAGTCAGAAGCCGATATTCAGGCAGAGCTACTATCGTATACCACCCGACGACGGTACCTGATGATTGAGAGCAGCGACTTGTCCTCGATACTGGAAAAAGGATATGCCGATCCTGATCGACTCTCACCTGCCGAAACGCTGCGGTTCCAAAGCTACATTGAGCTGCTCTACGTCGCTTGGGAGCGGGCCTATATGACGAATACCGCTGGAGTTTTGTCGGAGGAGCTTTTCGACGAATGGAATGCCTGGTTTATTTCAGTTGCGGAAAGTGACCCAGCATTCGTTTGGCCCATGGTGCGCGACTCACAAGATTGGGGCCGTGTTTTTATTCAGCACGTGGATAAGTCGCTAGGCTACCCGAAGCCTGATAGGCAAGAAGACTAACCGTCTCCTTCTGGCCGTTAGCAGCCCCTGGGCCGTCAAGCTCCTGAGAGGCGGGTTTACCCTCGAAAGCGGTCCCTGAGCTGCTAGAATGATGAGAGGCTGCAATTGACCCAAAGCGGTCATAGGTAACTCAATCGATGGATCGAGGAGCAACAGAGTTTGAAGAGCACAAAAGGACGCCTAAGAGACCTAGCCGAGGCAATTGGTATCTTGGCAATTATCGCGTCGCTGCTATTTCTCGCTCTTGAAATCCAGCAATCCAATCGTATCGCGATCGCCTCAACGGAAATAGGCATCAGAAACGGATACTCAGAGTTCAATCGAGGGCTTCATTCTAGTTCCGGGTTGGCGGAGCTTATGGCAAGGGCAATCGAACCTGAGGTGGAGTGGTCGCCATCCGAGGAACTTAAGGTTCTTATGGTTGTTAATGACATACTGAATGTGTGGCTATCGGTTGAAACGGCCTGCAATAACGGCCTCGCACAGGATGCGACATGCGAAGAACTTCACGATGACGTAATGACCTTTATTGTCCTTTTTCCGGGGACGCGCCCCCTATGGCGCTTCATTCTTGAAAGTTATCCCTCGCTGGCTAGCACCAAAGTGAGAATTGCGATCGAGGATGCGTTGGCTGGGAGCTGAGTCAGCGTCCGCTTTTGGCCGTTAGCAGGCTCAGGGACATTAGGCTACCGAGAGGTTGGTTTACCCTCGAAAGCAGCCCCTGAGCTGCTAGAATGATGAGAGGCTGCAATTGACCCAAAGCGGCCGTCTGATATTTGTATGCTCGAGAATTCAATTTGGCCCTATGTACCGCATAATTGGAATGTATCTCCTGTTTTTCGCTTCCGCTTCCGCTGCGGTGATGGCAGAGAACATTGAGCAACGGGACCTGGTTGGTACTTGGCGAACCGTTTGGGATCCGCACTCAAACAAATCGATTCAACTCAAAGTCGAAAGTAATTATTCGATCACCCTTATAGTCGGCTCGGATATGGGCAATCTCGACCTGACAGCTTCGGCCGAAGATATAGAGAAAACAAATGGTATTTTTGTAGTCAACTTCCTAGATATTGAAAACAATACCGCATACAAACTTGTGTTTGTCGGTAATAAATCCGGGACGGATAGATGGATTCACGGCACCTTGTTTCATTACAATCGTCAAGAATTCGTCAACTCTTTTCCATTCGTTCTAAGTATCCCGTAAGAGAGCCGATAAATTGTAGTTACGTTGGCTTTCCAGACGGCTGCTTTTGGCCGAGAGCGGCCCCTGGGCTGCGAAACAGCTGAGTGGCTGGTTTGCCCTCGAAAGCAGCCGCTGAGCTGCTAGAATGATGAGAGGCTGCAATTGACCCAAAGCGGCCGTTGACTAGAATCCTGCTGCAGTCGAATTTGACCCAATTGGAAGCATGATGAATGCAAATACGAAATGGCAGAGTCTGATTGATATAGTCGGGATAGTCGCCATTGTTGGTTCCCTCATTTTCGTCGGCCTTCAAATGAGACAAACTCATGAGATTGCGCTGGCGACCCTCTATCAAATGCGTTCCGATGCGGCTAGAGAACTTAGGCTGGTAAGAGTCGATGCAACAATGCTCGACCGATCCGAATCGAAAGCGATCAATGGAGAGTTGTTGGACGATGATGACGTTCGCCGCTTCAATGCGGTAAATGGCGCACTATTCAATCACTTTGAGAACTCTCACTATCTTTTTCAACTCGGCTACGTCCCAGCAGAGCACTGGGAAGGTGACAAGCGGCAACTTGCCAGGCTCCTGAAAGCGCCAATCCGGAAAGAGTATTGGAGTTCGCGGCGAGAAGATTTTCGCGAATCGTTCGTTGCGGAAATCGACGAATTGATAGTTGAGCAGGATTAGGTTGCCACGACAGGCCGCTTCTGGCCGTAAGCAGCCCCTGGGCTTCTAGGCTACTGAGAGGCTGCTTAGCCCTCGAAAGCAGCCACTAAGCTGCTAAACTGATGAGAGGCTGCAAATGACCCAAAGCGGCCAGTCTGGAGGGGGGCGCCGACGATGGCCGACTCGGTCCTTGAGAAGCTGAAAAACTGCATTCTATGAGCTTGCTTTCCGAACTTAAACGCCGAAACGTGTTCCGTATGGCGGTGCTATATGTTTTGGTGGCTTGGGTAATCATGCAGATTGCCGACGTCGTATTGACATTAGCAGTACTTCCCACCTGGGTTGGGCAAGCTACGCTGATCCTTCTAAGCGTTGGTTTTCCGATAGCACTTATCTTTTCCTGGTTCTATGAAATCACACCCGAAGGGCTTGCGCTTGAAAAGGATGTGCCAGATCGTCAGTCAATTACCCATATTACAGGCAGGCGAATTGACTTTATTGTCATTGCTCTTCTTTGCGCAGCAGTAATCTTATTGGCGATAGACAAATGGTGGGTCGGCGCACCTCATGAGCAATCAATTGCTGTTCTTCCATTCAAGAATATGAGTCCCGATGCCGAGCAGGAGTACTTTTCGGACGGTATATCGGAGGAAATACTAGATCAGCTCGCGAAAATTTCAGAACTCTATGTCATTTCTCGATCGTCTGCGTTTTCATACAAAGATAAAGACCTAGGTCTGTCCGAGATTGCACGCGAACTAAATGTCGCACACATACTTGAAGGGTCGGTACGAAGCGATGGCCAACGAGTCCGAATTACGGCTCAGCTCATTGACGCGAATTCCGATACACACCTTTGGTCAGAGACATACGATCGAACAGTCAACGACATCTTCGCTGTCCAACGTGAAATAGCCGTCGCCGTTGTGGATAACTTAAGAGTTGCGATTCTAGGCGAGCTTCCTACTGTTCGAGAAACCAGCCCCGATGTCTACGCGGCGTATTTGCAGGCACGCCATCTGACTAACTTGGCAAGTATCGACAGTGTCAAGAAGGCAGTAGTTGTCCTCAAGGAAAGTCTGGCGATTGATCCGGAATACGCTCCAGCATGGCTCGGACTAAGCGTCGCTTATGATCACTTGGCTACAATGCGTGCGATACCTGC
>JAHEFE010000024.1 GCA_024640365.1 Woeseiaceae bacterium | reverse complement strand
TCTTTCACGTGCTTCCATTCCGCGAGTTTGAGGATGACAAACAATATGACTCATTTTTCGCTCTCATGGAGAGGCGTTTAGAGGAGCACTCTTCAGATAGTTGAACGGCTGGTTCTGGCCGTTTGCAGCCGGTCGTATAGTTGATTTTCTATCCGTTTGAATATCCGCTTTCGGAAATAGCAGACACTCACGCCGCCAGCGCGTACCGCGCGTCGTTATCGTTTGAAGCTCCTTAACGCACTATTGCGCATGCTCCTTCTCAATCAAGAATTCAGCAGTACGCAGAATGTCAGCGTAGGTCCGGCCCTTTACGAGATAGCGGCCATTGATGACAACGGCAGGAGTGCTGGGCACCTTACTGCTCCGCATATGATCGGTTGCGCGGCGGATTTTAACGTCCACCGCAAAACTTTTCATAGCCGCCAGAAACTCTTGTTCGTCGGCACCATACTTTGCATAGAATGCCGCGATTCGTCCGTCGTCAGGTCTATCACCTTCGGCCGGCAATATGTGGGTGCGATGTATAGCGTCATATACCGCCGCGTGTGTCTGGTCGACAAGATTGAATTGCTGAGCGGCGTAATAGGCGCGCGCATACTGAGCGAAATCGGGTCGAAACGCCGCCGGAATATGCACGACCGTCACATAGGATGGCAGTTTCGTCGTCCACTTGGCAAAGTACGGTTCGAAGCTGTTGCAACCTGGACAGATATAGTTAAAGAACTCCTCAACGACGACAGTGCCGTCGGTGGAGTCAAGCGGACTGCCATCTGGTATTTCAATGTAATCCCTCCCCACAACCGGCACTGCCCTTTGCGCCTGTGCGGGTAATATAGTTGCGGCAAGCAGCACCAACAATGCTGGAATAACAATGCTCTTCATTAAAATCTCCATCGGCTAGCTCATTCATTCAACGGCGGTATTATGCAACGTGGCACTATAAATATCAGCTTCGCAGCAAGTGCTGATCATCAAATTACCGCCTGTTCTCGCAGACTGTGTATCTGTCCACCCGCAAATTTCTGAATAAATGCATGCTTTGGGTGTTTTGCATATAGCGCCATAGAACCCATCCGCTACTGTAGGAACCCCAGTCATATCCGAGGAAACCCCTACTGATCAAGCGGCACTAATTGACGTAACATTGGTCGTAGTGCTATCCGTCCACCAACATCGGCTCCCTCTCGCTGCACATGCGGTGGAGCGCCGCTGGAGAAAGAATTGTGATTAAGAAAACTTTTGTAACAGCCCTCCTGATCCTCTCGTCAGCCGTATTGCTCGCCCCATTTGGCAGCGCAGCAGCAGTCGATCCGACCACCCTGGTCTCCGGCAAAATCGTGGAGACTATGGATGCCTCCGGTTATACCTATGCACTTTTGGATACCGGCACTGAAAAACGCTGGATTGCCGGACCTGCGACCGCCTTAAAAGTCGGAGATGAAATCCAAACCGACGGCGGCATGCCAATGAACAAGTTCCACAGCAATTCCATGGACCGTGACTTTGACGTTGTCTATTTTGTTGCCGGAATTAAGAACGTAACGACAGGTGCTTCATCAGCAGCCCCGCAGATGCCAGTTGCTCCAGCAGCGAATAGTCAGCCACCCGCTGTTGTAAAAGTTAAGGCACTCAAGGAAGGCGAAAATATTGCCGCATTGTTTGCCGATCCTGATAAATACAATGGCAAGCAATTTGCGTTGCGCGGCACAGTAGTTAAATTCAATAGCAACATCATGGGCAAGAACTGGATTCACCTCCAGGATGGTAGTGGTGAAACCGCTGGCAGAAATGGCGACCTTACGGTCACCACTTCTGATACAGCCGCCGTTGGCGATGTCGTAATTGCAACCGGCGTCATCGTTCTCGAAAAGGATTTTGGCGCAGGTTATTCGTACCCGATCCTGATGGAAGAGGCGAAGGTCAAAGCCGACAAATAAATTCTCACAACGTTGTGGGCTACACCGCCAGATAATGGCGGGTTAGTTTCAGCCTTTCCGCGTTAGCTTGATTGATAGTGCCGCAAGGACATTAACCCGTCCTTGCGGCACTTTATTATGAGATTACGATGGCCCAAACAGCGCCAACTAGTCCACCCAATAATAATATTGCAGTTGCAACCACGCCAACCATAAAACCATTGTGCCGCTTGGCAGGATCCGCGACGTAACCGGCCCGGTACATGAAGCGGCCGATGATGAATACAAGACCAAGTGCTGCCGTGATCCTCTCATCAAAGTAGTAACCAAAAATCCATAGTGAGGGCAAAAATATGACCAGCTGCTCAAGGGTGTTTTGATGCACCCGCTGATGGCGCTCCAAATCCGGATCACCTGTCATCGCCGGTGCACTTATACCTGTGCGCATGCGCGCTTTGCCAACATCATTCGCGAAAATCAACACTTGTATCAGTGCCAATAAGGTAACAATAGCCACTAAGTCCACCTACATCTCCTTAAATAAAGGCTGCCCCCAAAATCGCAGCAATGGCGGAGAATAACACCAATTTGGAACTCCTCTACGACCTAGATGACATGTTATAAAGCAATTACGAGGCACATAATTTATCTTACGGCGGTAATTCCAGATCAAGCACAGGCTTTTTTCTTTGCGACACAGTGCCACGAATCATTACTATTACGACTATTGAACCGATATCAGGCTCGTCAAACCACGGTACGGCTTAGCACCGACTGACACACAACTGGATCCCGCACATTGCAAGAAGCACCACATAATCAAGCCGATACCGGGCATAAGAGGTCGGCGCTCAGAGCTTTTATAGGTTTGGAGGCAGTGGAATTCCGGGCCGTGTTCTGGTCTTTTCTCTACTACTTCTGCCTGCTTTCAGCCTACTACGTGCTCAGACCCATGCGCGAGGCGATGGCAGTACTGGGTGGAACACAGAACATTCCGTGGCTGTTTACAGGCACTTTTGTGATCATGCTTCTTGCGGCGCCCGTATTTGGCTGGGTGGCCTCCAACTTTCCGCGCAAGCAATTTATCCCCTGGGTCTACTACTTCTTTGTAGCGAACATTCTATTATTTTTCGCCGCATTTAGTTACAGCCATTACACCGGTGGTAGCTCAATCTGGATTGGTCGCGCATTTTTTATTTGGCTAAGCGTCTTCAACCTGTTTGTGGTCTCCGTGTTCTGGAGCTTCATGGCAGATATTTACAGCAAGGAACAAGGGCGTCGCTTGTTTGGCATGATCGCCGCCGGCGGAAGTGCCGGGGCTCTGCTCGGCCCCTTATTAACCAGCGTGCTGGTAATTCCTTTGGGCCACCGCAATCTACTGCCCATATCGGCCGGTCTATTGTTGCTTTCCGTGTATTGCGTGATCCGCTTGCGCGATTGGGCTGACAGTCGCGACCCGACAACCCACACGTATGCGAAAGAAAGCACAACTCCTTTTGGTGGGAGTCCTTTCCAGGGCATCAGTGAAGTCTTTACGTCGCCTTATCTAGCAGTCGCGTCGATAACGACGATATTCGCCAGTATTTTGGGAACGGCCGTTTATATGTACCAGGCGGAACTCATTAGCCATGCCGTGGCAGGAACGGATTATCAAACTCGAATTTTTTCCTGGCTCGATGCGGCGTCCAACACGATGTCGTTGATTGGTCAGTTATTGCTGGCACGGCACGTCGTTCGAAAATTTGGTGTTGGTGTCGCGCTCGCCATTTTACCCTTCGTTTCCTTGATTGGTTTTGCCTTACTGGCAGCTAATCCGGTGCTTCTATTCGTGGCGGTATTCAATGCCATTCGTCGCGGTGTAACTTTCGGCTTTTCAAAGCCTGCCGGTGAAATGTTATTTACTGTTATTCCTGCCGCCTCTAAATACAAAGCGAAAAACTTCATGGACACGGTGGTATACCGTGCAGGTGACGTAACCGGCGCATGGCTAATCAAAAATCTTGCATTTCTAGGTCTAAGCACGGTCGCTTTATTGTTGGTACCAATTGCAGCAATCTGGATCGGGTTGGTTTTATGGCTCGGTAGAGCCTATAAGATTAAGTACCATGACAACGCAGAGCAGGTGAAATCATGAACTCGCTTTATCAATGGACGCGTCGAAGTGTTTTGCAGGCTGGGCTCAGCCTGGGACTTAGCCCAACCATTGGCTGGGGAGCGTCCGACAACATTTTGCAGCGAACAATAGCAGCAAGTAACGAATCGCTGCCCGTGATTGGACTGGGAACCGCAAGGGCTTTTGATGTACCAGAGACTCCAGATGCAATCGTGCAACGTGCGGCCGTTATCGACACTCTAATCAAGTCCGGTGCAAGCCTGGTTGATACGTCCCCAATGTATGGCAATGCCGAAACCGTGATCGGCGAAATCATCCGTGGCAGCGACCGCCGGCAATCACTGTTTCTCGCCAGCAAAGTTTGGACCGAGGGCCGCGCAGCGGGCGAAATACAAATTCGGCAATCGATGGAGCGAATGGCGACCGACAAAATTGACTTGATGCAAGTACACAATTTGCGTGACCTGGACACGCAGCTGCCAACCATTAAGGAGTGGCAGGCCAGGGGCAACATCCGATATAGCGGTGTGACAACTTCGCGCCGCAATGCTTTCGTCACGCTGGCCGATGTCATGAAGAAATGGCGACCCGACTTTGTACAACTTAATTATTCGCTCGGTGAGCGCGACGCTGAGGAAATACTTTTGCCGCTCGCCCAGGAACTCGGCATTGCTGTATTGGTCAACCGGCCATTCATGAATGGAGCTCTGTTCAGAGCGGTGAAAAACAGCACACTTCCCGACTGGGCGGCTGAATTTTCGGCAGCGAGCTGGGGTCAGTTGTTCCTGAAATATATAGTCAGCCACCCCGCTGTAAATTGTGTAATCCCTGCGACTACGAAAGCGCATCACATGATAGACAATCTCGGCGCCGGATTCGGCGAGTTACCAGACGTCGCAACGCGTCGAAGAATAGAAAATTGGTTCGCCAATTTATGACTTTCAGTTAGCAAATAGCAAAGTAGCCCTATGAAACCAGCTAGTCTTTTACGACGTCTCGGCTCAATGCTTTACGATTTTTTACTTGTATTCGCGTTGATGTGCCTGGGCACGATTCCCTTTTTGATTATTGGCAAAGGAGAGGCGGTACCGTCCGGAACGCTGCCACACCAGATGACTTTGCTGGCTATCGCATATGCATTCTTCGTTGGGTTCTGGAGTCGCTCTGGGCGTACGCTTGGGATGCAATCCTGGGGCTTGCAGCTGCAACAGGAAAACGGTGAGCTACCGACCTGGCAGCAATCAAGCCTGCGCTTCACCGCGGCGATTATTTCCTGGGTACCACTTGGCCTTGGGTTCTGGTGGCAGCTATGGGATAAGGATAGCCTGACCTGGCACGACCGTTTATCAAAAACGCGACTGATCTATTACCCGAAAAACAGCTAATGCACCCGGCGCAACGCAATCACGGTAATCAATAACAAGGCGATGGTCGGGAACCAGCTCACTATGGCTGGGTTTAAATCAAATACCTGGCCGGAACTCGCCAGCGTCTTGCTTGCCAGAAAATAACCCAAACCAATCAATACTCCGACCATCAGACGAGCACCGGCTCCCGCACTGCGTAGTGGGCCGAACACAAACGCCAACGCCAACATCGGCATGATCAATATGGTTGCCGTAGATGCGACGCGAAACCACAACTCAGATTCGTAACGCAGTGACGTCAAATTATTTTTTTTCAAGTAACGGATGTATCCAATAAGACCGCGGCCCGAGAGACTCACTGGCTTTACCATCGCTACACCAAGCAATTCGGCATTTACTTCGAAATTTTCTACCTCACGAGATGATTTCACGACCTGCACGCCGTCAGCGCTGAAACGCGTTTCCCGGAAATTTTCCAATATCCAGTTATCACTTTCATCGATCCCTGAATTTTCTGCGCGTGCAATAGATGCCAGTGAGTTGTCATCGCCGAATCGAAACAGATAAATTCCGCCAAACTCAAATTCACTGTTCATGCGGTCCAGGTTGAGTATTACCGGGCCGTCTTTGACCCAGGTAGCTGAACCAGATCTCTCTCCCGCTTTCCCATACTGAGCTTCCGTGCGCATCGTACGAGCAAAGTAATCCAGGGGCGGTCCAATGAACTCACCAACAAGTGCTGCAACAACAGTCAGAATAACCCCCGTCAGAGCAACGGCACGAGCTAGACTCCATACGGACAAACCCGCGCTCCGCATAACCACAAGCTCGCTGTTATTGGCGAGACCGCCGAGACCAGCGAGGGCGCCCATTAACGAAGCAATTGGCAGCATTTCGAAGGCCAACTGCGGCATACGTAGCGCTGCAAACAAGAGAGCCTGCATCGCGCCGTACTTGTCGCCAGCATCGTCGAGTTCGCCAATCACTTCGAACAGTCCCGCCAATGCCAAAAGCACGCCAAGCACAAGCAGCGTTGTCGTCAAAATCGTGCGCATCAGGTAGACGCTTAGAATATTCACTACCTGCCCCCGGTAGGAAAGAGTCGACGAAATATGTTGTTTTGCCAGGCAAGCAAGAACAATGCCAGCAGAAGCATAGTGCCGTGTACCCACCAGAGTCCGATTATTCCTGGCAATACACCCTGCTCAATCCAGGCTTTACTGGCAGCAAGAAGGTTGAAATAAATTATGAAGACAAGCAAGCCAATCATGATCTTCCCGTAGCGTCCTTGACGAGGCCGGCTGCGACTAAGTGGCACTGCGAGCAACGCCAAAATCAGAGTAGTTAGCGGAACGCCTATACGCCATTGCATCTCAGCTACCGACCGCGCATCCCTGACTCGGAGGAGAGTCGCAAATGGTTGCGCAGGTGGCTTCAATTGCGCTTCCCTGGCCTCCGGCAAATGATAGGGAATCCCGTGTTCGGCAAATTCCACAACGCGAAATTCAGGGCTGCCTGGTACGCCGTCATAACGCCGGCCTTCGTGGAGCACGATAAAGCGACTATTCTGATCAGCGGAAGTGGTTTGTTCGCCACGTTTCGCGACAACGACTGCAATCTCTCCGGACTCTGTACGCCGCTCAAGGAATACATTTGCGAATTGGCCATTGGCATTCACTTTTTCCACATAGACGACGGACCTGTCATCACCACCTTTCGTAAACTTGCCCGGCTCGACACTCGCCAGATCTGCCTGGCGGCGGGCCTCGACGCTGATCTGCTCTACTGTGGCCATTGCGCGCGGGCCGAGATCTACTGCAATCCAGGCAATTAATGCACACACTGGC
The DNA here is from genome assembly GCA_024640365.1 of Woeseiaceae bacterium. Classification (GTDB taxonomy): domain Bacteria; phylum Pseudomonadota; class Gammaproteobacteria; order Steroidobacterales; family Woeseiaceae; genus JAHEFE01. The sequence continues at coordinate 35,245 of JAHEFE010000024.1, read as the reverse complement.
ACGACCAACCACGCCAGCGGCCTGTAGACGCCTCCGGGACCAATTCGACAGGCCATCATGGCGGGAAATTCGCTATCTCGGTACAAGCGCCCCATCGCCATCATGATTGCCAGGAACAGGGAAATGGGCACCAACAAGGTCAAATATTGCAGACCAGTCAGCCCAATTACTTGAAATACGGCATCTTTTGGGAGATCGCCCTTGACGACCTGCCCCAGGACCAAGGCAAACTGGTTGGTCAGCATGATGAACAATAGAACGGCAGTAACGCCCAACCCGGCGCCGGCCACTTCGCGAAAAATGTACCTATCTAGTATCCGAAACATTTATATATCAGTGATTTGCTTAACTTATTCGACCTGGTTCAGTTAGACTACCGCTTTTATTTGACGCGGGACAGCCTTTCCGGCCAGCCTAGGAAAAATAAAAGAAACCAACAAATTTATGAATTGAACAATGTAAGACTTGTTCGGCTGGCTGTACGCTCATTTTGAGTTGTCGACTACCCGCCAAGTCTGGGGCATTCAAGTCAAAAGGCAAAGGGTCTATGGATTATTTCACCACTACAAGTGCTGCATCCCGACGCGCAAGCGGTTGTGTCATTGTTGGCATTTACGAGGATGGCAAACTAACGGCGGCTGCGTCTGATATAGACAAGGCATCAAAAGGCAAAATTCGACGCCTGTTCAAACAGGGTGACGTCGATGGCAAACTCGGCAGCGCATTTGTATTTTCAGCGCTCGATGGTGTACGTGCAGAACGCGTCTTGATTGCTGGACTTGGACCCAAAGCGAAGTACGGCAAATCAAAATTCCGCGAAGTCGTAGGTGCGGCAATCAAAGCCCTAAAGACGAGAAATGCGACAAATATCGTCAGTTATCTGGGGCAGGAACTCGCCGATGGTATGACTCCCTACTACATGGCGCGCTTTACCACAGAAATAATTGGTGACTCGTTATACGATTTTTCTGTTATGAAAAGCGGCAAACGCAAAAAGCCGGCAGCGTTGAAACGCATTGGTTTCGGCCTGAACAGTCGTGGCGAAGCTAATGCTGTAATGCGCGGTGCGGAACACGGTGCTGGCATCGTCGAGGGGATGACATTAACTAAAGACCTTGGCAACCTGCCGCCAAACGTTTGTACGCCAAGTTACCTGGCTCGGCAGGCGCAGAAGCTCGCCCGCGAATACAGTAAGTTGCAGACACGCGTCATTGGTGAGGCCGAAATGAAACGTCTTGGCATGCACTCGCTGCTGTCGGTCACGGCCGGCACGGCCGAACCGGCCAAACTTGTCATCATGCAATACAAGAATGGTGGCAGCGCCAAACCGATCGTATTGGTTGGCAAAGGAATTACTTTCGATTCAGGTGGTATTTCACTGAAGCCCGGTGCTGGCATGGATGAAATGAAATTCGACATGGGCGGCGCAGCATCGGTTTTCGGTGCCATGGTGGCGACAGCTGAACTTAAGCTGCCAATCAATCTGACCGTTGTAATACCAACTTGCGAAAATATGCCAAGTGGGACAGCGACGCGTCCCGGCGATATCGTCAAGAGCATGTCTGGTCAGACTATTGAAATTCTTAACACCGATGCTGAGGGTCGCTTGATCCTATGTGACGCCCTGACTTATTCACGTCGATTCAAGCCGGAAGTGATTATCGATGTGGCGACTTTGACTGGCGCCTGCGTCATCGCATTGGGACATCACCATACTGCGGTCATGAGCTACCACGATGACCTTGCAAACAACCTGACCAGCGCCGGCGCAAACTCCGGTGATAAATCCTGGCGATTGCCACTCACCGAAGAATACACCAAGCAACTCAAAAGCAATTTCGCTGATTTGGCGAACATTGGCGGTAGAGATGGTGGATCAATTACGGCTGGCTGTTTCCTTGGCAAGTTCACGGAGGGCATGAACTGGGCTCATCTTGATATCGCCGGAACTGCATGGCACTCAGGACCGCGTAAAGGCAGCACAGGTCGTCCAGTGCCAATGCTGACAGAATTTATCCTTGATAAGGCAGGCGCGCTGCCTCGATAAGTTGTATGACTCAAGTCGATTTTTACGGTCTTCCCCAGCCAGGCATCAAAGCCCGGCTGGGTTTTGCCTGCCGACTGGCAGAAAAAGCCTATAAGCTACAGCACAAAGTGCACGTTTATGTCAGCGACAGCAAGACTGCAGCAGAATTCGACGATTTGCTGTGGACGTTTCGTGACGATAGTTTCGTGCCTCACGAGCAACTGGGAGTGGGCGAACCAACGGGGGCGCCGGTTACAGTCAGCTGTGGAGAAGATCTCCCGGCCAATTGCGAGTTACTTATTAACCTTACCGATGACACACCTGATTTTGCTGACAGTTTCCCTCGCATTGCTGAACTAGTAAGCTCGGATGTTGAAAGCAAGACCCACGGCAGAAGACGCTATGCTGCGTATCGTAAAAAAGGCTGTGAACTGGCTTACCACGATATCGGCTAGACCAATCGCTCCAGCAACGAGGAGAAATCACTATCAGCAACTCCACTGACCATGACAGCGACCTACCGATTCTGACCGAGGTTATAAAAAAGCCTTCCGTAAATCCTGACGAACAGGTAACGATAAACGTAGCCGAACTGGAATCCCAGATTTGCACTGAAAGCTTGCAGCTCTCGGAAAAATTGATGAACGAAGCTTTTGAGGAAATGGAAACTCTCATATTTGATCGCGTATTATCCAGGCTGCATAACGAAATGCCGATCCTGATTGATCGCGTTTTACAAGATCATATTAAAGATAAGACCTGAACCATTCATTCAACCCACGACTACTGACTAAACTAAAGCTTAATGGACAAGACCTACCAGCCTCACGGCATCGAACAACGACATTATCAACGCTGGGAAGATCAAGGCTATTTTCGTCCATCCGGCGAGGGCCAGCCCTACTGCATCATGATTCCTCCACCCAATGTGACGGGGACGTTGCATATGGGGCATGCGTTTCAGGACACGATCATGGACGCCTTGACTCGTTACCACCGGATGCGCGGCCATAACACACTGTGGCAACCGGGCATGGACCATGCTGGCATCGCGACTCAAATGGTTGTAGAGCGGCAACTTAACGAAATTGACCTCACAAGGCATGACTTGGGTCGCGAAAAGTTTGTTGAAAAAGTCTGGGAGTGGAAAGAGCAGTCTGGCGGCCAAATTTGTAAGCAATTGCGGCGTATGGGCGCGTCTGTCGACTGGAGTCGCGAACGCTTTACTATGGATGAGGGTCTGTCTGCCGCTGTTACAGAAGTATTCGTCAAACTCCATGAAGAAGATCTCATCTACCGCGGCAAGCGTTTGGTGAATTGGGATCCGGTATTGCACACCGCTCTTTCCGATCTCGAAGTGCTATCAAAAGAAGAGCCCGGCAATCTGTGGCATTTTCGGTATCCACTTGCCTCCGGTGAAGGCTACGTCACTGTAGCAACGACCCGACCCGAAACAATGCTGGGAGATAGTGCCGTAGCCGTGCATCCAGAGGACAAGCGCTTCGGCCACTTGGTCGGACAATCCCTGATACTGCCGTTGGTCGATCGCCACATACCCATCATTGCCGATGATTATGTAGACCCGGAATTTGGCTCCGGCTGCGTAAAAATCACGCCCGCCCATGACTTCAACGATTACGAAATCGGGCAGCGCCATAACCTCGATATTCATAACGTGTTTACCGACAGTGCTGCTATCAACGATGAAGCACCGGAAGCCTATCGCGGCCTCGATCGAGACGTTGCGCGCGCGCGGGTCATTGCCGACATGGACAGTCTTGGATTACTCGAGAAAATCGACGATTATGATCGGATGGTGCCGCGCGGCGACCGTAGCGGCGCGATCGTCGAACCTTATTTGACTGATCAGTGGTACGTGAAAATTCAGCCGCTGGCAGACCCAGCTATTAAAGCCGTTGAAGATGGCAGCATTCGTTTCGTACCTGAGAACTGGTCCAAGACCTATTTTGAATGGATGCATAACATCCAGGACTGGTGTATCAGCCGGCAACTCTGGTGGGGCCATCGAATTCCTGCCTGGTACGACGCCGATGGTAATATCTACGTTGCGCATGACGAAGCGGCAGCGCGCAAAAAATATGAACTCGCTGATGATCTCAAACTTAGCCAGGATGAAGACGTTCTCGACACCTGGTTCTCGTCCGCACTCTGGCCATTCAGCACGCTCGGTTGGCCCGAACAGACAGATGCCCTGAAGACTTTTTACCCGGGCAACGTGTTAGTCACGGGTTTCGACATCATATTTTTCTGGGTTGCTCGCATGATCATGATGGGCATCAAATTCACCGGCGAAGTTCCGTTTCACGAAGTCTATATTCATGGCCTGATTCGCGACCCGGAAGGTCAGAAAATGTCCAAGTCAAAAGGCAACGTCCTGGATCCACTCGATCTGATTAATGGTGTTGACCTGGACACGCTGTTGCAAAAACGGACCTCCGGACTGATGCAGGCACACCTGAAGCCGAAGATCGAAAAGGCAACGCGCAAACAGTTTCCAGATGGTATCGATGAATTCGGCGCGGACGCATTGCGCTTCACATTTGCCGCACTGGCGACGACAGGTCGGGATATTCGCTTCGACATCGGCCGCATTGATGGTTACAAGAATTTTTGTAACAAGCTATGGAACGCCGCTCGTTATGTCTTAATGAATACAGAAGACCTGGATCAAGGCGAAATTGAGCTCAGCCCAGCCGATCGCTGGATTCGTGCACGCCTCGACAACACTGTCAGTGCCGTTCACGGTCACCTACAAAACTACCGTCTCGACCTGTATGCGCAAGCAGCCCACGACTTCACCTGGCATGAATTCTGCGACTGGTATCTCGAGCTTTCGAAACCGGTGCTGCAGTCAGAAACAGCCAGCGCTGCGCAAAAACGCGGTACGCGCCAGACTTTGATTGAGGTCCTGGAAACCTTGTTGCGCATGATGCATCCGCTGATACCTTTCATAACAGAAGAGATATGGCTGCAGGTTGCGGAGCGCATGAACATTGCTGGCGACACAATCATGCTGCAACGCTACCCCGAACAGAACCCGGATTGGCAGGATGAGAATGCCGAAACCGAAATTGAATGGGTCAAGCGATTCATTCTCGGCATCCGCCAGATCAGAGGAGAAATGGATATTTCGCCAGGTAAGTTCCTGCCGGTTTTACTGGAAAATGCGAGCCAACAAGACCTAATCCGCATTGCGACTCATGCCGAGCTTTTGGGTCGAGTGGGCCGGGTGGAATCAATAACGCCACTCGAATCCGGTGAAGAAGCACCGGCCTCGGCGACAGCGTTACTCGGTGACTCACGCCTTCTGGTTCCGATGAAAGGCATCATCGATGTCGATGCGGAAAGGGCCCGATTGGAAAAACTTCGCGAGCGCAGCCAGGCCGACCTGGCTCGTTGCACAGGTAAGCTGAGCAATGAAAGTTTCGTGAGCAATGCACCTGCAGCTGTCGTAACAAAGGAAAAAGCCCGCGCCGAAGAATTCGCCCGAGAAATCGAGCAACTAAATGAGCAGTTGGAAAAACTGCAAGACCTGTAGTGAATTGGTCATATTCGCGGTACTCGGTCACAGTATGCTGAGGAATCGAGTGTTATTGGCCGCGCTATCATAGACTATTAAGATGGATCGCCGTCCCCGTGGCGTCGACGGAGTAGTAATGATTGTCTGATAACGCACTGGAGCATTGATCAGTGACTGCAGAAGTTCAGAATAAATATATTGATGCCGCTCTTGAAGCGCTAGGCCAGATCATACTGGGAAAAAGCAATGAGCTGGCACTTGCTTTGTCCTGCATTCTTGGTCGCGGCCATCTGCTGATCGAAGACTTGCCCGGCCTGGGTAAAACCACTCTGGCACAAGCTATGGCTCGTGTGCTCGGCCTAAGCTATCAACGCATACAATTTACCAGCGATTTACTACCGGCCGATATCATTGGCGTTTCTGTGTTCGATCGCCAAAAAGGTGCGTTTCAATTTCAACCGGGGCCGATTTTTTCGCAACTGGTTCTAGCCGATGAAGTCAATCGGGCTACACCGAAAGCGCAAAGCGCGTTGCTTGAAGCAATGGAAGAACAACAAGTATCGGTCGATGGCGTATCCCATCGTTTGCCCGAACCTTTTTTCGTCGTAGCAACACAAAATCCGTCAGATCAAATCGGTACTTTTCCGTTACCAGAATCGCAGCTCGATCGATTCCTTATGCGCATTGAACTCGGCTACCCTAAGGAAGAAGACGAACGCGCTCTGCTGACTGGTCAAGACCGGCGAGAATTATTATCGACTTTTGATGCATCTCTGGATGCGGCCCAACTCGCTGCTCTGCAAACGGCGGCATGCGAAATGCACATGAGTGACGCGTTACTCGACTATGTGCAAGCCTTGATTCGATTTACCAGAGAATCATCAGAAATTGAAACTGGCCTGTCACCGCGCGGCGCGCTCTCGTTGATTCGCGCTGCCAAGGCATACGCATTCATTCAACGCCACACGGGCGTCTACCCTGACGACATACAAGCGGTTTTTCCCGCCGTCGCCGGCCACCGCATGAAACCTGCAGATAACTCCATATATCGATCCGCCAGCGACTTGACCCGGCATGTCCTCGATTCTGTGGCAATCCCTTAAGGGAATCGACCACCCATTGCTTAATTTACGCCAGGCAATAAGTGGGCGAATTGAGCGTTGGGCTCAGAAGCGACAGGGCCAGGATCGCGGCGTTATTACGCTGCATTCGGGCCGCACCTACATTCTGCCCACCAGCGTGGGACTTGTGTTTGCGCTGATGACGTTCGCGATGTTGCTGGGCTCCATGAACTACAACAACAACATGTCGTTTGCGCTGACGTTCATTCTTGCGGGATTGGGACTGGTTGCTATGCACCAGTGTCAGCGCAACCTGGTGGGTCTTGAAATCAAGTTTGCCGGTGCCGATCCAGTATTTGCCGGCCAGGCGGCGGTATTCCGCATTTCTCTTCGCAACCAGTCCCGCAAACGTCGTTATCAGTTGCAAGTCTATTCGGGCGCTCAGGAAAGCTTGATTTGTGACCTGGCTGCGGGTGAAAGCAAAATACTTTCGCTGTCTATGCCAACCCAACATCGGGGCCTAATCCATTTGCCACGCTTTGGCGTTCGCAGCAAGTTCCCGTTTGAACTCTTTAACTCCTGGGCCTGGCTTTACGTGGACTTGCTGGCGCTGGTCTACCCACACCCGGCTACGGGAGCACCGCGCCCGCCCGCGACTATCGCTGCGCAAGGCCACCGCCAGCACGATGCACGCGGTGAGGAAGACTTTGCCGGCCTGCGCACATTTCGTGACGGCGATTCGCCGCACCACGTCGCATGGAAAGCGTACGCTCGCACTGGAGAACTCCTGTCGAAACAATTTTCGGGTGCCGATACGAGTAGCCAGTGGTTCGATCTTGCGTCTCTCACTAGCAACGATCTCGAAGTAAATTTATCAATTTTGACTCGCTGGATACTCGACGCAAATCAATTACGAATGGACTATGGGCTGCGTTTACCGGGCACAGAATTCCCTCCCAGCCACGGTGAATCACATCGGCATCGCTGCCTGGCCGCCCTGGCCTTGTATGGCGAGAAGAAAGTTGCCGCGACGTAGCCGAGGTACGGACGGAACGCTACTGGCCAGCCTGCCCTGGTCGCTGGCGGCGATGACACTCGCCCTGCTTCCGCACATTCCTTACATGGCACCGTGGATACCGATCATGTTCGTCGGTTGCGCAGTCTTTCGCTGGCACCTGGAAAGGCGCCGTCGAAAACTGCCTCCAGCGACGCTGCGCGTCATTCTCGCCCTACTCGGATTCCTCGGTATTATGGCGCAATACGGATCAGTCAACGGCATCAGTCCAGGAACCGCGCTGCTCAGCGTCATGGCTTCGCTTAAATTGCTGGAAACAAGACTACGACGCGATCAGTTTGTTCTGCTCTTCATCGCCATTTTCCTGGTCATGTCATCATTGCTGCGAGAGCAATATTTGTGGTCTATGCCTTACCTATTAGGCGCCGTCTGGCTCATCATGACCGCTTGGTTGCGCCTCGCCGCGAGCACCGAGGTCAGCGCACGAGAAAGCGCACTGACCGCCGGACGGTTGATTGCTTACGCACTGCCTGTGATGTTGGTTATGTGGGTGCTATTTCCACGTATAAGTACACCGTTCTGGTCCATACCTACCGCCGGGGGCAGCGCCAGCAGCGGACTTAGCGATCAAATGAGCCCGGGCGACATCAGTAATTTATCCCTCTCTGATGCGGTAGCGTTTCGCGTACAGTTCGCGAATAACCCGCCGCCTCCCCAGCAACGCTACTGGCGCGGCCTGGTACTGCAACGATTTAATGGTCGATCATGGTCGTCACCCGAGCCGTCGTTTACGTCGCGCGGACTTGAGCGAATCCGGACGTCCGGAGAAGCAATCAACTATCAGGTGACCCTGGAGCCAACGCAACAGCGCTGGATCTTCGCGCTCGACATCCCAACGCGTTGGTCATTGACCGACACCGCTATTGGCCCACAGCAACAATTGACGCGACGCAAACCGGTCGACAATCGACTGATCTACACCGCGAGCTCGTACACCGATTACCAAACCGACGTAGACCTGTCTGAGCGTGCACAAGAATATTATCTACACCTACCCTCCGGAAACAGGAAAACGACTGAGTTCGCACACCAGCTGCGTCAACAATTCATTAGTGACAGCGACCTGATCAACGCTGTGATGGCGCATTTTCGAACTGAGGCGTTTTATTACACGTTGCGTCCGCCGTCTCTCGGAACCAATCCGGTAGACCGTTTTATGTTCGACACACGACGTGGATTTTGCGAGCATTACGCATCTGCTTTTACCGTCATCATGCGCGCCGCAGGAATTCCGGCAAGGGTGGTACTCGGCTATCAGGGCGGGGAAATCAATCCCCTTGGAAACTACTTGATCGTACGCCAGTCAGACGCGCATGCCTGGTCTGAAGTCTGGCTCTCCGGACACGGCTGGGTTCGAATCGATCCCACCTCCGCCGTCGCTCCCGAACGTATTGAGTCAGGCATTTCTGCATCGCGATTTTCTGACGCAGGCCTTTCCTGGGGACTGACCGCCCCATCTCAACTGCTGCACAAAATTGGTCTGGCCTGGGATGCAATCAACACTCGCTGGAATGAATGGGTTCTCGGATACGGACCTGAAAATCAGACAAACTTCCTCGAGTGGCTTGGTATGCACAGCCCTGACTGGCGGAAAATGATGCTAAGCCTGGTCGTCGCTGTGACCTTGCTTGTGATTGCTATTAGTGGATTCATGATGCTGCGCTACCGTGCGCCACGCAAAGATGCCGCCGCGCTGTTATACAAGAGATTTGTGCGAATCGCGGGCATACCATCGAAAGCCGGTGAAGCGCCGCTTAACTATTATGAGCGGCTGATAACCGAGAGACCAGCTGCAGCAACGGTCGCAAAGAAGTTTATTATCACTTACCTGGAAACTCGTTACGGTCCACCGCAACACACCCAACTGGCACAGCTTAAATTGCTGTTAGTGCAATTCTCAAAAATTACCTAGCTATTCTGAAGTGGAGCGTGCAGCCTGACTTTCGCGAGCAACGCACCGCCCAACAAGAACAAAGGCATTAATACGATTAACATGTATTTCGGTTCATCAGAAACCATTGCCACCAGTCCGACAAATATAGGCCCGATGACCGCTGAAAACTTGCCGAGCATATTATAAAAGCCGAAAAACTCGCCCGCTTTCTCCCTGGGAATCAATGTCGCATAAAGGGATCTGCTCATGCTTTGCACGCCACCCTGAACCAGGCCAATTGTTACTGCCATAAAATAAAACTGACGAACTTCCTGCAGAAATAATGCCCAGCAGGCAACGATGATATAGATCGACAACCCCATATAAATTACGAAACGCGGTCCGAAACGGTGCCCCAACCATCCGCACAATAAGGTCGCTGGAAAACCGATAAAATTTGTAATCATCAATGCAGTCACAAGGTCTTGCGAACTGAAACCCAGGCGCTGGCCAAAGTTGACAGCCATAAAAATCACTGTAAGCACACCGTCGATATACAGCCAGTAAGCCAGTAAAAACATAACTATGTTTCGATATTTACTGATCTCGTGAATGGTCGCAAGCAACTGCTGATAACTGGCCTGCAGTGGGCTTTCCCTTGTTTGCACCGTTGGTTTTTTCTCGCTAACAACGAACATCAACGGCAAAAGAAAAATAATCCACCACACACCAACGGAGAAAAATGCAAACTTGATGACTTGGACAGAAGTCTCGAAACCGAATGTTGCGGGAGACAACAACATCCAGACATGCAGTCCTAGTAACAACGCCCCGCCGCAATAGCCAACGGCGAAACCGTATGAGGACACAAGGTGATACTGCTTTGAATCAGCAACATCGACGAGCAAAGAATCGTAAAAAATATTGGCGCAATAGAAGCCGACCATTGCGAACAGATATAAAGTAAGCGCTGACGGCCAGGACCCTTCGCCGACCAAGCTTAAGCCAACCGTCATCAGTGCGCCAAGAGATGCAAAAGCAAATAGCAGGCGTTTTTTGTACCCCCCGACATCAGCTAATGTTCCCAGCAACGGCGCGCACAAGGCAACGATCATACTGGACCCGCTCGTAATCCACGCGAGACGCATGGTTACCGCTGAACCGTTATCACCTGCACTCCAGTAGCTGCCGAGAAAAAGCGGGAATAACACTGCTATCACGCTTAAGGCGAACGCCGAATTACCCCAGTCATACAACGCCCACGCTACAACCTGTTTATTAAACGGATGCGCGCTTTGCTTCGCAGACTGTTCTGGCATCAATACTCCCGGGTTTTCCTGAACTTGATTTCAGGCCAGCGTTCTTCGGTAAGACTAAGGTTGACCCTCGTCGGAGCAATGTAAACGAGACTGTCACTATGATCCAGGGCCAGGTTGTCATGTGCTTTGCGCCGAAATTCATCGAGGCGTTTGTGATCGTCGCACTCAACCCAGCGCGCGGTAGCTACGTTGATGGGTTCAAACAGGCACTCCACCTTGTATTCTTCCTTAAGACGATGTGCGACTACCTCGAATTGCAACTGACCGACAGCGCCCAAAATCAGGTCATTATTCCGCATCGGCTGGAACAACTGGGTAGCGCCTTCCTCGCACAATTGTCCGAGGCCTTTGCGTAAAGCTTTCAAACGCAACGGATCTTTGAGAACAGCCCGCCGGAACATTTCCGGCGCAAAATTTGGAATACCTACGAATTTGAGAGCCTCTCCTTCGGAAAAGCTGTCGCCAATATTCACAGTTCCATGATTGTGAAGCCCAATTATGTCGCCTGCGAATGCACTTTCTGCATGTTGCCGGTCAGCAGCCATAAAAGTGATGGCATCCGGAATCTTCATTTCCTTACCGGATCGAACATGCAACAATTTCATGCCTCTACTGTACTCGCCCGAGCAAATACGCATGAATGCAATGCGATCACGGTGTGCAGGATCCATGTTCGCTTGAATCTTGAAAACAAAACCAGTTAAGGCTTCTTCTGTCGGTTGCACCGCTCTCGTCTCAGTAGTAGCCGATTGCGGTGGTGGCGCAAACTCAACAAAGCTATCGAGCAGTTCCTTAACACCAAAGTTGGAAATCGCAGAACCAAAAAATACAGGGCTTTGACGGGCGGCCAGATACTCATTCAGATCCAGCTGAGGACAAGCGCCTTTCACCAACTCAATTTCTTCCCTCAAGCGCTTGGCATCAGACCCTAATAGCTTATCTGCTTCAGCTGAATCAATACCCTCGATGATGCGCTGTTCGCCAGCACGTAGTCGTCCCTTGCTGTCGAACAGGTAAATGCGATCTTGCAACAGGTGATAAACACCGCGCAGAGAACTGCCCATGCCAATAGGCCAGGTAACCGGGGAGCATTGAATCTTGAGTACCGATTCAATTTCGTCCAGCAGTTCCACAGGTTCACGGCCTTCGCGGTCCAATTTGTTGATGAAAGTCATGATCGGTGTGTCGCGCAATCGACAAACATCCATGAGCTTTATCGTTCTGTCCTCAACACCCTTCGCGCAGTCAATTACCATCAACGCCGAGTCTACGGCCGTCAACGTACGGTAAGTGTCTTCAGAAAAATCTTCATGACCCGGAGTGTCCAGCAAATTGACTACGCGTCCCTTATACGGGAACTGCATGACCGATGAGGTTACCGATATACCTCGCTCCTGCTCGAGTTTCATCCAGTCAGAGCGTGCGTGTCTGCTCGCCTTGCGTCCTTTTACGGTGCCAGCAAGCTGAATCGCGCCACCAAACAACAGCAGCTTTTCGGTAAGCGTTGTCTTGCCGGCATCCGGGTGCGAAATGATCGCAAAGGTGCGCCGCAAGCTGACTTGTTTTTTGATGTTCGACATTTTAAAAATCGGCTTCAGCCCAAAACGGGAATCTAACTGCGGAAAAGGCCGCGAAGTCTAACGGATACGGGGCTGCCCGACTAGCCGTGCGATCGCAACTTGAGCGCCAGTACGCAGGCATCTTCACGCCCGCCATGGGCCTGATAATAAGCTGGACGCCGTGCAATCTGAAAAAAACCCTTCTTTTTATACAACGTAATAGCCGCAATATTCGTAGGTCGAACCTCAAGAAACACTTGCTGCACATTGTCGAGCCGCGCACGCGCCAACAACTCGTTCAACAAATGTTCGCCGTAACCGAAATGGCGGTACTCGGTATCCACGCACAAGTTCAGAATATGGGCCTCTCCCGCCGCAATCGACAAGATGCTGTAGCCCAAAATTTTTCCGTCGGCCTCCAACACAACACAAATGTAGCCCGCCAAAATACAGTCACGAAACACTCCCTGGTTCCAGGGAAACTCATAACAGCGGCGCTCGACTGCTGATACGTGCACGAGATCATCATGTGACATCGCCCGGATTTTGGTCGGAAGCTTACGCGGCAATTGAATCAATCTTGCAAACCCCCGATCACACTTCGGGCAAGACATACGTCTTGCCAGACATCGCGCTTGTGCACAGGACTGCGCAAGAGATACGCCGGGTGGTAAGTGACAATTACATTAACACCTGCAGGCTGCGATGTATGGGTCTGGCCGCGTAACTTTCCCACTGGCTGATCGCTTTGCAACAACTGATGCGCGGCCACCGCGCCTACAGCGAGGATAACTTTGGGTTGGACCATGGCAATTTGTTGATTGAGGTATTCTCGACAGGAATCCGCTTCGGTCTGATGTGGATTTCGATTGCCCGGTGGGTGGCACTTCAGAATATTGGCAATATAGACCGAATTTCGATCAAGACCGGCCGCCGCCAGGATTTCATCAAGCATTTTTCCCGCCGCACCAACAAAGGGCTCTCCCTGTCGGTCTTCATCCGCTCCTGGCGCCTCGCCAACGATCATCCAGTCCGCGTTGCGATTGCCAGCTCCGAATACCGTCTGGCTCCGAGTCTCATGCAATTCGCAGTTACGACACGATTGGACCTTGGCTCGCAATGCCTGCCAGTCTGCCGGTGCATCCCGATCTGATGGTACCAGGGTCTGGCCATCTGGAATCTCGCCCTCATCGAACACCGGCATATTCCGCTGTGACCAGACCTCAATTCCAATTGCCGCAAGGTATTGGAGGCGCTCGCGTTCACTCAGCATGTTCACTACCTGTACCAGCCGCCTTCGCTACGGTACGGCGCCGCCAGACCCAATAAACCGGGCCGGACAAAGCAAACGTACTAAACAGCGCAAAAAACACAAGCGGTGGATCCAGAGATATCAGCATGAACAGGAGCGGCACAGCCAATAAATAGGTAAACGGAATACGCTTGCCAAGGTTGATGTCTTTAAAACTGTAGTAGCGGAATTTTGACACCATCAAGGCGCCGGCCGACGCAGTAGCTGCGAAAGCGAGCGTCAATGCAGGTAACCCCAACAAATCGTATTTACTGCTCATCCAGACGAAGGAAGCCACAACTCCAGCGGCGGTTGGGCTTGGCAGGCCTACGAAAAAACGCTTGTCAGTCGTCGACGCCAACGTATTAAATCGCGCGAGGCGGAGCGCCGCAGCTACGGCAAAAAGAAATGCTACAAGCCAGCCAATGCGCCCCCAGGTAAGATGCCACTCGGCCAACCGGGAAACACCCCATTGATACATTACGACGGCAGGAGCCACGCCAAATGACACCATGTCAGAGAGACTGTCATACTCCTTACCAAACTCGGATGACGTATCCGTCATCCGGGCGACCCGCCCATCCAGGCCATCAAACACCATCGCGACGAAAATTGACGCGCCGGCAATCTGAAAATTACCATCAACCGCGGCGACAATTGAATAAAAACCGGCAAACAACGCGGCCGTCGTTAACAAGTTCGGCAACAAGTAAATACCCTTGCGCGGATTTTTGATTTTTCCTTCAGTCATAGCCACTCAAACTGCAGTTTGTGTCCCAGCCGAGAGATTTTGCCACCATCCGCCACTCAGGCATACACAAAGCCGGCTCATTTTCAGTGAGGCGGAAGCTTGGCCAGCACATCGGTGCCAGCACAAACCTTTTGGCCAGGCTCTACCAATAATCGACTTTCCAGCGGTAAGTGTATCTCAGCAGCACTCGCCAATCGCAAAAAAGCACAACGTTGCCCCTGACCAACCCGCTCACCGTAGCGAATCTGGGCACTCGGTGCGAAACCAAGCCAGGAGCGCCTAAATAGCATTGCGACATCATCACCTTCGTCACTACGCACCCAGAGTCCGTGCATTCCACCAGAATCAGCCCGGTGTAACTCCATGACTTTACCTTCTATCGGACTGCGCGCCGTATATGTACCAAGGTGATTTACGCGAATGACGATTTTTTGGGCAGCGCCCGGAATCACGCTTTGTACTACAGGGGAAGTTTCAATCACTGTGCCGTCAACGGGACACACTACACCAAGCGGCATAGCCGGAATTTCCCTGCCCGGATCGCGAAACAAGAGCACCAGTAGTACAAACAGAATCGCAAACGGAAAAGCTGCAAATGGGCTGCATAAATGCCAGGCCGCTGCGATCATGGCCGCGTCGATCAATAGGATTACCAGGCCTTCTCCAACTACGACGGGTTTGCGTCGTCCTTCCATCAGCCGGCCCCTTGAGTCGCTTATGTGTTTTTCAAAACAGCGGCTACGCTACCCGCTTGCCCAAATGCAGTCAAACACCGTCCGGGAATACTAATAAGGCGTATTTTCGAACCTTAAGCACAGTTTATCTGTACCAAAGGCACTTGTGACCGCTAGAATGTGATCGCTTTCAACCATCAACTGGATATCCATGCGTTTTTCGAACCTGAACCTGACCACGCTGAAGGAATCTCCTTCAGAAGCCGAAATCATAAGCCATCAATTGATGGTCCGTGCCGGACTGATTCGGCGACTGGCATCTGGCCTGTTTACATGGATGCCACTGGGGCTGCGTGTATTGCGCAAAGTCGAGCAGGTTGTGCGCGAGGAAATGAACCGTGCGGGAGCGCTGGAATTATTGATGCCTGCCGTGCAACCAGCCGAGCTGTGGCAGGAGTCAGGCCGCTGGGACAAATACGGCCCGCTATTGCTGCGAATGCGCGATCGCAATGACCGCGAATTCTGCTTTGGCCCCACTCACGAAGAAGTCATCACCGATATCGCTCGCCGTGAACTCCGCAGCTATAAGCAACTACCGGTTAGTTACTATCAGATACAGACCAAATTCCGCGACGAAATTCGGCCGCGTTTTGGAGTCATGAGATCACGCGAATTTATCATGAAAGATGCATATTCGTTTCACGTCGATCAAGAATCGCTGGAAAAAACCTATGCGGTGATGCATGACGCGTACGCCCGAATTTTCGAACGCCTGGGATTAAGATTCCGCATAGTTGATGCGGACAGCGGCGATATTGGCGGCAGCCGCTCGCAGGAATTCCATGTCCTGGCCGATTCGGGCGAAGACGCCATTGCATACAGTGATATGGATAACTATGCATCCAATGTCGAAACAGCTGCAACGTTGCCGGGTAGGCCTGCGGCCGCAGCTACCGAAGAACTTCTCAAGGTTTCTACGCCGGGCGCCAAAACAATCGACCAACTGGCCAAGTTTCTCAAAGCGCCCGCCGAACGCATGCTCAAAACGCTCATTGTCGATGGTGATTCAGGACCGGTCGCGCTGGTCCTGCGCGGCGACCACGAGCTAAACGCAGTCAAAGCACAAAAAATTGCCGGCGTAGCATCACCACTGCAAATGTCTGATGCAGATACTATTCGCATGGTAACCGGTTGCGAGCCGGGTTTTGCCGGGCCAATTGGTCTCGATATTCCTGTCTTTTTCGATCACGCGACTATCAGCCTCAGTGACTTCGTGTGCGGCGCTAATGAAGTGGACGCCCATTTCGTTGGGGTAAATTTTGCCAGGGATCTGCCCGCGCCAATAACTGTGGACTTGCGCAATGTCGTCACAGGCGATCCCGTTGCTGGAGGTAAAGGCACGATCGACATTGCCCGCGGCATTGAGGTCGGCCATATCTTCCAGCTCGGCACCAAATACAGCGAAGCGATGAAAGCTACGGTCCAGGATCAGGATGGTAAAGACCGTGTAATGATCATGGGTTGTTACGGCATAGGCATCACGCGCATCGTCGGAGCAGCAATTGAGCAAAATCATGACGAAAACGGCATTATCTGGCCTGCTCCCCTGGCGCCATTTGATGTGGTTCTGGTACCTATCAATATGCACCGCTCAGAACGGCTTGCCGTGGCAACTGAGGCGCTGTATGCAGAGCTGCAATCACAGGGACTGGAAGTCTTGCTGGATGACCGGGAAGCACGGCCCGGTGTCAAATTTGCTGACGCGGAACTTATTGGTATTCCACACCGACTGGTGATCAGTGACCGCGGGCTGGATGCCGGAGAACTGGAATACAGACATCGTGCAGACAGCGAAGCCCGTGTTTTGAAACGTGAAGCGGCTCTCGCATTACTGAAAAATTAGGTATTAAGCTAGGATCAAAGTTTGCCAGAACCCGCTCCTATGTATTTTGGTCGTCTTATATTAATCATATGTGCTCTGCTCGCGGCGGCGCCATTTGCCATAGCGGATGACGACGGGCCCGATCCCAGGCTGAGAGAACTACTGCGCGCTGCTGCCAATGACACGACCAGCTTCGATGACCGTTTCGATGCAGAAGTCTGGTTACACGTCATGTCCAGCAGGCTGGAGGCACAGGTATCTGACGCCGACGAGCGCATCGAGATTTTGAAAGCGGTACACGAAGAAGCAGATCGAGCTGATTTGCCACCCGAGCTGGTATTGGCGGTTATAGATATTGAAAGTAATTTCGACCGCTATGCTGTTTCACGCGCAGACGCCCGCGGCCTGATGCAGGTCATGCCGTTCTGGCTCAATGAAATAGGCCGCCCAAACGATAATTTGCTGCATATAAGAACAAACCTGCGCATGGGCTGCACCATTCTGCAGTTCTACGTGGACAAAGAAAATGGCAATTATCAACGCGCGTTAGCACGCTATAACGGCAGTCTAGGCAGGTACGAATATCCCAACAAGGTACTCGATCGTTTGCGCAACAAATGGTATCGGCTATAACGACCAGCTACAAAACGCGAAAACCGGTATGCGCCTGATGATTAATGGGCTCCCTGATGACACTGGTCACGCGAGCCAGCGGCGACCCCTGATGCAACCAACGCTCAAGAATGGCAAGAGCAGCCAGCTCACCGGTCGCAACCACCACGACATCACCGTTCGCCAGGTTTTGAGCAAAACCAACTAGACCAAGAGCAATAGCCTTATCCTTCGTACTGGCCCGAAAATACACTCCCTGCACATGACCGCGCACGACAAAACGGTGAGTAACAGGCCCAGCGGCACCATCTGACGGACCTTCTCTACTCGACAATATGCTTGTCCGTAATGTGGTTTATGCGGCCCCGAAATGCCGGACTGCCAGCAAGCGCTTAGTTAGCCTTGGCACTTTCAGTCCGAACTAACGCGTCCATCGCCGCAAGTTTGGCCTTATTGGCGTCATCTCGCGCCAGTTTGTAGGCTTGCTCGTTCAGTTTTTGCTGGGCGCTTTCGAGGTATTGCTCGGCCAGATGTAATTCTTCGGCCGCGAACTCCTCTGCCCCTGCATTACGCGCGACCGCAATTGTCTGCCGCGCATCGCTCATTTCCTGCACAGGAGCCGTCGCACAGGCGGCGAGACCAAGAAACAGGGTAAATACAGCCAGAAGATATGCACGTCGCAGCATTTAAGCAGTCAACCTCTAGGGAATGTTGGAGTGTACCTGCCAAAGCTAGCAAGTCATTGGGCCAATCGTCAAGCAATAGGGCGGTCTATGGAGTTTTGGTGAGCGGCTGGTAAAGTATCCGCTCCTACACAGATGGTAGCAGAGAAAATCCAGACCATGACGATAACGATTTATCACAACCCTCGCTGTTCCAAGTCCCGCAAAACCCTGGATATTCTCAAGAACGAGAATATCGATCCCGCTGTAATTGAGTATCTAAAGTCGCCGCCAAGCCCGGACACCATCCTGCTACTGGCTCGGGCATTAGACATGAGCGTTGCGGACCTCCTCCGCCCAGGAGAGTCAGAGTACGCAGCCGTTGAGAACAATATAGACATGGATGACGATCTGGCACTGGCACAGGCCATTAGCCGGCAACCTATTCTGCTGCAACGGCCAATTGTAGTGAATGAAAGTACCGGCATTGCTGTTATTGGTCGGCCGCCGGAAAACGTGCTCGAACTCATCGCAGAATGAAAGAAGTCCTCATACTTTATTACTCCCGTTACGGTGCTACCGCGGCGCTCGCACGAGAGGTCAGCCGAGGGGTTGAATCGGTTGCCGGTATGAGCGCGCGACTTCGTACTGTTCCAGCGGTTTCGGCGGTCAGCGAAGCAACGGAAGATGCTATCCCTGATCAGGGCCCCCCCTATGCAACGCTCGATGACCTGGCCGAGTGCACCGGACTGGTGATGGGTAGCCCGGCTCGCTTTGGAAATATGGCTGCACCGCTTAAGTATTTTCTCGACGGCACCGGAGCTCAATGGCTGCAAGGCAAACTGGCAGACAAACCAGCAGGGGTATTTACCTCAAGCTCGACCCTCCATGGGGGGCAGGAGTCAGCCCTACTTTCAATGGCGCTACCCTTAATTCACCACGGGATGTATTTCGTTGGCCTGCCCTACAGCTTGCCTGAACTAAATACGACACGAAGTGGGGGCGGACCGTACGGTGCCGGCCACGTCAGCTGGAACCAGGACAATGACAAGTTGACGGCCGATGAGATAACGCTGGCCCGCGCGCTAGGTTCGCGTGTAGCAACATTGGCGAAGATAATATCGGCAGCTAATCCAGATCGCTAAACACGTCACGAACAAACGGTATTGTCAGGCGTCTCTGTGCTTTCAATGATTCCAGATCAAGCCTGTCGAGCAGGTCGTACAAGCTAGCCATGTCCCGCCTGGTCCGGGACAACAAGTACGTGGCCGTTTCCTCTGGCAACGTCAACCCACGATGACTGGCTCGCAATTGCAATGCCTTGATCCGACCCGATTCATCGAGAGGAACAAGTCGAAAAGCCGGCAACTGAGAAAAACGACTGAGCAAATCCGGCAATACAAATTCGCACTTACGCGCCGAAGAATTTGCAGCAGCAATAATAGATCCGCCTGCTTGCATGACATTGTTATAGAGCTGGAACAACGCACTTTCCCAGTCGCCCCGTCCCGCCACCGCATCTACGCTGTCGAGACAAATAATCGGACGACGCTCCATGCCCTCCAGAATACCCGGCCCGGCTTCCAGGAACTGATCCAACGGGAGATAAACTCCGCGATCGCCCGCCAGCGCACAACTCGCCTGCAACAAATGGGTTTTGCCCGTCGCAGCCGCACCCCATATCCAGCAACCATGACCCGACCCTTGCTCGACCGCATCGATTAGAAAAGCCACCAGCGTTTCATTGCCGTCAACGAGGAAACTTGAAAATACGGCGTTATCTTGCAACTGTAGCGGCAGCACCATTTGATTCAATGTGCAGCTCCCCAATTGTTCATTCAGGAACAATACCGTTCGGTTTTTCTGCGAGATAATTGTGGTAAGCAAAGCGTACCAACACCGATAGTGCAGCTGCCGCAGGTAGCGCCAGCAAAATACCGAAAAAGCCAAACAACTGACCACCAGCGGCAATTGCAAAGATAATAATCACCGGGTGCAAGCCAATACGATCTCCGACCAATTTCGGTGTCAGGAACGAACCTTCAATGAATTGGGCTACCGAAAAAGTCACCACAATGCCACCAAGCATCCACCAGATATTCGGCGCACCAATTACTGTCAGGGCCGCCAGCAAAATACCAAATATGAAACCGAGATACGGCACGAAGCTTACGAGCCCGGCGACAACCCCAATAGCGATTGCATACTTGAGGCCAACAATAGTCAGCCCAACGGAATATATTATCGCCAGGGCAATCATCACGAGAATCTGTCCGCGCAGAAACGATCCGAGAATTTCATCTGTCTCGCGGGCAAGGCGAGTCACAGTATCCCGACTGCGACTCGGTACCAAAGCGCCAAAATGAGCAACCATATGATCCCAGTCCCGCAACAGGTAAAAGGTCAAGATCGGGATCAGAAATAAGCTCAGAACTGCGGCGAACAATAAGCCACCAGATTTGCTGAGTCCCAACAGCACCTTGCTACCCCAACTCCCTGCCATTTCTCCGTAACGAGACAAGAAAGCAGCCATGCCTATATCGTCTCCGCCGTCAATGCCGCCCACTAGTGATCCGAGCCGAGGTAACCAGATATCCTCCAGCTGATGGATGATGTCAGGTAACGCGTCGAGCAAAGCACCAACCTGCATCTGAATAAGCGGCAGCACCAGCATGATCAGCAAAAACACCATCAAAAACGTAAGCAGGAAAACGGCGACAACAGCAATAGTCCGTGGCAACTTCAGGCGCTGCAGTCTGTCCGCTAATGGATCGCCGATATAGGCCAACAAAGCTGCCGCAATAAAGGGGGTCAATACCGGTGCCAACAAATACAGCAAACCGCCCACAAGGGCGGTCGCGATCAGCCAATTCGTTCGCGTGTTCGTTGTCGCCATCAGTTCATCCTTTGGGCCATTTTCGTCCACGACCAAACGTAATCTATGCCACTGATTACTACAGTGACAACCGTTGCTGCACCCAGAACAGTAATACTGATTTCTTCCGGCCAGCCAAATCCGGCGCGGCTCATAACGAATAACAGGAATAACAATTCCAGGGCTGTATTCAGCTTACTGATTCGAGTCGGTCGCGCCTCGATAGGTCTGACGAAAAAATTATAGATCGTTGCCCCACCCACAATGACCACGTCACGCAAAATTACGATGGTCGTCAACCAAATCGGAATCTGCTCGAGCAACGCCAATAAAATGAACGTACAACCCACCAGTAACTTGTCCGCAACAGGGTCGAGTAACGCACCAAATCGAGAGTGCCATTGAAACCGGTTTGCCAGGTAACCATCCAACCCGTCGGAGAAACCGGCCAGGACAAATAGCAGCAGCGCAACGTCGTAGCGATCGCGCGTAATCAATATCAGAATTGGCGGAACAAGAATGATCCGGAATAGAGATATCGCATTTGGCAGCCAGCGTAAATTCATTTGCGGTATTTCAAGGCTTCAAGAAATAATCGAGCGAGTCTTCATGATTCGCGGGAAGTCCCGATGATACAGAACTTTCCGCCCGTTCGAGAATACTGCCTGCATCCAGCGTACGCACCAATCGTTCCGTATCCGCGCGAAGTTGTAGCTTGTATTGAATGCGGTCCCCCTGCACTTCCGTTATTGCCATGCTATCGATCATCGACACTGACTGGAGATAATTCTCCAACGCAACGTAAGCGGCCGGCGTTTGCACACCTGCTACTCGCAGGGCAATCGTCATTAACGGTCGATTGCCTGCGAATGCAAATTGCGAAGCCTGATAATCGGCGAGCCGGTGCATCGCGTCTTCAAGATCGTCCGTCCATTGTTGTGTTTCGCCGGTCCAATAATAGGTCCAGCGAATTTGTTGCGCGCCGCCAAGACGCAGGCGGCCGACCAGTATGGATTTCACGCCATACCGTTTCGATGCTTGCAGTACAGAATCATCAAAGCCCCCCCAGATATCGCTAAAACTTACGCTGGCCTGATCCACTGCATCAAGTAACGGTAGCAACACTGGAACACCACGACGAGATGCTATATCCATAATGCGCTCACGAATAAGCTGGTTCGGATCAATGGTACGCGCGATATCCTCAATCTTGTCTTGATCTTCAGCGGCTACAATTTCACGTTCGCCGTTGCCTCTGTCGACAGCGAGCCAGATTAATGTCAGCGGACGATCCTTGCCCCAAACAGGTTGGCCGGCGGCTCGCAATGTGCTTTGCAAAGCGTCACCGTCAAATGAAATCACAATCGTGTTTTCCTCACCCGGTCGAAATTGCAGCACATAGCGCGAGGGGTCAGGGAAGAGCCGCTCCAGGTCTGGCGACATGGCTGCCGCCTGGGAGCCCGTTACCCGCACCAGCACCTGGGATAGCGCACTGCGATAGGCTTTATCTCGAGGATTGTCGGTCGTGGCATCCATAGTCACCTGCGCCGTGTACAGATCAGTCAGTTCCGCGGCCTGAACCGGCACGCCAATGACTGACGCCAGAATCAAGAAACAGATAGCTTTGCGGAAAATTCCCTGCACGAGATCAATAACACGATAAACGTGTGCCCAAAGACGTACCGATGCAGTCATTATTGCGCCTGATTTAAGCAATGGTGGTTTCCCCGTGATTAGCGAAGCTCTATTATATCGCCCTCGCAGCAGATACCACCCCTTAATTAACGGCTACGGCCTTAACCGCCAAAGAATCCGCATGACAACTAAACCGCTTACCTACAAAGATTCAGGTGTCGATATTGATGCCGGCAACGAACTCGTCGAGCGTATCAAGCCGATGGTGGCAAAAACCCGACGCCCGGAAGTAATGGCCGGCCTGGGAGGTTTTGGCGGACTATTTGCGCTGCAGCCGGGCAAATACCGGGAACCCGTGCTGGTTTCCGGCACGGATGGAGTCGGCACCAAACTGAAACTGGCGCAACAGCTCAATCGACATGACACGATCGGTATCGATCTGGTCGCAATGTGCGTCAATGATGTACTGGTGCAAGGCGCTGAACCCTTGTTTTTCCTGGACTATTTCGCTTGCGGCAAGTTGCAAGTCGATACTGCAGCAGCTGTCGTTGCGGGTATCGCAGACGGCTGCGAACTGGCAGGTGCGGCACTCATTGGCGGCGAAACAGCTGAGATGCCTGATATGTATGCTGATGGCGAGTACGACCTGGCCGGTTTCTGTGTCGGGGCTATAGAGCGCAGTGAAATGATCGATGGCCAAGCCATCACGGCAGGTGATGTCATTATCGGGTTACGCTCATCCGGACCGCACTCCAACGGTTACTCCCTGATCCGGCGCGTCCTCGAACAGGCCACCGACAAAAATATAGACGGCCGACCTGCCGCTGAAGTCCTATTGGCGCCAACCAGGATCTACGTGCGCTCAATCCTGGCGTTAATGGCCGAAATCAAGATCCATGGATTAGCACACATTACTGGCGGTGGCATTACTGAAAACCTGCCTCGAGTGTTCCCCGATGGGCTGGGAGCAGCAATCGATACTGACAGCTGGCAACAAGGTCCCGTGTTTGACTGGCTCGCCAAGCACGGCAATATTGCCATCGACGAAATGCGCCGCACATTCAATTGCGGCATTGGCATGGCGGTTATTGTTGCTGCCAAGGACGCTGCCAAGACCCTGCAGTTACTGGAGCAACTTGGCGAAGCGGCAATTACGATCGGCGCCGTCATCGAGGGCGCGGCAGAGGTTCACTACCGTTGAAAGCAGGCGGCCGCAAACCCCGCGTAGCAGTTCTCATATCCGGCAGTGGCTCGAATCTGCAGGCGTTTATCGATCGTGCACAACAGGACAATTCGCCATTTGCACTGGCGGTCGTTATCAGCAACAAAGCCGATGCATTTGGTCTCGAGCGTGCAAGGAAGGCCGCTATCCCCAGCCACGTGGTGAGTCATAAAGATTTCCAGGACCGCGAAAGTTTCGACAAAGCAATCCACGGGGTTCTCCAAGAATACTCACCCGACCTCATTATCCTTGCCGGTTTCATGCGAATTCTGAGCGCCAGCTTTGTCGGTAAATACGCAGGTCGCATTCTCAACATTCATCCGGCACTGCTGCCCGCCTACCCTGGCCTCAATACCCACCAGCGCGCACTTGACGCCTTGGAACGCTGGCATGGCTGCACAGTGCACTTTGTTACCGAGGAGCTGGATGCGGGGCCAGCCATACTGCAGGGACGCGTGCCGGTCCTGGCCACCGACGACGCCGCAACCCTTTCAGCCCGCGTTCAGACTATGGAGCACATAATTTTCCCTGAAGCAGCAACCTGGATTGCGAGCGGCAGGGTAGAAATCGTGGATGGGCAGGTCTTGCTCGACGGGAAGCCCTTGGCAAAGCCGGTTGTACAGGATTGGCTGGAAGCAAATCAGTGATTGGGGAGCTATAAGTGCAGCGATTGATTCTATTGGCATTACTCTTAGGCGTATGGCATCCGGCCGCCGCCCTCGACCCCTATCGCATCGTTTACGATGTGAAAATCAGCGCGTTGCGTGGGCAAATTGAAACGACGTTGGAGCGCTTGCCAAGTACGGCGGAACAAGCCGAACAGTACGAGATAAAATCCGTAACCCGATCAAAAGGCCTGGCAAAGGTCTTGATGCGCGACCCAATCGTCGAATCGAGCCGCTTCGGCGTCGGTGAAGAAGGCTATCGGCCGATTGAATTTAACTTCATCAACGGCAAGCCTGATCACAAACGCAGCAATAAAATCACTTTCACCGCTGACAAAGCGACCAGCACCTACAAATTTGAAACGGTGGAACTCGACCTTCAGCCGGGCGATACAGATCGCATACTCGAACAGTTACAGGTGCGCGAGGCATTGATCAAGGGCGAAGTTCCGGGAACCTACCGAGTGGTAGATCGTAATGAGATTGACGTAATCGAGTATGTCGCACAGGGTACCGAAGTACTTGAAACCCCATTAGGTCGCCTGGAAACGTTAAAATTCAGTCGGGAACGAGATGGTTCAACCAGATCAACCCACGTTTGGTTCGCTCCTGAACTCAATTACCAGCCCGTCCGCATCGAACAGTTCAAGGATGGTAAATCAGACGCAGTTGCCAGACTTAAATCCTACCAGTTGCTTCCTGCTCAATAAGCACTGAACTCGAGCGGAGGGAGATCCTCAAGTCTGCGGCAAGGTGACGCCGCGCTGCCCCTGATATTTGCCGCCTCGATCCTTGTAAGAGGTTTCGCACTCCTCGTCCGATTCAAAAAACAGCATCTGTGCGATTCCTTCATTGGCATAAATACGTGCCGGTAACGGAGTCGTGTTTGAAAACTCGAGAGTGACATGGCCTTCCCACTCTGGTTCTAACGGCGTTACGTTTACAATAATTCCGCAGCGTGCGTAGGTCGACTTACCTAGGCATACGGTCAATACGTTGCGCGGTATACGGAAATATTCCACGGTGCGGGCCAGAGCAAATGAATTGGGTGGAATGATGCACGTGTCACTTTGTTTATCGACAAAACTCGTTTCATCGAACGCTTTCGGGTCAACGATGACCGATTCTATATTGGTAAATATTTTAAACTCGTCCGAACAACGCACGTCGTAGCCATAGCTTGACGTACCGTAAGAAACGATTGGTTTCCCATTTACGCGCCTGACTTGACCGGGCTCAAACGGTTCAATCATGCCGTGCTCTTCCGCCATACGGCGAATCCAGCGATCGGATTTAATGCTCAACTAGCTCTCCTCAACAACAATTTTTGGGAAACGATGGCTGTAATCTTTCGCCTTGGTTGCCAACAAGGCAGACATCTTGCGGGCGATTTGCCGGTAGTTTGTTGCCACAGGACCCTCCGGGTCCGCGATAACCGTGGGCTTGCCACTATCCGTTTGCTGGCGAATATTGATATCAAGGGGAAGCTGGCCAAGGAGTTCAACATCGTAATCGGCCGACAGTTGCTTGCCCCCACCTGTACCGAACAGTGCCTCTTCATGGCCACACTGGCTGCAAATATGAGTACTCATATTTTCCACAATACCCAGGATGGGAACTGACACTTTGCGGAACATCTGTAAGCCCTTGCGCGCATCCAGCAAAGCAATGTCCTGGGGCGTCGTAATGATGACCGCACCACTGACCGGGACCTGCTGCGACAATGTCAGCTGAATATCACCGGTACCCGGCGGCATATCGACGATCAGGTAATCAAGGTCAGTCCAGTTTGTCTGCATCATCAATTGATTCAGCGCCTGCGTTACCATTGGACCGCGCCACACCATGGGCTGATCAACATCAATTAAAAAACCTATGGACATCACTTGAATGCCATGGGCCTCCAGGGGCTCCATTGATTTGCCGTCCTTACTGGTCGGATGCAACCCATCAAGACCTAGCATCGTTGGCTGGCTGGGACCATAGATGTCGGCATCGAGAATACCGACCCGGGCACCTTCTGCGACCAGCGCCAGCGCCAGATTGGCAGCGGTCGTGGACTTGCCTACGCCACCCTTTCCAGACGAAATTGCAATCAGGTTGCGAACGCCGGCGATCGGCTGCAAGTTGCGCTGCACGCCGTGAGCGACGATCACCTGTTGCCACTCAACATCAACCCCGGCATCACTGCCAGATTCTGCAATTACAGCGGCTAGCAGCGATTCAAGCTCGGCCTTGATGCCGTTTGCAGGAAACCCCAGCTCGATAACCAAACGCACCTTATCGGCAGCCACATCGACGCTAACTATTTTCCCGACACTGGCGAGCGAGTGGCCCAACCCCGGAATGATGATAGCGCCAAGAGTAGCTTTAAGATCAGAATGTGTTAATGACGTCACGTTTACGGCCTTTTTTGGCTAATATAATGTCGACAGACCTGCGGGGACCGTCAGAAGGCGGTCATTGTAACGAAGGCGAGGCGCCCAATATAGCCCAGCAGTATATTGGCCGATATGTTGCAGACAAGTTCTGTACACCACTGTCTATGTGGCATAATGGCGGCTTGGCCAATAGGGGGGTGCGTAAGGTTTCCATGTCGCCCTGGTTACGCGAGTGAATAACTACAGCACACGGATTAAGCGAAATAACTTTTGACACTCCAAACACCATGCATATTCCGCAATCAAAGCATGCGCGCTGCCAGTGCGGGGATTGCCTGCCGTGTCGTTCTCATGCCGGTCAGGCGCCAGCAAATGTCCGGATCAGGTAGTCGTTAGTTATGGGCTGGATAAAGAATTTCCGAGCTGATCAACTGTTAGCGACGCTTATCGGTGAGACGGACCCCGGCACCAAGAAAGCTCAAAAAGTTATCGAAAAACTCAAGACGCTTGGGCCAACAATTATTCCCAGGGTCATCGATGCGCTCGCCACCACCGACAAGAGCCACAAGACGGTTTTGGTCGAAATTCTGACCAGTCAGGTGAGCAACAAATCGATCAAGTACTTCATGGAAGGCCTGGCTGACGGCTCCGAGCGAGTCGTTTCAGGAACGGCCTGGGCACTTTGTAGCAGCCACGACTTTGACCCTAACCTGCTGCTAGAACATCTGGGCGACCCTGAGATTTCGAAGCCCGCAATCATTGAAATACTGCGCATCCACAAACTGGACGTAAATATCCAGGAACTGTTGCGGCGAGCTTATGAAGTCGAGCCGAAAGAAAAAGCGGCACTTTTTGGAATCGTGGCCGATATCGTAAAAGAAGATCAGGTTCCAGATCTTATCAACCGCATGGGAGGCAAGGATGCCGCAATCAAAGTTCATGTCATGCGGATCCTTAGCAAGTTTGATCGCACTGAAATTACCAGGGCCCTCGAGGACCAATTGCAAGACAGCAATAAACTGGTGCGAAGCACGGCTCTCACCGTTCTGGCAACGCGTAAGAGTGGCATCAATGTAACGAAGATAGCCAAATTGCTAACCGACCCTGACGTTGAAGTTCAAAGCAAGGCTGTTGATGTCCTGGTCAAAGCGAAGCACCCCGATACTGTTCGCCTGCTGGTGCCAGCACTAAAAGATGAATCAGAGTATACCCGGCGTTCGGCCGTAGAGGTTCTTAACGAAATATGCGACCCGGACTCTGTAAAAGACTTGCTCGACGTCCTTAAGGACGACGACTGGTGGGTACGCGCCCGAGCTGGCGATGCACTCGCCGAAATCGGCGGTCCAAAAGTTGTCAATTCCGTCCTCCAGCTTATTAACGATAAAGATGAAGATGTTCGCCGCGCGGCAATCGAAATATTAAATGCCACCAAGGATGAACGCGCTGTCGATCACCTAATGAAAGCCACTGATGATACGGACTGGTGGGTTCGAGAAAGAGCGATCGATGCCCTATCGCAAATAGGAAATACCAAAGCCGTTCCGAAACTGGTCGCCATGCTCGGCAAGGACGGTAAGACCGATACCGTCCTGGTGCGCGCACTTGGCAAACTCGGTGACAAAGACATTATCGACAAGATCGTACCGCTGCTGAACAACTCGGCCCGCGATCTGCAAATAGAGATCATCCGGACCATTGCTCACCTGGCTGACGAAAAACGTGCGGATAATATTCGAACAATTTTGGGCAAAATCAAAAATAGCGCCGATGCCACGTTGATCAATGTCGCTGACAAAGCCATCAAGGAAATTGACGCACGCTTCTCAACTGATGTAGCGATCGAAAATATTCGTGCCGAAAAAGTGGTTGACGCGAACAAAACAATGCTTATCGAAAGAGCAGATATCGATACGATTATCAGTGAACACAGCAAAGAAGTTGCTTTCGATGTCGGCAGCGTAGAGCCTGGTTTTATTATTGACGGTCGCTACAAATATATAGAGAAAATAGGTAAAGGCGCCTTCGGTACGGTGCTGCTCGTGCAGGATGAAGTTGTTGATGAGCGACTGGTCCTGAAATTCTTGAACACAAATGTCTCTGCCGATGAGGAAATGCTGAAGCGATTTGTTCACGAGTTGCGATATTCAAGAAAAATCACTCATCGCAACGTTATTCGTATCTACGACTTCCTGTTCCTCGAAGGTTGCTACGCCATTTCGATGGAGTACTTCCCATCGCATACACTGAGCGCAGAAACACCGAACAGCAAACCGATGGCCTTCAAAAAAGCACTACAATTTTCCTACGACATCGCAAACGGTATGACCGTTGCCCACCAGGCTGGCGTCATTCATCGCGATCTCAAGCCGGCCAATATCCTCGTCAATGACGAGGGACTGTTAAAGATCGTGGACTTCGGTGTTGCTGCGGCCGCAAGCAGTGGCGACACTCAGCTAACCAAAACCGGCTATGTCATCGGCTCGCCGAAATACATGGCGCCCGAGCAGATTCTTGGAAAGAAAGTCGATGTAACCGCAGACATATACAGTGTGGGCGTCATCATGTACGAGATGGTCACCGGCATCCCCCCCTACAGCCGGGGTGATCACATGTCGGTCATGTACCAGCACGTGCAAGGTAAAGCCAAGCAATGCCAGGAAATCAATCCAGAAATCCCTGACGAATATGCCGCTGTAATTACCAAAGCCATGTCTGTCGACAAGACGAAACGCTATGCAAGCATGGGTGAACTTATGGAAGCCCTGGACACCGTCAAACTCTAGCTAAAAACGCGTATCGGGTGCCGCGCACGTTTAATCCTGATTGCTTCGATTGTATGACCTGCGCTATCTTTCTCCCCTGATCCCGCCGCTGAAACAGCCCTTGAACAAAAAAATCTGGAAGAAAATCAAGGCATCCTGATAGGATACAGCACGAACTCAGACAAATGGGCCAATTGTAGAGGCGCACCACGCGATGCCACGAATAGATTCATTTTTAAAACTCGGATTGGCGCAGGGTTGCTCAGACATTCATCTAGCGGTCGGTCTGCCACCCATGTTACGCATGAATGGCGATCTTCTCCCCATCAAATTTCGTGAAATTACAGACACCGAACTTGAAGGTTATGTAGTTGAAATCCTCACCGAAGGCCAGAAAGAGCACTTTGGTGTTGGGGACGACCTGGATTTTTCGTACGTCAGCGAGGAAGGCAGTCGCTTCCGAGTAAATCTTTTTCATAAAGATACCGGGGTTGGCGCAGTGTTCCGCCATATTCCCAGCGTAGTCCCGACGCTGGAACAGTTAAATGTTCCGCCAATTTTGAATGACTTTTGCGACTTCCATCAGGGCATGGTCCTGGTGACCGGTTCAACCGGTACCGGTAAATCTACAACCCTCGCGGCTATGATCAATCATCTCAATGCGACCCGCAGTCTGAATATCATCAGCCTGGAAGACCCCATCGAATACGTGCACCCGAGCAAGAACAGCCAGGTCATTCAGCGCGAGTTGGGAACACATCTGAGAAGCTTTGCCGATGGCGTGCGGTCTGCCATGCGCGAGGATCCAGACGTTATCCTGGTCGGTGAGCTGCGCGACGCAGAAACCATCACCATGGCAATGACCGCGGCAGAGACCGGTCACCTGGTACTCGGCACATTGCATACGACCGGCGCGGTCAAGACTATTGATCGAATCATCGATGCACTGCCAGGCGAATTACGTGAACAGACCAAGAGCTTTTTATCTCACAGCCTCAAAGCCGTAGTGACTCAGGCACTGGTTAAGACTCCGGATGGCCGCGGCCGTAGAGCAGTAATGGAAATATTGGTTAATACCCGCGCTATTTCGAAATTAATTACGTCGGACCAGACACACCAAATTCCAGCACAGCTGCAAACCGGCAGCGACCTCGGCATGCAAACCATGGACCAGGCTTTGCTGGAAGCAATCGAAAAGAAAGAAATTGATCCCGATGATGCATTCAGATACGCCAACGACAAGAAATTATTCCAGCGATTCGTAACCGATACGGGAATTCTGCCCAAGCTGGACATGGCCAACACCTGACAATCCAGAGAGCACTTACACTTTGAATACGATTGATAAATTTCTCAAAGAAGCATTGACGAAAAACAGCTCCGACCTGCACTTTGTCTCGGGAGACCCGGCGCGGGTGCGTGTGCACGGCAAACTAATCACACTGAATGATGACCAATTGACTACCCAGTTCGTACGAGACTCTATGTACGAAATCATGCCCGGCACTACGCAAAAGGCCTTCGAGCGAGATGATGCAGTCGATTTTGCGTACGAGATTCCGGAGATTTCCCGCTTTCGTGTCAATGCATTTCGCCATCTAAATGGCATGGGAGCGGTGTTCAGGGCCATTCCGTCGCAAGCGAAGACGCTTGATGAACTTGAAATGCCCGAGGTTGTCCGTAATCTTTGCAGACAAACCCAGGGAATGATTCTAGTAACCGGGAAAACGGGGTCAGGCAAATCGACAACACTGGCCGCCATGATTGATGCCATCAACGATCGGGTGAAAGGACATATCCTGACCATCGAGGATCCCATTGAATTCGTACACCAACGCAAGAGTTGTCTAATCAGCCAGCGTGAAATAGGTGTCCACAGCAAATCCTTTGCTGCCGCATTGCATTCCGCACTGCGTGAAGACCCCGACGTCATCCTGGTTGGTGAGTTGCGTGACCTGGAAACCATAAGTATTGCGGTAACCGCGGCGGAAATGGGGATCCTGGTGATGGGTACCCTGCATACCAATGGCGCAGCCCCTACGGTCGATCGAATCATAAACTCGTTCCCGGCTGACAAGCAGAGCCATATTCGCACAATGTTATCCACGTCTTTGCGCGGTGTGATTTCGCAGCAATTACTGCCCACGAAGCACAAACCAGGGCGCATCGCTGCTCTTGAAATCCTGATCAACACTCCGGCTGTCAGCAATCTGATTCGTCAAGGCCGACTGGACCAACTGGAAAACGCCATGCAGAGTGGTGGCGCGATGGGCATGCGTACAATGGACTCGGCCCTTATGGACCTGGTTGATCGCCGGTTTGTAGCGGGCATTGAGGCCTATCAACAGGCCAATAACAAAGCGCAATTCCAAAGCGTCAAAAATATGAACTGAGCCAGCGCGATACCGCTGACCGTGGCATAATTGCCAGCTTTATGGGCATGCTGGATCTCAAACTCGCAATGGCATCATCAGTAAGAAAAATCCTGGTCACAAGCGCGCTACCGTATGTCAATGCGCAGCTGCACCTTGGGCATATGCTTGAATACTGCCAGACGGACATCTGGGTGCGCTATCAGAAGATGCGTGGTCATGACTGCATTTTCGTCTGCGCCAGTGACGCACATGGCACTCCCGTGATGTTGCGTGCGCGGCAAGAAAACATAGATCCGGAAGTGCTTATCGCCCGCGTTGCCAAAGCCACGAAGCGAGACTTCGACGCTTTCGGTGTCGAATTTGACAATTTTCATACGACCCACTCCCCTGAAAATGAAGAACTGGTCTGTAAAATCTATCAGTCCCTTCAGCAGGCGGGACATATACTCACTCGCACTATTGAGCAAGCGTATGACGAACAGGAAAAAATGTTCCTCCCGGACCGCTTCCTCAAGGGCACTTGCCCACGCTGTAAGAGCGACGACCAGTCAGGGGATTCTTGCGAAGTATGCGGGGCAACCTATACGCCCAACGACCTCATAAATCCGATATCGACAGTTTCGGACACAACTCCGGTTTGGCGCGAGTCCGAGCATTACTTTTTTAAACTCGGTGATTTCGCAGAAATGTTGCGAGCGTGGATGGCGAAAGCTGAACTGAATCGCAACATGATCAGCAAACTGGACGAATGGTTTGAAGCCGGCCTGAAAGACTGGGACATATCGCGCGACGCCCCCTACTTTGGATTTCGAATTCCCGGTACCGATGATAAATATTTTTACGTCTGGCTGGACGCGCCAGTCGGTTACATGGCCAGTTTCAAACATCTGTGCAAACGGCGCAGCGATTTGAATTTTGACGAATACTGGAATAAAGACAGCGAAGTCGAGCTATATCACTTTATTGGTAAGGATATTGTCTATTTTCACACGCTGTTCTGGCCGGCAGTGCTACAAGGCTCCGGTTATCGGACTCCGACCAGTGTCTTTGCGCATGGCTTCCTGACAATCGACGGCCTCAAGATGTCCAAATCGCGAGGCACCGGGATTACAGCACAGACGTTCAGCAGCCATCTCGACCCGACTTACTTGCGTTATTACTACGCCGCCAAACTCGGCCCCAGCATGTCTGACATCGATCTTAATCTTGAAGATTTCGTCGCCCGCGCAAATTCCGACCTCGTTGGAAAATTTGTCAATATTGCCAGTCGCTGCGATAAGTTCATCAGCCAATATTTCAATAAACAACTGGCCACCAAATTGCCAGATCCCGTCTTGTTTGCAGAGTTTGTCAACGCGGCAGAACTAATTGCCGAGCATTACGAGCAGCGTGAATACTCAAAGGCGATGCGACTAATCATGGCGCTTACAGACAAGGCCAACCAGTACATTGAAGAACATAAACCATGGCTGATGGTTAAGGATGAAGCACAGCTTGATGAGGTCCATGCTGTCTGCACACAAGGTATTAACTTATTTCGCACACTGGCAATCTATCTCGCGCCAGTTATGCCGGACATAGCTTCGAAAACCAAACAATGGCTCGGAGAAGATGATTGGAATTGGGCGAGTGCGAGCCACCCATTGCTCGGCAAACAAATTAGCAGCTACCAACCGTTATTAATGCGCATCGATAAAAAGCAGATTACAAAAATGATTGAAGAAACCAAAGCCTCTGCCGCCCCTAAAGAAGCGGCACCCGTTGCCACAACTGAAAGTGGTGAAATCAGTATTGATGATTTTACTAAGGTCGACCTGCGAATCGCTCGTATTATTGAGGCCAATCCGGTTGAGGGCGCCGATAAATTACTGCAACTGACGTTGGATGTCGGAGCAAACCAGCGTAATGTTTTCGCCGGTATCAAGGCTGCTTACGAACCAAGTGAACTGGTAGGAAAACTGGTAATCGTCGTGGCCAACCTGAAGCCACGCAAGATGCGCTTCGGAATGTCGGAAGGTATGGTCCTGGCGGCCGGCCCAGGCGGCAAAGATATATTCCTGCTATCACCAGATGCGGGTGCTGAACCGGGCATGAGAGTTAAATAACGCGGAGAAATTGCCGCACCAAATAATGGGATCAAGGGGCGAGGTCCAGTATTGCGATGACTGATTTATTTCTAATCCTGATCGCCACAATACTGGTCAATAACTTTGTCCTGGTTCGATTTCTTGGCCTTTGCCCATTCATGGGCGTGTCCCGAAACCTCGAAGCCGCGGCTGGCATGTCGCTGGCGACCGCTTTTGTACTGACCTTGTCAGCGGCAATCTCGTATCTCCTGCATCACTACATACTGGTACCGCTGCAGCTTGAATATTTACAAACCATCGGCTTCATTGTCGTCATTGCGGCAAGTGTGCAGTTCACCGAGATAATGGTGCGGCGCATGAGCCCGGTTTTGCACCAGGTACTGGGCATTTACATTCCATTGATTGCAACCAACTGCGCCGTACTCGGAGTCGCCCTTCTCAATGTTAAGGAGTCCAATGGCTTCGCGGAATCACTTGTTTACGGCTTTGGTGCAGCCACCGGATTCGCGTTGGTATTGGTGCTATTTGCCGCAATAAGAGAGCGATTGGATGTCGCTGACATCCCTGCACCCTTTCGTGGTACCGCAATTGCTTTAGTAACTGCCGGCATTATGTCGCTGGCATTCATGGGCTTTTCCGGCATGGCTCGGCCCTGAGCGGACGGTACGATGATCTGGACTGCCATATTGACGATAAGCACGCTTGCTTTGCTGGCCGGCATCATACTTGGAATCGCGACACGACGTCTGCCGGCTGACCGTTCAACGGTAGCGGATGAGATAAACAAGCGATTGCCGCAGACTCAATGCGCACAATGCGGCTACCCGGGTTGTCGCCCCTACGCCGAAGCCGTAGCCAATAACAGCGCCAAAATTAACCTGTGCCCGCCGGGCGGTGATCAGTTGATCGAACAACTG
>JAHEFE010000056.1 GCA_024640365.1 Woeseiaceae bacterium | reverse complement strand
TGGCTGGGCTGGAGCCTGCTAGGCATCGGTGCACTCAGCGCTTACTGGGCGCGCCCCCGTAGCTAAGCGGCTAAGGGTAAGCCTGCCCAGGTAACCTTCAATTTCTATTTTCGCTGCTCACTGCGGTAACCACTGGCAACGTCAGGCACTTTATTCGTAGCGTAGCGCCTTGATCGGGTTGGCCTGTGCAATTCGAATTGCGTGTCCTGCAACGGTTCCCCAGGCAAACAGGACGCCGATGGCGCCAGCGCCAAGCAGAATTCCAACGTTTTGCATCGTTTCTATACGATCCGCAAAGAATTGCAGATAAATCATCGAACCGAAATACGCCATGGGCAGGGCGATCAACAGCGCCCACAGAACCGGCTTGGAAAACTGCCAGACCAAAAGTTTCGCTATTTGGAATACGTTGGCTCCCAGCACTTTGCGGACCCCGATTTCCTTGGTGCGCTGTGTGGCCATGAAGGCCGCCAACCCAAATAGCCCTATCAAAGCAAGCACGAGAGCTAAGGCAGCAAAGCCGGCCAACGCCATATTGATGGCACGAAACAACTGGTATACATCCTCAAATTTATCGTCCAGGAATCGACCCTGAATCGGGTATTCCGGAATGACCTTTTTCCACGCATCCTCGACCAACTTAACAGTGGTGAGCATATTGCCGCTTATGCGGATGGACGCCGACCTGAATGCGTCTTGCGAATAATAAAACATGAAGGGCTTAATTTTATTATGCAAACCCAGAATATTCCGGCTGGCCACAACTCCCTTGATGATGTACTCCTGCAGCTTGTCGTCTTCATCAAGGTCGTAAAGACGCGTGTTAATCGCATCGGCAGGCGTACCAAGACCCAGGCGCTCAAGCACCAGTTCATTGACAACAATATTGAGCACTTCGCTGTCGTCGGTACGCCTGTCATTGGCAACTTCCCGTGACAAGTTCTCACCTGCAAGCAACGGTATATCGTAGACGTCGAAGAACTCCGGAGACAGACGCAAAATTTGGATGCTAGTCTGCTCCGCCTTGTCGCCTGGAACCAGGGCGACATTCGTTGACGAGTTACTCTGATCGAATGGCGTTTGACTGGAGTAGGCAACGCCTTCAACACCTGGAATATTGTTCAATTCAATTTGCAACGTATCCAGCCGATCCTCTATGCCCTCCACGTTTAGACGTTCCAGCGTGTAAACCTGAGCCCTCGGAAAAACGTAGCTGCCAGCCTCGATCTTTTGGTTTTGTAAATACATAACCATGACAACGGATAGCATAAATACCGAGATCGCAAATTGAACGCCGATCATTAGCGCACGAAAACCAGCACCCTTTTTGGTTTTCCTAGCGAGGTCGCGCAACGCATCGATGGGGCTGGCCCGGGTTATAAGCCATGCCGGATATGCACCTGCCAGGAGGCCAACAAGAATTGCGGTCATCATCATCCATGGCAGCGTATGCAAATAATCGATCGTCAATATCTTGTGCGCGGCGTTGTTGAATAACTGAACAACAACTTCAAGACCGGCCAGTGCAACCAACATTGCTATCGCGGCAACCGTGACACTTTCAATGAGAAACTGCACCAGCAATTGACGCTGGGTTGCACCCATGGTCTTGCGCATGCCCACTTCTCTGCTCCTACCCAGTGCTTGCGCTGTAGCCAAATTCGTATAATTCACACAAGCTACAATCAGGACCAGGAGGCCGAGCAACTTGATAATAAAGGACATGGGAAAACCGATCGTGTCCCATATTGAGAGATTTGCGCGCTGTAGCGGCTTGACTTTGAAGCCCGCGAAAAACTCTTGCGACTCTTCCGGCATATGCTTTTCAAAAATAGGCCCAACCTGTCCCTGCAACCAGTCACCACCGTATTGTGGTGGCAAGAGAACATAAGTTAGGTCGCCCATCGACAGGTTGTCCCACTGACCCGCAGGGTCCTCATCGGCAATGCGGGCCAAGGCCTGGAATGAAACAAAAATATCCAGCGGACTGGCGTTAATAATGGCGGAGCTGAAATGAGAGTTCAGTGGCACGTCTTTAATGACTGCCGCAACGTGAAAATCGTAACGGTTATCCAGCGTGATGACCTTACCCACCGGATCTTCGGCACCAAAATACTTTTTGGCAAACGTTTGTGAAATCGTGACACTGCTTGGATCTTCGACGCTGGACGGCCCGCCACTCACGTAATCGAAATTAAATATTCGAGTGAAGGCGGGATCAACAAATCGCACATCCTGGTAAAAGCTCTCTTCCTTTGCCCGTATCAGATATTCCCGACGCTGATTGCGGGCAACAAGTTCGACATCGGCAATCTCCGCCTCGATCAGTGGGCCCAGTGCCGAGTGCGCACTATCGATGTCGGTTATACCGAGTTCTGCTTCCGGTCTTACGAGCGTGCCAACGGTATAAACGCGATCCGAGTTGCTGAAAAAGAGGTCATGCGTCTCTTCGTAGTCAACGAGTAATGATGCGAACATATAAATCGCCAGACCCAACGCTAGCCCAAAAATATTTATGGCAGCGTACAGCTTGTTCTTTTTCAGGTTTCTGACGGCGATCTTGACGTTATTCCAATACATAACTGT
The DNA here is from genome assembly GCA_024640365.1 of Woeseiaceae bacterium. Taxonomy (GTDB): domain Bacteria; phylum Pseudomonadota; class Gammaproteobacteria; order Steroidobacterales; family Woeseiaceae; genus JAHEFE01. The sequence goes on along the minus strand of JAHEFE010000056.1, from coordinate 9,611 downwards.
CTCTCTCTTTTTCCAGGTTTACTACGCGGCGCGAGTGTTGTCAGTCATGACGTAGCCGTCAAACAAGTTGACCGTACGTTGTGCGTAATCCGCATGGGCCGGTGAGTGAGTCACCATGACAATGGTCGTGCCCTCGCTATTAAGCGTACGGAGCATTTCCATGACTTCCTGGCCGTGCACGGAATCGAGGTTGCCGGTTGGTTCATCTGCAAGAATCAGGGGTTGGTCGCCGACTATTGCACGAGCTACCGCAACACGCTGCTGCTGCCCCCCGGACAACTGGCCCGGCATATGGCCCGCTCGGTGGGCGATGCCAATTTTATCCATTACGTCTTTAACGCGTCGGTTGCGTTCGGCGGCTGGCATGTCGTGATACAGCAGTGCCAGCTCAATATTTTCAGCTACTGTGAGTTCATCTATGAGATTGAAACTTTGAAAAATAAAGCCGATGTTCTTTTTGCGAATAACGCTGAGTTGGGCCTCGCTATAACCGGCAACGTCTTCGTCAAGGAAATAGTAACTGCCATCGCTCGGACTATCCAGCATGCCGATGATGTTGAGGAGCGTTGATTTACCACAGCCAGACGGTCCCATAATCGCAACAAAGTCGCCTTGGTTGATTTCCAGATTGACGCCGCTAAGCGCGACTGTTTCCACATCGTCGGTGCTGTAGATCTTGAATAAATCATGCAACTTCAACATATTCTTTTCCTCTTCATTAAATTCATTTCTGCTGTAAAACCGAACCGCCTAGTCAGCACTCAAACTGAGACGTTCCATGCCAACGTAGCTCGTGTACGGCGAGGTAATAACTTTTTCCCCAACATCGAGGCCGTCCAATACTTCAATAAAGTCCGTGTTCCGACGGCCTAACACGACCGTACGCCGCAGCGCTTCACTGTCGTCAGGTGAGACCACGAAAATCCAGTTGCCACCCGTTTCCTGGTAATACGCACCATTCGGTATCATCTTTGCGGGCGCCGGATCACCTAAAGTCAATTTTATTTGCATCGTCTGTCCGCGGCGCAAATCAGTGGGCATATCGCCGAACAACATATCCACTTCGAACTGGCCATTGATAACCTGCGGATAGATCTTGCTGATACGCAGCTCGTTACTCAGCCGGCCACTGTTAAGTACCGCGAACTGGCCAAGATCGACGCGTCCAAGGTAGTACTCGTCTATTTTGACTTTTAGCTTGTAGCCATCTGGATCATCGACCTGTCCAAGGCGCCCACCGGGCTCAATCGACTGACCAATCTCCACATTGAATCCCGATAACTTGCCGTCAAGAGGAGCCCTGACATTGAGGCCATCAAGATTTTTGCGGGCAAAAGCGAGGCTTCCTTCGAGTTGATCATTGGCCTGCCGCAACTGAGCCAACTGCTGCTCCTGCATACGGGCATCGGTCGCCTGGCTCTCGAGCGTCACCTCTTTGCGTTTCTGGTAATAGGTCAGTTCATCCTGGGTGGCATCCAGGTCCGCCTTCGAAATGAGATTGCGTGTACCAAGGTCTTTTTGCCGCTGCAAATTGCGGCTAAGGCGTACGATCTGGTAGTCGATCTCAACGAGGTTCCTCTTGTGCGCGAGGCGATTCTGCTCAAGCTGTAGCTCTATCGTTCGCATATTGTTCAATTGTTCGGTGACCGCTGCTTCGCGGCTCAGCACTTCCAGCTGCATATTGGTATTCGACAGACGCACGATCAGGTCGCCTTGCTGAACGATGGCGCCATCCTCGACAATGATTTCTTCAACTCGACCGCCCTCAATTGCGTCCAGGTAAACGGTGCTTCGTGGCTCTAGCCGACCACGCAGGGGAATAAAATCCTCAAACGTTCCCTCGGTCACCGTAGAGACCACCACGCGCCCCGAGTCAACGGTAAGGCTGCGTCCCTGGGACAGCGCCTGCACAAGGAGATATGCGAGTACGGCTAAACCAGCCGCCGCCAGCGTCCGGACAACATACTTCATCGGAGTCGCTTTCTTGACCACCGGTCGGTCCATTCCCTGGCCGGAAATATTGGGCCGCTGCGCCACCGGGTCCTTCTGAATTTTGCTGATTTTGCTCACCTTCGCTACCTGCCGTAATGGTTGCTGCCGTTTCCCGCGACCGAGTTCAACTACGCGGGATGCACTGTTACTCTGAAACAATGCAATCCGCATGCCAGTTTTTAACTCATTGTTTTTAAAGAGATCCGATATTATGAACATCGTCTGGAAGCGCCAAAACTGTACGGAATCGGACGCTATCTGTACGATTTCGGACAAATACGAACCAACGGGGAGATCACCATGGGGATCGAGCAGGGCCATATCCTCGTCGTCGATGACGACAAGGACATCCTGACAGCCAGCCGCTTGTTGCTCCGCCGGAAGTTCGCTGAAGTGGTCCTCTGCAGCAATCCCGGGGAGATTCCGGACCTGCTCGCCGCCCATCAGTTTGATGCCATCTTGCTCGACATGAACTTCGGTCCTGGCGAATCCAGTGGCGCCCAGGGCCTGGCATGGCTGGAACAGATTTTGGCTTTTGACCCTAACCTTGTGGTGGTCATGATCACGGCCCATGGTGGTGTCGATACGGTCGTAGAAGCGATGAAGCGTGGAGCCACCGACTTCGTTGCGAAACCGTGGCAAAACGAAAAAGTCATCGCCACGCTGTCGGCGGCGGTCGAGCTCCATCAAAGGCGCGTCGAGGCGAGTCAGTTGAAACAAACCAATCAAACGCTCGTCGAGGCATCGATACGCAGTGCCGACCAGATCATCGGTTCCTCCCCAGCCATGGGCGAGGTACTTTCGCTCGTAGCGCGTGCGGCACCCACCGACGCCAATGTCATGATTCTCGGTGAGAACGGTACCGGCAAAGAGTTGATTGCCCGCGAACTGCATCGACAATCCCGACGCGCTGATAAGGTCTTTATCAGTATTGATCTTGGCGCCATCAGTGAATCTCTGTTCGAATCGGAGCTGTTCGGTCACAAGAAAGGAGCATTCACAGGTGCCAACGAGGATCGGCTTGGTCGTTTTCAGGCGGCTAATGGCGGAACGCTATTCCTCGATGAAATTGGTAATCTGGCCCTGCACCTGCAAACCAAACTGCTTACCGCGCTGGAACAGCGCGTCGTCACTCCCGTGGGTTCTGACAGGGGGCAGAAAGTCGATGTACGAATAGTTTGTGCGACCAACGTAGCGCGCAGCGAACTGGCTGATGAAAGTCGTTTTAGACAGGACCTGCTGTTTCGACTGAATACTGTGGAGATCACAGTGCCGCCACTGCGTGAGCGGCGTGAAGATATTTTTCCCATTGCCGCTCATTTTGCGGTCGTTTATGCACGAAAATATGCCAAGCCTATCAAGCCGATATCAAGTTCTGCGCGGACTGCCATTGAGAACTATGCCTGGCCCGGTAATGTTCGCGCCTTGCGGCACGCCATAGAGCGGGCCGTAATCCTCTCTACCAATGAAGAATTTCAAGCGAGCGATTTACAACTCAACGAAATTGAACACGATCGCAACGCGGAGGTCGGGCAACCACAGGAGCTCAACCTCGAGCAACTCGAGAAAACGACTATAGAGGCAGCGCTACGGAAACATGCTTTCAATATTTCCAAGGCATCAAAAGAGCTTGGATTGACGCGCGCTTCGCTGTACCGAAGGATGGAAAAACATGGTCTATAAAACCTTCGCGATAGCGCTAATTTGGCGGTTCGTTGTTCTGGAACTGCTCATGCTGGCAACCGCATGGCTGGCCATCAAGCCAGGGTTTTACGCAGGTCTTGTTATTGCGATTATCATTCTGCTAATCGCTTCGATTGAATTTTGGCAATTCATAAAAAAGACGAATCGGGAAATTTCACGCTTTCTTGATGCCGCTCGTTACTCCGATTTTTCACAGCGCTTCGAATTCAAAAATCTGGGTGGCGGTTTTAGATCGCTCGGCGAAACATTTACCGACATACTCGAAAACCTGCGGCAATTGCGATCTCAGCAAGAAGCCGATTTGCGGAGGCTCAAAGCACTTGTCGAGCACGTGCCAGTGCCGCTGATTTCGGTGCACGGCAACGGTTCAGTCACCTTACAGAACAATGCAGCCAGGCGCCTGTTTGGGTCGGCGCCCATTAGCCACGTCAGAGACCTGATGCAATTCGGATCAGGTTTTCACCGAGCGGTCACCGATGCTGTTCCCGGAAATAAACAGCTCGTTGTATTTGCCCACGATGGCATGGAACAACAGATGACATTATCCGCAACTGAGGTCATCGTCGCCAACGAACGAGAACTACTCGTTTCATTACAGGATATCCAAAGCGAACTCGATACAATGCAGACGGAGTCATGGCAGGACCTGGTGCGCGTATTGACCCATGAAATCATGAATTCGATTACACCGATATCCTCATTGACGCGAACTGCGAGCGACCTTGCGGATGATGTACTAAAGAAGGTCGATGACAAGTCGCCATTACTGGAAGATCTAACCGACATTCATCACGCCGTTGCAACCGTATCTCGACGATCCGAAAGTCTCATGCAGTTTGTCGACAGTTATCGTCAACTCACTCGTCTTGCGCCTCCGGAACGATTCCGGGTACCTCTCGCGAGCCTGTTTGAGTACGTGGCGGATTTGGCGAAGGCAGAATGGGGAGAACAATCCGTTGCACTCGTCGTCACGACAACCCCTCAAAGCCTTGACGTCTATGCAGACCGCGATTTGGTGGAGCCGGTATTGTTAAACCTTCTCCGCAACGCCTGGCAGGCAACGCAATCGCTGCCGACGCCAAAGATCATGCTGTCTGCTCGCCTTAATCGGCGCGGACGGGTTGTTATCGAGGTCGATGATAATGGTCCAGGCATCGCAAAGGATATTGCGCAAAAAATATTCGTACCATTTTTCACGACCAAAGAGGGGGGCTCTGGCGTCGGTCTGGCCCTGACTCGTCAGGTCATGATCGCCCATCACGGATTTGTCACGGCTGGCACTTCAAATCTCGGCGGAGCGAAGTTCAGTCTCATCTTCTAGATCCGCACTGAATTGCTTTGCCAGGGAAACGTAATTCCTTTCGAGTTGCCGGTGAGAACATTGTTTGTTGACTGCATAGACATGTCGGTTCACGGCCGCATCTGTGACAGACTAGAATAGAGACTCCAATTTGCGAATTGCCGGCCCTATCTCGGAGCATCCGTTGTCCCTAAAGCAACAACCATTCGTTCAGGAATACGATGTCATCGTCCTTGGCGGAGGCGCCGCCGGATTGATGTGTGCGCTGACTGCTGGCCAGCGGGGCCGGCGAGTTGTAGTGCTCGACAGCTCCAACAAGGTCGGCAAAAAAATTCTGATGTCCGGCGGCGGCCGCTGCAATTTCACCAACCTGCATTGCAGTCACGAGCATTATTTGTCGTCGAATCCACACTTCTGCAAATCCGCGTTGAGTCGTTACACGCAATGGGATTTTATTGCGCTGGTGGAGAAACATCGCATTGCCTACCACGAAAAAACCCAGGGGCAGCTGTTTTGCGACCACTCATCAAAAGACATCCTGTCGATGCTGATTGCCGAATGCTCGGCGGCCAACGTCACTATACGCACGGACTGTGTTACGGAAGCTGTCGAATTTGATGGCAACTACGCTCTGACGACGAACCTGGGCATGTTTCACTCCGAATCGCTGGTTATCGCAACCGGAGGTCTCTCGATACCAAAAATGGGCGCATCGGGCTTCGGCTATGGCATCGCTCGCCAATTCGGGCTGGACCTGCTACAGACCCGAGCCGGGCTTGTACCTTTTACATGCTCCGATTACCTGCATGACCTGTCTGGACGACTTGCAGGTGTCAGCATTCCAGCAAAAATAAGTGCAAAAAAACAAAGTTTTACAGATGATATGCTGTTCACCCATCGGGGCCTGAGCGGTCCTGCTGTGCTGCAGGTGTCAAACTACTGGCACCCCGGCGAAACGGTAACCATCGACCTGCTGCCCTCAATAGATGCAGATACTCTGCTTCGAGAAATCAGAAATTCACAGCCCAAAGCACTGCTGCGCACAGTTCTCGCCCAATATCTGCCGAAAAATCTGGTGCTTGAGTTGCAAGCCCTGTGGTGGCAAGGGCTTGCGGAGCGGGCACTGGCGGAAATGTCGGATCAGGACCTTGCCAAGATTACCGGCAGGCTAAAAAATTGGCCGGTCAAACCCGCCGGCACTGAAGGATACCGAACGGCCGAGGTGACGTTGGGTGGCGTGAACACCAATTGCCTTTCATCAAAAACAATGGCGGCTATTTCACAGCCGAACCTCTATTTTATTGGTGAAGTTTTGGACGTCACCGGCCACCTCGGTGGCTTCAATTTTCAGTGGGCCTGGTCCTCAGGTTTCGTGGCCGGTTTAAACGCCTGATTTACGGCGTTTTTTTCAATCAATTTCGGCGCGCAAAATAGCCGTCTCACTCCCATTAGCTCCTTAAATTCGCTCAGAAACAACAACCGCAAGTTGTTGGTTTTCTTTACCTATACGCATTTACCCGAATTGACGGCAACAGCCCTGCAGGGACAATTGACCACAGTCAAAAACCTCATAAGAGGCAGTACTAAAAAAGTACGACGGAGAGTTTTTTTAAAGTTAGAAAGCTAAAGGCCCAATCTCTGAGTTCAATTAGTGAGTTCCGTTACCAACACTAAACAAACAAAGGAACTGACCGTATTTCTCGCTGGAAAAGGCCATTCATCAGGAGTAAGGAAATGTCTTTTAGAATAGATAGTAGTCGGTTGAAGTTTGTCTTTGCCGCCTGTCTGTTAGGCCTTGTGCTTGGAGTTGCCGGCTGTTCTGGCGATGACGGTGCTAATGGTGCCGCAGGTGCCCCAGGTGCCCCAGGTGCCACAGGTCCAACAGGTCCAACAGGCCCAGCCGGTCCAACAGGCCCCGCAGGTCCAGGCGCTGACGTCATTCAGGCCGCGATAGATGGAGCGGATGCCGAGTCTTGTGCTACCTGTCACGGTGGCGTGGGCGAAATGCATCAAATGCAATACGACCAGTACCAGGGCAGCGGTCATGCCAGCAGCTTTGCTGTTGCATTCACCAGTGCGTCACTGGCAGTTACTGATAATCTCGACGGTACTTTCACCGTATCGGTTCCCGTCACTATTAGTGAAAACGGCTTGGGAGTCGCAGATCCTGCCGCACTGGCTCTGAAACGTTTTTATGTAATGCGTTTCGACCCAGCTCTGAACGGTTACTTCGAAACGACCGGTCTGGATCTGGCCGGTGCAGCCGGAGCTTTCACAGCTAGCAGCGCTACAGTTCCATTCGATCCAACCACCAATGCCGCATTCGCAGCCTGGGTGGGTGACGAAACAGTCATCATCGGTGACGTGAACTACGCGGCACACATGAATCTGTGGAAAAACATTGGCAGCGCTGGCTTCACAACAACCGGTGGAGATGCTTATGTATCTCCTGCTAACGTTGCAGCATGCGAAAACTGCCATGGTGCCCCATACCTGAAACATGGCGAACGGCCTGCTGTAGTTGCCGGCATTCCGGACTTCGTCGCTTGCCGCGGTTGCCACTTTGATGATCGCGTAGGCGGCCACCGTGACTGGCAGTGGATGGTCGACGATCCTGCATCATGGGCAGATCCTGCTATCGACTTACCCGCTGCGCCTAAATATGCATACACCGCCAACGTCAAGAATGACGTGCATATGTCGCACGCAATGGAATTTGCCTATCCGCAATCCATGGCGAACTGCGCCACCTGCCACGCCACCAAACTTGATGTGGTATTGGACGAGACACAGTTCAAGCCATCGGTTTGTAAGGGTTGTCACGCGCCTAAAGGTATCGATTCCTGGCCGAAGACCTATGATGCAGTTACGGGTGACGAGATCCTGGATAGCCGCGGACGCAGCGTCCCAGGTCCTTACTACCAGGCAGGCAGAGCGCCAGCCATGGATTACATCTGGAAAGAAGCCGGCGTTAGAAGTGTCCACCCGGCCGAGGGACTGGATGCAGGCGAAGGTAGTTGTGTTTTCTGCCATAACTCTTCCGTTGATGCACCGGGACGCGTGTTTAATGAGCTGCACAGCGGCTACGACCCACGCATCTATGATGCAGCGGGCGCTCGTTACGCTGATACCTACACCGCTACCATCGATTCAGTATCGGTAGCCGGTACGGTAGTCACAGTCGACTTCTCTGTCAGCGATGCGGCCGTCGTTCCCTATGTTTACGTTTCCCTCTACGGTTGGGACACGAAGAACATGGTTGTCGCCTCTCACAGCAGGGATGCAAATAACCTGAGGATGGAAGCCAAGCCTGACGATACGAACGCACTGTTCACATTCACGCCGGCAGTTCTCGGTGGCACGTCATGGACAGCTGATATAGATCTGGCCAATTATGCTGCCGTTGATACAGCGGACATTCCGACACTGATCGCGGACGGCATCGTTAAGACAGGCATGATCACTGTCGCGCCACAGTACACAACAGCAGCTTCCGTATCTGTTGGCCTTGATGCAGTGTTTGAGAACTTCGACGTGACCACAGGTGCTCTGGTAGCAAATTATCGCACCGGTACTGACGCAACCGTCGACAGTGCCTTGTGTGAGAAGTGCCACGACAAGCTGGCAGTTACCTTCCACAGTGGTAGCGGCAGAAGCACGGTAGAGGTTTGCCGTAACTGCCATGTCACAACGAATGGTGGTAGCCATCTGGAAATGCAGTCACGCGGCATAGACTCTTATGTCCACGCGGTGCATTCATTCCAGGCCTTCGATACAGGTGACATTGACTTCACCGATCCGGTATATGCCCTGAGATATGAGCATCACATTGAATCCACCTTCCCGAACTTCACGATCACCAACTGTGAAGCTTGCCACGTAGATGGAACATTCAATGTACCCGATCAGGCTAAATCAATGCCTGGCCTGTTGTCCGCTTCCGATACCTGGAACGTCGACAGGGCGATTGGCGTAGTGCCTGAGTATGTAACCGGTCCTGCTTCCAGGGCTTGCGGTGGCTGCCACAGAGCTGAGCTGATCAATGAAGATGCAGCTGGCTATTTGGCCTCCTTCAACGCACATACCGACATGGGTGGTACGTTGGCCGAAGATGATGCTGATGACCTGGTCCTCTGGGGCATCATCAACAAGATCATGGCTATGTTCCAATAAGAAAGAGTATGAGGTGGATCTTCGGATCCACCTCAATCCAAGGCTGGCTTTATCAACATAGCAGCCTGCACAAGAAACAAGATAGACGATAGGCCGGAAGAGCAATCTTCCGGCCTTTTTTGTGGTCGGCCGATCACGGTCAAGTTCTGTACAGAGTCGCAGCAGGTGCTGCCAGATCACTGGTCAACAAAACCTTGCTTGTGCGAGCGGCACATTTGAAATAGCCATCAAGTTGAACTTGTACATCGGCAACTTATTGGGTATTCCAATAGACGACAGTGATCACAGGCCGAATTCCTCCCGGACTGCCAAACAGAAGACAGCAGTAACAGTTAGTAAGGGGTTCAACCTGGAACGGCCCAATCGTAGACAATAACCAAAGGCTGTTACTCTATTCCACCTGAAGTGGCCCGACCGATAGCGAGCGGCGCTATTGTCCCGC
>JAHEFE010000100.1 GCA_024640365.1 Woeseiaceae bacterium | reverse complement strand
AGTACGACAAGAATATTGTGAGCGACTAAAGGCTGCTTCTGGCCGTTCGCAGCCGCTCACCTGGACTTGCTCGCAGCGGCCGCATGGCACTTGGAAGCAGCCACTCGCTGATTTTCGGCTAATATGACTGCTGGTGACCCAATGCAGTACTTCATTAATGCCGCCGGTCGTCAGTAGTCACGACTAATGTCGTTTCGAACGGAGCCCAAACGATGTCACTTGATCAGCTCGCGAACATAGGTGAGGTAGTTGCAGCGATTGCCGTAGTGGTTTCATTAATCTATGTCGCACGGCAAATAGGCCAAAATACAAATGCGCTTCAATCGAATACTGAGGCGATGTGGAGTTCCATAAATCAATCGGTGGTCATGCCATTGGCAACTGATCGTGATGTGGCAAAGTGGTGGATTGCCGGCACTAGCGATTTCGATTCTCTCGACGAGATCGATAAACAGCGGCATCTACTTTTTGAATACAACGTACTCACTGCTTGGTGGAGCATCTATTTAGCCCGAAAAAAGGGCTTGGTATCTGATGATCAGTGGGGCAACAACATTCGAACAATGGAGATGTTCGGAAAACGGCAAGCTATTCGCGAAGCATGGAAGAGTTACAAACCGCTTTACAATGCAGAGTTTCAACGGTTGTTGTCAGAGTATCTAGAGTGAGTATGAGATTTGACGGGCTGCTTCTGGCCGAAAGTAGCCGCTTGTCTGGATTGAGCTAGACTTTCCGGTGTTGATCCAAAGCGGACGTTCAGTTTTCTTCGAAGTATCAGCTTAGAGCAGAACCCATGGCGCAGAAAAACTGGAGAGACATTGCAGAATTAATTGGCGTTGCAGCAATCGTGGCTTCTTTGATTTTTGTCGGTCTTCAATTGAAGCAGTCGCAGGAAATCGCTTTGGCGACCTCCTTCCAGGCGCGTACAACAACACTTGCTGAAGCATTTGCCGCGAGGGCGGCCAATTCCGATGCTCTGGCTGCAGAGCTAAGAGTCCAGGGTATAAACCCGCATGACCAAGTGAAACGCATACCGGTGGAGATTCCCGAATCTGCTGGAATATTGACTGAGTTGGAGTACCGCGCAGGGGTTATGCACGCATTGTCGATGTGGCAACAATGGAACAACATTTACTATCAGAACGAAATGGGTTTCATGCCTGAGGGTAACTGGTCGAGAACGCGCTCGGCTATCAAACGGAACTTTGAACGAAAAACGCTAGCTTCGCTTGTCTACGGCGCTTTCGAATGGTCTCCCGAATTCGAAAGCGAGATTGATGAGATTGTCGCTGAAGTTGAGGCCGAGAGGTCGCAATGAGTTACCTTTATTCAATGGCAGCTATTGGCCGGAAGCAGCCGCCCGCCAGGTGATACACTCAATGGCTGGTAATGACCCAAAGCGGACTGTCGCAAATGAGGGAGACGAGTATTGGATTCAGCAAAACTCAATGATTGGATGCAAGTAATCGGTATTTTCGCACTGGTTGCTTCATTGATTTTCGTTGGTCTCCAGATTAGACAAGAGCACGATATTGCAAGAGTTCAGATTTATCAGGCCAGGACGGCAGCTGCGACAGAGGCATTCATTGCCGCCGCATCGAGTCCTGATGCAATGGCTGCATCAATCAAATCAGCGTTTGGTGATCCAGATCAAGAAATTTTTGTAGATGGCTGGGCTGGGCCTGTTACCGCACAGGACATGTATCTGGGCACGTTGCAGGTAAACGCTTTCATGGCACTGGCTGATAATTCACACTACCAGTATCAGGAAGGGTTTCTGCCTTTGGAACACTGGGAAGGTGTTCGTGCGACGGTTAAGACTGCGGCGCAGTCTACTCCGTTTTTGCTGTTCCGAATGAAGGCGATGCTAGGTGACGGTCGCCCCGAATTTCGCGAGGAATTAGAGAAAATTATCGCTGAAGTAGAGGAAGAAACTCTCCCAAGCAACTAATGCTGAGGGGTTGACGCGCTGTCGTGAGTCCGCTTCCGGTCGAAACCGGCCCCTAGACTGCTAAACTGAAGAGAGGCCGCTATTGACCCATTGGAGACGTTGAGCTGTGAGCCGTTTCGCCACGATATCAATCGCTCTAGCATGTCTCATTGGCGTTTCATTTGCCGGGCAGAGTACGAAACCAGAGCTTATGAAGGCGGTCTTGCTCACGAACTTTCCGGAGCACATTGACGTCGTGGGGCCATGGGACGAAGGAGAGACCGCCCTTCGAGAGTATCCCGGGGACTTCGTGAAAGGCATTCTCGTCGGTGACTTCAATTCGGATGGTACATCTGATTTTGCAGCGAAACTCGCAAGACCACTGACACCAGAAGAGACCAAGAGCATTCACCCATCCCTGCGCGACCGGATGACAACTGCTGAAATCGTTGTCGTGTGTGACGCTCAAGAAAAAGCCGCGAGTGCTAAAGACTTTCGTTGCTACGAGCTAGTCGGACAGGCGATAGGTGGAATACACGCGACATTAGACTATATGGATTGGGAGTGGGTTCTGGGTACTTTAGAAGACGAAGAACAGCCTGCTTGTCAGGCAGCGATCCGATCTAGGGCCGGCACGAAATCACTTTCTCTGATTGAGCCCAACGGCCACTGCGATACGTACTTTTATCCGAAGGAAGGTGGCGGTTACGACGAGTGTACTTTCTGCGCAGATTGAGATCGGATTAGCTCAAGTATGCCGTATGCAATCCGGCCGCTTCTGGCCGCTAGTGGCCACTCGCCAGGAATCTACTAAACTGTCCGGTATTGACCCGTTCCGGACGCTGTATACAGTCAGTCCCAATCCCAAATGCTGCCTTCGTCGTACTCCCAACAGTCACTTGGATTGAGTTCAGCATCCCGGATAATGCCATTCACGAGCTCGGCAAAGGACTTGCGGTACTCATACGGTTCCCAAAATTCCCGGTAAATCGGTTGCGAAAATCTGCACCGTAATTGATCAACGTTTTTTAGCCAATGGTCTTCGCTGAGAAATCCAGATCTGAATTGATACTCATTGTTTTCGAGTGTGTCCATGTTGGCGTAGAACTCGTGTGCGAGCGCAACGATTTCCTCGGGTTGTAACCGATCCTGTTTTCCTGACCAAAGCTTTACCTGGGCTGAAAGCAGTTTCGGCGACATCGTAGTAGCCATGTTCATTTCGACTGAGCCATAGGCTCTGGTTTGGTAGGCATCCGACATCGCGATTCTCTGCGTTTGTCTCAATTGCAGACCCACGAATATCAGTGAGGCTATTACACCTGCCATTCCAACAAGCTGAAGCCAGTCATTGAGCTTTTGGGTATTCATGAGGCGCCACCACAATCTAGTTAGACCAGACATTATTCTGCTATTCTTACTTGTCCGCAATTGGCCGTAAGTAGCCCCTCGCCAGGAATCAGCTAGACTGGCTGGTATTGAACCAAAGCAGCCTCTCTTGCTGCTCGAACTAACTCCTAGTGTCGATCCATTACTGGAGCGTG
>JAHEFE010000118.1 GCA_024640365.1 Woeseiaceae bacterium | reverse complement strand
CTCATCGGGCAGCAATGCTCGGTTGAGGACTTTAGTCGCTACGGTACTTTTCTCAACGGCCATCGAATTGATGGTTCGGCATTATTGCGCGGTGGCGATCTGCTTCGGGTCGGTTCGCCAGGACATGAATTTTTGTTGATCAACGTTGGCAAGGATCATGGCGCGTAAAAGACGCTCATTTGAGATTTTCAGCATGTCATTTCTCGACTGCATGAGTTGCGGATTTGGTGCCGTGATTCTGTTGTTTATGATTATCAATGCCCAGGTTCGGGTTGCCCATGACAAGGATCCGACGAATCCCCGTAGCGAGACCAATAAAATTGAGCTGGAGATTTTTGAGGGTCGGAAAAATTTGATACTGGCAAAAAATACGCTCGAAGAGCTTCGCGACGACACCGTAACGACTGACGGTCAGATTGCCCAGATAGTCGCATTGATTAAAGAGCTCAAAGAGGAATTGGCAAAGCACGATCAGGATACGATTGCAGAAATTACTCACATCAACGATTTGCAGTCAGATATCAAGAAACTTGAGGAAGAGAAAAAACGCCTGATGGCAATGGCTGCTGATCCGGAGGCTGAGGGCAGCAAGGTGCGCAGCTTCGTTGGTCAGGGCGATCGTCAATATTTGACAGGGCTCAAGGTAGGCGGCAAGCGAGTACTGTTTCTAATTGATAATTCAGCGAGCATGCTGGGAAAAAAGCTCGTCAATATCATTCGCCGACGCAATATGTCGGATGCTGACAAATTACGTTCAGTAAAGTGGCGCCAGGCAGTTGCCAGTGTCGATTGGCTAACGGCGCAACTACCGGCCGATAGCCAGTTCCAGATGTACACTTTTAATTCCAGCGCAACGCCGGTATTGGAGGGCACAGACAAAGTATGGCTGAATGTTGACGATGGCAATCATCTCGAACAGGCGTTGCGTAATCTACGGCGTTCGGTCCCCCAGAATGGCACTAATATGGCGGCGGCTTATCGCGTGATTTCCAGCATGATGCCGCGCCCCGATAACGTCATTATTCTGGTTGATGGATTGCCAACTATGGACGATTCAGGTTCCAGTAAACGCACTATCTCCGGTCGGGATAGACAGCGATTGCACAGCAACGCTATTCGGGAGATACCGAGCGGTATACCGGTCAACGTGCTGCTGTATCCGATGGAGGGTGATTATGGTGCGCCACTTGCCTACTGGATGCTTGCTTACCAGACCGGCGGTTCGTTCATGAGCGTTAGCAAGGATTGGCCGTAGGGCTCGCCTGATGAAACGTAAAAGAGACATAGAAGCCTTTAGCCTGTCGTTTCTCGATTGCATCTGTTGCGGGTTTGGCGCTGTCATTTTGTTGCTGGTGTTGAGCAAGATCTACGATCCTACGGTGATAGAGGAATCGCCGGAAGATCTGGCGGCACTAATAGCCAGGCTGCAGGAGGAATTGTTTGATATTCGCGGTCAGGAAGTCATTCTGAATCGCGATTTAACTTCTGCTGCCGAACAGCGCTCAGACAGCAAGGTTAATTTGGCGAAACTCCAGGGTGAATTAAACAAGGTGCGTGGTCAGTACGAGCTGACAATGAAAAATTCAGCAGAGTCGTTGGTTGATGAAGGTGACTTACAGGCGGCGCGCCAGCGTCTGAGTGCTGAAGTGAAACGCTTGCAGCCCTATTATCGGCGCGCCGATGAGGATGCTGTGGGCGGCATACCGGTTGATAGCGAATACATTATTTTCGTTATCGATACCTCCGGCAGTATGCAGCAGTACAACTGGGATCGTGTTCAACAAAAGCTAAATGAGACACTTGATGCATACCCGCAAGTAAAAGGTATGCAAATAATGAACGATAACGGCCAGTACATGTTTCAGCAGTACAGTGGCAAGTGGATTCCAGATACTCCCGGACGTCGTGCGATTATTAGCAAGACCATGCGCAACTGGAAGCCATTCAGTGATAGCAATCCGGTTGATGGCATTATCTTCGCCATTAACGAGTTTTATGCGCCTGATAAAAAGATCAGCATCTATGTATTTGGCGACGATTTCAGTGGTCGCTCGGTCGAGCAGGTTGTTCGTACTATTAATGGCATCAACCAGCCAGATGCAAACGGCCAACGCATGGTACGGATTCACGCCATTGGTTTTCCGCTGGCCTTTCGCGGCCGTGGAACGGTTCCCGACAGCGTGCAGCGCTTCGCCGCGTTAATGCGGGCGATTTGCGAAACGAATGGCGGTACTTTCGTGGCACTTACGGATTACGACCGGTAGGGTTGCCTTGCAAATGCGTCCTTGCGGTCTTCAGGGATGCTTTGATGGGTACTGCCATAAATCGCCATAATTGATAACAAATCGGGCACTTTTCCGACTGCTCGACATCGCTTTCAGGCGGCTAAATAGACTCCACAGGCAGCCAATGTGGCGGTCCTAATTAGTGGAGGCAATCCCATGCGCAAACAAATTATCCTGGTTAGTTTCATACTCAGTATTGTTACAACGCCATTACTCGCGGCAGAAAGTGTGAAAGAAGAAAACATTGGAGTCGCTGCCGGCGTGGTCATCGGTGGACTCATTGCGGGTCCCGTTGGCGCTATTATTGGTGCCGCAACCGGTGTAAAGGTCGGCGACAGTTTTCATCGTAAGCAACTCGAGGTTGATGCGCTCAGCGGATCGTTGCAAGGCTCCAGAAACAGAGTGAGCGATCTTGAAGCAACGGTTAACGATCTGGATGGGGAGTTGAACCGTCTTGGCTTGGATTTGCAGGCCATGCAATCAGCGCCTGACTCAAATTATCTTGATTTACTGCAGGCGGGCATTGAGATGGATGTGCTTTTTCGTACGAATGAAGATGTTCTTGTTACTGACACTGCGGAGAGATTGCATAAGCTTGCGGGGATCATCACGAGCATGCCTGGAGTATCGATTCAATTGGATGGTTTCGCCGATGAGCGCGGCGACGTCGAATATAACCAGCAACTTTCGAGTCGCCGGGCCACTTATGTTCGTGATCTGTTACTGGCGGGCGGTATTAGCGCTGATCGCATCGCTGTTTTTTCTCACGGCGAGTCACCGGCGATTGCCAAAGACTCGGATAGCTACGCGCTGCAACGACGCGTCAGCCTGCGCTTGTTCGTGAGTGAGGAGTCGAAGGTAGCCGCCAACCCATGAGTACAGCAAAGAGTTTTGGCTCAATTGGAGGCCGGCCCTGTTGGGGTCGGCTTTTTTTACGGGATGACCGACTCGCCGGGTCGGTACAAATTGCAGCTGTGATTCCATTGCGCATGGTTTTATAGTCGGTGTATTGAACTGTCGATAAAGTGGGGTTGGCGATGACTGAGTTGGTTGAGCGCAAGTGCGTCCCTTGTGAGGGCGGTGTGGAACCTTTGAAAGACGCACAAGCCAAGTCGCTTTTAAGTAAGCTCGATTCCGGCTGGGAAATTACTACGGATGGCAAGGCAATTCGGCGTCAGTTTGATTTCCCGGCTTTTGGCAGGACGATGGCTTTCACCAATGCGGTTGCCTGGGTGGCTACTGTAGAAGGGCACCATCCGGACTTGAAGGTGAGCTATTCACGTTGTGTCGTCATTTATACGACACATTCGATCGGTGGCCTGTCGGATAACGATTTCATTTGTGCGGCGAAGATTGATCGCCTGATTGCAGACGCCTGATAGGCAAGGATGTGCCGATAGCATGATTACGTTAATTGATATCGAGGCAGCCGCAGAGCGATTGCAAGGCATCGCCGTAGCAACACCGCTAATTTCTTCTCGGCCGCTGGACGATTTGGCGGGCGGTAAGGTCCTGATCAAGCCGGAATGCTTGCAGCTCACTGGTTCATTCAAAATTCGCGGTGCATACAATCTCATGAGCCGTTTGACGGCTGAGCAGGCCGCGCGGGGAGTGGTTGCATGGTCGTCCGGCAATCACGCGCAGGGAGTGGCGGCCGCCGGCAGCTTATTGGGTATTCGTACCGCCATAGTCATGCCTGAGGATTCGCCCGTAGTAAAGATAGAGAGAACCCGGGCCCTGGGTGGTGAGACCATTCTTTATGATCGTTATACCGGTGACCGCGAAGCAATTGCACGTGCGATTGCGGCAGAGCGCGGCTCCGAGTTGGTACCGTCTTACGATCATGCCGACATTATTGCGGGTCAGGGTACGGTGGGATTGGAGCTTTCACGGCAGGCACAAGAACAGGGCCTTGCGCTCGATCAGGTACTTATTTGTTGTGGCGGTGGTGGGCTCAGTTCCGGCTCCGCTATCGCGATCAAGGCGCTCTTCCCGGATTGTGATGTTTACGCCGTCGAGCCGACCGACTTTGATGATACAGCGCGTTCATTGCAGGCAGGTGAACGAGTCTTCAATTTGGCCAGTGCGCGTTCAATTTGCGATGCGTTGCAGGCTTCGACGCCAGGTCGTATGACTTTTGAAATTAACCGGAAGTTGCTGCGAGGAGGCTTGTCAGTGACGGATGCGGAAGTCGGCGCCGCCATGCGTTTTGCGTTCTCTAATCTTAAGTTGGTCGTGGAACCGGGCGGTGCAGTTGCCTTGGCCGCCGCGCTGGCGAGCAAGGTTGACCTGCGAGGAAAAACGACAGCCGTCGTTCTGAGCGGTGGCAATGTAGATCGCGCGCTATTTTCCGAAATCATGCGTGCTGAGGTTTAAAATTCGCTTGTCTTGCAGGAATTATTCCTGCGGCTTTCTCAGGCGCAGCAGGAACCGGTCTGTCTTGCCGAGTACTCTGGGGTCAAAAACGGACAGTGTGTGATCATCATCCGGTTGTCCAAGCAGATCGCTTTCTGCTTCCACTACGAGTCCTGCGGCGGCGGCTGAATCGTAAATCACTGTTTTGTCTAGTCGGTGCAACGGCGCGTTTTGGGCTCCAGGATTGCCGTTGTGGTCAATAATACCAAGTACACCACCGGGTCTTAGCAGGGTATAGGCAATGCGTAATACATTTTCTGCGCCGCGTACTCCCGCGTTGTTAGAGATGTCATGAAAATTGAGCGCTATGAGAGCGAAGTCAAAGGGTCCGTCTGCTGTTCTGATTTCAGCGAGATCTTTGTCCAGTCGGGTCACGTTCGGTAGCCGTCCCGCTGCCAGTCGGCTTGTGAGTTGTTTCTCGTAGAGGCCGTCGTTCATGGACATGACGCCAGGGGGGTTGAGAGCAACCACAGATCCTGACGGGCCTACAGCGATGGACAGGACCTCAGTGTAATAGCCGCCTGCGGCAATGATGTCCACCACCCGCATACCTGACTCAAGGCCAAGAAAAGACAATGCTTCTGCCGGTTTTCGCGTGGCATCACGAATTTTGTCAGCGTCAGGTCGTGTTGCGCTGGCCAGCTGTTTTTCCAGGTTGCTGACGGTCGCCGCAGGGGCACCGGAGGTTTCGTCCGCCGATTGTTTTGAACAAGCACACATGGCCAATGCGATTATTATTACTACAGTTCGTTGCCATTTAATTTTGCGACGCATGGATGATCCTTGCTGCTGCGAATTTTTTATCGTCGTCAATTGAGAATACACAGGGTGCAGCGGTGTAACAATCGTTGCCAGCGACCCGTATGCGCATAAATCCGTGTACAGTTAGCTTCATTACTGAGCAGGCGGTGGACGAGTACATATGACAGGCGGAACTGACAAAAGGGATGACGGCAAAATAGCAATTAATAAACCCTTGCAGCCACTGCGAGCATTGCTGCCGTTTATAAGTCCGTACAAGGGCACTTTGGTAGCTGCGCTATTTGCTCTGTTGATCGCGGCGGCAGCGATGTTGTCCTTGCCTCTCGCGTTGCGGCAACTGATTGATAACGGTTTTGCGGCCAATGATGTCGCCACGATCAACCGCTATTTTGGCTGGTTCCTGGTGATTGCATTGGTCTTTGGTGGTTTTGCAGCGTTGCGTTTTTATCTCGTGACCTGGTTGGGCGAAAGAGTGGTCGCCGATATTCGTGTGGCTGTTTACAAACGTGTCATATACATGGACCCGACGTTTTTCGAGGTGACACGAACAGGCGAGGTATTGTCCCGATTGACCACTGATACGACGCTGGTGCAATCGATTGCTGGTGTGAGTTTGTCGATTGCTTTGCGTTCTCTTCTGAATGTTGTCGGTGGATTGATCTTGCTCACGGTTACGAGCGGTAAGTTGACGCTCTACATTGTGATAGCAATGCCGATCGTGATTCTGCCCCTGATTATTATAGGACGACGAGTCCGCACGTTATCTCGCCATGCCCAGGATCGGGTGGCAGATACGGGAGGATTGGCGGGCGAAACACTCAATGCGATCCAGACTGTGCAGGCCTTCACTCTGGAGCGAATGCAGGGTAATAGATACGCTGACGCTGTTATGGCGAGTTTCCAGGCTGCGGCCCGCCGTATTCGACTGAGCGCCACGTTGACTGCGCTCGGCGTAGGCCTCGTATTTGGTGCGATCACGTTGATTCTGTGGCTTGGCGCGCGATCGGTTGTGGCAGGTGAAATGACAACAGGCGAATTGGCTCAGTTTCTTTTTTACGCCTTGTTTGTTGGCTCATCGGCGGCCGCATTAACTGAGTTGTGGGGTGAGGTGCAAAGAGCAACGGGTGCCATGGAACGCCTCACCGAATTGCTGTCGGCTACTCCGGCCATCGTCGCGCCGCGTCAGCCAGCCAGGTTACCTGCGAGAGTTAAAGGACGCATCAGTTTTGAGCGCGTCAGCTTTTGTTACCCGTCGCGGCCCGATACGTCGGCACTTGATGATTTTTCGCTGCAAATCGAAGCGGGGGAAACAGTTGCTATCGTCGGTCCCTCTGGCGCTGGCAAAAGCACCAGCTTTCAGTTGCTGCTACGTTTCTATGACCCGCAAAGCGGGCGCATTTGTATTGATGGTCATGATCTTACCCAGCTCAATCTCGAGGAGTTTCGCCGACAAATAGGGCTCGTACCGCAGGACACCGTACTATTTGGGGAAAGTGCCCTGGAGAATATTCGTTATGGACGGGCGGGCGCGAGTGATGCGGACGTGAAACGAGCAGCGCGAGCGGCGGCGGCAGCGGAATTTATTGACGCACTGCCTGAGGGTTACGACACTTTTCTCGGAGAGCGCGGCACACGATTATCGGGAGGACAACGCCAGCGCATCGCGATTGCCAGGGCGATTCTCAGAGATCCGCCCATACTGCTGCTGGATGAAGCGACTAGTTCCCTGGATGCGGAGAGCGAAAGTCTAATTCAGAAGGCGTTGAACACCCTGATGCAGGAGCGCACGACGATTATCATCGCGCACCGCCTGGCGACCGTGCAAAAGGCAGACAGGATTGTTGTCATGGATCATGGTCGCATCGTTGCCATTGGCACTCACCAAAGCCTGACGAGCAGTAATGAATTGTACGGCAAGCTCGCCGCGCTCCAATTTGGTGACATAGATCAATAGGTGCAGCCGTAAATTTTCGACAAGCAGAAATTGGAGATTTTTCAAGACAATTCAGCAGCGATGCATACCATCGCGGTAAGTAAATCTACGGATCCGCAAAGAGTCTCGCTTGCAGGATTATGCTGGTACGTTTTCTACATTAGAAAGAGGACGTAGTGATGACCAAAAAACGTGCAAAAATCCTGTATCCGACGGACTTTTCCGAACTCTCGAAACAGGCGCTTCCCTGGGTAAAACGAATGGCCAAGGCGTTGGATGCCTCGGTATATTGTTTGTATGTCGTACATGATCCAAAAATCTACACGTATGATGCTGGCTGGGGAACAATGGTGCAGTTGCCGCCTATTGAAGAACGGGTAGAGGCGGTGAAAAAACAGATGAATCAGTTTATCGCCGATAATATGGCTGACGTCGAAGGCGCACATAGCGAAGTAGCCGTTGGTGTTCCATTCATTGAAATTCTGCGCCACGCTGAAGATATGGATGCCGCTTTAATTTTGATGACCACACACGGCCATACAGGGTTAAGCCATGTATTTTTCGGCAGCACGACTGAAGCCGTACTGCGCAAATCAAAGTGCCCTGTACTGTCGATTCGCAGCGAGGATCTCGGTTCAGCGTGATCGGTCGGATGTGCCAGGTGACAGCGCCAGGCCTGCGCTGACGCCATTCTGCAACTTTTTGGAACAAAATCTCCTTGCCAGCCTCTAATCCCGCGTTAGAATGCGCTCCGCGGACGTTTAGTCCGCTCACCAAATATAGAGGTTCGGTAGTTGCATAAACCCGGTAACAGATTAACTAATTTAGACACTTGTGCCGCAACCTGGCTTGCGGCCCTCGTCATCGTGCTGATCAGTGGTTGTGCACCAAACAAGTTGCGACCGGAGGTCGCGTCCGACGCTGCTTTCGGACAATCGACGAATGGTCTGGCCAACGATGCAGGGAACTGTAAAACGCTGATTGCATTGCCGGCAAGTCCAACGGCTGACAGACTCAGCGCAGATCGTATCCGGCTAATGAGCTGGAATGTGCAGAAAGAATCCGGGCGCGGCTGGCTGGGGGATTTTGAAAGGTTAGCCTCCAATCAGGATCTCGTATTACTGCAGGAAGCAGCTGCCGACAGTTATGCCTTAAACAATCAGAATGGGGCTCGTTACTGGTCTTTTGCCCGGGGCTATCAGTCGTCAACGGCTATGACAGGCGTAATGACCTTGAGCTCATCAAAATCTCTGGCGCAGTGTCACCTGCGAGAACAGGAGCCGTGGTTACGGTCGGACAAGGCGACTGATATTACCGAGTATGCACTGACAAATACGGAGCAAACTTTGGCGGTTGTAAATATTCATGCGATCAACTTCACTCTTGGTCTGGCAGCGTTTAATGAGCAGTTAGCGCAAATCGCAAATGCCATCGAAGATCACGAGGGACCGGTCATTTTGTCAGGCGATTTAAATACATGGCGCGGTGGAAGACAGAAGCTTGTGGATGCACTGGCTACTGACCTTGACCTCGTTTCTTTGACGTTCAATGATGATCGGCGTACCACGTTTTTTGGTAAACACGTTGACCACATTTATGTCCGTGGTCTAAAGGTTCTGGACGCGCGGACGCCAGTGGTTGAGAGTTCCGATCATAATCCAATTATCGTTACGTTAAGCTTGATATGAGCCAGTCAACCATACTCAAGAGTTGCTTGTTGCTAATTTCCTTTTTCGCCATGCTGACGGCATTTGCGGAAACCGAAGATGCGACCGTCGAGATTGATTATTTACTGGCTACCGTTGCTAGCAGTGATTGCGTATTTATTCGCAATGGCAAAAGCCATTCTTCGGCCGATGCAGTAGACCACTTGCAAATGAAACGTCGCCGCGGGGCCCGCTATTTTTCCACAACTGAAGAATTCATTGAGCGCTTGGCGAGCAAGAGCTCGTGGACCGGAAAGCTCTACATGATTCAATGTCATGATCAACCCGCTGAACCGTCATCTGCATGGTTTACTCGATTCCTGTCGGAATACCGAGCTTCTGAAGACAAAACCAACTAGGCGACCGGGATTCAACAGGTGACCCGGAGTATTTGAGGGTGGCAAGTCCAGGTCCCGCCGACTAGCTTATCTCATCGCTTCACCTTAGTTCTTTTGCTGCTGGTTCCGGTACTCAATAATGATTTAGTAGCCGTAGTTTGGCGGTGGCCCAGGTAAAGCACGCCTTGTGCAGCCATATTTGTGACCGGGTGTACCAATTTGTGAAGCAGGTATCACCAAATCCGCCAGAAGTGTGCAAGATTATCCATACATATGGATACGACACAGAAATTTACATCGCCCGCTTATGAGTTCAGCCTGCTGCGGATAGATCTTATCTACGCGGCCGCGTTGTTCGTTGTCGCGGCGGTTGTCATATCCTACGCTATTAGCTACGCGCCTGTAGATTCGGTCATGGTGGATCCTCCGCTGATGGGATTCTTCCTCGTATTTTGCCTGTTCACCATTGCGGTGGGCTTCCCTCATCCCAGTTTCGGGCATGTTTCATTTGACCGGGTCGCGCAGGTTTCCGCGGTACTTGTGCTTGGTCCGCTAGACGCTGCCCTGGTGATGGGGCTTGCCTCTTTCCTTTACCCGTGGCACCGGCTGAGAAAAGGCGTCTCGCCAGGGTCGGTGTTGGCAGCCGTATTTCATAACGCTGGATTGATGACGCTACTGACGTATGGGTGCGGGTCACTATACGTCGGCCTGGGCGGAGTGGTACCTCTGGGTACGCTTGACTGGCATGCCGTGAAGTACTTGTTGGTATTGGCTGTCACAATGCAATTCGTCAACGATCTTGGGATGTCTTTTATCTACTTTATCCGTGGTGGTGGCTTCCATTCGATGGTGACATTGTTTACCACGGGTATAGAGCTTGGTTCGACCGTTATTGCGGTGCTCGTGGCGATTGTTTACGTGCGTCTGGAGCCGTCAATCTTCATACTGCTGCTGTTGATCCTGGGTGCCGGCATGTTGTTCTTAAAGCGCTTCTCCGACATGCGTTTTCGCCTTGAAGCCTTGGTTGACTATCGCACCAGGCAATTGCGGCAAAAGTCTCGGGAGCTTCAGCAACAGGCTACACACGACACTCTGACTGGTCTGTTCAACCGTCGTTACGCCGATGAATATCTGAAGCAACAGCTCAGTTACGCAAGGCGGCATGATGTTGAATTTACCGTTGCGCTCGCGGATGTAGATCATTTCAAAAGAATTAATGACCGCTTTTCGCATGCCGCCGGTGACGAAGTACTGCGCCGGATTGCGGACTTGCTAAGTGAGCGTTGTCGAAATTCCGACATGATAGCTCGCTACGGCGGCGAAGAATTTCTCATCTGCTTTCCGAGTACTGATAAAAAAATGGCGACCCAGATTTGTATGGAGTTGCGGGCGGCGGTAGAAGCCGCGGACTGGTCTTCAATTGTCGACGATCTACAGGTTACTCTGAGCTTCGGTCTGGCGAGCACCGACTCGGATTCCCGTCGTACGACAATTCTGAGTGCGGCCGATGAGCAGTTGTACAGAGCCAAGGACGAGGGTCGCAACAGGGTTGCCGCCTGATTTACGCTGACATTTCGGGCCGTTCGGTTGGCCGCTCGTGGTATCTTGGTAGCATTGTGAGCAGCGCATAGAACGGATTGTGAGCGTGACCGAAAATCATTTCGATTTAATAATAATCGGTGCCGGTATCAATGGTGCGGGCATTGCGCGTGACGCTGCCAGCCGTGGTCTGCAAGTTTTGTTGCTGGAGCAGGGCGATATAGGAAGTGGCACGACAAGTTGGTCTAGCAGACTGATTCACGGCGGCTTGCGCTATTTGGAATTTGGTGAGCTGTCTCTGGTTTATGAATCCCTGCACGAACGGCGTTATCTGCGGCAAATGGCCAGTCATCTGGTAAAACCAATCCGCATCAATATCCCATTTTATAGAGGAGGACGGCGCGGGCCATTGCTCATAAAGGCGGGTATGCTTGCTTATGACTTGCTGTCGTTGGGGAAGTCATTGCCACGCCACCGCATGTTGAGTCGTCGAGGCCTGTTGGGACTGGAACCTGGGTTGAATCCCACTGGCTTGCGCGGTGGTGTTCAGTATTACGATGCTCAAGTGACTTACGCCGAACGGCTGGTCGTTGAAAACGTTGCGGCCGCGGTGGCTTCGGGAGCTGTGCTTAAAACGTATTCACCTGTCACCGGCATCGATGTTGTTAATGGCAAAGTGGAGAGCGTCCGTTATCGTGACCGGATCACGCAGAAGGAAATCGTTGCGGCAGCGGATATCGTAGTCAATGCCGCCGGCCCCTGGGTCGATCGAGTACTGGCCACTACCCTCTTGGAACTGCCGCGTTTAATGGGTGGTACCAAGGGCAGCCATATCATTGTTGGTCATTTCGACGGGGCACCACATGACGCCTTCTATGTTGAGGCACATTCTGATGGTCGACCGTTTTTTATTATTCCGTGGAACGGCCAGTATCTGATCGGAACCACAGACATCCGTTACCAAAAAGATCCGGCTGACGCACATGCCAGCCGTGCGGAAATCAGTTACCTACTGAACGAAACGAACCGCGTGTTCCCGGAGGCTGAATTAAAGCCACGTGATATTCACTACACGTATTCAGGGGTAAGGCCTCTGCCATATCGCGCGGATGGTCCCGAGTCGGCGATTACGAGACGTCATATCATTCGTCATGAAGCAAAGATTGCGCGAGGATTGATTTCAATTATCGGCGGCAAGCTGACTACTTACAGGAACCTGTCGCAGCAAGCCGTAGATCTCGTAATCAAACTGCGGGGAACCGGTAACCTGCCGTGCACTACGTCTGAGACGCCATTGCCTGGGGCCAGAAAAATTGACAAAGCACGCCGTCTACTGCGCAAACAAACGAATTTATCCCGTACCGGTGTCGATAGAATTCTGTCTATCTATGGCGGTAGGGCCGCGTATATCGTGAAGTTGCTTGAGGAAGACGCTACGTTGGGACAATCGCTGGATACGGCCAATTCAGTTTTGGCAGCGGAAGTTCCTTTCGTAATTCGCCATGAATTTGCAATTAACCTCATCGATATAATGCATCGTCGTTTAATGGTTGGCCTGGCAGAGGACATGGGAGACGAAGTCGCAAACGCAGTCGCTTCACTGGCAGGGAAAGAACTGGGGTGGAGCGCTTCAGAATTGGCACAAGAGATTGATGGTCTTAAGAACTACAACGCACGTCTTAAACCTTCAGTCTGATTCTTCCTGTAATTCTCGCACGCCTGCCGGATAGATTCCGCCGCCATGATGTGTGGTCCACAAACGCGGGGCATAAGGCAGGACATCAATTACCTCGCCTGACGCGAGGCGCCGCTTCAGGTCATTCCAGTAGTCGGAATCCAGTATTTCACTGTGATATTCCATAAAGGCAGCCTTGGCCTCATCCGGAAAGCCTAAAAAGTTAACAAATTGTTCCGGAAAAATGTCGTTTGGACCAACATAAAACCACGCATCTGAACTCATTTCCTCAAATTCGTCACGTGGTTCAGGCAGGCGCCGGAAATTGCACTCAGTTACGAGACACAATTCGTCGTAGTCATAGAAAATCACACGACCTTGGCGGGTGACGCCGAAATTCTTCAGCAATAGGTCGCCTGCAAATATATTGCTATTGGCTAGATCGCGAATTGACTGCCCATAATCAATCGCGGCCAATCGGGATTCCTCCGCTGGCATTTCGCGAAGATACAGATTGAGCGGCCGCAGTCGCCTTTCCATGTACAGATGTTCAATAATTACATAGTCGCCCTCTAGCCGGCAGGTATCCGCACATTCCGTAAGAAGGGCCGTCATTAATTCTTCAGAGAAACGGTCCTTGTTAAACTGTAAGCGCCGAAACTCTTGGGCATCCACCAGTCGACCAGCTCGGTCGCGACGAAAAACAAGCTCATATTTTTCCATTACTCCCCGGCGACTGATTGATTTTGGAAAAGCGAAGCGGTCACGAATGATCTTAAAGACCAGGTCATAAGACGGCAGTGTGAATACCTCCATGACCATGCCCTTATCGCCCTGGGCGATAATGAATTGATCGGTGGAGTTTTCGAGGTGCCGGATTAATGATCGAAAGCGCTCGGTTTTACCTTGTTTTGCACGACCGAGAACCGTATACAGTTCGGCAATTGATTTTCTCGGCATCAGGGATTTAAGGAAATTTACAGTCGCGCCAACACTTTCAATATCGGCGTGAAAATACGATCGGGTGAAACCAAAAAAAGTACTGACATCGTTCAGCGATAGGAGTACAGCATCCGCCATTATCCCTTCGTCCATATTTTTTAGGGCGATGACCATTGGCGTGGACCAGCCGTCGCCCTCGATTCTACCGACCAGGCACGCACGGGTTCCCCGGTAGAATATGGCTTCCAGCATACTGATTTGCTTGACGCTTGCGTGCCCCATGTTGGCGCTGCAAAAGGCGTCAACCTCAGCGCTGACGAAGCGAATCGTAGTTTCAATGTCGCGGTAGGGCGCCGTCAGCTCATAGTCGGCGAGTAACTCATCAAAGAGGTAGCGCAATTCACCGCGATTGCGATAAGTCCGCAGTATGGCATTACCGGCGGTTGCAGAGTTGTGCTCAATGTCGAGTGCAATGAACTCGACTTGTGGGTCGACTCCAATGGTTGTAAAGACACGCCTGGTTATGGAGCTGAAGAAAGTTTTGAAGAATTCACTGTCAGGAAACTTGGCAATCTGCCGGGCATATTCATCGCGAATATCAGCCCAGAGCTCTTTGTCGAATTTTCTTTCACCAAGATCACGTTTACAAAAATAGGCCGTGCGATTAACGGAATCATCGTACAAGTCTATGCGCTCTGCGGCGTCTTCCTGGTTGCTTATCCAGTCGCGGTTTTCAAATCGCTCCCGCGCCTTTTGCGTGATTAATTTGAAATCGTCGTTATATTTGTTGAAAGCATCAACGATTTGGGTGGCGAAGTTTTTAGCGTTGATGGTGTCTGGCATTGGGGTTTTCAACATCCTCGGTCGACTGCGATCGCTAAAAACAAACGATCGCAGTCGGCGTCGAATGTTTTCTTACATATTGCCTATCATCACATCGGCAAATTCGCTGCATTTGACTTCAGTGGCGCCATCCATCAGGCGGGCAAAGTCATAAGTGACTTTCTTCTGTCCGATCGATGCGTCCATAGATTTGATGATCAAATCGGCTGCCTCGGTCCAGCCCAGGTAGCGTAACATCATTTCACCTGAGAGCGTCAAAGAGCCAGGGTTCACCTTATCAAGATCAGCATACTTCGGGGCGGTGCCATGCGTGGCTTCAAAGATCGCATGACCGCTGACGTAGTTGATGTTGCCACCGGGCGCAATGCCGATGCCACCGACCTGTGCTGCAAGTGCGTCTGATAAGTAATCACCATTGAGATTCATGGTTGCGATCACGTCAAATTCTGTTGCCCGCGTCAATACCTGCTGCAAGGTGATGTCGGCGATGGCATCTTTGATTAACACCTTGCCCGATTTAAGAGCGGCTTCCTGCTCTGTATTGGCGGCGGCTGTATCTTTCTCGGCGCGTGTTCTTTCCCATTGATCCCAGGTGTATGTGTTTTCAGGAAACTCACGTTCTGCGAGTTCGTAACACCAATTGCGGAAGGCGCCCTCGGTGTATTTCATGATATTACCTTTGTGGACCATGGTTATACTTTTGCGACCATTCGCAACAGCATATTGAATGGCGGCACGCATGAGGCGTTCTGTACCCTCCTGGGAGACGGCTTTGATGCCGATGCCGGATGTTCCGGGGAACCGGATCTTTGAAAACTCAGCAGGGAAATTTTCTTTGAAAAGCTTGAGGAACTTCGCGTTTTGATCGCTGCCTTTTTCGAACTCGATACCCGCATAAATGTCTTCCGTATTTTCACGGAAGATGACCATATCGACATTGCCAGGGGCTTTAACGGGTGATGGCACGCCTTCGAACCAGCGCACGGGGCGCAGGCAGACATACAGGTCCAGCAGTTGGCGCAATGCGACGTTGAGTGAACGGATGCCGCCGCCGATCGGTGTAGTTAATGGCCCTTTGATGGAGACCAAATATTCACGACAGGCTTCAACAGTGGAGTCCGGGAGCCAGCTATTAAAAAGGTTATTGGCTTTTTCACCGGCGTACACTTCCATCCAGTGAATTTTTCGCTTGCCGCCATAGGCTTTATGAACTGCCGCATCAAGAATGCGGACTGTTGCGCGCCAGATGTCACGTCCAGTGCCGTCACCTTCGATGAAAGGAATAATCGGGTTTGGCGGCACGGTCAGAGTGCCGTTCTTGATGGTGATTTTGGCGCCGCCTTCCGGGGCGATCAAAGTTGGTTCAGACATAACTAGCTCCGTATTCTTTTTTGAAGGAAATCCGATGATTGCTACAAATGGCCATCACGGCCTGTCCATGCAAAGAAGTTATTACCGTGAGCTGTATTCCTGTTGGCTGCCCTGCGGACAACTGCCGTTACAGGTAATACAGGTGTATCGCGATCTTAACTACAATGAAATGTTCAGAATCAGCGGTTGATTATGAGCGATTTGCAAGGCTTACCCAAGCAGTATAAACCGAGAGGCTAGTCTTGCCATGCGATCTCGACAAAGACTTCTCTGCCATGACCCGGAAAATAGCGAAATTCTCCGAAAGCGTAGTCGGCGCGGTCGGCATAGTAGCTGTTAGCGAGGTTTTTCAGGTGCAAAGTCAGCGATACATGGTCGCCTAGCCCAAATTGTCCTCGTAAATTCCAGAGTCGGTGTCCAGGGTAGCTGAATTGATTTTCAGCATCTGCGAAATAGTGTCCCAAATAGATCCACTGCAGCGCCAAATGGCTGTTATCGGCAAGATGCCATTGCAGCTCAGAGCTGCCCTGCCAGCGAGGGGCGGTATCGACGTCGTTGCCGCTAACAAAGGTCTCGCCGCGACTTGCGACACGGTCAAAATCGTATTGGTGCACTGCGTACGTGGCATTCACATTCAAGTGCAGGTAATTAGATAACTCGCCAGACGCATTCCATTCGATGCCATAGTGACGTGTCTTGGCATCGCTAACGTTAAAAGACTCTGCATCGCGGTAAGTGCTGTCTTGCTTGCGCATGACGAATACGCTGCTTTCTGTATACCAGGCGCTGTTGCGGTAACGCAGCCCAAGTTCAAGGCTGTCCAGTGATTCGGAGTCGAGGTCTGCGGAAAGTTGTCCGCTTTGCAGTCGATACAGTTCTGTGGACTGGGGCGCGCGAAAACCACGTGCCAATGACGCAAATGATATCCACTGGTCATTCAGCGCGTAGCTGACGCCAAACTTCGGCGCGAGGTTGAAGTAGCTGTCGTGGCGGTCGGCCGGGCGGGTGTAGAGGCAGCCGCCAAAACCGCAGAGCGAACCATCATCGCGAGTGTTGCCTGTCTGCATACGGTTGTCGTAGTGGTGCTCAAGGTATTCGAGGCGGACGCCGAGGTTGATTGCCAGTTTGTCACCAAGCTGTTTTTCCGCCAGTAGAAAGGGGGCAATGCTGTAACTGTTTACCCGGTAGTCGTAATGCTTTCCAGCGGGTCGCGTTTCGACAAGATAGTCGGAACCATTCGTCGGTTTGTCCTGTATTTCCAATAATTGAACGTCGCTCCATTCCAAATCAGTGCCGACCGTCCATTGCGTCGATTTACTTTGCCAGTTGATCGTTAGCAGTGTTCCTGCACTCAAATGCTCATTTTTTTCAACGGGTTGGCCAGGCAGGAAGTGCTGCAAAAAATTCATCGACGAGTGACGCAAATAAGGACGCAAATCTATGCCTATTCCTGAGTCGAGAGATTTCTTCCAGATGGCGTAAAGTCGCTGGCTTTGAGCAAGTCGGTAAGCGTCCGGGTTTTCATTACTGCGCCGCAGCGTGGGGTCAAGATAGGCATTCTCGCCAGAGATAAACCCGGCTGTCCGTTGGTCAAGATCAGTCAAACTGAAAGCTGTCACGAGGTCGCCGTTCAAAACAGTCGACCTCGACTTGAAGTTGAGTTTTGCCTGCTGCTCGCCAGAGTCCTGACGAAACCCGGAGTCCTTGTTGATAATTGCCTGGAGTAAATGTTCCTGGTGTGCCCCGAGCGGCAGCGTTGTCCGCATTCGATAATAATCATAGCTGCCGAATTCGATGGCGGCACTACTGCCAATGTCCGGACTCGGTTCGGGCAGTAATACATTGAATATCCCGTGCAGTGCATTTGATCCGTACAGCGCGGAGCCCGGTCCTCGGATGACTTCTATTGACTCGGCCTGTTCGGTATTCAGTTCCAGAAACTGGTTCACATTACAAAAACTGCTCGGGCGAACCGGGATGCCATCTTCCAGCATCAAAAACGCTCCGCAGGAACCTGCACCGGTGAGAATGGGCGAGCGCAGCGCTGTCAGGTGCTCCTGACCGCTGCCGCGATTGATCCAGGCGCCTGCCACTTGCACCAACAGCTCACTGATGTGTTGGTGTCCTTCTTGCCTGATCCGGGATTGGCTGATGCGGTCAATATTGCCTTTGTGCAGCCAATGACTGGCGTCACGACGTTGGCTGGTGACGACGATCTCGTCAAGCTCGGTCGCAAGGCCCGTGGTAGAAGTAAGTGTCAGCAGCGCAAGCAGAAAAAAGCTTTGTGGTGAATTATTGCGCATTCTGGATGTTGGCCTGCAAAAAAGAGAATCGTCGCATGAATGAGAGATCGCTGCCTAGCGCCACTCCCTGTCGGTTTTTAACAGACAGTCAGGAACTACAGCATTTAAATACGAATTGCAGCATTATAATCAATAATGAGACTTGTATTCCGGAGCGCCATAGTTGCTATCAAAAGTCGCCAAAATGATCGCCATTCAAGCACCGTCAATGTTGTTGCTGCTTGTTTCTGCGGCGGTGCTTGCAGAAGAGTTACCAACCACTGGTGAGCGGTTGCGCGTCGGCTTGGTGCTGGGCGGTGGCGGTGCGCGCGGCGCCGCGCATATTGGAGTGTTGCGAGAGCTCGAGCGCTTGCATATTCCGGTAGACGCGATCGCGGGCACGAGCATGGGCGCTATTGTGGGAGGAATGTATGCCTCCGGAATGACCCCCGACGAGATCGAGAAATTGATGAATTCGATCGATTGGGCCGATGCTTTTAACGACGACTCGAAACGGGAGGACTTGTCTTTTCGCCGCAAACAGGATGACGAATCGTTCCTGGTAAAGTTTGACGTCGGCATTAAAGGCGGGTCCCTGCAATTACCGCGCGGCATTATCCAGGGGCAAAAACTCAGCCTCATCCTGCGCCAGCAGTTATTGCCGGTATCTCATATCAAGCAGTTCAACCGGCTGCCAATTCCGTTTAGAGCAGTGGCTTCCGACCTGGTGACGGGAGAGGCGCGCGAACTTAAAGAAGGCGACTTGGTACTGGCAATGCGCGCAAGCATGTCGGCGCCTGGAATTTTTGCGCCTGTTGTTGTCGGCGACTGGACTTTGGTTGACGGCGGCCTCGTGGGTAACGTCCCGGTCGAGGCGATACGCGAGATGGATGTTGACGTCATTATTGCTGTGGATGTCGAGTTTCCACTTTACAAGCCAACCGAGTTGCAGTCAGCGCTCGGGGTGACGGAACAAATGCTGACGATCCTGATTCGCCGCGAAACGCGGCGTCAGCTGGATAGCCTGTCGGATGGCGACGTCCTGATTCGGCCGGAGCTTGGTAATTATGCATCCACTGACTTCAGTCAGTTAAATGAGTTGATTGCGCCAGGACAAGAGGCTACCCG
This sequence comes from Woeseiaceae bacterium, assembly GCA_024640365.1. GTDB lineage: Bacteria > Pseudomonadota > Gammaproteobacteria > Steroidobacterales > Woeseiaceae > JAHEFE01. Next base: position 93,290 of record JAHEFE010000118.1, on the reverse strand, counting down.
GAAAGTTGCCAATCAGTTACAGCGTCTTGCCATATCTGAACAAGATTTCAATTCCCTGGTCGCAGCCAGGCAACAGAATCGCCGGATACCGCCCAAAGCGGAATTTGTGCACGTAATTGACGACGGTCCATTGTCATCACGAGTGCTTGAGGCCAGGCTTAGAACGCACGCGGGTACACGGATCGATCCTGCGATATTGGCGGAAGATGCGTCTCGTATTTATGGCCTCGAATTGTATGAGCAGGTCGACTACCAGGTTGTCGAACGAGATGGCGAGGTTGGTGTCGAATTTACCGCGCGCTCCAAGAGCTGGGGCCCTAATTATCTGCAAATCGGATTATCGCTTGAAGATGATTTTGAAGGATCGGCCGGCTTCAATGCCGCTGCTCGCTATACCCGCACGGGTATCAATGCCCTGGGGGCAGAATGGCGTACCGATGTGCAACTGGGGACCGAGCCGTTGCTATTCTCCGAGTTTTACCAGCCGCTGAGTTTCAATTCACTGTATTTCGTTGCTCCACGTATGCAGTTTGAGCAGTGGAACCTCAATGAGTTTTCAGGCAGCGATGTCATCAATCAGTATCGCGTCGGCAAGTCCGAGATTGGTTTGGACTTTGGGCGAGAGCTGGGTCGTTGGGGCGAGGCTCGATTTGGTGTGCGCCGCGGCACAGGCAGTGCAAATGTCAGGGTTGGTGATCCCTTGCAGCCAAGTATTAATTTCGAAACAGGTGGTTTTTTTACCCGCTTTGCTTATGACAAGCTTGATGATGCCTATTTCCCGACCAAGGGTTCTCGACTTGATCTGGATTGGAGTATGTCGCGCAGCGGGCTCGGTGCTTATAGCGATTTTGATACCGTACATGCGGATATGACGACGGTGAAAAGTATTGGTAAGAATACTTTTCAGTTGGGACTGAATTTGAGCTCAACGATACAATCGGATACTCAGATTCAAGAATACTTCCCCCTAGGTGGATTTCTTAATTTGTCCGGTTTGAGCCGAGGGCAGTTAAGTGGGCCGCACGCTGGAGTCGCTCGCATGGTTTATTATCGTCGCATGGGTGAAACCGGTGGCGGTGTGTTTGATTTGCCCTGGTATCTGGGCGGGTCGCTCGAGACGGGTAATGTCTGGCAAAATCGTTCCGATATCAATGCCCAGACATTAATTTTCAATGGCAGTCTCTTCACCGGCCTGGACACATTCTTTGGTCCACTATTTCTGGCGGCCGGCTTTGCGGAAGGCGGCGAGACCAGCTTTTACCTTTTCCTTGGTGCTCCGCCGCGCTAGCTAGCGCGTCGTTTTTTCGAGAATCTGGCTTGGATTGTCGCCCACGCGATAATATCCGTGGCGTTCAGCCATGTGTTCATAAGCACTGTCACGCTCCTGTTCGGTCGCGTACCAATGCAGCTGTTCCCAATTGTCCCCCAGCAACTTTTTAAAGGTGTCTTGTGCCGGCAAGGTCACACGGATTCCAAAAGGTCGCTCCGCACCCGCATTTTCGGGGACGACAAGATTATGCTGATTACAGAAATCCAATTAAATAGCTCCATATTGAGTGAATTGGCGCGATTATACAGGATGTTACCGTCACCTGGATGCTCATATGCTACAGAGGTATTTGAATGCCAGACAGCCTTCCACATGGCGCTTTAGCAGAGGAATTAATCGTTGCCAGTGCATTTTTTGGCGACCCATCCGGGAGTAATGCCTGCCTGTTGTATAGCTTCGGCCGCCTCTCGCCTTTACACTTGGACGACTGTAATTAACGACGAGATCTGTAGAAATTGAATCGATGACTGACAGTTACGAAAAATCCTCCGATTCCGGCAGTGCTGACAACTCTGATTTTTTTGCGTTTAACGCTTCTTTACCTGCGACGCATCAGAGTTATCTGCAGCGCACTGCAGATACGGAAGTGCTTGAACATATTCAAGCCGGTCATTATGTATACGTTCTGGCCCCGCCGCGCTCGGGAAAAACGAGCCTGTTGGCAAATATTGCTGCTGAGCTACAGGAGCAAGATTGCGTGGTGGCGATCATTGATCTCGCTCAAATCGGAGCACGCGGCGGTTCAGCGGATGCAGGTCGCTGGTATTACACGATTGCTTATCGATTATTGCGACAGTTGCGTATTAAATTTGATTTGCAGAGCTGGTGGCATGATCGATCAATCTTGAGTAATCGGCAACGCCTTTTCGAGTTTTACGTCGAAGTAATTTTGCGGAAAACTTCAAAGCAAATTGTCGTTTTTGTCGATGAAATTCAAAGCGCTGCAGAGTTGCCTTTTGCGGGCCATTTTCTGGCCAGCGTTCGAGCGGCATTTGATGCTCGACTTACTGATCGTGAATTTGAAAGACTGAGTTTCGTTTTGCTCGGGACAGGCAATCTTCAGTCGTTTGCAGGATCTGAATTTGCGTCGCCATTCGCTGTTAGTGCAGCAGTGGTACTGGATGATTTCACTCGAGCGGAAATCAATCCCTATACCGAACGACTGGGCATGTCGGCGGAGCAGGCAGAGCAGGCACTCGATCGCGTTTTCTACTGGACTCGCGGTCAGCCGTATCTGTTACAAAAGCTTGTGCGGCTGGTTTCGCGAGAAAATATAGCTGATGATATTGACGCTGGTGTTGATCGCCTCGTCCGAACCCACCTGACGGGTCGCGTCGGGTTACATAACGAGCCGCACCTTATTTCTATTGAACGCGGCTTGACCCAATCCAGAAAAGAATCTGAAGCGCTGCTAAATCTGTATGGCAAGATTGCCAAGGGCATCGAAATTGTTTTCGACCACACGTCGTTAGCACAAAGGCGTTTATTATCGAGCGGGCTGGTGGTCGTCAGCGTTGCCGGTGAATTAACTCAACGCAATCGTATCTATCGTGACGTGTTTACTGCCAAGTGGGCCAATCAGCAGCTACCGCTGCATATACGCGGTTTGCTTGTAGGTACTGCAGTTCTGCTGGTGACATTGCTTTTGCCGATTTGGTACACGCAATATTTGCCGCGAAGTTACATTGACGAGTTGTCAATGTCTAATGAAGACCTTGATGTTGGTTGGGCGGCTTATCACAGTCTCAAGTCATTTCCTGGGCACGCTGAGGATGCGGAACGATTGTATAAAGGCTACCTCGATGGCCAGGCGCTGAATGCAAGTAGCGAAGAGCGAATGCTAGCCGTATCCGGATATGCCAGTCGCTTTACGGGTAACAATCAGTTTGCCAATCAAATGTTGGCGGCCTACTGGGATCGACAAGTTGTCAATGAAATGGTCGGTGAGGAGAGGGACGCTGCGTTACGTGCGGCGTTGGAGACACTTACCGAGGCTACTCCACAGCGTCGCAGGCTGGCAGCGGCATTGGTCGGCGAGGATTATCCGCGCCTAGTCATGTCACACAGGCCTAAAGAAGAGTTTGATCGCGTCAGCCTGGATAGCCGGACTGGTACCGTCAGCTATATCAATGGAGCCAGTGTGCGACAGGCACAACTGGTTGGCGCCGAGATCCAGGTGCGGGAACCCTGGTCGATTACAGCTCTCGATGTAGTGCCACTGGTACGACGGGTCGAAGTAGATAATACGGGTCGGGCAAATCGACTCGGATTGTCAATTAATGTCAGCCATTCCCGGGTGGATGATTTACGGCTGAAACTTATCGCGCCGTCGGGTCGTACAGTCGAACTGGATTTTAACGTTTCGAGTTCGTCGGCAATTGATGTCATTCGATTCGAGCCGAGAGAGCTGGCCGAGTTGCGCGGAGAGTCGTTGCAGGGGACCTGGAGCTTAAGTGTTCGAGACGAAAGGACTGGAGTTTCCGGTCAATTGCTATCCTGGCATCTGACCCTTAATTCACAAGTAATCGTTGAAGAATTTGATCGTGGCATGGATATTGGCGATCCACTACCGCAAGACAGCGACTGGATGTGGTTTGATCCTGCTGGTCGATACGTCGTTGCCCGGGTAGGGCGCAATGAAAACGTGCGCATCTGGGACCTAACGTCAGCTCAGGTTGTTGGCTCCGTATCCATTCCGTTGAACGAGAGCATTGTTGGCCTGGCGGCTCATGGTGCGACACTGGTGACCGCGACGCAGGATTCCGTGCATTTATGGAGCGTGCGTAATGGCAAAATCAGTGCGGTACTTGCAGTCGGTGCCGGCAGTCCAGACGCAGTTTTGGTGGCAGATCGTGAGCACCTCCTGGCATTGAGAACAACAGAGTCGGACGCCCATCTTGAGCTTTGGTCGCTACAGACTTTCCAGAAGCTCGATTCATTTATAGTTGCCGGAACCCCGGCATTGATCGCCGTCGACGCACGCGGCGATCGAGTTGCCATTGCTGATTACGATCGCGCCGTTCGCGTGCGCGCTATTCCCGGTGGCGAGTTTCTTGCTCAGTTTGCATTGAAAAGACAGCCGAGCGCGATGCGTTTTGCTGCCAATGGCAATGTGCTTGGCGTCCTTCATGCAACCGATGGGCTGTCTGTCTGGAACGTCAACGATTCTTCGCAACCTATTCTTTCGGAATGGGGTAGTGATACATGGAATGTTGAGTTTTCACCATCCGGTGATCGTTACGTTGCCGGTGGTAGTCACCGAGGCTACCAGGTGTTTCGGAGCGCGGACGGAGTGCCTGGTGGCCCAGGGCTGGATGCAGCAAGCAGCGGCCTGACAAACGACTTGCTCGGTTTCAGTGACGACGAACTATCAGTGGTCACCGTTAGTGCTGATGGACTTGCGCGTTTTTGGGATGCACGCACCAGCCTGGCCACGCACCCAGCTGCCGTTGCCGTTCCGGGCTCGTTGGTTGAAAAGCTGGGCGCCCAGTCTGTAGTAGCGCTTGCTCCTGACGGCACCCGAATTGCTGTAACGGATAGTGCTGGACATGTCCATATTGGTGAATTAAATGCTCTGCAATCATCGGGGTCAGCGGTTGAAGAACTGAGTTTCATGGGACATCGTGGAGCTATTGATCGCATCGTTTTCAGTCCGAACGGGCAGCTGATTGCGAGTGCCGGTAGAGATGGCGCGCTACGGATATGGGATGTATCCAGTGGTCTGCCGCGTCCATATTTGCTGCAGGGGCCGATCGGGGATATTCAGGCTCTTGCTTTTTCCTGGAGCGGCAAAAGACTTGTCGCGGTCGCTGGCTCTCGTGTCTGGATCATGGATACTGTGGACGGCGCGATGCTGGCTGAGTTGGAGTTGGGTGAACCGCTGGGGGCAGCCGTATTTGCAAGTGATGACCAAATTTACGCTGGGTCATCAACCGGTGTATTGCGTTTGCTGGAAGTGGATGTTACTGGCAAATGGAATTCTCGTACAATTTGGCAGGGAACCTCGGCCATTCGGCTATTGGATTTCGCTCCACATTACGCGCGCTTGGCGATTGGAGATGGGGCTAATCAAATCAGGCTGTTGCTGACGAGTGATGGCGTGATCGGCAGCAGCATCATGCAGCTTCCGTCGGACATTCTTGATCTGAAATTCAGCCCCGGTGAAACGCACATTGTGGCAAGGACTTTGCGCTGGTTACACAGAGCAACTGTATCACCCGCGGGTCTGGTTGGTTCTGACGTTATCCCAACCGCGAGTGTGGTGCCGGAATCTCGAATTGTTTTTGGGAGTCCGGACGCTCGGGTATCAGGCGCGACGAGCAATATACCGCCGGCTGCTGATCCTCACGGCAATCGCGTGCTGCTGGTAAATCGCAACGGTGGTGGTCAATTGGTCGAAGATTACAGCTTTGATCTTAGTGGGGCGCCGGCTTTGATTGGCGATGTCGATGAGTTAAAGAAATCCTGGGTCGGTCGTTTGCAATAAGCTGAATTTCCCTCAGCGAAATACAGATCAGCGTTGATTGCCACGCAAGGTACGTACCAATAATTGTAAGTCCTCGCAGTCTACTTCGGCGGGAGGAATTGGCTCAGACGCTGAGAGAAATACTTTAGCCCATAGCCGACGAGGAAAACCGCGGATTGCACCGGTGTTCGGATGACGGCTAAACCAGCTGCCCCACAATCCGCTGAGGCTCATCGGTACCACAGGAACCGGGAAGCGTTCCACCATGTTTTCGACACCTCGCCGAAACTGGTGAATCTCGCCGTCACGAGTGATGGCGCCTTCTGGAAAGACGCAAACGAGATTGCCTGCGCGCAGTTCTGCCTCAATTTGATCAAGCGCATCTTGCAACAGTTGCGGCTCCTCTTTTGCAGATGCAATTGGAATGGCTTTGCCGGATTTAAAGATGAAATGGAGCAAGGGAACTGCAAAGATTTTGTAATACATCACAAATCGCACTGGTCTACGCACTGAACCGCCAATTATCAGTGCATCGACAAAACTGACGTGATTGCATACAAGAAGTGCCGGTCCTTCTGTCGGAATATTCTCAAGACCTCGAGTTTTGATACGATACAAAAGACTAACCAGAATCCAGATAATAAATCGCATCAAAAATTCTGGTGCCAGCAGAAAAATATAGATGGCAACACCCGTATTAATGATGGCCAGCATTACAAATAGTTCCGGAATCGTAAAGCCCGCCGCCAGTACGGAAAAACAAAATATCGCGCCAATAACCATGAATAACGAGTTGATAATATTGTTCGCTGCTATTACTCGGGACAAGTGTTCTTTTTCCGTACGCTCCTGAATCATCGCGTACAAAGGAACGCTGTAAAAACCCGCAAATACGCCGATCAATGTTAGGTCAATCAGGATGCGCCAGCTGCCATCGCGCTGTAGCAATTCTGATATGGAGTGGATCGCGTCCGCGTATTCGACGGAGTGAGCAAAAAACAGATCAAGGGTAAACCAGCTCAACCCCAGGGCACCGAAAGGTACCAGGCCAGGCTCAATGCGATGACCAGAAAGACGTTCGCACAACAAAGAGCCAACGCCGACACCGACAGCAAATGAAACGAGTAGCGCTGTTGTTATGGTTTCGTTGCCATTGAGGACATGCAGGGTATAGCCAGCCATTTGAATGGTCATGGCAGATCCAAAAGCCCAGAACCAGGAAATACCCAGAATCGCCAGGAAGACGCTGCGCCGTTCCCGGGCAAAGGCGACGATATGCCAGGTTTCCTTCCACGCATTCCAATTGATTCTAAGTTCGGGGTCGACTGCTTTCGAAACTGGAATTTGACGGCTTGCGAGATAGCCGAGAATCGCGAATGACACCAGGCACAAACCGATCAGATAGGGATTGTTGCCATTCATTGAAACTGTAATGCCGCCAATAATCAGACCAAGAATTATGGCGACATAAGTGCCGGATTCGACCAGTCCGTTACCGCCAATGAGTTCCTCGGTCGCCAGTTGTTGCGGAAGTATTGCGTATTTTACGGGACCAAATAACGTCGATTGACATCCCATCAGGAAAAGAACCAGCAACAAGATCGAGTAGCTTGCAGTCATAAACGCGATGGCGGCCAATATCATCAATGCAACTTCAAGCAACTTAATATGCCGCATCAACGTGGATTTTTCATATTTGTCCGCGAGTTGCCCGGCGAGTGCCGAAAATAAGAAAAACGGCAAAATGAAAAGGGCGGCGCTGACATTCGCCAGTTCTTCAGCGCCCAAATCGAAAATACGCACGCCCTGAAACGTAATTAGAATGACCAGGCCGTTGCGAAATACATTGTCATTCAGGGCGCCCATGAATTGGGTAATGAAAAACGGTGCAAAACGCCGCTCTCTCAGCAATGCAAACTGGTTGGAAACTCCCACGCGCTTTGCGGCTCCCCTGTCTGGACAGGCGCCACTATAGCAACAATGTAAGCTGCGGTAAGTAACTCGCGCCCTCGTTGCGCCCTCCGACAGGGCCTTGTAAGCAAAGACGCTATTTGTGAAACCGTTCATATAAAAAGCTCGCGTGGCGATGCTACCATGCACACGTAGTATTCATATTAAGTCAAGTTATATATTAAAAACAAAGGGTTAAGTACGATGGACTATCGACCTATAATCGTAGCTAGTAGTTTGTTGCTGATTGCCGCTTGCGCGAAGGAGCAACAACCAACATCCGTGACGTTTTTCATGGAGAACCCGATCGCTCTCGAGGCGGCAGTTGTGCGCTGTAATGCAGACAGGGAAAGCAACCGCTACGAACCCGAGTGCGTAAATGCGCGTGAAGCGGCGCTTCTGACCGACGCTATTGAAACGAGGGCCCGCAAAAAACAACTCGAAGAAGAGTCGGAGCGAAAATTACGCGATTTACGCGCCTCACATGACGCACTGGATCTCGCCAGATTGCGATTACAAGAAGAAGAAAGACTGCGTAAGGAAAATGAATACTTGAGCCAGTTTCAAGATCCAGCTGCAAGTGCCAAACAACCCACGGTTGCAAGCCCGGCAACTGACATCGCGCCGTCTGAAAAAACGGTTCCTGTTCAGCAAGCCAATTAGGCTACGGTATTTTACCCGAGATCCGAATTTGCTCCGGTAGTCCCTTAACGTATAAGTCGCGCTGTGGGAATGGGATCGTTATTTGCGCTTCATTAAACGCACGATAGATAGCGCAGTTCAGCTCGTGGATAAGCCGCCCTCTGTCGACCGGCCGATCAATCCAGCATAACAGTTCGAAATCCAGACTGGATTCGCCGAAAGCGCGAAATCGAACTCGCGGTTCTGGAGTCACACAGATCTCTTCTAAACTTGCCGCAACTTTTGTCAACACGCTCATGACGTGATCCAGATCAGACCCGTAAGCGACGCCAACTGCGGCGCGAATGCGATGCTTCTCAGTCGAGCCGCCGGCTTCGTTAATAATCTTGCCATTGCCAATAATGCCGTTGGGGATCGTAATTTCGACATCATCACGGGTCATAATACGAGTACTGCGGAATCCGATGTGCGTCACCATACCGCGTTCACCCGATTCCAGAATAATAAAATTTCCTACTTTGTAGGGCGCATCGGCGAGTATCGATACTCCGGCAAACAAGTTGGATAGTGTGTCCTTGGCAGCAAAACTGAGTGCCAGACCCACGATACCAGCGGATGCCAGCCATGCGGTGACATCAATTTGCCATGCCAGAAACAAGAAATATATGGCTATCGCTATCAGGGCTACTTTGCTGATGTTGTCGACGAGTGGCAGCATTCGACGCCATGCAAGCTCTGTATCGGTACTGCGATTGATGACTGCAATCAGTACGTGTAAGACGTCTTGGAGTAGACCAAGCCAGATGAAAATAGCGATGGTCTTGAGTATGCCAAGAGTAATGAAGTGAACTGTGTCTGGTGTATCGAGACGACTGGTCGCGAGAGCCAAGCCAACCAGAATGACGGAAACGAATACCGGCCTATGGAACAGCGAAACCAGTTCGTCGTCGAATATTGTTTTGGAGCGCTTGGCGATGCGTATGACAATTTTACCAAAAAAGAAATCAGTAAGTTTTGCAATCAGTACAAATGAAAAAGCGATGACAATCGCCTGCAGATAGACATTAGGGCCAATTACTTGAGCCCAGGATTCGACAGTTTCACGCAGCTGGTCAAATGTTGTCATGTTGATCCTTCAATTTGTACGATTAATATTCTTCGATACCCATGTAGCTCAGGTCGTTAGTCATCAATCTCTTCGATTGCGTATGTCTTGACCTCGGTTTCTGGTGGGTCCTCGGCCGCGGTTGGCTGCATTTGAACTGGAGATACGGGTGCGGCCGGGACTTGCGTAGTTTGCGCGGCGAGAGTCTGGATAAAGCTATTGGCGGTTGCGGGCACTGAGTTTGCAGATCCTGCGAATACCTGGTCGGCCGTAATGCCGGCGGTGCCGTAATAAGCCGCGTTAGCTTTGTTATCGATTGAAATCACAGTGCCCTCGAGGGCAACGCCCGCGAACAAGCCTCGACTGCGTGAGTAAGAATAAACCTCGGATTGTAATTGCAAATCGGTTGCCGCGGTCGTGCGCCGGCCAACAGGACCAGCGGCTACCGCCGCGTCAGCACCCAGCGTCAATTTATTGCGAGAAATGTTGTCGACGATTTCTCGGGTTTTGAACACCAGCACAATGTCGGTTGACTGCCCGCCAACTTGCCAACCGAAACTGCCACCTACTATGGCGACGAAGGAAGGGTTACTCCAGGTGTTATCGGCATTTCGCACGACCATGATGCCTTTGCCATACTGGCCGCCGATGCCAAATCCAACTTTGATCACCTTTGGTATGACCGCAACGCCGTAGGCGCTGCTGAGCAAAGAAGGAGGGACAGTTTGCTCGGGGATCTGACTGATCTGTCTCATCACCTCCGTAGCGACTATTACCCGGTTTTCTTCCTGGGTCGCCGCAAACGCCGGCAGCGTTATAACGATCGCCAAAATAGACCCAATAAATGAAAGATGCTTACGCATTTGAAATCTCCGATTGTCTTAACCATTGTCGCACCAGGCAGTTGTTACCCAAGAAAAGCGAATGCAACTGTATTGCTAATGATACGCCAATTGAGGGGGGTGCTCACTGGTCATTGTTGACCTGGTCTATGTATGGCGGGAGCGGGCAATTGATCGTGGCGCATATCGCCCGCATCAGTTCATGCTCTTCGATACTAACCTGGTCGTCTCGAAGAATTGTGGCGTTTAGCGCCTCTAGCAGATTTTGTTTTGCGTCGGACCCGAGATCTATGAGCGCATCGAGGCTGGCATCCAGTTGAGTGATGGATTCCGGTTTGTCGACTGAATAGGTCGAACCATCGGATGGTAGCTGGAGATGCTTCATGCCGGCTAGGAATGCATTACGCCTGCCCTCGGGCGATTCGGTTCCATGAACGCTGACTGCGCCAATGATATTGATCATTGCGGTCCGTTGTTCAACTTTCGAATGATGTTTTGGTTTAACGGGCATGTCACTGAGTGGTTGCAGCTGAGACTGCAGGACGCGAAATGTGCAGAACTCTCCCAAGTCCACATGATTATCGGCTTCAATCAGTTTACGAGCATTCTTCAGAAGAAAAGAAATCTCAGCTGGTGGTCGCTGGCGAATCGCGGGCAGAGCAATAGCAAGCAGTGGCAATCGGCAGTGTGCACCTAAATCGAGAATTTGCTGGCTGAAATCACGAACCAGTTTCGCGCGAGCAGCGCCGAGTTTGTCTTGCAGGAAATTCAATTGGTATTCGCGGTGTTTTCCATCAGCATGCAGGATTATGGCGAGGCACAACAATATCGACTGTTCGCTCGAATGGGCTGCATCATACAAATTAGTGGGTAGCGATTTGCGCAACGCCATGGCGTAAGCGACATGCTCAGCCTGTGGGTGTCCAACGCTGTCGACTATGTCTGCGCGAGGTTTGCCTGTTGAACCCGGTGCGAATCCCTGGACGCCGGAGCTATCCGAGACCTCTTGCGGTGGCATCTGCGGCGGCAGCATCTGGCCGAATTCGTCCTCATTGAAGGATGGCTCGAGTGCCCGGATTCTATCCACCAGAGGAGGATGCGTTGCGAAGAGCGACATTATTGATCGGCTGCCCGTGGAAAACAGCATGTGGCTGATTTCTTCGGTCTTTGGGGCACGCATGTATGAACGATTTCCGTAATTGCCGATTTTCTTAAGCGCCCCCGCCAGGCCTGCTGTCTGCCTCGTAAATTGTACAGCTGAGGCGTCGGCGAGGAATTCCCTTTGCCGGGACACCGCGGCCTTAATCAGCCGTGCAAAGAAGACTCCGATGGCACCTAGTATTATCAGGCCCATCCCCAGTAACATAATTGCAAATGCAGCGCCGTTTTTATTGCTTCGGGAGGAGGTCGAATACATGCCGCCGCGCATGATGAGGCGGCCTATCAAGCCGAGAGCCAGAATGCCGAAAAGCACGCCCATGAGGCGGATATTAAGGCGCATATCGCCGTTCAGGATGTGGCTGAATTCATGGGCTATCACGCCCTGCAATTCATCGCGGTCAAGTTTTTCGAGGGCGCCGCGCGTAACCGTAATGGCAGCATCCTTGGAGGAAAAACCGGATGCAAACGCGTTGATCGTATCTTCCCCTTCCAGCACATAGATTTCCGGTACCGGTACTCCCGATGCGATCGACATCTCCTCAACGACGTTTCGTAGCCGTCTGCGCAACGGCTCTTGCTCCTCGGGGCGTATCATCGTGCCACCCATTTCCAGTGCTACCCAGCCTCCTCCGGACGAGAGGCGGGCTATTTTGTAGAGACTGGCGCCCAGGATAAATGCGAGAGTGATAACGGCTGCCAAAACCAGGTTGGCGTAGTAATCGGCAAGGGTCGCACCCTGCTGCGAGTTCATCATTAAGGCGGCCGCTGTGAGCAGGGTCACTCCCGCTACAATCGCCAGCGTGGCTATGCCATAAATTATGACCAGCCAGCGGGTGCTTTTTTTCGCCTGTTCCTGCTTGGCAAAGAAATTCACGCCAGCGGCTCCTTCAATTCAGCTTCCAGTGTTGACCAATATCCTGGCCAGATACCGATAACTCCCAATCCATTCTTAATTAAAAGATACCTTGGGAACTTCCCGTTTTTCCGGCGATTCGAGCTCGAGAAATGAGGATGATTTGAAGCCGAACATGTTGGCAATGATGTTATTCGGGAAGTTTTCGGCCGCATTGTTGTAGCCAAGCACGGAATCATTGAACTGCTGACGGGAAAAGGCCACTTTGTTTTCAGTACTGGTGAGCTCTTCCTGAAATTGCATCATATTTTGATTCGCCTTGAGATCAGGATAAGCTTCCGACAAGGCGAACAGACGACTGAGGGCCCCACCAAGCATTCCTTCGGCGGCACCCAAATTCTTGATGGCCTCGCCATTTGACGGATCCGCTTTGGCTGCCTGGAGGCTGGAGATGGCTGTATTGCGAGCTTTGATTACGTCCTCCAGGGTGCCGCGCTCGTGACTCATGTAGCCTTTTACGGCTTCGACGAGGTTTGGAATCAGGTCGTGGCGTCGTGTCAGCTGGACATCGATCTGTGCGAAGGCGTTTTTTACCTGGTTGCGCAGATTAACCAGCTTGTTGTAGATGCCAATAATGTAGAATACAAAAGCGATAACGATTGCTAGGAAAATGATAAATGCTGTCATTTTATGACCACCCCCAAATGAGATTCGATGTTAAGGATACGCTTTGCCGTCCGCTAAGACTAGGGTTTGGGGTCGCAGCGTGCGGCTTCCTGTTGATGGCTCAAGACGCCGCTGCGGATTGGTTTGGTGATACTCGGGAGCTAATGGGTGCGACGGTCAGCGTGCGCATTTGGGACGACAATGCAGTTCAGGCAGAGCGTTCGGTGGATGCGGTGTTTGCCGAAATCGATCGCATCGACAAGTTGATGAATAGTCAAATTGAGACCAGCGAAGTCGCGATGATTAATCGCGAGGCCACAACTCACCCCGTGGTAGTGAATCCTGAAGTGTTTGATTTGATGTTGCGGGCCCTTGATATCTCCCGTCTGACACGGGGTGCCTTCGATATAACCTTCGGCAGTGTTACCAAGCCCTCAGGAGAGGACCTCAAGCAAGCGGGTGCCGTGAGCACAAAACGCGATTACGGCAGCAGAGGCTATTTGCAGGTTGCCACGAATACTCGAAACCGCACGGTGCAATTCCAGCAGCCAGGAACGCGCATCAGCCTAGGCGGAATTTTTGGGGGCTATGCCGTCGAAAGGGGCGCGGAAATTTTGATCGAACGTGGCATAGAACACGCCGTTGTCACGGTGGGCGGTGATACCAAATTATTGGGTGATCACCTGGGCGAGTCATGGAAGATTGGGATCAGTGATCCACAATCGAATGAAGATGACGTCGCGAGTTTGCTCATCGATGACCAGGCAGTCTCCACATCGGGGGATTACGTTCGATATTTCAGCGAAGATGGCGAGCGTGTTCATCGTATTATTGAACCAGCGACCGGGTTGCCTGCAACGGGTGTGCGCAGTGCAACCGTCGTGGGGCCTGATGCTGTAATAACGGATGCGCTCTCAACGTCTGTTTTTATTATGGGCGTTTCCGACGGCATCAATCTTTTGAAGACCTTGCCTGATTATGAGGGAATCGTAATTGATGCTGAAGGCAACCTGCATTATTCCGAAGGTCTGGAATACATCTTGCGCAAAGGTGAGCCCGAAAGTAGTGAGTCGCAAAATTAAAGGATAGGAATAGTGAAGCTTGCGAGTCTAAAAATAGGCGGTCGTGACGGTACCCTCATTGTCGTGAGTCGGGATCTGGGAAGGGCGGTTGCTGCGGCAAGCGTGGCGGCTACGATGCAACAGGCACTCGATAACTGGGCTGATCTATCGCCACGACTGGCCAAAATTTCTGCAGCACTCGAAGCCGGCCCGGTGGACGGCGAATTTGCGTTTGATCCGCGCGCGGCGGCGGCACCAATTCCTCGTGCCTATCACTGGGTCGATGGCAGTGCCTACGTCAATCACGTGGAGCTCGTGCGGAAGGCACGTGGCGCGAAAATGCCAGAAAGTTTTTGGCATGATCCACTGGTTTATCAGGGCGGATCTGATGATCTTCTGGGGCCGCACGACGACATAATTGTACCAAGCGAAGACTTTGGTATCGATATGGAGGCGGAGACTGCCGTCATCACAGATGACGTTCCCATGAGCACCACCGTCGCAGATGCCGCCAAGCATATTAAGCTGTTGATGCTCGTTAATGATGTTTCTTTGCGTAACCTTATTCCCGGGGAACTGGCCAAAGGTTTCGGTTTTTATCAATCAAAGCCGGCGACTGCATTTTCTCCGGTAGCCGTAACGCCAGATGAGTTGGGTGATCTCTATGCGGATGGAATTTACAAAGCACCGCTTCGAACATATCTGAATGGAGCGCTGTTCGGACAGCCGGATTGCGGTGTCGATATGACGTTCAATTTCCTGCAATTGATGGCGCACATCACAAAATCTCGCCGGCTGGGTGCAGGTACTATTATCGGCTCTGGTACTGTTTCGAACTATGATCGATCCAAAGGTGCGAGTTGTATCGCCGAGAAGCGCATGCTTGAAACCATCGAACATGGTGCGCCGATAACATCGTTCATGCGTTTTGGGGACATCGTGCGTATTGAAATGCTGGATCGACAGGGCGTAAGCATTTTTGGTGCTATCGAACAAAAGGTTGTCCAGGGATAGGTGCAGACTACAGGGGGCAAGTACGTGGCTGGCGAAAAGAATCTAAAATACCTCACCGGTTTTGCTAATGAATTTGCCACGGAGGCTGTCGCCGGGGCCTTGCCGGTTGGACGTAATTCACCGCAGTGCCCGTCGCTGGGCTTGTACTGCGAAAAACTGAGTGGCACTGCATTTACAGCGCCGAGCGCAGAAAATTTTCGCAGCTGGTTATATCGGATGCAGCCATCCGTAGTGCAAGGCCAATTCCGCGAAATTGATAACGGGTTTCTTTGCACGGCACCTTTCACGGGTCCGGTTACACCACCCACACAATTTCGCTGGGACCCTCTGGATGTTCCCGACGAGCCAACTGATTTTATCGATGGATTGGTGACAATGGCCGCCAACGGTGATGCCAGTATGCAAGTCGGCATTGGCATTCATGTCTATCTGGCGAACCGTTCGATGGATAACCGGTTCTTCTATGACGCTGATGGTGAGCTGTTAATTGTGCCGCAGGATGGGGCGTTGCGTTTACATACGGAATTCGGTGTGCTGGATTTAGCACCCGGTTCCATAGCGGTTGTTCCGCGTGGCGTAAAGTTTCGCGTTGTTTTGTTGGCTGAGACGGCTCGTGGGTATGTCTGCGAGAACTACGGCGCAAAATTACGCTTGCCGGAACGCGGACCAATCGGCTCCGATGGTCTTGCTAACAGTCGCGATTTTGAAACGCCGGTTGCTGCTTGTGAAGATAGGCAAGGTGCTTTTGAGCTGGTAATGAAATTTGGTGGCAATATGTTCGCCGCCGAAATAGATCATTCACCACTTGATGTCGTGGCATGGCACGGAAACCTTGCTCCTTACCGCTATGATCTGAGCCGCTTCAATACGATTGGGTCCATCAGTTTTGATCATCCCGATCCTTCAATATTTACTGTACTGACATCGCCGTCTGATATGGCAGGGACAGCCAATATTGATTTCGTTATTTTCCCACCGCGCTGGCTGGTTATGGAAGATACATTTCGACCGGCCTGGTACCACCGCAATGTCATGTCCGAGTACATGGGACTCATTCACGGTGACTATGACGCCAAGAGCGGTGGCGGTTTCGTGCCTGGGGGCAGCAGTTTGCATAATTCTATGGTGCCGCATGGGCCTGACGAAACCGCATTCACGATCGCGAGTGCTGTAGAGCAAGCACCACAGAAGCTTATTGATACAATGGCATTCATGTTCGAGTCGCGTTACCTGATTGAACCCACCCGATTTGCGCTTGAGTCACCGACTTTGCAGGCGGATTATGCTGATTGCTGGCAAGGGTTGATGCGCCGTTATCCTGGCGAATAGCTATTATTTATAGTGCATTGCGCTATCCATACTAGGAGTGGTTTATGTTGTTCAGGCGATTGCCAGTAGTACTTATCGCGTGTTTTTTTGGCTGGTCCGCCGGCGCGTTTGCGGCCGACGATACGGCCAGTGTTCTTGATGATCTTGGTATCTATCCGGATGATACTGCAGTAAGTGCCCGGAAAAATTGGCAGACGCCGCAAAAGATTGTCGTCTACGGAAGATTAATGCCGCGTGAAGCTGTGCAACAGCTCGCGCCCAACGCGGAAGTGACAATTCTGGATTTCGGTGATGTCTCTAGCCCGGCCATCGCTGATGCGGACGTCATCATCGGTTCGTGCTCGGCGGGGGTACTCGCTGCAGCCAAGAAAGTGCGATGGATACAACATTATGCTGCCGGCGTTGAAAACTGCGTGGGGATAGAGGGGCTCAAGTCGCGCGATATATTGTTGACCAACATGCAGCGTGTATCGTCTCCAGCAATTGCCGAACACGCTATTGGCCTGATGTTCGGTATTGCCCGTCATTTGCCAGAGCATGAACGTGCACGTCAGGCAGAGGAGTGGGGAGACAACAGCATAGACCGTCGCAGCTATATGGAACTTACTGGCAAAAACATGCTAGTGGTCGGTCTTGGCGGAATCGGCAGTAACGTGGCCCAACGCGCGGCCGGGCTTGGAATGAGGGTTACGGCAACTCGTAATAGTTCACATGACGGCCCGGACTACGTTGATTACGTCGGACTTTCCGACGAAATGCTGACTCTTGCGAAGGACGCAGACGTAATCGTTAACGCTTTGCCGCTGACACCCGCAACAACCGCCGTATTTGATAAAGAATTTTTTGCCGTTCTGAAGCCGACAGCAATTTTCATTAATGTCGCGCGTGGGGCAAGCGTTGTAACTGATGAGTTGGTTAAAGCGCTCAATGAGGGACGCATTGCAGGGGCCGGCGTGGATGTTACAGACCCTGAACCACTGCCACCTGGTCATCCGTTATGGTCGGCAAAAAACGTCATTATCACCCCGCATATGGCAGGTGCATCCGATGTTTCATTGCGGCGCTACGGTATTGTGGTTCTTGAGAACTTGCGGCGCTACGTTGCCGGCGAACCGATGCTAAACGTCGTTGATATTGAACGTGGTTACTAAGCGATCCTAGCTATTATGTTTTTCGAGTTCCCGGCGCAATACTGAACCGGCCTTGCGGGCGATGAGCGTAGCAGCAACTATCGTTGCAATCAGCCCAACACCGAACATGGCGCGGCCTGCTGTCCCCGCCTGTACGCCATTATCTGCAAGCGCTAACAAACTGTTTGCCGCGGAGCCGAGGTAAACGTAAAGAATCGTGCCTGGCAGCATGCCTATCCATGAGGCGAAAAAGAAATGTCGCAGTGATACGCCCGTAAGGCTGAGTAAATAATTTGAGGCGCTGAACGGGAACAGTGGGGACAGGCGAATGAGGAGCACTATTAACCAACCGGACTCCGTCGTAGCCCGATCAATTGCGGCTAATCTCTGGTGATCACCGAGCTCCGCACGTACCCAGTCTCGAGCGATAAGGCGACCGACGAGAAAAGCAGCGCTGGCTGCGAGGGTGCTCGCTACTGAGACAAGCGCAATACCGGCTGGCAATCCAAATACAAACCCGGCAGAAACTGTCAGGATTGTGCCGGGCACCATTAACACCGTGGCTGTGATGTAGAGCAAAATAAAGAGTAGCCAGGCGAAGCCGCGGTATTGATTGATCCACTGGAGGAAGGCCAACAGGCTCTCGGCGACAGGTAGCCAATAGGCCAGCGTTGCCAGTAACAGCAATGCGAAAGCAAAAAGCAGCAGGCGGCGCTTATTATTCAATATAGGATTCCTGATTGGCCAAGTACCGCGGTGATTCGATGGCTCCCAATTCGCGAAGCCTTAGCGTAGCAGTGAAATACGGCAACTCCGAGTCCAGATTGCGAAATTTTCTTCAAAACTGACCGCGCGAACTGCATTAGTGGCAAAATAGGCGGATGAATACAAAAAGAGTCTCCCTCGACGGGTCGCACCGTCGCCGGCTATACCTTTTTCGACACGGCGCTGTCGATTATGTGGACGATGAAGGAAATGTTGTTCCAGATCCCGATCTCGTGCACCTTAATGAGCGTGGTCAAGCACAGGCGCTTGCCATGCGCGGCCTGTTTCATGACGTCGCAGTGGATAAAGTCGTTTGTTCCGGATTGCGGCGCACGATGCAAACAGCAAAAAGCGTGCTCGGCGAGCGTCGCTATGAGCTCGAGGTTGTGCCGGCGCTGCATGAAATTCGTGCATTGCAAGGATCGGTCAACGCAGAGATCGATTTACTTAGCGACGTGGCGTACAGCCATTGGCGAGCCGTGGATGAGGGAAGTCGATTCATGGGCGGCGAGCGTTAT
Source organism: Woeseiaceae bacterium (assembly GCA_024640365.1). Taxonomy (GTDB): domain Bacteria; phylum Pseudomonadota; class Gammaproteobacteria; order Steroidobacterales; family Woeseiaceae; genus JAHEFE01. The sequence continues at coordinate 74,459 of JAHEFE010000118.1, read as the reverse complement.
TCTGATTTTTACGCTCGTATCAGCGATGCCATGGATAAGCTGCTGCTTGATCCTGATTGGCAAAACCTGGCGGTGTTCGCTCACGGCGGCACCAATGCAGCGGTGATTGGCTGGGCGACGGGTATGGGATTGCAGGCATTTGGCATAGTCGATCAGGCTACCTGTTGTCTGAATATCATCGATTTTGATGTCCATGCGGATCAAGGCCATGTTGTACGTAAGACACTGCGGGCCATGAATATAACGGCGGACGATCCAGTCATGCGTGACCGCCATGCGGGTGATATGGAAGCATTGGCAAGCCGGATTATTGAGCTTTCGAGCCGCTAGGTTATTAATTAGCTGGAGCCCGCCAGTCCGTATTGGCGTGAGTGGACCGTTGGCAACGAAATGTTGCAACGATGGCTCGCGTTGCCTAATCTCAGCCACTATCAATTCTGTCACTGGCGACTGACAAGTCGTTGCGCCCCGCACCTGTTAGTGGAGGAAGTTTGTAATGAACAAGATACTGTCCTTGTTGATTGTTGGATTGTTGATCCAGGGTTGTACTAAGGCACCTGTCCCAGAGCCGGTCGCAGCACCCGTAACCAAGATAGATTATTTTGATAACAGCGGACGCAGCGACATTCTTGGTGGCGGCGCCAGACTGATACCCATTACGACGCCCAGCGGCACGTTTAACGTTTGGACCAAGAGGGTTGGTAATAATCCGACCATCAAGGTCCTGTTGTTGCACGGTGGCCCAGGGGCAACTCACGAGTATTTTGAAGCATTCGATTCCTATTTCCCGGGAGCAGGAATCGAATATTACTACTATGACCAATTAGGCTCCGCTAACTCTGATCAGCCAGATGATCCGACCCTGTGGAACATTCCGAGATTTGTGGATGAGGTCGAGCAAGTACGGGTTGCTCTTGGACTTGATGCCAGCAACTTTTACCTGCTAGGTCATTCTTGGGGCGGCATTCTTGCGATTGAATATGCACTTGCCCACCAGGAAAATCTGAAGGGCCTCATAATTTCCAACATGATGGCGAGTATTCCTGCTTATAACGAATACGCAACTAATGTCCTGATGCCGTCCATGGATCCGAAGATACTCAATAAAATCAAAGGGTATGAAGCGGCCAAAGATTATGGCAATCCCGAGTACATGAGATTGCTAATGGAGAACCACTACATATATCACGTGCTGCGCATGCCGCTTGCGGAATGGCCGGATCCGGCAAATCGTGGAATGGGGAAGATAAATCAGAACGTCTACATTCCCATGCAAGGTCCGAGCGAACTAGGCGCGAGTGGCACGCTCGAATTGTGGGATCGCACAGCCGACCTTTCCCGCATTACGGTACCCACGCTCGTGATCGGTGCGCAATATGACACGATGGACCCCAAGCATATGGAGTGGATGGCAGGTCAATTCCCGAAAGGGCAGTATTTGTATTGCCCAACAGGCAGCCATATGTCGATGTATGACGATCAGGAGACTTATGTCGAGGGGGTCATTAAATTTCTGAAGAGCGTCGACGCGGGCTCCTGATTAGACCACCGTTGCTACCCAGATCCGCACTGCGTCCTATGATGGGTGTGGTGCAGGACTTTGTAGCTGGCCTTTGCGCCTAGGGCTTCGGAAACACAAATTAGGCCGATTCCTTGGGTAGCCAAGGGCCATTGCTGTACAATTACAGTTTCATTTCCCCAGTCACCACATTCAGGCGAGAATCATAGTGAGCAGCTTCGACCAACAACTTGAGAAAGTAAAAAACGTACCCGGATTCATCGCGGCCCTTGATCAAAGTGGCGGCAGCACACCCAAAGCACTTGGCTTGTATGGTGTAACGCCTGACGCCTGGTCAAACGACGACGAGATGTACACCGTTGTGCATCAGATGCGCACTCGCATCATGACGTCGCCAGCTTTCAAGGGTGACCGCATTCTCGGCGCAATTCTGTTTGAGAACACCATGGATCGCCAGGTCAAAGGAAAATCGACTGCCAGTTATTTGTGGGACGTCAAAAATGTCGTGCCTTTTTTGAAAGTGGACAAGGGCTTGGCTGACGAAGCGGATGGTGTGCAGGTCATGAAGCCGATGCCTGATCTCGACAAGCTGTTGGCGAAAGCAAAAGCGGCTGGAATTTTTGGCACCAAAATGCGCTCAGTTATCAAGAAGGCCAGTGCTGCCGGTATAAAAGCTGTTGTGAAGCAGCAATTTGAAGTTGGCAAGCAAATCATTGCTGCAGGTTTGGTACCGATTATTGAGCCCGAAGTGGATATTCATTGCCCCGACAAAGCTCAAGCAGAGGATTTGTTGCTGGCCGCAATCATGGCTGAGCTTAACGCATTGTCGGCTGAGCAGATCGTCATGCTGAAACTTACTCTGCCCGAGAAAGATAATCTGTACGCTCCCTGCGTAGCACACGCTAACGTTGCTCGAGTTGTTGCCTTGTCCGGCGGCTACTCCCGCGAAGAAGCGAATGATCGTCTATCCCGTCAAAATGGCATGGTCGCGAGCTTCTCGCGGGCGCTATCCGAAGGGTTATCAGTAAAACAAACAGACGAAAAATTTAACGCAATGCTGGATTCATCTATTGCGGCTATTTTTGCTGCATCGAATACCTAATTTACAGTTGGTATAAAAAGTGCCCTCGAGAGTAATGCTCTCGGGGGCTTTTTTTTAGTTCGGTTAGTTTCGAACGCGGTCACATCTATTGGGGACGGGAGTTATGAATCACAGGATCAAATGGGTTTGCGCCACAATTATTTCGATCACGATGACAGGCGCTGTTTGTGCTGCGAGTCACACTGATGAGGAGGCGGCTGTTGCGGCCGTGCTAAACGGGTTGCATGACGCTGCCGCCAAGGCGGATTACGAGCGTTACTTCGGTTTTTACGCCAGCAGCGCTATTTTCCTCGGTACCGATGCAACTGAACGCTGGAATATTGAGCAGTTCAAAGCGTTTGCAGCACCTGTTTTTGCAAAAGGCCGAGGTTGGACCTACGTTGCCAAAAAGCGTTGGATTACACTATCAGCCGATGGCAACACTGCCTGGTTTGACGAAACACTCGAGAATTCTGGTCTCGGAGACTGTCGCGGTAGTGGCGTTCTCGCAAAACAGGATGGCATGTGGCTGATAACGCAATATAACCTCACAATACCGATACCCAATGAACTGGCGAACGAATTTGTCGACCGAATCCGCGAACAGAAGGCGGCCAAGTAGAACAGCAAACGCAGCGACTTGAATTGCGCGCCATTGATTGATGGCAAACACGGACCCAGCAGGGCATAGCGGTCGCGCTTGAAGTGACGGAAAGAACACCCTATTCTCGATTTTGATTTTTTACTATTTCACTATGGACTACAGGCTTTAAAAAATGCTGGAAACTGCAAGCGTAGCGTTGGCGACATTTTTTGCGACTATCGGGCCGATCGATGTCGCAGCAATGTTTGCTGCGCTGACGGCCAAAGATACGCCCGCGCAACGTTTTTCAATTGCGCTACGCGGAATTCTTATTGCGGCTGTGGTTTTGACGCTCTTTGCGTTTCTGGGTAAAGCCCTGTTAACCAGTTTCGGTATATCACTGGCAGCTCTACGCACAGCCGGCGGCATATTGCTGCTTCTGATTGGTATTGAGATGGTCTTCGCCCGGGAATCAGGCGCGACCTCGACTACTGCCGATGAAGAAGAGGAAGCGCAGACGCGTCAGGACATTGCTGTTTTTCCGTTAGCGACGCCTCTGATTGCTGGTCCTGGTGCTATCGGCGCTGCGATTCTGTTGATGGCAGACGCCGAGGGCCAGTATATCGATCAGCTAATTGTGTTTGGGTCCTTACTGGCGATCCTGCTGTTGACCTTTATTTCGTTGCTGGCGGCGAGTCAGTTGCAGAAATTATTGGGCCTGACCGGTATTCATGTCATTAGTCGTGTTTTCGGCGTTGTCCTGACCGCGTTGGCGGTCCAGTTTATTTTCGATGGAATTGCACAAAGCGGTTTACTGGCTACCTAACGATTGTATGGGTCAAATGGATTAAGAAAATGCACAGTTCCGGGCTCAGGGGAAGTGACTTTAAATTGACCCGGCATGGTGTTGCTGAATTGCACGAAGAGTTTTTTTCCGGGTTTCATTCTGCGACAAGAGTTGCTTTGCTGACGCCGACGGGCCTTGAAGGTCTTGGCGCGACAACGCTGATCATGGCTTACGTGACGGCTTTTTATGATCGCTGTCGAGAACGCGACATAAGCACTACCTCCTATCCTTCATTTTTCACCTTTCAGAAATCACTGCCTTGTGCCGATTACTGCATGCTCGACATATGGCCTTACCACAGAAATGTAAATTATCAGAACGACCAGCAATTAGCCGTCGCTATCGCCTCTCGCGAAATCGATGCGCTTTTAGTTCCTGAAGGGTATGCGTTGGATCTCGCTGTGAGCCGAGTTACTCGTTGTTTTGAGTACGCTGCATCGGGGAAGCTGGAGCAACACGATTTACGTATAGAGGTCGCACCGACAATGCTGGAGGGCTATGCCAAGGAAGTCATTGCGTCATTGTCAGCTAGCCGACAAGGTGACCGACCGATGCCCGTCAATTTATTCTGCCAGTTTTTCCGCGAGCTCGAAGTTGGACGTTGATCGTAATGCAGCGGCCGGTGTTGCCGCGATAAGACGAGCGCAAAAACCCGATCTGGCAGCATTGGCGGCACTTGCTGAGCGAACATTTCGTGATACCTACGCGGCCCATAACACGCCGCAAGATATGGAGCTATATTGCCGGCAGCACCTCTCGTTACGGGCAATAGAATCAGAGTTTGCTGACCCCGCGAAGGAGTTCATTCTTTGCGAGTGCGGTGGCGAGCTTATTGCTTTCGCGCAACTCGTATGGGGAGCGGCGACTACCCACGTCCCGGCTAAACGGCCGCTTGAATTACGTCGCATCTACGTGCTGGCTGGTTGGCTCGGAAAGGGTATTGCTCAGAACTTGCTGGCGGACCTCAAAGCAAGAGCGCTGCGCGGAGCTGCGGACTATTTATGGTTGGGCGTGTGGGAGCAAAATTCGCGAGCCATCGCGTTCTATCAAAAGAGTGGATTCAATGTTGTAGGTCGTCAAACTTTTCAATTAGGCAGCGACCTGCAGCGGGATTTGGTGGTCGCTATGCCGATTACAGCGAGCGCTTAACTATGGAGATGTTGGTTATCGCCTTGGTCGCGTTTCTTGCATCGGGACTTACCCTTTTTTCAGGTTTCGGTCTGGGTACGTTGCTAATGCCGGTTGTGGCGATGTTTTTCCCCATTGATATCGCGATTGGTATTACGGCTGTCGTGCATTTGGCAAATAACATTTTCAAACTGGGTCTGATCGGTCTGGAGGCCGACAGGGGAGTCGTATTGCGTTTTGGTGTACCGGCCGTAGTTGCAGCGTTTTTCGGTGCCTTGGCCTTGCAGAGTTTGACGGTTATGGGTGCGCTATTTGAGTATCGTTTGTTTGGGCAGTTACATCAGGTGTTGCCGGTTAAGCTGGTCATTGGACTGGTGATCCTGGCGTTTGTTTACGTAGAACTCGCCAAGTCATTTTCGACAATTTCACTGAGCAATAAATTTTTGCCACTTGGCGGACTAATAAGCGGTTTTTTCGGTGGCCTAAGTGGCAACCAGGGCGCATTGCGCAGCATGTTTCTTATAAAAGCGGGACTCAGTAAAGAACAATTCATTGCCACGGGCGTGATTATTGCCGTCATGGTCGACGTGACTCGAATTAGCATTTATGGCTGGGATGCGGCTGCTTCCCGCGAGGTCATAGACTGGTCACTGGTTCTGGTCGTGACGCTATGCGCGTTTAGTGGCGCGTTTATTGGCAAGCGCTTGCTGCAAAAAATGACGATTCGATTTGTTCAGTGGCTGGTTTCAATATTGCTGGTCGTGGTGGCAATCGGATTGGCGGGTGGCATTCTGTAGCGACAGTGGAGAATTGAAAATGAACAAGAGCTCATTGCGCGCGTTTCTGTTGATTTCTGCTTGCCTGTTTGGTGTTGTCGCCGCATTACATCTGTGGCGAGCATTGAATGCGTGGGCCGTCATGATTGGGCCTTACAGCGTTCCCGTGACCTTGTCCTGGATTGGCGCCGTTGTCGCGACGTGCTTGAGTGTCTGGGCCCTGCGCTTGCGTACACGAGAGTGAATTGTCGTAGTATTGAATGCAGACGGTGATTGAGGCCGGACCAGTGGCGGGTGCAACATCTTTGCCAAGCGATGATTGGTAAGAAATTGGTGTGCTGTGTGGTCGTGCAGAAAGTTGTTTTGTATAGGGGGCGGACGATTAGTCTGCCTCCGGAATTTTATAAAGGACAGGTGAATGCTGGAATCGTATAAATGTGTCAGCGATATGCTGAGAGCGCGGCGTCCATCGATGCCGGTGTATTGCATTTACGATGAAATTTATCGACGCACTGCGAACAACTTTGTCGCGGGATTTCCAGGTCGTGTCTTGTATGCGGTAAAAGCGAACAACGATCCCACGGTCATCAAATTATTGCATGAATCAGGTATTGTTCATTTTGATTGCGCGTCTTTGAAAGAGGTTGAGCTGGTTAGTACGCACTGCCCGGGAGCGACTTGTTATTTCATGGTGCCAGTGCGCATACGCGGGGCCGCAACAGAAGCGCAGCAACGTTTCGGTGTGCGCCATTTCATGGTGGATCACTTGCGTGGGCTTGAATTACTTGCGGCCGAAATTGATATGTGCAAGTGCGTCGTATTCGCTCGAATGGCCGTTCATCACATCGCGGCGCTGCAGGATTTGTCGAGCAAATTTGGTGCTCCGCCGACAGCAATTCCCGAATTATTGCAGGCTATACGCGAACATGGCGCCGAACCTGCTCTTGCGTTTAATGTTGGCTCATCAGTGACCAGTCCGGATGCTTACCGATACGCACTCCAATTGACTCGTGAAACCTTGCAGAAAGTACCTTTCCCCGTACGCCTGGTGGATATTGGCGGCGGCTATCCGCGTGCCTATCCGGACTTCAAAGTTCCACCTTTGCAGGATTATTTCGACGCTATTACGGAAGCCATCGCTGAGTTACCGATTGCCAAGAACGGTGAGATCATGGCTGAGCCCGGTCGTTCACTAGCGGCCCCCGGCATGTCGGCCGTCGTGGAAGTCTTACTTTGTAAAGAAGATCGCATCTACATCAATGATGGCATGTACGGTGTCTTTTGGGAGTTACGTTTTAAAGAACACAGTCGCTATCCGTCACGGGTGTTTCGTGGTGGAGAGTTACTCGAAGGAAAAACGCGTTCATTTCGTGTATATGGCCCGACCTGCGATGGCACCGATGTATTGACGGGCGAGGTTGAGTTGCCAGCTGATATTACCGAAGGTGACTACATAGAATTCAGTTTGATTGGCGCTTACAGCCTGAGCGGACGCACAGATTTCAACGGTTTTTACAGTGATCAAATCGTACGTATCACATCATCAGGACGGGAGCTGCCGGGACTGGAGTAACGATGATTCTCAGTGACCGCATGGCTGCGAAAGAAAAACTAACACTGATACTTTTACCGGGATTGCTTTGTGACGGAGCGATCTGGAAGCATCAGGAAAATAATCTGCGGGACCTGGTTGATATTCGTGTCGCAGACTTCCGTGGATTGGAATCTATTCGCGCTATGGCCGATTCCGTTATTCGCGATGCGCCGCCGCGATTTGCTATTGCCGGTCATTCCATGGGCGGGCGAGTGGCGCTTGAAGTAGCCAACATAGTCGGTGAGCGAGTGTCGCACTTGATATTGCTGGATACCGATGTACAGCCAAGAGCTCCCGGGGAAGAACAGCGACGTCAGGTGTCGCTTGAATTTGCTGAGCAGCAGGGGATGGCAGAGTTCGCTAGACATTGGGTGCGGCCGTTGCTTGCTACCGAGCGACAGGGCGATGAGCTGCTCCTAAGCCGGTTAATCGCAATGGTTGAGAGATTTTCTATTGGTGACTACAAGGCTCAATTGAAGGCGCTCCTGTATCGCCCGGATGCCAGTGCCTATTTACAAGATATTTTTTGCCCGACTTTATTAATCTGCGGCCGTAATGGTGGTCCGCGGACCGTGGAACGCCATGAATTAATCGCCGCTTGTTTAGGCTGCGCGAACCTTGTTGTGATCGAGTCCTGCGGTCATATGACACCGATTGAACGACCTGTGGCAGTGACCGAGGCCATTCGCAATCTGCTCCTGTCGAATATGCAGGAAAAGTGATTCAGTTGTTTCGCCCCACGAGCAGGTCAGGTAATCTCAACTGTACATTGCTCTCCACCTAGAGGATTCCGGATATGATCGGTTACGTTACATTGGGCACTAATGAAATTACGCGCGCCGCGTCTTTTTACGATGAATTGCTTGGCAGTCTTGGCCATAAGCGCTTCATGGAATCAGATCGATTTATCGCCTGGGGTTCCGATCCGAAGGCACCGGCACTGTCTATTTGCACACCTTACGATGGGGAGCCAGCTACTGTTGGCAATGGTGTCATGGTTGCGCTGATCATGAAAAGCAGAGCGGCTGTTGACGAGTTTCACGCCAAGGCGATGAGTCTGGGCGCGGCCGACGAAGGAGCGCCGGGATTGCGCTCGGGAAACTTCTACGGCGGCTATTTTCGCGATCTTGATGGCAACAAGCTGGTAGCGTTTTGCATGAAGCCGGAGTGATTTTTGCACGCAAGGCAGCGCTTACCAATTTGGCTGCCACACCATGATTTGATTACGTCAGCTCGGGTATAAGGGGTAATAAATGGATAACTCAGAAATTTTCATTCCGTTCCTGGGAATGATGGTTTTGACGTTGGTGGTATGGCTATGGATGTTTGTCCGTCGTATTAGTTATCTCCGCGGCAACAAAATCGACCCACAATTAGTAGCAGATTCATCGCAACGCATGCCCGATGTCCCGGCAAATGTTGTCAACGCGTCAAACAATTTCAAAAATCTATTTGAACTACCTGTGTTGTTTTACGCGATTTGCCTGTATTTATACGTGACAGGCTCGGTGGATCAACTGCATTTGATCTGCGCTTATTGCTTTTTGGCTTTCAGAGCTTTACATAGCATTGTGCATTGCACGGTGAATATCGTGAACATTCGTTTTGCTGTTTATGCAATTTCATCTGTCGCGCTGTTCACAATGATTGTACGAGCAGCAATCTCCGTCATTGCTGTCTAGCGGCGGAGATAAATCCGTATGGCAGCAATGATTCGATCGGAATCCGATGGTCATTGCTGGCGTAATGGAGGCGAGCGCCAAGGCTTAGAACTGGCTCCCTAAAGTGCACTATCGCCTGTTTCGCCTGTGCGTATGCGCCAGACCTGTTCGAGAGGCGTCACAAAAATCTTGCCGTCGCCAACCTTGCCGGTGCGGGCGCTGTTGATTATGGCCTCGATAATCTGATCGACCATTTCATCGGAAACAGCGACTTCGATTTTCGCTTTAGGTAAAAAATCGACCACGTATTCAGCGCCTCGGTACAGTTCAGTGTGCCCACGCTGGCGACCAAAGCCCTTTACTTCGCTGACTGTCATGCCTTGAATGCCAACTTCGCTTAATGCATTGCGAACGTCATCCAGGCGAAAGGGCTTTACGATTGCTGTCACTAACTTCATTCCAGTTTTCTCCGCGATTGCAGTCGGTTCTTTTTGTTTATAGGAATACGGTACCGCCATCAACCATAAGGGTCTGGCCGGTGGTCATTTTACTCAGGTTACTGCCGAGAAAAAGTACTGCTCCTACAATGTCCTCGGTTTCCAGAGGTTTCTTTAGTGCTTGTTGCGACATTGTAACTTCAACCACTTTGTCGCGCTTGCCTTTGAAAACCTCGTTAGTAGCATCAGTGTTTACGACGTTCGGGGCGACCGCGTTGACCCGAATGTTGTGTCTGCCGACTTCCCGGGCCATGCCTCTCGTAAGGCCGATGACGGCCGCTTTTGAAGTTGTGTAGTGCAGACCGTTAGGCATGCCGTAGGTCGCCGCCAGTGAGCTGATATTGATTATTGAGCCGCTTTTTTGCGCCTTCATGGTAGGCAAAACGGCTTTTGAACATTGCCACAGCCCCTTTACGTTAACATTCATCGTTGCGTCCCACTCTTGTTCGACAAGGTGCTCAAAAGGCGCGAATGTGAGGCTGCCGTAGAGCGCCGCATTATTCACAAGCACATCGATACGGCCAAACCGCTCCAATACCGCATCGACCATACTCTGGACGCTGGCCATATCAGTGACATCGGTCTTGCTTGCCAGCCCGTGGGCGCCCTCTTGCTCTATGATGGCCAAGGTTTCGCTGCAATCGCGGATATCGTTGACAGCAACTTTGGCGCCCAGTTTTGCGAACTGCCGGGCATATTCTTGTCCGAGGCCGCGTGCAGCTCCGGTAATGATTACAACCTCGTCTTGAAAATTCACGGTATGACCCCTTTGCTGCAGTGCGTTGTACCTGCTGGTTGGTGCTACGACTGGACCGTCGAGATACTTAATGTCAGCCTATGCTAACAACCGCCGCTGCAGTTGTGTACAAACACTACCAGGTGAGCGGTGAAAGTATTACCCATTTTGGGTCTGGATTTAGAAAATTGGGTGAGGGCTTGAGGTGGCAGACGCGGCCGCTTGAGCGTGCGGATTTTTAATGAAATTAATGAGGGCATTTTATGGCAGAACTTGGCAGAAGTCGTATCGGAACCATAGGCTGGATGGATATAACCGTTGCAGACGCTTCAGGCTTACGAGATTTTTACACTGCGGTGGTCGGCTGGTCACCGACAGATGTGTCGATGGGGGAGTACAATGATTACAGCATGGAAGCGCCAGGTACTGGCGACGCTACGGCCGGCGTCTGTCATGCGCGTGGCGCGAACGCAGATTTACCATCGCAGTGGTTGATTTACATTATTGTCGCTGACGTTGATAAAAGCGCAGCCAGCTGCATCGCGAATGGTGGTACATTGGTCACCGCCCCGCGCGGCCTTGCCGATGGCCGGTTTTGCGTAATAAAGGACCCTGCTGGCGCAGTAATGGCGCTCTACCAGGAAGCAGAGCAGGCGACTCTGGGATAGCACAGGATTTCAGGAGATGGACTTCATGTTTGATCTGGACTTTGGGCTCGGCGAAGACGTTGATTTGCTGCGTAAATCGGTGAACGATTTCGCTACTGATCGTATCGCACCGCGAGCTCAGGACATTGACAAAAGCAATCAATTTCCGCGTGATTTATGGCCAGAGATGGGCGAACTCGGTTTGCTCGGCATTACTGTCGAGGAAGAATTTGGCGGGAGCGGTCTGGGTTATCTTGAGCATGTCGTGGCCATGGAGGAAATCAGCAGAGCATCGGCGGCAGTCGGATTGTCGTATGGCGCCCATTCCAATTTATGCGTGAATCAGATTCGGCGGTGGGGCACTCTGGAACAAAAAAGACACTACCTGCCTGCGCTGGTTTCTGGTGAACAGGTTGGGGCGCTGGCCATGAGCGAGCCGGGCGCCGGATCCGATGTTGTTGGCATGACAACGAGTGCCGTCAAGGATGGCGATCACTACGTGTTGAATGGCACCAAGATGTGGATCACCAATGCACCTGAGGCGGAAGTGTTTGTTATCTATGCGGTGACTGATTCTTCTGCCGGTAAGCATGGCCTGACCGCGTTCATCGTTGAACGAAGTTTTGCAGGCCTGTCGACCCCGCAAAAGCTCGACAAGCTGGGGATGCGCGGTTCGGACACCAGCGAGGTTTTGCTGCAGAACTGCCGGGTGCCTGCTGCGAATATTTTGCATGCGGAAGGCAAGGGCGTTGCTGTATTAATGAGTGGCCTGGACTATGAACGAGTGGTGCTCTCTGCCGGTTCCCTGGGCATTATGCGTGCGTGTATGGATGTGGTCATACCCTATATCCATGATCGCAAGCAATTCGGTCGGCCTATTGGCGAGTTCCAGTTGATGCAGGGGAAAATTGCTGACATGTACACGACAATGAACAGCAGTCGCGCGTACAGTTATGCGGTTGCGAAAGCATGCGATCGCGGCCACGTGACTCGTTTTGATGCGGCGGGGTGCATATTGCAGGCCGCGGAAAAAGCAACCTGGATGGCGGGAGAAGCGCTTCAGGCACTAGGGGGGAATGGCTATATTAACGAGTACCCTACAGGACGATTATTGCGTGATGCGAAGTTGTATGAAATTGGTGCCGGCACCAGCGAAATTCGCCGGATGCTGATTGGTCGCGAATTATTCAACGCGACCCGTTGATTGGTCAGCGCAACGTTTTTCGGAGTTTTCGGTAGTATCATGGGTTGTCGTCCGGAAGGCGCAACCAAGCTGCACAGAAAAGGATAGCGAATGAGCCTGAAAAACAAGACCTTGTTTGTTAGTGGTGGCAGTCGCGGCATTGGGCTCGCGATCGCCCGTCGTGCGGCCATGGATGGTGCCAATGTTATTCTTGCTGCCAAGACGGCGGAACCACACCCAAAGCTTCCGGGGACTATCTACACGGCCGCGGCAGAGATAGAAGCTGCCGGCGGGCGGGCGCTGCCCGTGGTTTGCGATATTCGTTCCGAGGAGAGCGTACAAGAGGCCGTGGCAAAGGGCGTCGCGAAATTTGGCGGTATCGATATTTGTGTTAACAACGCCAGCGCTATTTCTTTAACGCCTACTTTGCAGACCTCGATGAAGCGCTACGATTTAATGCATCAGGTGAATATTCGTGGGACGTTCCTGGTATCACAAACCTGTATTCCGCATTTACTTCAGGCCGAGAACCCGCACATTCTCAATCTTTCGCCTCCGCTGAATATGGATGAAAAATGGTTTGCACCACATGTGGCGTATACGATGGCTAAATTCGGCATGAGCATGTGTGTATTGGGTATGGCTGGAGAATTTCGACGCCAGGGCATCGCCGTCAACGCGTTGTGGCCGCGTACGACAATAGCAACGGCGGCCGTGCAGAATTTATTGGGTGGTGATGAATTGTCACGCCGCTCGCGAAAGCCAGAGATCATGGGTGATGCCGCGTACATCATATTCAATCGACCAAGTAAAGAATTCACCGGTAATTTTTGTATTGATGATGAGGTCTTGGAAAGTGCGGGCATTACTGACTTGTCAGAATACGCGGTCGATCCATCGGTTGAACTTGCGCCAGATTTTTTTGTAGAGCCCAGGTAAGGGCGAAGCAGGGTACGCATATGCGAAGGAGGCAAAGCATTGGGTAAGCGCCAGGAACAGTTTTCCGGTACGAGGGATGTGGCGGATTCGCATAAATTTGACGAAGCTCGCCTGGAACAATACATGTTGTCACATGTGGAAGGGTTTCAGGGGCCGTTGACTGTAAGGCAGTTTAGGGGCGGACAATCGAATCCTACGTATCAGCTGGAGTCACCGTCGGGCAAGTATGTCCTGCGCCGCAAGCCACCCGGCAAGTTACTCAAATCTGCGCATGCAGTGGATCGAGAATTTCGGGTGATTAGCGCTCTTTATGGCGCCGGATTTCCAGCGCCAAGGCCGTACGTGCTGTGTGAAGATGACGAAGTAGTTGGCACCATGTTCTACATCATGGAGTGCGTCGAAGGACGTATTTTCTGGGATCTGGATATGCCTTCGCTTGGGAAAGACGAGCGTGCTGCCATATACAATAACGTCAATGCGACCATCGCTCAGCTACACAATTTTGATTATGAACAAATTGGCCTCTCTGATTACGGCAAGCCCGGCAATTATTTTGCGCGCCAGATATCTCGCTGGTCAAAGCAATATTATGCGTCTGAAATTGACCAATCAGTGTGTATGGACAAGTTGATCAAGTGGTTGCCAGACAACATTCCAGAGGATGATTCGGCCAGTGTTGTACATGGCGATTATCGCCTTGACAACATGATCCTGCATCCGACCGAACCGAGAGTTATTGCCGTTCTTGATTGGGAACTTTCCACTATAGGGCACCCTCTGGGGGACTTGACGTATCATTTAATGGCGTGGCAAATGCCAGATGTTGGTATCGGTTCGATGGGATTGCTTGGCAAGGATCTCTCAGCTCTGGGTATTCCGACAGAGGAAGACTATGTTCGTCTTTATTGCGAGCGAACCGGTCGCGAGCAGGGAATTCCTAATCGAGATTTCTACTCGGCCTTTAACTTTTTCAAGATCGCCGCTATCTTGCAAGGAATCGCAGGGCGAGTCAGGGATGGTACGGCTTCAAGCGCCTACGCGAAGCAATCCGGCCAGGCCGTGGATCCACTCGCGCAGCTTGGTTGGAGTTATGCACAGAAAGCAGGCGCAACCAACTAATAGTGGACTAACTGCTCCCAAAATTTGTGGTGTCGCGGAACTTACCGAGGCCCCTCGGGCACTGTTTAAATTCTGGTGATGATTTGCAGGCGCTAACTGATATCTGGCGTATGATGCGCTACCGCATTTAAAATGAAGTTGATATGGCAATCGATTACAAAAAGTTATTAGCGAGTGAGCAACGGGACCTGCCATTTAGCTATCGCGATCAGGACACGCTCCTCTACGCGCTGGCAGTTGGACTGGGCAAGGACCCGCTGCATCAGAAAGAGCTCGACTACGTCTATGAGGGGAAGAGTCAGAAGACTGTTCCAACTCTTGCCAGCATATTGACTCCTGGTGGGTTTCTGCAGGATTGCGGCTGGGATTACAGCAAGGTGTTGCATGGTGGGCAGCAATTGCAGCTTCATAGACCTTTACCGCCTGCTTCGGACTTGCTCCTCAATCGCCGCGTAGTAGCAGCCTACGATAAAGGGGAGCGGAAAGGGGCAATCATTTGCACTGAGACCGAAGCTCGTTTGGCCAAGGACGACACGGCAATGTTTACTCTTGCCAGCACCATTGTTGCTCGAGGTGATGGTGGCTTCGGTGGTTCCACGGACTTGCCTCCAAAACCCTACAAGTTACCGGAACGCAGTCCGGACATGGTGTGCGATCTCGTTACGGCGAAGAATCAGGCGTTGTTGTATCGTCTGTGCGGCGATCGAAATCCGTTGCATGCTGATCCTGTGTTTGCGCGTAAGGTCGGTTTTTCGGTACCGATTTTGCATGGTCTTTGTACCTACGGAATCGCCTGTCATGCAATTTTGAAAACGATTTGCGATTACGATCACACATTGATTTCGGGCTTTGACGTGCGCTTTACCGCGCCCGTAATTCCTGGCGATGTGATTACGACTGAAATGTGGCAGGACAGCAACGTCGTTTCGTTCAAGTGTATGGTCAAAGCGAGGGGCGTCACAGTCCTTAATAACGGTCGCTGTACGATAGCGGTGTAATTCAGGCTGGCCAAGGTCAGGTGGAGCGAGAGAAATGGATCGACTGTTGATTGAAATCAAAGATCACGTAGCTGAAGTGACCTTAAATCGACCCGATAAATTTAATGCCATTGATTTTGCGATGTGGACCGAGCTCGGTGAGGCAGGCAAGAGATTAGCAGAGGATAAGTCAGTAAGAGCGGTCATTCTAAAAGGTGCTGGCGAAAACTTTTGTTCCGGCATTGATGTTTCATCCTTGCAACAGGCTGGGGCGGCGGCGCTGGAGGGCGATGCCCTGGATCCCTTGCCCGGATCGCCGGCTAATCTTTTCCAGGAAGCGGCTTACACATGGCGCAAGCTTCCAGTTCCGGTTATCGCCGTGTTGCACGGTTACGTATTTGGAGCTGGATTGCAGCTGGCCGCTGCGGCTGATATTCGCGTCGCGACGGCCGATGCCAAATTATCAATCATGGAAATCAAGTGGGGCATTATTCCGGACATTGCAATTACTGCGACGTTGCGAGACATCATGTCCGTGGACAAGATTAAGGAGTTAACTTACAGCGGCCGAATCTTGAGTGGGTCTGAGTCTGAATCTATGGGTCTCGTTACCCGGATCTGCGATGACCCGCTTGCCGCAGCTCGTCAATTGGCGAGTGAAATTGCCTCCAAATCGCCAGATGCTATTCGTGCGGCGAAAACGTTGTTGAATGAGGCCTGGCAGCAAACAGAGGCGGATGGATTACGCTTGGAGGCAACGTTGCAAAAAACGCTGATGGGATCAGCGAACCAAATGGAAGCGGTGATGGCTAATATTCAAAAACGTAAACCTGATTTCTCTGATCCAAAATAAGGCTTGATAGCTGCACTAGTTCATATTGTGATCCATTTGAAGGTAATTATTGTTATTAAAAACAACAAAATATAATTAATCTTGATCCTTTATCGCGTTGCAGCAATACTTTTGTAGCGAGATGTTTATACTGCAACGACTGTTGATATTGCTTCGGGGGGAGCACTATGCAGGGTCGTAAATACGTAACACAAACCAGTGTGAATTCTTTACGTTGGACATCAGTGTCCAAGTTCATCGTCGTGCTTGTTAACCACGAATATCCAAACACTTTGAAGACGGGCTAATGGTCCGTTTTTTTATGCACGCGTTGTGTGCACCCATACAGTGCGGGTGAGATGCGAATAATCTGACCCGAATAATGAGTGAATAATTTCGGCAGGCTTATTAATAATTAAAACGCCGGAATGCTTACAACCTGAAAACACATAAGGGGTTAAAAATGGGAAATAAAATTATTTATTCGGTTCTTGGTGGTGTCTTTCTGTTCGTTTGGTTCTGGACTGGCTACCAGCCGCATTATGCGACCGATGGCGGAGACATCTCGAACGGTTGGTGGATATGGACTGTCCTGACAGTTGCCGTAGGTGCCGGTCAGGGAGGCGATGCAGCAAATCCATTGAACGCAATACTGGATGCTCTCAAAGGGTTCATACCGACGATCATCGCGTTCTTGATCACCGGTTTAACGACGCGCATCATATATGAGGCAGCTATAAATAAAGACGGTTTTCAGGTATCAGGTCTACTCGATACCGTTTCGTCGGTTGCTGCAGCTAGCATTCTGACTTTGCTGGTACTTACCTGTGTGCGTCGCGCGCAGTAAACGACCGAAGCTTGTTCGGAAGAGGCGCGGGAGACCGCGCCTTTTTTTTTAAATTCAGTTATTGCTCGGACAAAGCCCACTTGTAAGTATCTTTGGGAATTCTTCCAATAACTTTTTGGCCACGGCCTGGTCACCGTGATACCACTTCGGAATCCAGTTGATCGCACCCATGATGGCATTTCCGGTCATACGGATATCGCAATCAGCGATGCTTTGATCGCTCATGCCGAGCTTGAGGATTTTTTCAAAAGCCTGGCTGTGACGCCGCGAAAGTTTGAGGATTTCCTGACGATGTTCTTCACTGAGTGATGGTACTTCGCTCATAATTGCAACGGGGCCACGCTCACCGCACAAAATCTCAATGTGGTAACGCACATAAAGGAAAGCCTGATCGAAGCCGGTGAGGCCATCTCGCTGCGCCCGCTCGATGGCTTCCTGGCCGAGTTCAGCCGCCCTCAGATAACACTGGTAGACGAGTTCTTCTTTATTGCGGACGTAGTAGTAGACAGCGGCATCAGTGAGTCCGAGTCCGGAAGCTACATCCTTCAGTGAGGTCCCGCTATAGCCCTTTTCGTTGAAACAGGTGGCCGCCGCCTTTAACAAGCGTTCATGCTGCAACTTGAATCGGGTTTCGTCCTCTGTATTGGCCATGCGCTTCAATCCTTGCGGGTGCCGGTACTCGACAACAGACTGCCTGCGAGACGAATATAGGGTATGCGCCCTTGAGTTCCGCTCGACTCTGCATTATTTTAATCAAGATTAAAATTTTCGCTGGCTGTATTCAACCGTTTTTGTTGCATCAGGTTGTTAGAAATAGGCTAAGCTACTGTTATATAAGTGATTATGAGGTTTTTCGATGAGTACCGCTGCTACTGATTTGCCGGCCGCGTCTGGCAAGACTGAACAACCACCCCTGCGTTTTGTTACGGCGGCCTCGTTGTTTGACGGCCACGATGCGGCGATCAATATCATGCGACGTCTCATTCAGGCGCAGGGGGCCGAAGTTATTCACCTGGGTCATAACCGCAGCGTAGGTGACATCGTTAGTGCGGCGATTCAGGAAGATGCTGACGCAATCGCGATTAGTTCTTATCAGGGCGGTCACAATGAGTTTTTCCGCTACATGGTGGATATGCTGCGGGAAAACAATGCGGGCCACATCAAAGTCTTTGGTGGCGGCGGTGGCACGATCACTCCGGAAGAAATTACGGAACTGATGGAGTACGGAGTTGAGCGCATCTACCATCCGCACGATGGTATGGCGATGGGCCTGCAGGCCATGATCAAAGATCTCGTTGCGCGCACTGAAAAAGGGCGGCAAAAAACAATTCCGCCAGCCGAGGTTAGTCGTGGCCGCGTTATTGATATAGCCGCAACCGTGTCAGCGATTGAAGAGGGCGTATTTAGCGAGTCGCAACTCGCGGGATTGAGAAAAAACTGGCAGATGAAAGCAGGGCAGGTACCAGTAGTTGGCATTACTGGAACCGGTGGCGCGGGCAAGAGCAGTGTGACGGATGAATTGCTGAATCGTCTGTTGGCTTGTTTTCCGGAGATGCGAATTGCCGTTCTGGCAGTTGATCCGACTCGCCGCCGGACTGGTGGAGCGTTATTGGGTGATCGCATCCGCATGAATTCACTGCGCTCGGATCGTATTTATATGCGTTCGATCGCGACCCGTCGCCAACATCTTGCCACCAGTGAAATGCTGGGTGATCACATCTTATTTTTCAAATCACTTGGCTTCGACCTGGTGCTAGTCGAGACAGCCGGCATTGGGCAAAGCGATAGCGAGATTGTAGATCTCGTCGATTTTTCAATTTACATCATGACTAGTGACTATGGCGCCGCCAGCCAGCTCGAAAAGATTGATATGCTGGATTTTGCCGACCTGATTGTGCTGAATAAGTATGACAAACGTGGTGCAGAGGACGCGTTGCGGGACATCCGTAAGCAATGGAGGCGCAATCACATTAAATTCCAGGTTGCCGACGAGGATATTCCGGTTTATCCGACCATCGCGAGCCAGTTCAATGACCCCGGCGTGAGTTACATGTTTGCCGAGTTTTGCTCGCACCTCGCCACGAAGTTGTCATTGCCAGTAGCAGATTGGTCTCCTGATATTGATATCAGTGAAAAAGAGCCCAGAGCGATGGCAGTGATACCCGGCAAAAGAATTCGCTACCTTGCCGAAATTAGCGAGCAAGGTCGAGGGATTAATAAAGATATTGAGGAGCAGGCGATTGCTGCCAGTGAATGTCAGCATTTGTATGAGTCTTTGAAGATTCTCGGCGACTCAGAGCTGCCCGGTACGCTTGATCGCTATAGAGCGGAAGCGCTCACCGACGACAGTGACCGGTCGTTATTGGTGTTAAGGCAACGATATCAAGAGTCGCTTAAATCTTTGTCGAGTGAAGCGATCAGTCTACTGAAGGAGTGGCCGGCCCGTTTTGATGGCGTACGTTGCGACGAATACAGTTATACAGTGCGCGGCAAGCCGGTAACCGGAAGCAACTATAGTGAAAGTCTGAGTCATCAGAAGATTCCCAAAATCGCACCGCCGAAGTTTCGAGATTGGGGCGAGTTGCTGACGTTTCTGATGAAAGAAAACCTGCCCGGCGCTTACCCGTACACCGGTGGTGTTTATCCCTATCGTCGCCTGGGTGAAGACCCAACCCGGATGTTTGCTGGCGAAGGCACTCCGGAACGCACCAACCAACGCTTCCATTATCTGTCGCGCGGACAGGACGCGGCGCGATTGTCGACAGCCTTTGATTCCGTAACGTTGTATGGCGAAGATCCTCACGAACGACCGGATATTTTCGGCAAAGTGGGCAACTCTGGTGTGTCAATTGCCAGCGTCGATGATATGAAGAAGTTGTATTCAGGATTCGACTTGTGCGATCCGAAAACGTCGGTGTCTATGACGATCAACGGGCCGGCACCCATTATTCTCGCATTTTTCATGAATACGGCGATTGACCAGCAGGTTGAGAAGCACCTCAAGGAGAATGGTCAGTGGGAGGAAGCACAGAAAAAGATCAAAAAATATTTCGCGGGCAAGCCCGTGCCGCAATATGTTGGTGAATTGCCGCCCAGTAATAACGGTCTCGGACTTGGGCTGCTCGGAATTTCCGGCGATCGATTGGTTCCTGCAAAAACGTATGAGGCGATCAAGAAGAAGGCGCTGGCATCTGTGCGTGGCACGGTTCAGGCTGATATTCTCAAGGAAGACCAGGCGCAAAATACCTGCATATTCTCGACTGAATTTGCAATGAAGATGATGGGTGATGTGCAAGAGTATTTCATCGATCACAATATTCGAAATTACTACAGCATTTCGATCAGCGGTTATCATATTGCCGAGGCTGGTGCGAACCCGATTAGTCAGCTGGCGTTTACGTTGTCCAATGGATTTACCATTGTCGAGTACTACTTGGCGAGAGGTATGAGCATTGATGATTTCGCGCCGAACCTGAGTTTCTTTTTTTCCAATGGTATGGATCCCGAGTACGCCGTGATTGGTCGAGTGGCGAGGCGTATCTGGGCACGCGCAATGCGTGAGCGTTTCGACGCAAGCCCGCGTAGCCAGATGATGAAATACCATATCCAGACGTCTGGTCGTAGCCTGCATGCGCAGGAAATCAGTTTTAATGATATCCGGACAACGTTGCAGGCGTTGTACGCTTTGTTCGATAACTGCAATAGCTTGCACACGAATGCGTTCGACGAGGCGATCACAACACCGACAGAACAGTCAGTGCGGCGAGCGGTAGCTATCCAGATGATCATCTCACGTGAGCTTGGACTGAATTTTTGCGAGAACCCGTGGCAGGGCTCTTTCATTATTGATGAGCTGACTGATCTTGTTGAAGAGGCAGTTTACCTGGAGTTCGATCGTATTTCGGAGCGCGGCGGTGTTTTGGGTGCGATGGATACCATGTATCAGCGCGGTAAAATTCAAGATGAAAGCATGTATTACGAGCATAAAAAGCACGATGGCAGTTTGCCGCTCATCGGAGTCAATACGTTCCTTCCAAAAGAAGGCCAGGAAGACGAAGTTCATAATCTCGAACTTATTCGTTCCACTGACGCAGAGAAGCAGGACCAGATTCGCCATGTTCGGGAATTTCAGGCATTGCACGGGGAAGATAGTGGCGAGGCCATTCTGCGCCTACAGGTATCGGCGCGAGCACGCAGCAATGTATTTGCCGAGTTAATGGAAACCGTGAAGTCGAATTCACTGGGTCAAATTTCTGGCTCCCTCTATGAGGTTGGTGGTGAATACAGGCGTAACATGTAACCGAATCTGGCGCCTTGGTGACAAAGCGCTGTGCACACTTAACTTCTAGGACCAAAAGAAATGACTATTTTCGATCTCAGTGGAAAGACCGCTCTGGTAACAGGTGCGGGCACAGGAATTGGGCAGCAAATTGCTGTTACGTTAGCCGAGGCTGGTGCGCGTGTGGTGGTTGCTGCGCGACGCGTGGACAAGCTCGCTGAAACAGTAGCTCGCATAGAAAAGGCGGGTGGCGAGGCATTTGCGGTAGCCGTTGATGTTACGGATGCCGCTTCGATCGCGACCTGTTTCAAGCAAGCCGAAGCCAAATTCGGGGTGGCTGATATTGTAGTGAACAATGCCGGTATTGCTCGACAGTCGTATATCGCGGAGCATAGCGAAGACGATTGGGACGCCGTTCTTGATACCGATTTGAAAGGAGTTTTTCTGGTTGGTCAGGCAGCCGCGAAAGCGATGATGCAGGCTGGCAAGGGTGGTTCCATCATCAATATATCCTCGGTTCTCGGACTCGGAGTCGCCAAGACCCTCTCAGCTTACGGCGCGGCAAAAGCAGGCGTCATCAGCCTTACTCGTACGATGTCACTGGAGTGGGCGCGTTTTGGTATCCGAGTGAATGCCATCGCACCGGGATATTTCCTGACCGAAATCAATCGTGAACAGCTGGGGGACCCGGCAGCGCAGGAGTATCTAGGTAAAAAGATTCCGCTCAAGCGTATCGGCAAATTACCGGAACTAGCCGGGCCTGCGTTGTTGCTTGCATCAGATGCCAGTAGCTTCATGACCGGCAGCACGATTACCGTCGACGGTGGTCAGATTAACGCGAATCTTTGATAGCAATTCCGGACGAAATTTGAGCAATCCATGGCGCCGACCGAGAAAAGACGTTCTATAGCAATTGCAGGGAATATGGGTGCAGGAAAATCGACTCTGGTCGATTTTCTTGCACAGACCTACAACGTGCAGCCGTTTTATGAACCGAATGATGAAAATCCGTACTTGCCAGATTTTTACAAAGACATGAAGCGCTGGGCCTTTCGCTCGCAATTATTTTTTCTGAGTAACAAGTTTCGTTTGCACCAGGAGCTGGATCGTACGCCGGGTGTTGTCGCTCTTGATCGTACAATTTTTGAAGATGCGGAGATATTTGCAACTGCGTTGCACGAAATGCGCAAAATCGATAAACGTGACTGGGACGTTTACTGGGGTTTTTACCAGTCAATATTGGCTGCCATCAAGCCACCGGATTTATTAATCTATCTCCGCTGTTCGATGCGTACGCTCAGGGCGCGGATTCGCTTGCGTGGCCGCGCGATGGAGAAAGATGTACCGCTGGCCTATTTGAAACGCCTGGATCGTCTTTACGAGAACTGGCTTGGCTCATACACGATGAGCGAAGTGCTGATACTCGAAACTGATGAGCTCGATTACATACACGACCTCGTGCATCAGCTAGACGTCATGCAGCGCATCGAAGCCGTCCTTCCCGCCGATTTCAGGCGGCCTGGCCGCTAGTCGACAGCTTTAGCCAGAGCGTTGAAGAAAGCGTATTCGTTCACCGCTTCCTTGCCCACTGGTTTGGGTTGTGCACCCCACATTGCAACCACCATGTTGTGAGCTGGGTCGACCACAACAAACTGGCCAAATATTCCAATAGCCGCGTAGGCGCCGTGATCCAGTGGCCACAACATGTAACCGTACTCGACTTTCTCGCCGTCTATCACTTGCATGCTGGACGCTTCTTGCACCCAGCCGTCCGGTAGTGTCGGTTTGCCCTCTATCTGACCATCGTGCAGCAAAAACAAGCCAAAGCGGGCGTAGTCACGCAGGACCGCGGACAGGCCGCTGCCACCGATTTCCAGTCCATCGGGAGATTCGAGCCACCAGTTGGCGTCCGCTTCCATTCCGGCAGGAACCCACAGCTTGCGTGAGAGGTAGTCGGCAACATGTTCCCCGGTAGCAGCTGCTACCAGCGCACCAACAACCTGTGTTTCACCGGTGCTGTAGTTCCAGCGCGTCCCGGGTTCAGCCGCTTGTCCCAGCGCGCCCATCACTTTGAGTATGCCGCCCGGCTGTTGCGCTATCTGAGCTTCAAGCATGGCGCGTCTGTCTGATGCTGGATCGGTATACGTTTCGTTCCAATCTACACCGGAAGCCATCTGCAGCAGATGTTTAACAGTCACGCCATCGTAGGCCGTTCCTTGTAGTTCGTGCAGATACTTTGTGACTGGATCATCAATGCTCGCGATGTAGCCATCTTTTATGGCCATACCGACAAGCGTGGCAGTGATGGATTTAACAACAGACATCGACATCCAGCGCGTGCTGTCGTCATTGCCGAGAAAATACTTTTCAAAAACCACTTTGTCGTCTTTCAGCACGATCATGCCGCTGACGCGATTTAGCGAGAGAAAGTCGTAGAGGTCGTAGACATTACCGTCAGCCTCGAACCGAAAATTTTGTAATTGCTTGTCGCTCGCTGGCAGGGGCGTAACTTTTGTACCGTGTTTTACGGTTCGAGTCGGAAAGAGCCGGTCGATATTGCGAAACGTATTGACCTGGACGTCAGGAAACAGCGTACCGTCATAAATCTCGCGAACGGTGCCGATAGGCTCTTTGGCGTGGCGATATGGATCGGCGGCAAATGAAGGTGGTACTAGCAGCAGCGCTATGGCGGTCATGAGTATCCCCCGAACCAATTTGGAGCGCGATTTGATCATTGTTCTTCTCCTGCACAGGCAAGGCAATCTGATGACCTGAGTCTACAATGAAGAGACGGGTGGTGTAGATGAACATCCCTCGCCTGCAAAATCAATACGCCCTCTTGCAGTGCAACATTGGCTTCCGTATACTAACTTGCTTGTTGACAACAAGTATTTCACAAAAAGTATAACTTGTTGAAAAATAATCTATTTGATCAACCGGATTGCACCGTTTCTTGAACGATAAAGCACAAACCAGCGCGAGTGAGAGCCTTGGCAGAACGCAGGCCGAGCGTACCGCTATGTCTGATAAAGCAATGCTGGATGCTGCCATCGATTTGATTATCGAGCGCGGCATCGACAAGACGACATTACTAGCCATTGGTGAGAGAGCGGGTTACAGCCGCGGTCTAGCGACCTATCGATTTGGCTCCAAGTCCGGTTTGTTTGATGAGGTGTGTAAATCCATCTCACACCGCTGGATCAGTTACCTGACGAAAGGTGTCGGCGACAAAACAGGTATCCACGCGATGTGTGCGGCAATCGATGCCTACATTCGGTTCGTCAGTGATTCACCTCGCGATACTCGTGTTCTGCACATACTTCTGAGTGCTGCAGCGGCGCCACAATCTGAATTCAAAGCGACGGCGTGCCATGTCTATGAACGCCAGCGCGCTGACGTCGTTGAATGGTTAGAAAAAGGGATCGTAGCGAAAACAGTACGCGAGGATATTGACACGCACAGTGAGAGTGCACGTTTCGTTGCCTTTCTTTCTGGTATTACCTATTTGTGGCTGCTTGACCCTGAAGTGATTGACTTCAAAAAAGCGAATGAAGATTTCAAGGAGCAACTCAGACTCGCTCTGGTTGTGTAATTTGTAACTCACTTTTTTCTTACAGGAAAACATCATGGCAGATGCATATATTTTTGATCATGTTCGCAGTCCCCGCGGACGCGGGCGCGCCAATGGGTCATTGCACGAAGTAACGCCGGTAAATTTGTCCGCACAAATTCTTGCCGCACTGCGTGATCGCAATGAACTGGACACGAGCTATCTCGACGATGTCATTTTTGGTTGTGTGACACCTGTTGGTGAGCAGGGATCCAATATCGCGCGTTCAGCGGTATTGAATGCCGATTATGCGTTGAACGTACCGGGTAAGCAGATCAATCGTTTTTGTGCCTCTGGGCTCGAAGCAATCAATAGTGCTGCGGCGCAGGTCATGGCGGGTCAGTCTGATCTGACGATTGGCGGTGGCGTGGAGTGTATGTCGCGCATACCGATGGGTTCGGATTCTGGCGCCATGGCAGCCGATCCGGCTTTTGCCTACAAGACCTATTTTGCACCGCAGGGCATTGGTGCCGACTTGATTGCAACGAAATACGGTTTCTCCAGAGAGGACCTTGATAACTATGCGGCTGAAAGCCAGGCCCGCGCAGCAAACGCCTGGGATAAGGGTTACTTCAAGAATTCAATCGTTCCAATCCGCGACCTGCTAGGTATGACTTTGCTAGATCGCGATGAGCACATGCGGCCAGGGACGACAGCGGCAGATCTTGCAGGACTTAACCCCGCTTTTGTTATGCACGGCGAGCAGGCCGGATTTGATGCGGTTGCTATGCAAAAGTATCCGGAAGTAGAGAATATCAATCACGTCCATACCGGTGGTAATTCCAGCGGCATAGTCGACGGTGCGGCGGCGGTCCTCGTTGGCAGCAAGGAAATCGGAAAGGCACTCGGATTGAAACCTCGGGCACGTATCGTTGGTTTTTCTTCGATTGGTACCGATCCGACAATCATGCTTACAGGCCCGGCGCCTTCAGCTGAGAAAGTACTGAAACGTTGTGGCATGAGCACCAAGGATATTGATCTTTTTGAACTCAATGAAGCGTTTGCGTCAGTTGTATTGCTGTTCATGCAAAAGCTCGGAATCAATCACGATCAGATAAACGTCAATGGTGGCGCCATTGCCATGGGGCATCCGTTGGGAGCTACCGGCGCAATGATTTTTGGTACGGTTCTGGATGAGTTGGAGCGTAGAAACAAGAGCACTGCTCTGATCAATCTCTGTATCGGCGGTGGCATGGGTACCGCGACGATCATCGAACGCGTCTGAACGCAGCAACAGCCAAGGAACTAAAACAATGAAGACTATTGATTACAAAGTGAACAAGGATGGCGTTGCGGTACTGACGATTGATGTCAAGGATCGCTCAATGAATGTACTGACTCCCGAATTCGTAGGCGACTTGCAAACTGCCATTGAAAAAGTTGTCGCTGATGATGCCGTCAAGGGCGCGGTACTGACCTCTGGCAAGTCGTCGTTTATCGCCGGCGCAGATCTGATGTCAGTTGTTAACACCTATGCCAGCGGCGTATCGGCCCAGGAGATTTACAAAAATTGGGGTGGCTTCCAGGGCATCCTGAGACGTATGGAAACCTGCGGTAAGCCGTTCGCGGCGGCCATCAACGGCACCGCGCTGGGTGGCGGTAATGAAGTGGCTCTTGCCTGTCACTACCGGGTCGTCGGTAACAATCCGAAGGCCGTGCTCGGCCAGCCAGAAGTATTAATAGGCTTGTTGCCGGGTGCTGGTGGTACCCAACGTCTGCCACGTCTGATTGGCATGGAGAAGTCACTGCCGTTGTTACTGCAAGGCACCCACGTTAGCCCTGAGAAAGCGTTTGAACTGGGCATGGTCAACGAGTTGGTCGATCCGGGTAAAGAGGTGGAGGCGGCCTGTCGCTGGATCATTGAGAAAGGCGATCCCGTTCAACCTTGGGACGTGAAAGGATTCCGTTTCCCGGGTGGTGCCGGTCTGATGCATCCGTCATCGATCCAGACATTGATGGTTGGCACGGCGTTATTGCAGAAAACAACCAACCATAATTATCCGGCCCCTATAGCGATCATGTCGTGCGTGTATGAAGGCAGTGTATTGCCAATGGACAAAGCATTGCAGGTCGAGTCGAAGTATTTCGTCTCATTGCTCGTCGATCCAGTATCGCGCAACATGATTCGCACTCTGTTCATCAATAAGGGTGCCGCGGATAAATTAGTGCGCCGCCCGAAAGGTGTTGAGAAGAGCAAGGTCACCAAGTTGGGCGTTCTTGGCGCCGGAATGATGGGCGCAGGTGTTGCGTATGTCTCTGCGCTTGCCGGTATGGACGTTATCTTGCTGGATACCGACCTGGAGAAGGCCGAGTTTGGTAAGGACTATTCCCGCAAGCTTCTCAAGAAGGCAATATCCCGCGGCCGTAGCACAGAAGAGAAGATGGAGGCGCTGCTTGGTCGCATCAAGCCGACCACGGACTTTGCGGACCTTGCTGGCTGTGAGTTGATCATTGAAGCCGTTTTCGAAGATCGAAAAATCAAGGCAGATGTGACTGCTAAAGTTGAAGCAGTAATTTCGAAAGATGCCATATTCGCCTCGAATACATCGACTTTGCCTATCACAGGCCTCGCGGAAGCATCCAAACGGCCAGAGCAGTTTATTGGCATTCATTTCTTCTCGCCGGTCGACAAAATGCCGTTGGTTGAAGTCATCCTGGGAAAGAAGACGGGTGACGTCGCGATTGCCACGGCGCTGGATTACATTCAGCAGATTCGCAAGACGCCGATCGTGGTCAACGACAGCCGCGGCTTCTACACGAGTCGGGTCTTCAGTGTGTTTACCCGCGAAGGTATAGCTATGTTGTCCGAGGGCGTGTCACCGGCGTTAATCGAAAACGTGGCGAAATTTGCCGGTATGCCGGTTGGCCCACTTGCTGTGACGGATGAAGTGTCGCAGGAATTGTCCTACCACGTGGGTATGCAAACCCGGAAAGATCTTGGCGACTCGTATGAAGTTAGCCCGGCGGAAGAGGTTATACGCAAATTCGTCGAGGACTTCGATCGGCGCGGCAAGCGGTTTGGTAAGGGTTTCTACGACTATCCGGAGGGTGGCAAAAAGCACCTTTGGCCGGGATTGGCGGAGCACTTCCCGGTAGCAGCTGAACAACCGGATCCCGAGGAAGTGAAAACGCGACTGTTGTATGCGCAAGCCATTGAAAGCGTACGCTGCATGGACGAAAACGTTGTTACTGATCCGGCGGATGCCGATATCGGGTCTATATTTGGCTGGGGCTTCCCGCCTTATACGGGTGGTGTGATTTCGTTCATCGAAACGGTTGGATTGAAGAAATTTGTTGCGGAAGCGGACAGGCTCGCGAAACAATACGGCCCCCGCTTCGACGTTCCGGCCAGCCTCAGGAAAAAAGCGGAAAAAGGTGAGACTTATTATCCTTACCCACTGACAGCAACCAACGAGGCCGCATAGGAATAGTTAATGACTGATTATGAAACCGTAAAGTATGCGCAGAAAGACTCTATAGCCATCATCACAATCAGTCGCCCGGACGCGATGAATTCGTTCAACAGCGAATTACGACGCGATCTGCACGCAGCGTTTCAGCGGGCGGACACCGACAAGTCCGTTCGGGTCATAGTATTTACCGGAGAGGGCCGCTCCTTTAGTGCCGGAGCGGACCTCAAAGGTAGCCTGTCAGCCGGGCTTACGGTTGAGCAACAATTGCAGTTGGAATATCGCCCTGTGTTTGAGGCGATCATGGAGACCGGCAAGCCAGTTATCGCAGCTGTAGGTGGCTCAGCAGCCGGCATCGGTATGTCGATCGCTTTGGCGTGTGATTTGCTGATCATGGGCGACAATGCATTTATGTTGGCTCCGTTTACGACTATTTCGCTGGTGCCGGATGGTGGTTTGAACTGGATGCTGGTGCAGCAACTGGGCTACCGCCGCGCGTTTCAGTTGTGTATCGAATCTGAGCGTATTTCGGCGCAACGCTGCGTTGATCTAGGGCTGGCGAACAAGTCAGTGCCTGCCAACGCCTTATTGGATGAGGCCATGAGTTGGGCCACTCGGATCGCAGAGCGTGCGCCGTTGTCCGTTGCGGCAACCAAAAAGGCGATGCGTTTCGCTGCCGCTAATGATTGGGCGAAAACATTTGACCTGGAGGCAAGCATGCAGGATGAACTGCGCAGTAGCGCAGATGCTGCTGAAGGGGTGACCGCGTTTTTTCAAAAGAGAAAGCCGGATTTCAAAGGCGCATAATCGGCCTTTCGGTCGAGGCAGAAGATAATGGAAAGACGAATTTTTGATGAAGAGCACGAAATGTTCAGAGATTCCGTGCGCAGTTTTTTTGTGCACGAAATTAGGCCTCACAGTGAGCGCTGGCACGAGCAGGGAATCGTGGATCGCGAGGCTTTTCTAAAAGCAGGCGAACAAGGGCTGCTGATGACCTGGGCTGATGAAAAATATGGTGGTGCCGGCATCAAGGATTTTCGTTACGAGCAAATAATAATCGAAGAAAACGCATGGCACGGTGATGCCGGTTTTTTTATGACGCTCCACAGTCGCCTGGTCGGGCCATATATCGGTGAGCTTGGCACTGCGGAACAAAAATCACGCTGGCTACCAAAGTGTGTGTCGGGCGAAAATATTCTCGCTGTTGCGATAACAGAGTCGGGTGCTGGTAGTGACGTCGCAGGCCTGCGCACGCGCGCCCAGGACATGGGCGATCACTTTCTGTTGAATGGATCCAAGACCTATATTTCCAACGGTATATTGGCGGACCTGGTGATCGTAGTAGCCCGCACTGACCCTGATAATAGTCATGGGCTCAGCCTGTTTGTTGTGGAACGCGGCATGGAAGGTTTCGAGCGCGGCCGCAATCTGAAAAAAATGGGGTTAAAAAGCCAGGATACTGCTGAGCTTTTCTTTAATAACGTCAAAGTGCCCAAGGAAAATTTGCTCGGTGAGTTGAATCGTGGATTTTACCACCTGATGCACTTCCTGGCCGAAGAGCGCCTGCTGGGTGCGGTGGGTTACCTGGCGTCAGCGGACGCAGCGTATGCGATGACCCTGGAATACATTCAGGATCGAAAAGCATTTGGCCAGACCATCGCTGACTTTCAGAACAGCCGCTTCAAAATGGCTGATATGCGTATGGAAATAGACATCGCACAGGTGTTTCTCGATCGCTGCGTCGAAGAACATAATAAAGAAACACTGGACGCGGCGGATGCCGCGAAAGCCAAACTCTACACGAGTGAACTGGAAGGACGAGTCATGGACGCCTGCCTACAGCTACATGGTGGCGCCGGTTACATGGATGAGTACCCAATTTCCCGTATGTATTCGAATGCGCGTATTTCGCGCATTTTCGCCGGCAGTTCCGAAGTCATGCGCGAAATTATTGCGCGCTCGATCGGGCTTGATCCACGCAAAAAGAAGTCCTGAGAGTGACGGTGTCATAAATAATGCAGCCGCCTCGACCTCGGGGTGCGGCCGGCAACTAATTTAGTGAAGTTGTTTGTTGCCCCGGTTCCGTTTTCTTCCAGTCGACAAAAATGGGTGACGACCAGGCCCGTTCTTCACTCGTGCCGAGGCAGTCATCATTGGGGTCCGTGCGCCAATCTGCGTAGCACGGGTTGACCTTGATGCAGTTGCCGTTCTCATCGTATTCGCAGCGCAGTTGGTCTGCGTTAACCGTCATGCCGGGTTCTTCAATAGCGCGTACGTAGTAGACGGCGTCACGAGCCAGACCGGCGTATTCCTCGTCGCTGAATGTAACAGTGCAACCGAGTTGATTCGCTTCGCAGTCCAGCGTTTTCCAGGGATCCTGGATAAGTTTGCGGACGTCCTCGCCCGGAGTGGCCTGCGGCAGAATTCGTACGACCTCAATGCGACTGATGATTTTTCGCGTGTCCGACGGGTTGTAACATTCTCCACGACACACATATTCAAGCTTTTCGGGAGTCAGATTATTAATCGAATAGTCCGGGCATCCGGGCAGTTGTTCGAAAGCTCCCATCGCACGGACTTCAAATTGTGGCGCGTTGTCCATTTGTACGTCGCCACCCATGACGACGGTATTGCCGCCCGGGGCATTTAGCAGGTCGAACCATAGCAGTATGCGGTCACCACTGGTTGCATATACTTCCTTCGCTTGCATCGCCTGCCAGATGTCTTCGCGCTGCCGGCTTTGCGAATGGACGGCAATTAGACCGCCGGTAGTGAAGAATGATGCCTGGCGTTCTGCTTCGGTTAGCAGCAGCGGAGGGACATCTATTTTGCGGGTCGGCGAGTCGGTCTTGATCAAATCAATGGTGACCGAGGACATGAGCGCCCGTCCAACGTCGACGGCTTCACTGTAGGGCAGCGGTTCACCCTGAGCGACAAGAAATGCTCGCGCCCCTTTCGGACCGGCAGGGCCCGTGGGGTCCGCCATACCGCGACGGAAAAATTCCTTGTAGCCCGTGCCCGGGCGAGCCCGATGGTTGTCGCTGGAAGCCATGAAACCAAAACGAAAACGCCGCGGATTTGCAGGGTCATCGAAGTTGGTAATCGCTGTGATGTATTGTGCCGACCCACCGGGTCGGTAATTGAATGAGGGCAGATAGCAGTCTCGACACTGGCCGGCGTCGAGCCAGTCCGCCGTCGATTCGCCAGACACGGCCAGGTGACCCGCGAGGCTCAGGTTGGTGTAGTCCTGCCGAGCATTGGCGGCACGATGGGCGCAATCGTCTTTTTCGGCACCTGTCAGCAGGCAGCGTTCCTCGATGATTTGCCCGGCGCGATAGCAGGATGGCAGGTAGTTCGCTGAGGGTTCCGGGCATACTGGTTGACCGTCAGCATTGAACTCTGCGCCACGGAAATCTCGATATTGTTCTGAGTTGCCATGGCCTGAGAAAATTTCGAGGAGGAACTGCTGATCGGGGTTATACAAGTCTCCGGCAAGTTGCTTGTCCCAGGTTGATCCGGGTGGTGTGTAATACCCCCAGGTCGTGCCATGGGGAATGACCATAGATTCGAATCCCCAGTCATTCAGCTTGGCAAATAATTGATCCGGTGTGGTCGCGCCTTCACCGCAATCAGCCGGCATGTCGCGTTCCGACAGACCCGGCTCGCACTCTTTGGTCTGGCGTAATTCCTGCAGATAGCGCGCAAATTCGAGCATGCGTTTGTTTGGGTCCAGGGCCACCAGTTGTAAACTGCGTTTTGCACTCAGGCCTTGCAAAGCCATGCGTGCCATACCCCCGGAGTGAATGGGCCGGGTTGGAACCTTGTCTGCATCCGTTTCCAGAAAAATGACATTTTTGTGACCGTAGTGATTTTCCGGGAGTGATCCGACCTGGGTCCACTCCCAGCCAAGAAACGCCACCGTATCCGGAGTCGGGCCGTTGCCGCCAACGGCATTGCATTGCTGTATTGAGGCAATCGTTTCTTTCCAACGCCGCGGAGTTAGTGCTTCGGCATGATCGTTGATCGACCAAAAATCCAGTGCGGAGCAATAGCGAGCGAAGTCACAGGCATCGGCCAGAGGATGGGTTCCTTCACCATTCATCATTGGCAAACTGCCAAGAAACGCGTCAAAGGACAGTGTTGTGTGAACGTGCAGGTCGCCAAACAAAATCTGCTTGCTCGCATTCTCACCAATAGCGCTGATGGCTGCAGCCTGTTCGGCAACCCGGTCTGTAACGATTTCTTCCGGGACGCGCAGCTCTGTAATTGTCCCCGGACCTTCGTGGGCCGCTAGCCATCCCTCCGTCACTGTCAGCATTACGAGGGCTAGTAAAACAACCAGTGATAAGGCTGCGACAATCAGTTTCTTCGCCATTGTCTATTTCCTTTGTCAATTTCTGTTGCTACATCGCTGGTATGCAAAAGATTACTAATTGCACTCGTCAGATTAGGCTGACGGGGAGAATACGCGTTGCTCAAATCCAGTACAGAACGTAATCTAATACTCTTTGTGAAGCAATCGGGCAGGAGTCTCTGCGATGCAGGTTACGTTTATTGGATTGGGTGTCATGGGTTATCCGATGGCGGGTCACCTGGCGAACGCAGGCCACGAAGTTACGGTATTCAACCGGACCACTAGTAAAGCCGAGCACTGGCTGCAGGCGTACAGCGGAAAAATGGCTGCCACGCCAGCGATTGCTGCTCGCGGCGCTGAAGTCGTATTTGTCTGCGTCGGTAACGACGACGACGTGCTGGCTGTTATCGACGGAGACAATGGCGTATTGAAAGGCATCGCAGCCGGTGCTTTGTTAGTAGATCACACGACGGCATCTGCGATTCTTGCGCAAGAATTACATGCCAAGTGCAAGGCTCAATCGGTCAGTTTTCTTGATGCGCCCGTATCGGGAGGGCAGGCCGGTGCGGTAAATGGCCAGCTGACAATTATGGTGGGAGGTGACAAGAGCGATTTCGAACGAGCCGAACCCGTTATGGATTGCTACGCGAAAGCGTCCAAGTACATCGGTGAGGCGGGATCGGGCCAGTTAACCAAGATGGTTAATCAGATTTGTATTGCAGGCATAGTGCAAGGGCTATCGGAGGGCCTGCATTTCGCAAAACGTGCGAACCTGGATACGGCGGCCGTGATCGACGCAATTTCAAAAGGGGCAGCCCAGTCCTGGCAAATGGAAAACCGCTGGCAGACTATGGTCAATAACGAATTTGAATTCGGTTTCGCCGTTGAGTGGATGCGTAAGGACCTCAAAATTGCGCTGGATGAGGCCGGCCGCAACGGGGCCAGCCTCGAGCTGACGCAACTGGTCGATAACTATTACGCGGAAGTACAAGAGCTGGGTGGTAATCGCTGGGATACTTCGAGCCTGATCGCGCGTCTGGAAAAAAGCTGAGTAGTCGAGAACCGCCTGATCAGGTATATTTAAGCCCTACCACAGGGGTGGCCGTAAGGCCTGAGATTCGCGGTGCAATTGGGCGCCGATCGAAAACCCTTTGAACCTGAACCGGGTTATGCCGGCGTAGGAAGAGGATATTCCATGCTGATCAGATTCTTTTACTGGCAATCGCCGGTATTTCTACGTCTGCTTTTTACACTCATGGCTGTCTCGATTTCGCCAACGCTCTTGGCGTCCGAATCTATTGATGAAATCGTCGTTACCGCAGATTTTCGTGGCCGCGATGCGCAGTCTGTGCCGGTTAGCGTTACCGTTCTCGGTGCCGCTGAAATAGAAGAAGCAGCCATTCAGCATTTCGAAGAACTCGTATTCCTTGTTCCTAATATGAACTGGTCGGGCGATGGCAATCGCGCTCGTTATTTTCAATTACGTGGCATTGGTGAATTGGAGCAATACGAAGGCGCACCCAATCCGTCGGTCGGGTTCCTGATCGATGATATTGATTTCAGCGGGATCGGCTCGGTAGCGACCTTGTTCGATATGCAAAGTATTGAAGTGCTGCGAGGAGCGCAGGGCAGCCGTTACGGTGCGAGTGCGCTGGCCGGCCTGGTGTATGTGCAAAGTCGTGAGCCCGGGGAGGAATGGAATGGTCACGTCCAGCTAACGGCTGGACAAGATGATGCACGAGCTGCAGGGTTTGCTTTTGGTGGTCCGTTGACTGACAACGCCGGCATCCGGGTCAGTGCGCACCAGCATCGCAGCAACGGTTTTCGTGATAATAGCTACCTGGGGCGCAAGGATACCAATGGTCGAGATGAAGGATCGTTGCGGGCCCGGCTATCGTGGCAGGTGAGCGATGATTGGCAGGTAAACGTTACCGCGATGTACATCGATATCAATGATGGCTATGACGCATTTGCGATCGATAACAGTCTCGAAATGCTCTCTGACAAACCAGGTCGGGATGCACAGCGCAGTGTCGGCGCAGCCGCTAAGGCGACCTGGTCCGGCGCTGACGATTTTATATTGACTTCAATTACGAGCCTCGCTGATTCCAGTATTCGTTTTTCCTTTGATGCCGATTGGGGCAACGACATTGCCTGGGAACCCTATACCTACGATTTTATTTCCAGCAATTGGCGAGATCGGCAGACCGTGACTCAGGAGCTGCGACTTGTCTCGACAGACAGCGGCCGACTGTTTGCAGACAGCACAGACTGGTTGCTCGGGTTCTACCTATCTGACATGCATGATGATCTGGCCACACTAAATCAGGGTGATTATTTCGACCCGTTCTGGGATTACAGTCTGCAACTGGATGATCGCTTCAATAGTGAATTTCAGTCGTTAACAACGGCGCTATATACCCAGCTGAATGCCGAGTTGTCGGCGACTCAGCACCTTAGCGCGGGCATTCGGGTCGAACGACGCAGCAGTGATTATGCCGATTCATCTGCGCTAACTCTTGATCCAGCGGAAACGATGTTCGGCGGCGAGCTTGCTTATCACCAGGAATTGACAAGTGCTGTGTCTTCCTACCTGAGCCTGTCTCGAGCTTATAAAGCCGGCGGTCTGAATCTAGGCGTACTTCCCGATGAGCGTCGTCTCTTCGACGCGGAGTATCTTTGGAATCTCGAGGCTGGCGTCAAGTCCCGCTGGTTCGATGACGCGTTGACGCTGAATGCGGCTGTCTTTTATACACGCAGGTACCAGCAGCAAGTCCGCAATTCATTTCAGTTAGTACCGAATGACCCGGCATCGTTTGTGTTTCTGACTGATAACGCGGCAGAGGGCCGTACGATTGGTCTGGAACTCGAAATGAACTGGCACAGCAGTCAAACATTTGAATGGTATGCGAATGTAGGCTTACTGAACGCCGAGTTCAGTGATTTCAAGACGCCGGAAGTTGATTTGAGTGGCCGTGATCAGGCGCATGCGCCCAATTACACACTTGCATTGGGCGGTATCTATCGTCATCCAAAAGGTTTTTTTGCACGGGTCGATTTGAGTGCGCGTGACGACTATTTTTTTGACGTAAGCCATAATCAAAAATCGCTGGCCGCGAAAATTGCGAACGCGCGTATTGGTTTTGATGCCAACCGTTGGTCCCTGACTGCTTGGGCCCGTAACGTGTTTAACGAGAACTATGCCGTGCGCGGATTTTATTTCGGCAATGAGCCACCTGATTTTCCAGACACGCTATACACGAAGCGCGGGGATCCGCGCCAACTGGGCGTGACTTTTGACGCGAGGTTTTAATCATGCGTATTGCAGTTGATATTAGTTTGTATCCGTTATCCGAAAAGTTTATTCCGCCTATCAAAGATGTTATTGCGCGCCTGAACAGGCATGAAGGTGTTGAGGTGCACACCAATCCGATGAGCACCCAGCTGCGCGGTGAGTATGATGTTGTTATGGGCGTCTTGCTGCGCGAGTTAAAAACAACATTTGAACAGCTGCCCAAAGCGGTTTTCGCCATAAAAATTCTCAACAACCCTCTCGCTGGCTAAGACCGGATGGGTGATTTGCGTTCAATTTTGTTGGAGCAGGCGGCTGCTTTTAGCATGATCGAGACGACGGCAGTGCTACTCGCTATTGCCTATCTGTTGCTGGCGATTCGGCAAAACATCTGGTGCTGGATGTGTGCCGGTTTGAGCACTGCAATTTACGTCGTGTTGTTCGCAGAGGCTCACTTGTACATGGAAGCAGTTCTTAACGGGTTTTATTTCGCCATGGCAATTTATGGATGGTACAAATGGACCAGTGGAACGACAGGAGCCGCAGGATTTCCCGTCGTCGTCTGGTCGCCGCGTCTGCATGTTATGGTGCTGGTCTTGATCGTATTGCTAAGTGGCGTGACAGGCTTTGCATTATCAAGGTGGACCAACGCGGCGTTTCCGTACATGGATTCATTAACAACATATTCCGCTATTTGGGCGACTTATCTCGTCGCTCGAAAAGTGCTGGAGAACTGGTGGTATTGGTTGGTGATTGACCTGGCATCAATATTTATTTACTGGTCGCGCGACCTGCAGTTAACGGCGTTACTTTTTATTTTGTACGTCGTGTTAATTCCAGTCGGCTACCTGAGTTGGCGTGCATCACGACTCGATGAGTTCGTGTCGGCGGATGTAAACTAATATGGAAAAGGGGGTCGACGAGGCGTTGGCGGGCATTCCTGGTTGGGCGAATGTTGACTATCGTTCCAGCCAGCTGTCCGGAGGGCTCACTAATCGCAGCTTTCTTATTGAGCGTGGTGCGGACCGTTTTGTCCTTCGTTTGAATGCGCCGCATACCGAGTTTTTTGCACTTGATCGCGAGACTGAGTTAAAAATCCTGCGTACCGCGGCACAAAGAGATTTGGCGCCTGAGGTTTTATATAGCGACATCGAAGAAGGTATCTTGCTCAGTGTGTTCGTTCCCGGTGAGGTATGGACGCCCGCTCATTTGAAGAGTTCGGATAACCTTGAGCGCGTAGCGAAGTTGCTAGGCAAGGTGCACACTTTACCGCTCAGTGGCAGTCCGTTTTCGGCTGTAGCGGCCGCACAAAAGTATATAGATGCGATAGGACTTCAGGGTCCATGGCTGGAAATTGGCGAGCGTTGTCAAAAAGTCATTCGCAATAATCAGTCTGATGTCGTCGGTGTCTGTTGTCACAATGACCCTGTGACCGGAAACATTGTCGAATCCACTTCGCTGCTGTTACTGGATTGGGAGTACGCATGCGACAACGATCCCTATTTCGATCTCGCGGTTATTATCGCCCACCACCAACTCGGACAGCGGGATGCCGATATACTTCTGAGCGCATATGCGGGGGGCTTGACGGCAGAACGACAACAACTATTGCGTCGCCAGCGGCGTGTCTACGATGCATTGCTATGGTTATGGCTGGCGGCACGCAACATGGCGACCAATGACTCGCAAACAATTGCGGAAATGGCCGCCGTCGAAGCTCGGTTGGTGAACTATGATTACTAGGCTATGAGAAAGGGGTGAGAGTAAACACCAGGAAATCGGGCGAGAAAGGTTCGCTTCAAAGGGATACGGAAGTGGCAGACTATGGGGCGGCCCAATAAAGTGACCGCCCGTGCCACGACGGCTCGAGAAACGGGGTCAGAGTAGAAGGGTCGGTTGTTACTCTGACCCCAAATATTTTCGAATAACTCTAACTGGGGTGATAATTGATGAAAGTATTAATCGCACTGATCGTTTTCATTTCATCCGGTCTGTTGCCCTATGGGCAGATCGCTCTTGCAGACGGGCCGGCGAATCAACAAGCTGTATTGGTCACTGGGGCAAGCACCGGCATTGGCTTAAGCATTGTTGAGACATTGTCGAAAAACGGCTTTTATGTCTATGCGGGTGCCAGAAAGGCGCAGGACTTGAGTCGCCTCGACGCAATGGAAAATGTTAGCTCTGTGCGGCTTGATATTACGAGTCAGGAAGATATTGCCGCCGCCGTTAAATTTGTCACAGACGAGGGCAGAGGTCTTTGGGGCATAGTTAATAATGCGGGGGTAATACGATACTCACCGCTTCAATCCGGGCCGGAGGCAGACTTCCAGTTTACGTTCGACGTAAATGTCTTCGGACCTTATCGAATCAATCAGGCGTTTCTGCCATTAATCCTTGAAAGTCACGGTCGAACTACAATCATTGGCTCCATTAACGGATTTATACCTAACGAGGCCGACGGCGGCTATGCTGCAAGTAAGTTTGCCGTTGAAGGCTACACGGATTCGCTAGCTCTTGAACTGGCTAAGACAGGCGTAGATGTCAGCATCGTCGAACCCGGCGCGTACAAATCATCGATACGAGACAAAATGGCTTCGCAGGCATTTTCAGCGGCGGAAAGCGGTGATATTCAATTGAACGATCAAACGCGCAAGGAATTAGCGGATTTCGCATCGAGCAATGAAGCAATGAAGGAACCTGACGAAGTGGCACAGGCGGTCTTGCACCTGATGTCGAGTAAATCACCCAAACCACGGTACATGGTAACGCCGAATGCAGAGCAGGCGAAGATTACGATTCGCTATGCCATGCAGCGGCTACTCCAACTGAACGAAGGCCAGCCCTATAGCTATGATCGGGATCAACTAGTGGCACTTCTGGATGAGCTGCTTGGAAATTGACAACAGGTGCTGCCCGCTGTTGACCCAAAGCAGACGTTTAGATTAGCGAATGTGAGCGCCTTCGAAAGTCTGTTTTTGGTGATAGCAATTGGTACGATCAGGTTTGGCAGCAAGTCGTCTGCTAAAGAGGGGTCGGTACGTTGACGCAAAAAATTGACTGCGTGGTTGTCGGTGCCGGTGTGGTCGGTTTGGCGATTGCACGAAGGTTCGCACTCGCAGGTCGGGAAGTCATTGTCCTGGAGCAGGAGGATGAGGTCGCTATCCACGCGAGCAGCCGTAACTCGGAAGTCCTCCACGCAGGCGTCTATTATGCTGCGAACTCATTAAAAGCCAGACTGTGTGTGCGCGGCCGAGCAATGCTCGTCGACTATTGTCGTGAGCACCGCGTTCCAGTCAAGAATTTGGGTAAGATCATTGTTGCTGCAAGCGCGGCCGAAAAAGATATTCTTGATCGTTACGAGAAACAGGCGATTGCCAACAGCGTTACTGACATTGAGCTCATCACTGAGCAACAGGTCGCCGAGCTTGAACCTGCGGTTCGCTGTGCCGGGGCGCTTTGGTCGCGGTTAACGAGCATCATTGATACGCACAGCTACATCACTGCACTGCTCGCAGACATCGAGGCCAACGATGGCTCTGTCGTTTGCCGTAGCCGGGTCACGGCAGTATCGCCGGAGAAGGACGGACTGCGAGTAACCATAGGGGGAAACTCTGACTATTCGATACGCTGTAATACCCTGATTAATTCGGCGGGTCTTTGGGCGGCCGATGTCGCGAAGTGCGTGCGCGGTATCGATAGCCAAACTATTCCGGCCGTTTACCTGGCTAAGGCGCATTACTTTACGTTGCAGGGAAGGTCACCTTTCAGCCGTCTGGTGTACCCCATTGCGAGCAAAGGCGGACTGGGTATTCACTCGACGCTGGATATGGCGGGTCAGGCGCGCTTCGGGCCTGATGTTACCTGGGTCAATGATGTCGATTACAGTTTCGACGAGTCACGTCGCGGCGAATTCGTTGCGGCAATCAAAAAATACTATCCGGATCTGGATGCGAGTCGTTTGCAGCCGGGTTACACGGGCGTAAGACCCAAGCTGACAAAGTCAGGAGAACCTGCTGCGGATTTCACGGTGCAGTTCGCCGACCAACACAAGATTGCCGGGCTGATAAATCTCTACGGCATAGAGTCGCCGGGCCTCACTGCATCTCTATCGATCGCGGATTACGTTTTCGAAAAGCAGACCCAAAACCGGAGATTTTACAGGCAAATAAGCGGAGGTCTGAGCAGCTAATGCGATGAGCCAGTTGATCTACTATTCCTCGTTATTTATTACCAGCTGTTACGCAACTCCCGGAGTTTCAGGAACACGGTCTTCGCATCTGGTTTCGCGGGCAAGTCCGGAAAGTCTTCTTGTAGTCGCGCAATCACGCCGGCGTTTTGCAGGCGAAAAAACGTGTTGAATTTTCGTTCATCGGCGAGTGTTGTGATCAACGCATTGTCCAAATCCTGATCACCGTATTTAGCCAGCATTTCCCGCGCAACGTCGTTATCCGGTTCCCTGTCCAGGGTGAAACGCAGGTTGTTAACGAGGTAATCGTGACCGGGGTAGATGAGCGTATTGTCAGGTAGTTTCTCCAGTTGTTGCACAAAGGTCTCGTACAACTCGGCCGGGTGCCCCCCGTTGTGACAGTTCCCCGCACCCGCATTGAACAAGGTATCGCCACTGAACAGGGCCGGTTGTTGGGTCAGCGACAGGGCACAGATATGACTCATCGTATGCCCGGGGGTATCCAGGCATTCGAGTCGTACAGTCTTGCCGATGTCGATTATGTCGCCGGCTTTCACGCCGCGACCCATATTCGGAATTTTTTCACGCGCATTTTCATGCGCGATGATTATGGCTCCGGTTGCATCGACCATACCTTTGTTGCCGCCGATGTGGTCACCGTGTTCATGCGTATTGAGAATCTGGGTAATCGTCCAGCCTTTCTCGTGAGCAACTTCAAGACATTGCTTGAAGTGCAGTGGATCAATGGCGAGCGCTTCGCCGGTCTCGGGGCAGGCTACCAGATAATTAAAGTTCCTGAATGGGTTCGCGGTCCAGATTTGTTCCACTAACATGACTAGTCCTCTGTGGCGTCCTGTAATTCCTCATCGGATGCGTAAACCCGTTTGCCCGATACCCAGGTCTCCAGAACCTTGATGTCATCGATTTCACTGGCCGGTATTTTGAAATAGTCGCGATCAATGATGATGAAGTCAGCCCATTTGCCGGGCTCCAGGCTGCCAAGCCTGTCTTCCTGATGCGCGGCATAGGCGGCTGCGAGAGTGAACGTGTTGAGCGCCTCTTCACGCGTCAGCGCCTGATCGGTGTACCAGCCACCCTCCGGCAGGCCCGCGCCATCCTGTCGCGTCACGGAAGCATACAGCCCAAGAAACGGGTTGGAATATTCGACCGGAAAGTCGGATCCGCCAGCGATTATGGCTCCACTGTCGAGTAATCGGCGCCATGCGTACGCACCCTTAATGCGCTCCGGCCCGAGGCGATCTTCTGCCATGTTCATATCGCTGGTAGCGTGAGTGGCTTGCATCGAGGCAATGACCCCCAGTTTTGCAAAGCGCGGTATATCCTCCAGCGTAATTACCTGAGCATGTTCAATGCGGTTGCGCAGGGGGGATGGCTTGCCGCCTTGCACTTTGTCGTAGGCATCGAGTGCTGCGTGATTGGCTTTGTCACCAATGGCGTGTATGCCAACCTGGAAACCTGCGTCGTTTGCTTTCTTGACGTCGGCCGCCAGTTGATTGGCATCCGCGAACATCAGGCCACTGTTTTCCGGGTCATCCGAATAGGGCTTTATCAGAGCGGCACCACGACTGCCGAGTGCGCCATCGTCATAAATTTTTACAGAGGCGACAGTGACGTGGTCATTGCCGTACGCAAAAATGGGTTCGCCCAAGGCATCCAAGTTTTCGCCAGCCCCTGACACCATGACGTACGCGCGGACCTGCATTTCTCCGGCATCCGCCATCGATAAATAAACTTCGATGGTTTTGATATCAACGCCCGGGTCATCGGCACTTGTTATACCTTCGCTCAACAATTTGCGGTTCGCAGTGAGGAGGTTTTCGCGAATAGTCTCTTTCGTGACCGGAGGCAGGATAGAACCAACCAAACTCTGCGCATGATCAACCAATACGCCGGTTGCGTGGCCGCTTCTGTCGCGGATGATCTTGCCGCCATGCGGGTCCAGCGTACTGTCGTCAATACCGGCGAGTTTCAGGGCCGCACTATTGGCCCAACCGGCATGACCGTCTACGCGCTCAAGCCAGACGGGGCGATCCGCAACAACTGAATCGATACTGGCGGCGGTCGGAAATTTTTTGCCGGCCCACAGCACCTGATTCCAGCCGCGACCGAGCAGCCAGCCCGATCCGGGATGTTCTCGATCATAGGCCGCTATTCTTTTCAGTGCCTCGGCTTCAGTCGGCACGTTGTGCAGGCTGAGTGCGTTCAGGGCAGCTCCGAGTCCCTCGATATGACCATGGGCATCAATAAGCCCCGGCAACATCGTCTGGCCTTTACCGTCGATTACAACGGCGCCTGGATACTCCTCCAGCAGCGTCTTGTCCCCGGTACTTAAAACTTTGCCTTTGTCATCTATCGCTAGCGCGGTGAAAGTGGTCAGGAGGCCGTTCGAGCCAAGCGTATATCCGTTAACCGGATAAATAATTTCCGGTGCGGCTTCGGCGGAGCTACCCATAAAACTGGTCGTCAATGTAATAAAGGCGATGCTCAATGCGTATTTCATAAATTCCCCATTCTGTCAGGCGTTGGTGGCAGTCTGTGCATAACAATACTTATATGCATTAATCGATCCAACTCGGTAACATGCAGCCTTTACTGAGGCGGCGCCAGGTCCAGCGCTGCCATTCTAGTCTGATTGGAGTGTTTTGATGAGAAATGTGCTCATTTTTTGTGCATTGAGCTGGATGATCGCGGGCTGTGGCGAGTCACAAGTAACCGTTTCTGAGACTGTTGAACCGGATGCGGCTTCGGACAAAGTATTCGATATCCCTTACCTGATGGAGGAGCTCGATAACGGCTTGCGAGTCATCATCGTGAAGACGGATTATCCCGATATCGTCGCTGTGCAGGTCCCAGTTCAGACCGGTTCGCGTAATGAAGTAGAACCCGGTAAATCCGGATTTGCACATTTTTTTGAACACATGATGTTTCGTGGTACTGACAAATTCCCGGCCGATGTCTACAACGGCATCATTAAAAAAGCCGGAGCGGACACGAACGCATTCACCACTGACGATTTCACCAATTATTTTGAGATATTCACTAAACCTGATCTTGAAAAAATTATCGAAGTAGAGGGTGACCGCTTTCAAAACCTCAAATATACAGAAGACAAATTTCGTACAGAGGCACTGGCGGTCAAAGGCGAATACCTGAAAAACTTTTCAGATCCTACATCGAAAGCTTTCGAGCGCATTCGTGATCTTTCCTACACAGTCCATACCT
Organism: Woeseiaceae bacterium; assembly: GCA_024640365.1. Taxonomy (GTDB): domain Bacteria; phylum Pseudomonadota; class Gammaproteobacteria; order Steroidobacterales; family Woeseiaceae; genus JAHEFE01. Next base: position 31,119 of record JAHEFE010000118.1, on the reverse strand, counting down.
ATAAGCATACGACCATGGGGTTCATCGCCGATATTAATGCGATGCCCGACCAGATGGAGTATTCCAGAACGTTTTTTGATCGCTGGTATCGTCCCGAAAAAACATCCGTCATTATCGTCGGCGATGTGGATCCACAAAAAACACTGGCGATGGTAAAAAAATACTGGGGCGGTTGGAAACGCGGTAATTACACGGCGAAGATTCCGGTCGAGCCACCGTTGGCTGGTCCGATTTTTGAACACTTGAAGATGGATGCGCCTACTCAATCCTGGTTGATGCTGTCATTTCGTGGGCCTGCCTTTGTTCCTACCGAAAACGCGATGCCAGCGCTGGCTGTACTGTCCTCAATATATTTATCCGAGTCGTCGGATCTTTATAAGAAGCTGGTTATTGAAGAACAGTGGGTTGATCAATTGTGGGATTACTTTCCTGCTCGCAAGGACCCTGGCGTTTTACTGATCGCGGCGCGGCTGATTGATGACAGCAAAGCGGCCGATGTTGAGGCGGCTATTTACGATGCGCTAGCCAGAGCTCGCACGGAATTGGTGAGTGCGGACAAGTTGGACAAGACGAAGAAGCGTTTACGTTATTCCTTCACATCCAGTCTGGATAACTCCGCCGCAATTAGTGCCATGCTGGCGCAAATTGTGCAGTACGATCGAACGCCGGAGACCGTTAACGAGACCTATCGAACCTATGACGCCCTGACGCCGGCAGATATACGTCAGTATGCTGATGAATATTTTACGGACAGCAATCGGGTCACGTTCACACTATCGAATAGCGACGGTTTGGCTGGTGTTGATGGCGAAAAGTCACTGGACGCCGTTACCAAGATCAAAGCATCGGCCATGGAGGCAAGCGCTGACTCCGCGCAGGGCAGTGTTACTGAAGAGTCTGAGTTGGAAGCATCTGGTGTGGTAGCGGAAGCAGAAGCGGTCGCAAACCCGGTTCCAGTAGCAATTATTGCGCAGCAGTCAAAATCGGCGCCGCTTGTTGATGTTGCCTATATATTTCATGTTGGCGCTGCTATGGATCCGAAAGGCAAGAAAGGACTCGCCGCACTAACGGCAGCGATGCTCACCGGTGCAGGCTCAACGTTGCGGACCACGCAGGAAATCAATGATGCCCTGTATCCGATGGCCGCCGGCTTTGGTGCCCAGGTGGATAAGGAAATGACGCGGTTGTCGGGGCAAGTTCACAAGGACAATCTTGAGCAGTGGTATGCCTTGACCAGCGGGCAGTTGCTGGATCCGGGTTGGCGTGAATCCGACTTTATCCGTTTGAAAACACAGCTTATTAATGGCGTTCGGACTGAGTTGGTCGGCAACAACGACGAGGAGCTTGGCAAGGAAGTATTGTACAACGCGATTTACGGCGACGATCACCCCTATGGGACATACAATCTGGGCCGTTCTGCGGATCTGGGAGCCATTACGCTTGATGATGTGAAGGCATTTTACAAACAGTATTACACGATCAATAACCTAACTCTCGGACTTGGTGGTGGTTATACCGATGGTTTTGCAACAAAGGTCGCTAACGACTTGCAAAAATTGCCCGCTGGCGGAAAGGTCGCGCTAAAGGTTCCCGCGGCGTCTTCACCGAATGGCGCCCAAGCGCTGATCGTTGAAAAAGATACGCCTGCGGTTGCTGTCTCCTTCGGTTTTCCAATCAGCGTAAAACGCGGAGATCCCGATTGGGTGGCACTGTGGCTGGCGACATCCTGGCTGGGGGAACACCGTAATTCAACCGGTCAACTCTACGATAGGATTCGCGAAGCGCGCGGAATGAATTATGGCGACTATGCGTACATCGAATATTTTCCACGCGGCATGTTTCTCATGAAACCTGATACTAACCTAGGCCGACAGGAGCAGATTTTTCAGGTCTGGATTCGCCCATTGCGCTCGAATGCAGATGCACAGTTTGCGACTCGTACGGCGTACTTTGAAATCGAGAAACTCCTTGAGGACGGAATCAGCGAGTCAGATTTCGAGGCGACTCGTTCTTACCTCTCAAAAAATGCGAGTCTGCTGGAAGGTACGCAATCGCGTCGTCTTGGATATGCGTTTGATAGCCAGTATTACGGTACCGATGACTTTGCCAGTTACGTACGCGCAGGTTTGGCAAGCCTGACTCTGGCGGACGTTAATCGGGTCCTGCGTGAAAATCTGAATACGCAAAATATGCAGTATGTATTTGTGACCAAGGACGCGAAGGATCTTAAGCAGCGACTATTGGGTAACAAGTCTTCACCTATGACTTATGCCGCTGACATGCCGCGTGAATTGCTGGAAGAAGACAAGTCGATCCAGGATTTGTCGCTTGATTTCAAGCCTGGCTCGGTGAAAATAATTCCCGCCGAGCAGGTTTTTAAATAGCAGCGACATGAATGTCCACCTAAGAAACAGAACAGGAGTCCGAATTTGAGTCAGTTGCTGGTAGTTAGACATGGCCAGGCTCGCTTCCTTACGGATGATTATGATCGCCTGTCTGCTCTTGGCGAGGAGCAGGCGGCGGCTCTCGCTGGTCATTGGTTGGCCCGAGGTATCCATCCGGACACAGTCTATGCCGGTACTCTTACGCGCCAGCAAAGAACGGCAGATGTAGCCGGTGAGGTATTTACCCGCAGCGGACTGTCATGGCCAGAGACTAAGGTGCTGGCGACGCTCGATGAATACCCGGCTGACGATATCGTCGAGCGCCTGGCACCAGCGCTGGCCGCTACCGACAAAAAACTGTCCACCCTACTGGCGGCCGCGGAACAAGGGACAGACGAGAAGTCCAGGTATCGAAATATTCATCATTTGCTGGAGGCGATAATTGCTCGCTGGGTGGCTGCGGACTACGACAGTGGGTTGGTGCCTGGCTTGATGAGCTGGCGTGAGTTCAGTGATGGCGTACGTGCAGCGCTACGGGAGATCATGAAAGACTCCGGTGGTGGTAGCACTGTTGCAGTATTTACATCGGGTGGTCCTGTTGGCGTAAGCATGCAGACCATTATGAATGCGCCCGAACTGAAAGCGGCCGAACTCAATTGGCGGGTACATAATTGCGCAGTCACACGTTATACGTACAGCGGCAATCGCATATCTCTGGATCGATTTAACGATGTTTCCCATCTAGCGGAAGGCCAGCTGACCTATCGTTAGGAAGTTGTTGTAGGCCAAGAGGATGACATGAAGCTAGCAAGTTTCTTAATCGGCGGAAGACCCACGTTTGGCTGTAAAGTCACAGGCGGCTTACTTGATTTGGGCGCCCGTTTGCCCATATATCGGGGCGGGTTACGGAGGGTGCTTGAGTTAGGTGAGATTGATCTGGTTGCCAGGGAAGCAGAGAAGGCAAAAGCCGACTACGCGATTGCTGATGTAGAATTTCTGCCGTTGCTGCCGAATCCGGACAAGATTCTTTGTGTTGGCATCAATTACTTACCGCACGTGCGTGAGACGGGTCGGGATATCCCAGACAAGCCCGTTATATTTACACGCTTTGCGGCTAGTCAGACCGGGCACGATCAACCGCTTATTCGCCCGCGTGCGTCCCACAAGCTCGACTACGAAGGTGAGTTGGCGGTCATCATAGGCACAGCGGGTCGACACATCAGCGCCGCTGATGCGTTACAGCACGTTGCTGGTTATACCTGTTTTAACGATGGCAGCGTTCGAGACTGGCAGCGACACAGTCCGCAGTTCACACCGGGAAAGAATTTTGTCAAGAGTGGTGCAATGGGCCCGTGGCTGGTGACCACTGATGAAATTAAAGATCCGCGCGAACTGAGTCTGAAGACACGACTGAACGGAGTGGTCGTGCAAGAGGCCAGTGTGGGCGACCTGATTTTCGATATTCCGACACTCATTGAGTATTGTTCAACGTTCACGGAGTTGCTGCCAGGTGACGTCATTGCAACCGGCACTCCTGGCGGAGTGGGGTTCGCCAAGGAGCCACCATCCTGGTTGCAGCCCGGTGACATTGTTGAGGTCGAGATCAGTCGAGTGGGCCTGTTGCGCAACAGTATCGCGGACGAATAGCGCTGATAGTCTGGTTTTGCGCACGAATTTTCTAGCGATGCACTGATATGGCGTGGGCTCTGCTGTTGAATGTCTATTGGGTATAGCACTCTAAGATATTGATTTTTTTAGAACTTAGAATATTTACTTTTTCTCTAAATGGCATTCTTTGACCAAATACAGGGAAATTCTTATCGCAGAGTCAAACAGCCTTTATTGAGCAAATTGACAAATATCAATTTCTCTGCCAATTTTGTCCCACGTTTACGCAGCTTCAGAACAAAAAGATGTGGGTCCAAAGATTGCTAAACCTTCAGGTAAAGCAAGTTGGCGGGGGGATAATGAGGTCTGCGTGCAAGTGAAGTTGAAACGGCTCCTTTTCGGAGCCGTTTTTTTGTTCGCAATTTGCCACTTTATCCGCGCTACAGTCATCCCGATTTTCTCGCGACTCATCATCCTGAAAAGTTTTTTTGATGCGGCTAGTGTCAAAAGACACTTGCTCTGATAAGTTAAGACGCTTCTACTACTTGGCGCACCAGACGTAATGACTCCTGAAAACAGATCAGCATACTGGCGCAGCAATCTGCGCCTGGTCGGACTCTGCCTTTTGATCTGGTTTATTTGCTCCTATGTATTCGGCATCTTATTGGTTGAGCAACTAAACACGATGCGAATCGGCGGTATCAAACTGGGTTTCTGGTTTGCTCAGCAAGGCTCAATCTATGTTTTTGTGGCACTGATTTTTTTCTATGCATGGCGCATGAACAAGATCGACAAAAAATATGATGTGCACGAGGAATGAGCGCCGCTGATGGAACTTAAGTCTCTGACCTACCTGATCGTGGGTGCCAGTTTTGCTCTCTATATTGGCATTGCTATTTGGTCGCGCGCCCACAATACCGGTGATTTCTACGTGGCCGGGAAGGGTGTTTCGCCCTTGGCCAACGGCATGGCAACGGCGGCCGACTGGATGAGTGCGGCATCCTTCATCTCCATGGCAGGATTGATTGCTTTTCTTGGCTACGATGGATCTGTATACCTTATGGGCTGGACGGGCGGGTACGTCTTACTGGCCTTGTTATTGGCGCCCTATTTACGCAAGTTCGGCAAATTCACGGTCCCTGAATTTATCAGTGAGCGGTATTATTCGAAGGCGGCACGAATAGTCGCCGTCATTTGCCTCATTTTCATTTCTTTTACGTATGTCGCTGGTCAGATGCGAGGTGTTGGTATTGTTTTCTCACGCTTCCTTGAGGTGGAAATAACGACCGGCTTATTGATCGGTATGGGCGTCGTGTTCATATACGCTGTGCTCGGCGGTATGAAGGGCATTACCTACACCCAGGTGGCCCAGTATTGCGTCCTGATTTTTGCTTACACTGTGCCTGCCGTTTTTATTGCCATTCAATTGACGGGCAATCCTTTGCCGCAGTTGGCCTTCGGTAGTGAAGTCGCAAACAGTGGCGCGAGTCTGCTCGATAAACTTGATAATGTTGTTACTTCATTAGGATTCACTCAGTACACGAGCGGCACCAAAAGCACGATAGACGTTTTCTGTATCACGCTAGCCTTAATGGTTGGCACTGCCGGATTACCGCACGTTATCGTGCGATTTTTCACAGTGCCAAAAGTCAGGGACGCGCGTTTGTCTGCGGGTTATGCGTTGTTCTTTATTGCGATTCTTTACACCACTGCACCTGCTGTAGGAGCAATGAGTCGATATAACCTCATCCAGACTATTCAGCCGGGGGCGATAGGCACTGTGGACGGCAGTTTGGAGTATGAGGATCGTCCCGGCTGGTTTCGGACCTGGGAAAATACCGGTCTGCTGCATGTCGATGACAAAAATCACGACGGGCGCATCCAGTATTACAATGATGCCAATCCGGCGTTTATGCCGACAGCGGAATCCTATGGATGGCAGGGTAACGAATTAGCGGTTGATAGAGACATAATGGTTCTCGCCAACCCGGAAATTGCTCACCTGCCAAATTGGGTTATCGCTTTAGTGGCAGCCGGCGGAGTGGCCGCTGCGCTGTCGACTGCCGCAGGACTTTTGTTGGTAATCTCAGCCGCCATTTCACATGACCTGATCAAGGGGATATTTGCGCCGAATATTTCCGACAAAGCAGAGTTGCTGGCAGGACGAATTGCCGCAGCAGTTGCAATCCTGATAGCTGGCTATCTCGGGTTTGATCCACCTGGATGGGTTGCGCAGGTCGTCGCGTTTGCTTTTGGCCTGGCCGCCGCCTCGCTATTTCCTGCTATCTTGCTGGGGATATTCTTCAAACGAGTCAACAAAGAAGGCGCCATTGCCGGAATGTTGACAGGCCTCATCTTTACCTACGCTTACATTGAATTCTTCAAGGGATTATTCCTGAAGTGGGCAGGGGCGCCCTGGGGCATTAATTCGGCGGAGCACTGGTTATTTGGCATATCTCCTGAAGGTATCGGCGTCATCGGTATGCTGTTAAACTTTGCCGTCGCTATTTCGGTCAGCTATCTAACGGCAGCGCCGCCGGAACGTATTCAGCATATGGTCGAGAATATTCGTATACCCCGTTAGTCAAAAGTAACCAAAATCGAAATGTTTCTTCATTGTCAACGCCTTTGTTGTGCCGTCATTCTGTTGCTGATGGTTACGTCTTCTTATGGCTCGTCTGCAGCGCTCGGCGATGAGGGTTCTGTAGTCCCGTCAGTCCCCAAAGTGCCGAATATACAGGCGGATATGGATATCGATGGCAGGCTGGATGAGTCCGCCTGGCGCGAGGCGCTTACCATGACTATGGATTACGAAAGTGAGCCTGGTGAAAACTTGCCGGCAAAAGTGAAGACGCGCATGTATCTGTTTGAGGATGGCGCAACTCTGTATGTGGCTTTCGAAGCGGATGATCCTGATCCATCCAAAATACGCGCTTACCTTCGCGAGCGTGATGCTATTTGGAATGATGACTACATCGGGGTGCTGATCGATCCGTTTAACGATAGTCGACGCGCATATGGCTTTGCAGTCTCGGCGGTCGGCGTACAGGCCGATTTGCTGCGCAATGAAGACGTCGACGACTATGACGATTCATGGGATGCAATCTGGAGATCCGCCGCACAGATTCACGACAACGGGTATACCGCAGAATTCGCGATACCTTTGAGTCAGTTTCGATTTCCACTGTCATCAGGTGAGCAAATCTGGAGAATATTCGGTACTCGAGGGTATCCTCGTTCGCAAGGTTATGAGTTTTCGACCTTCCCCGTGCATCGAGATATCAAGTGCAAGATTTGCCAATATCAGGAAATTCGGGGATTCGCTGATGCAAAGCCCACCCGGGACTTGCAAATCGTACCAACAGTGACAGTTATTCGATCCGACGTCGCTGATGAAAACTGGTCGTTGTCGACCGGCAAGCCCGCATTCGATGAAGGCGTTAGCGTACGTTGGGGTCTGACTCCGGATATTACAGCGAGCTTTGCCCTGAATCCGGATTTTTCTCAGGTTGAATCCGATGTCGGTCAGCTTGATATCAATCAACAGTTCGCCTTGCAATACCCGGAAAAAAGGCCTTTTTTTCTGGAGGGCTCCGATTATTTTTCAACACCGGTTGACGCAGTTTTCACGCGCACGATTGTTGATCCACGCTATGGAGCGAAGGTTACGGGGAGGCGTGACGAGCATACTTTTGGCATGTTTGTCGCCGAGGATGAAGTAACCAACCTGTTGTTTCCAGGCACTTACAGCTCGGATACGGGCGCGATTGACTCCCGCAGTCGTTCGCTGGTTGCGCGCTACAACTACAATTTTGGGCCCGCCAACGCGGGAGCGCTGATCACCTCGAGAGACGGTGACGGTTATCGGAATCGGGTCGGTGCCATTGATGGCTACTGGAGCCTGACTGAGCAGGACACGTTTAGAGCGCAGTACTTGCATTCGGAAACAGAGTATCCGGATTTATTAGCTGTTGAACACGGTCAGCCGCTGGGTTCGTTTTCAGGCTATGGCGTAGCTGCTCGCTACAAGCATGATGGCGAATATTGGTCCTGGTTCACTATGTACGAAAAGTACGATGACAATTTTAGAGCGGATAGTGGATTTGTACCGACTGTCGGTTATGACTGGCAAATGGGTGGATTTTCCCGGCGGTGGTGGGGAGATGACGGTATGTGGTGGAACTCAGTCAGGTTACGTGCAGACTGGGACATTAGCCACGACAGCACGGGACAGGTGAAAGGTCGGGCTGCGGAGTTGCGATTGTCAGTAAATGGCGCTTATTCCTCCGAATTTTCCGTGGAAGGGGGAATGGGTCGAGAGCTATGGAAAGACGTTCTTTATGAAAAAAAGGGCTTTAATTTCAATGCCAGTATGAAGCCGCTGAGCGGTCTTTTTCTTGAGGTACATGGTAGTGTCGGTGATCAAATCGACTATTCAAATGCTCGTCTTGCGGATCAATTGTGGTTGCGACCGAGGGCAGAGTGGAATGTCAACAAAAACCTGTTCATGGGTGTTGATTACACGGTGTCCAAACTGGATAGCAAGATGGGGCCTAATATCTACGACGCGCAATTAATAGACGCGCGACTTACGTGGCATTTCAATATTCGCAGCTTTGTCCGGGCCACCTTGCAGCACCAGAACATACGGCGCAATCAGGACGAATATACAGAGATCGTGACGCCGCATTACCGGTCGAACGGATTACAGTTTCTGTATTCCTACAAATTGAATCCCCAGACTGTTTTCTTCCTGGGTTATGCGGACAACCATATCGATGACAATGACCTTGCCAATAACGTGCTCACAGACCGCACATTTTTCATGAAAATAGGTTACGCCTGGATGCCCGAGGCATCGCTGTTTAACTGACGGTTCGAGCAATTTCTGCCGGACCCCACTACTAAATTCTGTCAATTAGCTTTATCTTGAGCGCTACGCTCACTGATGTTCCCGGAGTTTTGCTGATGATGGTTTCCCGCTTTTTGATCGCGTTATTGTTATTCGTTACGCCTGTCCTGGCCGGGGCCGAACCTCTGGATGAGACGGAGCAGGCGATTACAAAGTGGGTTGACAGTAACGTCGATGACTCAATCGATCTACTGGAGAAATCGGTCAACATAAACAGTGGCACGATGAACCACGCCGGCATCCACAAGGTCGGTGACTTATTGAGCCGGGAGTTTGATGCGCTTGGCTTTAAGACGGAATGGATTGAGCTGCCCGCCGAAGTGAATCGTGCGGGCCACCTGTTTGCCACGCATGCCGGCAGCAAGGGCAGGAAAATTCTCTTGATAGGTCATCTGGACACAGTTTTTGAACCTGATGATGCGTTTCAGTCCTTCGTGCGCAATGGCGATTCAGCAACCGGTCCCGGTATTGAGGACATGAAGTCTGGCAATATCATTATTCTCTACGCGCTGAAGGCCCTGCAGGCCGTCGATGCGCTTGACGATACACAGATCGTTGTTGCGTATACCGGGGACGAAGAAAAGCCAGGTGAGCCATTGGCGGTAGTGCGCGAGGACCTTGTTAAAGCGGGTCAGTGGGCAGATGTTGCCCTGGGCTTTGAAGCAGCGATTCACAGCGATGGTCAGGACTGGGCGACGATTGCACGGCGCAGCTCAAGCGACTGGCGTCTCGAGGTATCGGGTAAACAGGCGCATTCATCAGGAATTTTCAGCGAAGAAACCGGAGCGGGTGCTATTTTCGAGGCGGCCCGAATTCTGAATGAGTTTTATAATGAAGTCCGTGGCGAGGAATATTTGACGTTTAATGCGGGCGCCATTGTCGGAGGTACGGAAGTAACCTACGACTCAGAGCAAAATCGCGGTACTGCGTTTGGTAAGACCAATGTCGTGCCACGCAAAGTGGTTGTCCACGGCGGTATTCGAACAATTTCGAATGATCAACTGGAGCGTGCCAGACAAGCAATGTTAGCAGTCGTGGCACGCCATTTGCCGCAAACTGACGCTAAGATTGTATTCGAGGATGGTTATCCAGCAATGGCGCCGACGGACGGTAATAAGCAGCTACAATCAATGTTGTCGGATATTAACGAGCAACTTGGACGGGGCCGCATGCCGGCGCTGGATCCGTCACAACGGGGTGCTGCCGATATTTCATTTGTGGCGCCTTATACAGATGGTCTCGCCGGTATGGGTGCTCTGGGCAGTGGCGGGCATACCCCTGACGAACAACTTGATTTAACCAGCATGTCAGTTGCGATTAAACGGGCTGCTTTGCTGATTTACCGTCTCAGTCGCTAGTGGTGCGGCAGGGGAGTACTGCTGCTGCACTTGTTGCCAGATTGCACAGAAAAAAATGCTATTCACGCCGGCCGTAACACTGTATACAGGCGTTCCGCCGCACAGTGGAGGGCGCGCATTTTAGCTACCGCACTAGTGGGCAATTGCCTGAAAGGATATCTGGTTGGCAAATCGAACGATTAAAATTGGCAAACACGAAGTAGCTCCGGGGAGTCGTCTGAAAATCGATCTACCCGTTGCAGATTTGTATACCCAGGCTGAGCTGACAATTCCAATTCATGTCATTAATGGCCGTCGCGACGGCCCAACAATGTTCCTGACCGCAGCTGTTCACGGCGATGAACTGAATGGCACAGAAATAATTCGTCGAGTCTTGCGCATGCGCTCATTGGACAGGTTGCGGGGCTGTCTGATCGCAGCACCCATAGTGAACGTCTTTGGTTTTATTTATCGCTCGCGTTATTTACCGGATCGTCGGGATTTAAATCGTTCTTTTCCTGGTCGCGAAACAGGTTCTGCAGCATCGCGCCTTGCTAACCTGATTTCCACAGAAATAATTTCGCAAGCGGATTTTGGAATTGATCTGCATACAGGTTCTGCCGATCGTTCGAATTTGCCGCAAATACGCGGTGACCTGTCTAATCCGGAGGTGCTTCGACTCGCGAAAGTTTTTGGCAGTCCGGTCATCATTAATTCGACGATCCGGGACGGGTCTTTGCGAGAAACTGCGGCCGAGGCAAATATTCCTTTGTTGTTGTATGAAGCAGGAGAAGCGTCGCGGTTTGACGAATTATCTATTCGCGCTGGAGTACGAGGTGTGACGCGCGTGATGCGCTCACTTGGAATGTTGCCTGCAGCGAAACAGAAGACTGCGTTAATTGAGCCAGTTGTCAGCGATTCGACCAGTTGGATGCGAGCACCGTGCAGCGGTATCGTGTTATCGAAAAGCAAGCTGGGACAACGAGTAAAGAAAGGGGACGTACTGGCAACAATTACCGATCCTTTCGGCGAAGTTGAAGACGATGTTTTGGCGACAGTAGGCGGTATCGTCATTGGTTGCAGTATGTTGCCATTAGCGCACGAAGGTGAGGCTCTGTTTCATCTTGCACGATTTGAGGACAACCACGAAGCGGAGGTTGTGGTTGAGGAGTTTCAACAATCACAAATGAATGAAAACGTGGATTCTCTATGAGCGATCAAAGCAAAATCAAAGTTATCCTGGGTTGGCGGGAATGGCTGAAATTGCCGGAGCTCGGATTGCATGTGAAAGCCAAAGTAGATACAGGAGCCCGAACATCGGCTTTGCATACATTTGGTATTACGACGTTCGAAAAGAATAGCGAACAATGGGTGCGATTTAATATGCACCCGATGCAGTACACCAAAGAAGAGGTGGTTTCCTGCGAGGCGAAGGTCGTTGATAAGCGACCAGTAACGGATTCAGGCGGACACACCGAACAGCGCTATGTTATAGAGACCATCCTTGAGATGGCGGGAAAGGCATGGCCAATCGAAATATCATTGACCTCTCGCGACAACATGCGGTTCCGTATGTTGTTGGGAAGAACGGCAATTAATGGCAAGGCGTTGGTTAATCCACAAGAATCGTATTTGCTGGGTTGCCGTGAAAATAATCAGGGAAACGAAATTCAATGAAAATAGGTATTTTATCTCGCAACAAAAATTTATATTCGACTCGTCGTTTGAAAGAAGCGGCCGAGGAACGCGGGCACGAAGTCGCAATTATTAATGTGTTGCGTTGCTATATGAATATTGCGAGTTCCAATCCGGAGATTCATTATGACGGAAAGGTTCTGGAGGGATTTGATGCAATCATTCCTCGCATAGGTGCGTCGATTACATTTTATGGAACTGCTGTTGTAAGGCAGTTCGAAATGATGGGAGTTTTCCCTCTGAATGAGTCAGTTGCAATTTCACGTTCGCGGGACAAGCTGCGTTCGCTGCAATTACTGTCGCGCAAGGGAATAGGTCTGCCTGTGACCGGCTTTGCCAGTTCACCGAGAGATACCGATGACTTGTTGAACCTCGTTGGAGGTGCCCCCGTAATTGTGAAGTTACTGGAGGGAACGCAGGGCAAGGGTGTGGTCCTGGCCGAAACGCGCAAGGCCGCAGAGAGTGTTGTCGAAGCATTCCGTGGGTTAAACGCTAATTTTTTGGTGCAGGAATTTGTGAAGGAAGCGAACGGGGCTGACATTCGCTGCTTTATCGTGGGCGATAAAGTGGTTGCTGCGATGAAGCGACAGGGCCAGGAAGGAGAGTTCCGGTCTAATTTGCACCGCGGCGGCACGGCGGAACTCATTCGCATTACGCCGGAAGAGCGATCCACTGCTGTGCGCGCATCTCGCATTATGGGACTTAATGTTTCGGGTGTGGATATTTTGCGGTCTAATCATGGACCGGTTGTACTCGAAGTAAATTCGTCACCGGGACTCGAAGGAATTGAGATCGCGACTGACAAAGATGTGGCCGGAATGATTATTGAGTACATTGAGAAAAATGCCAAAGTCGGCAAAACGCGCACGCGCGGGGCAGGTTAACAGGGTAAGGTACATACACAACTAAGGGTTCTCGCTCGTGCGGGTGCTCAATGAGGGAGAGGGCGTGAAAAAAGTAATTCGCCAGGTTGGGCTAACTACAGGACTTCTTTTACTAGCGCTGCTTTCCTCTGCGCCGGCTTCGGCGGATCGGGCGACGGTTCTGAAGCAAATTGATGTGCCGCACAACTATTATTTTCGTGAGATGTATTTGCCGCAGGTCACGAGCGGCCCAGGCTATGTCGCCTGGAGGCCTGACGGCAAGGCATTGGTGTACTCAATGCAAGGCAGCTTGTGGCTGCAGACGTTGGGGTCCGACGAAGCCAGGCAGCTAACCAGCGGGGCTGGCTATGATTACCAACCCGATTGGTCGCCGGTCGGAAATGACATCGTCTTTGTGCGATACGCCAATGATGCATTGGAGTTGTACAAACTCGATCTGACATCGGGGAACACAACTCAATTAACGAATGGTGGGGCGGTCAATATGGAACCACGCTATTCGCCGGACGGCAAGCGTATAGCCTACACGTCGACGCAAGGTTCGGGACGGTTCCATGTATTTGTCGGTGCGGAGTCAGCCGCAGGTTTTGCCGGCAAGGCACTTTTGCCGGAACGACAAAGTGCAGTTGTTCGTTATTACTACAGTAAGTACGATCACGAAATCAGCCCAAGTTGGTCGCCCGATGGTTCCGAGCTTGTCTATGTTAGCAATCCCGAAGCGGGCTATGGTACCGGAGCGATTTGGCGGCGCGGCCTTACAGCTGATGCCAAGCCAATATTGGTGCGAGATGAGGAGACGAGCTGGAAGGCGAAACCCGATTGGTCGCCGGATGGCAAGAGGGTAATTTATTCTTCCTATCTTGGACGCCAGTGGCACCAACTCTGGATAACCACGGCAGCTGGTGGCGGTGATCCAATACCACTGTCCTACGGTAACTTTGATATCACCGGCGCACGTTGGTCGCCGAACGGCAAACAGATCGCCTACATTGCAAACGATGACGGCAACGTTTCTCTGAAAGTGCAGGATGTCCTTGGTGGTCAAGTCAAAGTAATCAAAATTAACAAGCGTATTTACCTGGAGCCGACCGGTACGCTGACAATCAAGACCACTGATGCCAGCGGCAATGCTGTCGCCGCGCGTATTTCAGTTACTGGCAGTGATGGTCGAAATTACGGCCCCAATGACGCTTGGTTGCATGCGGATGACGGTTTTGATCGTGATAATGCTCAGTTCGAATCGCGCTATTTTCACAGCCAGGGTGAGTCGACGCTAACGGTGCCAGCTGGCGCGACCAGTATTACTGTCTGGCGTGGCCTGGAGAATCACATAGCTCGGCAGTCGATCGAAGTTGCCGCCGGTAAATCAGCAACCTCGACGGTCGCTATACAGCGGTTGTCTTTGCCGGAACACTGGCAAGAGAATTGGTTGAGCGGTGATGTTCATGTGCACATGAATTACGGCGGTACCTATCGCAATACGCCGGCACGCTTGTTGCGTCAGGCCGAGGCCGAGGACCTGGACGTAATTTATAATTTGATTGTCAACAAGGAACAGCGCATACCTGATATCAGTTATTTCTCGACCGAGCCTGATCCGGTTTCGAACAAGAATACGTTGATCATGCACAGCCAGGAATATCACACCAGTTTTTGGGGCCACCTCGGCGTCCTGGGGCTGCAGGACCATTTATTAATATCCGATTATTCGTCGTATCCAAACACCGGTGCCGCCAGCCTGTTTCCTGACAACGAGACGATCGAAGATCTCGCCCATGCCCAGAATGCACTGGTCGGCTATGTGCATCCTTTCGATGTTGCGCCAGATCCCGACAATGACGCCAAGTTGACCAATGCCCTGCCGATTGACGTGGCGCTGGGTAAAGTCGATTACTACGAAGTTGTTGGATTTAGTAATCACCGCGAGACCGCAAAAGTCTGGTACAGGTTATTGAACCTGGGTTTCGACGTGACAGCTGCGGCTGGGACCGATGCAATGGCCAACTATGCCTCGCTGCGTGGACCTGTGGGTATGAATCGTGTTTATGTCTTGACCAAACCAGGTGAGGACTCGAACGTAGCTCGTCGCGATCGTTGGCAAGCTGGTCTTCTGGCGGGTAACACGATTGCCAGTAATGGGCCGTTGCTTGGATTCAGCGTGGACGGCCAGCAACCTGGTAGTCACATCAAGCGACCGGCCGGTGAGTATGAGTTTGATTACAGCGGATTCATGCGCTCCATCGTGCCGGTGGACCATCTTGAAGTTATTGTAAATGGAGCTGTTGTCCAAACTATAGATCTTGACGAGGCGGCAACCAGCGCTGATTTTACTGGTCGCATCAAGGTGAAGGGTAGTGCCTGGATTTTGGTGCGCGCCTGGAATGACAAATCACACCCGGACGTCTTTGATCTCTTTCCGTTTGCCACCAGCAATCCGGTATTTATAGACGTAGCCGGTACGCCTTTGTGGTCGACGGAAGACGCTAACTACTTCGTGCGCTGGATAGATCGGGTGAAAGAAGCGGTTAACAGTCACCCGGATTTCAATACAGACGAAGAGAAAAATACGATACTTGCTGCGATCAACAAAGCACGTGCCGTATACGCGGAAGGTCCGCAAGCGGGTTCAAAATAGCGGACGGTCAGTTGCTCGCGCTCGCCGGCAACTGACCGTCAACGTTCACGGTGACAATAGATCCTGCGGTGAACGCTGGCAAAATCCGGATGACGTCTGCCCGAGTGACTGCCTCAAGGCGTTTGCGCAACGACGCTGTGGTGACAATTTCGCTGCGGGTGAGCCAGTCGCGTATCAGTCGATGGCCAATTTCCGTGTTGCTCTGAGCTGCGCTTTGTTGACGACCCAGGAAGTAGTTCCGGGCATCTTCGATCTCGGCCTCAGTGGGCGGTTCACTCTGCAACCGTACAAGTTCTGAAAGAAATATCTTTTTTACTTTGTCTTGCTTGACCTGGTCCACGCCGGCACTCGCTATTATCCAGCCACGCTGCCCGTCGGATGCGTATTCGCTGTCGATCCAGTAAAGTAATCCGCTACTGCTTATCGTTTTCTTGCCGAGGCGGCCTTCGGCGGCGTGGGTGTAGACATAGAGCGCAATACGCCAGGCATCGTAATCCTCACTTGACGGGGCTGGCGCTGGCACAACATAAGCAATCTGGCCTTGTGACCTTGGAAGTACTGTTCCTACCTCGAGTTCTTTTTGCTGCAAGACTAGCGGCGGCTCTTTCAAGCTGGCCGTTGGTTTGATATCACCGAAAGCCTCCTCTAGCTGCGCCAGCGTCGCGCTGACATCCAGATCGCCAACAACCGTAATGAGCGTTGGACTAACCGTAGTGTCCGGCCAGGCGTCATCGTAGGCCATAATTTCATCGACTGCCTGGGTGAGTCTGGTCCAGGGGTCGTTAGAGGCAAAGCCGGCTTCCCCATCGCTCAGAGCGGCTCTATCCAGGGTCTGCCGGGCGTGTCGGATGGTGGCAGGCAGTTCTGCTGGCAAGATGCGAAACTCCTGCGTGGTGTGTCCGTAAAGTGCGATGTTGGGTGCCGCATTGTCATCAAGCGCAACGCGGGTGCTTGGATAGACGACCGCGACGTAGGCGGACTCAGAAAGCTCCAACTGGCGAACGATTACTGGCATGCCAGAGGAGAGGTAGTGAGTTTCAGAGGAGCTGTCGCTGACCGGTGTCTTGCCAAGCGGCCTCTGCATCCGTGCCGCTGGCCGTGGCAACTCTTTAGCGGGATTAGCATCCAGGGTTTTCTGCGCCGCGGCCGTAGGAGTAGACCAACCGACAGTCCTCTGTGTTGGCAGCAGGTACTGATTCGCGATCCGTTGAACATCGGCGGCGTCGACTGCCGCTATCGACGAACGTAAATTCATGAGGACGTCGAGCGCGTCAAGTCCGGCGAAGAATCCCAATTGATGAGCGGCGTCCTCCGTTGTCTCAACATCAAATACCAATTCCTTCAGCAATTGGTATCGCGCCTTTTCAAGTGCAAGAGAATCAACTGGCGCATCGCGTAACCGAGCGATTTGTAGCTCGATCAGTTTCTCGAGATCGGCCTGTGATTCTTGCGGCTCAATTGCGGTCGAAATTGTGAACAAAAAAGGCTGGCGCGTCGGGTGTAACCAGGTCGTCATTCTGTCGTCGAGATAGGCGCCCGGACGCGCTCCGGAAAACCCCAGGTCGTGTTGAAAGTTGACACCTTTGCTGCCGCCAAGAATTTCCCGAAGCATTAGAAATGGAACGAAATCCGGACTGCTTACAGCGGGTGCGTGATAGGCAACCTCGAAATTCTGCTGTTCGCTGGCGGCAACTATATTGATGCGCCTTTCTCCCAATTGCGCCGGTTCAATTGTTGCGGGCAACGGGGCCGCTTTGGTGGCGGGAAACTTGCCAAACAATTGGCGGACGCTTTTATGGATAGTCTTGGTGTTGAAGTCACCGACTATCACCAGTACGGCGTTGCCCGGTTGGTAGTAGCGTTTGTAGACATCAATCAAATCTGCATGCTGAATATTATTGATGTCACTTGTAATGCCCACCACGTTGTTGCGATAGGGATGAGCCTGCATTGCAGTAGCAGTGACCGCATCGCGAAGCGGATTGGCGGGATCATTTTCGTAAGAATGCATTTCTGAAAAAATGGCCCCGCGCTCGGGGTCAACTTCCTCTTTCGGAACTAACAGGCGCTTCATTCGATCAGCTTCGATGCGCATGGCAAGATCCAGGTGCTGGGACGGCATCGTTTCAAAGTAAATAGTCTGATCCATCCAGGTGTAAGCATGCCATTCGCCGCCGACGGCGTAAATTTTGCTAACGACATCGGTGTCGGGAAAGTTTTTGGATGCCCGAAAAGCCATATGTTCGAAATAGTGCGAGATGCCGGTCAGTCCATACTGTTCGTTTTTGGCGCCGACTTTGTAAACCGCTTGCACGCTGACGACAGGCAAGCTGTGCTCTTCAAGGGTAATTACTTGCAAGCCGTTTTCCAGCGTAACAACATTGGCTTGCGACAGGTCGAGTTTTGCCAGTGCTGCAGAGGAAAAACCGAGTAACGTACAGACGAGTATCGTCACTGTTACCATTTTCCGGGTCTGCGCAGTTGCGGAAGGGTTTGGGCGTTGTCGCATGACTCCAGTCCTGTTGGATAATCAGGCGCCAGCATAGCATCGAATGATCACGTTCTGTGAGGCTCCACACCCGGCTTATCACACCGTGAATTCTGACTTGCCACGGCCCAATGTGATGCAGGATGATCGGGCATGCATCAATACCTGCCGTGGAGAGTCCCGTTAATGCCAGCTAGCTGCAATCGCCCACATTTCCTGGGCCTAACTGTTCTGTTTCTTGTTGGCCCCTGGTTAGGGGCGTGTCAGCCAACGCCTGATACAGGCGAGATAGTCGAGTCGGCCGCGGCCATGGTTATGGAACATGATGTCGCCGTACCGATGCGCGATGGCACAATTTTGCGGGCGGATATTTATCGTCCCAATGATACGGATCAATTTCCCGTTCTGGTGTATCGGACCCCGTACGGTAAGCATTCGACAGTTCAGTCATACGCGACACACAGTGCGGCCGTCGCTCGCGGTTACGCAGTAGTGATCCAGGACGTTCGTGGTCGTTACGCATCTGAGGGGTTGTTTGATCCTTACCGCAATGAAGGCAAAGATGGTTATGACACGATCGAGTGGGCGGCCACGCAACCGTGGTCAAATGGCCGCATAGGAACATTTGGTTTGTCCTATCCGGGCGCCGTGCAGTGGCTGGCAGCGATGGAGTCACCGCCGCACTTGCAGGCCATGGTACCTGCCATGACTTTCGCTTCACCGAAAAATTTCTTCTATATGCACGGTGTTTTTGATTTGTCGTGGTTGCCGTGGATCTATCTGAACGTGGCGCCTGACGCACGTTTGCGTAAAAACCTCCCGGGCATTACCAGCGATGCGGAGGCGGAGCAGATATGGCCCACTGTAGCGGCCGAGTATCAATCCTTTCTACCACTGGCAGACTTGCCATACTTGCGCGAGGAAGCACCCTTCTATTTTGGCTGGTTGACACATTCACCTGAGGATCCGTGGTGGGACTGGGCAGAGTTGCGAGGTCGTTACGATCGTACGTCTGCCGCGGTCCTCAATATCAGCGGCTGGTATGACGAGGCTTACGGGCCTGACGGAGCAGTTACCAATTTCAACGGTTTGGTTCATGCGCGTAAAGAACAAAGTGCCGCGCGAACTCACTTGATACTGGGACCCTGGAAGCACGGCGTTGCCGCAACGATGTCGCGGCAGACCGGTGACGTCGATTTCGGACCTGCTTCCACCATTGATTACGATGCGACCCTGCTACGCTTCTTTGATTTCTATCTACGCGACATTGATAACGGTCTTGGAGTAGAAAAACCTGTGCGCCATTTCGTCATGGGCGTGAACCAATGGCAGGAAGAAACTTCCTGGCCATCTGTTTCCATTGCATCTGAACAATTGTTGTTTAGTGCAGCGGCGGACACCAGACAAGGCGGCCTGGTCAATGAAATTGACGATAAGTCGAGCGCAAGCAGTTCCTTTGTAGCCGATCCGGCTAAGCCCGTTAGCGATCCTTACGATGGCTTCGGTCCTCATGATTATCAGCAATTGGAGCAACGTGAAGATTTGCTGGTATTTGATACCCCGGTGCTGGCAAGCGACTGGCAGATCAGCGGCGCGACCAATGCATTGTTATATGTTTCCTGTGATTGTCGGGACTTCGACTTGTGGGTGAAATTGCTGGATGTTGCGCCAGATGGGGCAGCATTAAACCTAATGAGTCCCGGGGCGGACGTCCTGCGAGCGAGTTATCGCGACGAAGAGCAAGGACGGCAGTTGCTGGAACCCGATCGAGTGTATGAACTAAAAATGGACGGCCTGTTGACCAGCAATGTATTCAAAGCAGGACATAGATTGCGCGCACAAGTATCTGCGTCGTTTGCTCCACACCTGTCGCGCAATCTGCAAACAGGCGAATCGGAAATCGACCATGCGGAGTCGAGAGTGGCAACAATTACGTTACATCATGATGCCGAGCATCCATCACGATTAATCCTACCAGTAAAAAAATAACCATAAAGGCCCAGCTATGTTTATTGAAAAGTTTGCAGCGACACGCGTGTCAGTAGCACCCGTTCTCGTCCTGACCTTCCTAATTACCGCCGGTTGCGAGAATAAAGTGGCTATCGACGACTGGGCGCTGCAAGGGCAGCAGGTCGATGCGCTCTTTAAGGGTGTAGACAGCCAACGGCAACCTGGCTGCTCAGTCGGTGTTATTAAGGATGGCGTATTTATTCACCGTGGCAATTACGGCGCCGCAAATCTTGAATACAAAATCCCGCTATCGTCTGATTCGGTGTTTCGTATGGGCTCCGTATCCAAACAATTCACAGCCGCCGCAATTGTGTTATTGGCGGAACAGGGGAAATTGTCACTCGATGCCGATGTGCATGAATACTTGCCGGATCTGATGGATTACGGCTATCCGGTGACAATTCGTCAAATGCTGTGGCATACCAGTGGTATGTCAGACTACGAAGGCGACGGGTTGTTGATGTTCCACAGTGCGGCCGGTGGGCCGTTTCGCTGGGGAAACAAGGACTATCTCACGATTGCCGAATTTCGCCAGCTATTAAGTCAGGCTCCATTGCACTCGCCACCGGATACCGAGTATCGCTATAGCAACTCGGCTTATTTCTTATTAAGCCAGGTTGTTGAAGAAGTTAGTGGACAGACCTTGCACGACTTTGCTGCGGCTAATATTTTCGGGCCACTAAAAATGTCGGCCAGTTCCTTTTACGACGATGTTAACCGGCTCGTACCGCAAAGAGCATCCGGCTATAGTAAGACGGAGAGTGGCGAGTATGAAAGTTTCGATACCAATCTTGATTGGGTGGGTGATGGTGGCGTTTATACATCTATCGATGACTTTATTAAATGGGATCAGAATTTCTATCACAATATTTTGGGCGGTAGCGGTCAGGAATTAGTCGCTCTTATGGAGACGCCAAGTTCGCATACCAGAAGCAAGGCGAATGGCATCGACTATGGCTATGGATTCGGGTTGGAATCCAGTGACTACAAGGGAGTCCGTCGGGTCGGTCATTCGGGGCAATGGGTAGCGTTCAATACCCATTATGCGCGCTTCCCTGATTTGCTATTTTCGGTAGTGACGCTGTGTAATACGATGGAAATTGATGCTAGCGACAAGGCCGATGAGATTATCGATATTTATTTGCCCGCGTTGCAGGCGGCAACAAAAAAATAGCCATGCCAATTTGGCAGGTTCAGAACACGTTTTTTCTGAGTACTGAGAGGTGCCGTAATTGACCGGTCTTGCGGTCAATTACGGCGTTGGTTCTCTGATCAGCTGTTGGCCTGAGCTTCAACCTGCATCGCAAAGCGATACGTCCACTTGCCGTAAACATACATACCAAAGGCCGAGATCAGGCCTACGGTACCCATGATGTACCAGATAGCGCCGATATTGTTGCTGGCGTACATTTGCGCCGTTAACACATGCTCGCTCGTGCCACTCACACCGACCAGGTTGTGAAAAGCTTCACCGATAGGTATGCCAGAAACGTCCACTCCGCGATCGAGCAGCATGTCGCGCGCAATGTTTTCTTTTGAGCTGAAAGTCCCGTAAAGGGTTGGTCCGAAATAGCCCTCCATGATCCAACCCAAGCCTACCGGTAATTGAGAGAAGCCAAGATACATAGCTTTCTTTTGCCGCGGCGCGATATTACCGAGGTACTCACTGCATTTCGGACTGGAAAGCATTTCGCCGAACGAGAAAATAATAATGGCCACAACCATTATCCATACGAAGTTAAAACCGCCGAACAGCAATAGGGCCGACGATGTGAGAAATGTACCCAGGGCCATCGAATTCGTCGCTCGCAAACGCGCGCTCCATCCTGCAACGAGAAAGCAGATCGTCATGATCATGAAGGCGTTCAAGTTGACCAATCCTTCTGGATTAATTGTTTTGCCATCCTGTGCCATACCCATCAGGAAAATGGCAATCGGGTTTTGCGTGCCGGCCGACCCGAACAAATCCTGCACCAGAATGCTGGTGTCCACCCAGTCCCGGAAATACAGGGGGGCAACGTCCCAGAATGCCATCAGCATGAACCAGAAGCCTGAAAACAGCACGATGTACCAGATCAAAATCGGGTTGGCGAGTTCGCGCAGACTGTCGATCCATAATGACGATTCAGTAATCTCGCCTGACTTGACCTTGGCGCGATGGGCCAGGCGTTCTTCCTTGTCTTCCTCTTTGTAGGACAGCAGCATGAGGAAGTTAAGAGAAATGACGGCGGCGCAGGCAAAGAAGATATACTGCCATTCAAGTTGCCGGAGTTGGGCGGAGATCAGTGGTCCGATGAACGCGCCTATGTTAACAGTCTGGTAGAAAACGCCCCAGGCAATCGAGCTGTTTTTTCGGTCCGTCGTTTTGACGATGGTCGCCTGTATGCCGGGTTTGAATATGCCTGTGCCAAATGCGAGGACAACAGTTCCTGCCATGAATCCCCAGAACGTGGGAAAAAACGCCATCAGTAAGTAGCCCAAAATTTTGAAAATGGTCGATGCAAAAATGGTCTCTTTGTAGCCAACTCGATCCGAGATTCCACCGCTTAAAACTGGCACAAAAGTTTGTACCAAAGCCCACACCATGAAGATCAGGCCAAGGTCGGATTCGACCAGTCCGAGGCCGCCATTGCTTGCCGAGTCGGTCGCATAAAGACTGGACAGTGAACGAACGCCGTAAAATGCCAGCCGCTCGATCATTTCCATGCCGCCGCAGATCCAGAACACGTAGCTCAGGCTTGCTATTGCCGCCCAAGTGCCCAGTTGCTGCACATCCTTGACTGTCGTTGTATGTAAGTTATCGCTTTGCTTAGACATTCTGGTCCTTTAATGGCCATTTGCCGGTGGTCATTGGAGTGCTCGATCGCGCATTAGGACAAGATGCGTGGCAAACGTCAACCAATAAGATGCTGCCATCCGCGCACCTCAGGTCATTTTGGCGAGCAGAAATGAAGGTCACAATGTGGTACGCACTTGCCAAAGCCAGGTGCTGTTGAGAGGAAGCAGGCATAGTTTTTCCCGTACCTTTGATATACTGCGCGATTGGATTGCTTCACCGGAGAACTTAAATGGCCCAGCCCGCAAACACCGTCGACACCAATATTTCCCTAGATCGTCTCCAGGAGATGAGGGACTACGGAGGTGCTGCGCTGACTAGCGGATTGTCAGACCAGAATATTCTCGACTTTCTGTCCCGTGATCCGTTATTGGTTACCGCGATTGATAATGCGTACTGCTATTTTCAAGATTTGCAGAAAACCCATACCGATCTGCTCAAGCTCGACGAACACGAACAGATGGTTCGTGTGCAGAAGGGATTTACCAATTTCTATCCAACAGATGCCATTAACCCTTATGTCACCGCAGGTGCCAAGGGCCCGTGGATCATCACCCTAAAGGGCGCTGTGGTTTATGAGTGCGGTGGTTACGGCATGTTGGGTTTCGGCCATGCGCCGGACAAGGTGTTGGCTGCGATGAATCAGCAGCACGTGATGGCGAATATCATGACTCCTTGCGTGAGCCAGATGGACTTCATGGACAGGCTCAGTAAAGAGCTCGGTCATCGCCGCGAGGGTGGTAATCCGTTTCAACGATTCCTCTGCCTGAACAGCGGTTCTGAATCCGTATCTGTTGCTGCGCGTATAGCTGATATAGGCGCGAAAGAAATGACCGATCCCGGGGCTCCTTACGAAGGTTGGGAAATTCGCGGTTTGACATTGAAAGGCAGCTTTCATGGCCGTACCGACAAACCGGCGCGTCACTCTGATTCGAGTCGCAACAATTACAAGAAATACCTTGCGTCGTATCGTGATGAACACTACCTGATGACGGTCGTGCCCAATGATATTGCTTCGCTTGAAGCTGCTTTTGCGCATGCGAAAGAAGAAGAGATTTTTATCCAGACGTTCTTTATGGAGCCCGTGATGGGCGAGGGCAATCCTGGGGAATCTATAACACCGGAGTTCTATAAACGTGCCCGCGAACTGACGGAAGAGAGTGGCACTTTGTTCCTGGTTGATTCGATCCAGGCTGGGTTGCGTGCTCACGGCGTTCTGTCCATTACCGATTACCCGGGTTTTGAAAAATTGCCGCCGCCGGATATGGAGACGTATTCCAAGGCTTTGAATGCCGGTCAGTATCCACTGTCTGTATTGGCGCTGTCGGGACGGGCAGCTGGTCTCTACAAACAAGGCGTTTATGGTAATACGATGACAACCAATCCACGTGCACTGGATGTAGCAATCAGTGTGCTGGACGAATTGACTCCTGCCGTTAGGAAAAATATTCGTACTCGCGGAAAGGAACTTGTTGCTGAATTACAAAAACTCGCTGATGAGCTTGGTCCTGAATATATTACGAAAGTGCAGGGCACCGGTTTGTTGCTAAGTGCAGAGTTGCATCCCCGCTTTAAATGTTATGGGACTGGCAGCACTGAGGAGTATTTGCGTAAGGAAGGACTTGGTGTAATTCACGGTGGTACAAACTCTTTGCGTTACACACCATATTTCTTCATGAGCCGGGAAGAGGTTGATCTTATTGTTGCGTTAACGCGTGATGCGGTACTCAATGGACCGACAGTGCAGTAGAAATTGGTTGAATTTGCAGAGTTTGCAAACCGCAGAAACAAAAAGCCCGCATCGATTGCGGGCTTTTTTCATTGTAAGAGCAAATTGGTTTTGACTTCGCTAGTCGAGAGTCTGCAATTCTAAATTGGCGGCTGCCCATGCCTCAATTCCCCCCGCTAATGATTTCACCGATGTGTAGCCCATTGATTGCAAGCACTGCGCAGCCAGTGCCGAGCGGCCGCCACTTGCGCAATACACGATGATTTGTCGACAGGCCAGATCGTCGTCATCGCAGGTTTCTGCGACCAGGTTGTGAATTTGGAATTCGAGCATTCCTCTCGGTACGTTGCGCGCACCGGGAATGTGGCCACAGCGGTATTCAGATACTTCACGAACATCAATCAAAAGCGCAGTCGTTTTGAGCTGTCGAGCATGTTCGATATTTATTTCCTCAATAGCTGCCTTGGCGGCAGCTACGAGGTTCATCGGGGGTGTTAGCAAGTCGAAAATCTCCGTCTTCAGGCTGAATGTCATGCAAGCCCATGTTAATAGAACACCACAATCATGGTTACGCTGATGGCACCAACCAATAGTGCCGAGATAAGGCCTACGAGTAGCGGTTTGCCGCCAATATCAACCAGGCCTTTGACGCTGGTGCCTAGGCCGACCGATGCCATGGCGACAGCAAGGCAAATTTCAGCAATCGATTTGCTGTACTTGATCAATCCTGCCCAGGTGGTCGGTTCCAGCAGGCCAAAAGCCCGGTCGCCGATATCACCGACAGTGCGGAACAGGCTCATTGCTGCAAACCCGATAACGAATAACGGTACCATCGTCCACCATTTTGGAGTCTGGCCAGCGGTAGTTGTTCCCCTGTGGTAAATGATGCTCATGACTGGAATGACGATCAACATTCCCAGGTTGCGCACTAGCTTGGTAACGGTCGCGACGTTCAGAACCTCCGGGTCACCATAGAATTGTTGGTAAACGAGACCTGAACCCACTACTTGCGACGTATCGTGTACGGCCGTTCCCAGGAAGAATCCGGCGGAGTAGGGATCAGCCGCAAAAATCCAGTGCGCAGCGAACGGATACACGAGCATGGCGCTGACGCCAAACAATGCAATGCACGCAACGGCATAACTGACCTCATCGTCGCGTGCTCCAATAGCCGGCGCTGTCGCGACAATAGCTGTCGCTCCGCAGATACTGGTGCCGACGGCAATCAAAATCCCGAGTTTCCCGGTTAGACCAAGGCGCTTGCTGATATAGGTGACGATCAACAAGGCCGATGTAACACACACAACAATGAGCGGCAGGCTGCGTAGGCCAATTTCACCTATCTCGCCGAGGCTCAGGCGAATGCCAAGCAGCACTATTCCCAGCCTCAATATACGAACCAGGCCAAACCGAACGCCGGGTTGGAAAAAGTCCTTCAGGCCAATGGTATTGCGTATCAGAATTCCAAGCAGGATCGCCATCATGATGGGGCTGATCGGGCTCTTTTCCATTCCCATCAGGTCGATGCCGATCAGGCGGGACAGGAATTGCCCGGCAAAAGCGATCAAAAGCGCAAGGACAAGGCCTGGCAGGATGGTCATTTACATATCCTAATAAGTGCACAGCGGGTACTACTATAAAGAAAATCCGTTGCGCTAACACCTTGTTGGTAGTGCCTGGCAACCCAAGCGCGTAAGTCGTGGTCGTTGGCCCTCTTTTTTTGCCCCGCTATTCGTTTCCAGAAGGGTGTTTCAGAAACGTCACCTCTCCCAGAGTCAAAAATAAATATTGCTACTCACTAAGTAATGTAATAGTGTGCTATTACATTACTACAAGAAGGGATATCGCTGTGAAACCTAATCG
Organism: Woeseiaceae bacterium; assembly: GCA_024640365.1. GTDB lineage: Bacteria > Pseudomonadota > Gammaproteobacteria > Steroidobacterales > Woeseiaceae > JAHEFE01. The sequence goes on along the minus strand of JAHEFE010000118.1, from coordinate 4,738 downwards.
ACAGGATACGGCGCGCAAGCGTAAGCGAAATGAGGAGGCTCTTTTCTCGGCAATATGCTCGCTAAAAACAGTGGATGAGTGCCGGAGGTTTTTTAAGGACTTGTGTACGCCGGCCGAAATGCAGGCACTCGTGGATCGGTGGCAGGTGGTTGGGTTACTTCTTAATGGCCTGCCGTATCGAAAAATTCACGAACAGACCGGCGTCAGCGTCACAACTATTGGTCGAGTTGCGCGCTTCCTGGCTGATGGTTTTGGTGGCTACCAGATCGCCATAGATCGCGATGCTGCCAGACAAGAGGAAATAGGTTGATGAAAACCTCGGAGAGGCTAGGGACATGGCGAGTTGTGACAAAAGAATAAAAATAGCGTTACAGAAATCGGGACGACTTGCGGACCATTCTTTGGATTTGCTGGAGCGTTGTGGTCTCAAGTTCACGAAAAGCAAAGACCAGCTATTTTGCTATGGCGAAAACATGCCGGTGGATCTGTTGTTGGTACGTGATGATGATATTCCAGGACTCGTGAGTGATGACGTCTGCGACCTGGGCATCGCGGGCATGAATGTTATTCAGGAAAAGCGCTTACAGCTTGAAAAGCAGGGTAAGGCGGCTCAGTTTGAAAAAGTGTATGCCCTCGACTTTGGTCACTGTCGGCTGGCAATTGCGACCCAGGGAGATACTGACTACACGGGCTCACAGAGTTTGCAGAATATGCGGATTGCCACCAGTTATACCGCCACGCTGGAGCAGTTTCTGCGTGAACAGAATGTTATTGCCGAAATAGTGTATTTTTCGGGCGCTGTCGAAATCGCACCTCGACTTGGGGTCGCCGACTTTATTTGCGATTTGGTATCAACCGGTTCGACGCTGGCTGCGAATGATTTGACGGAGGTTCAGACCGTCTTTGAAAGTGAAGCGGTCATTATTCAGACCCTGGAACCGCTGTCGGCGGCGAAGCAAAAGTGGGTCGATCGTATTTTGCAGCGCCTCGGCGGTGTGCTACAGGTGAGGGAAAGCAAGTACATTATGCTGCATGCTCCACGTTCGGCGCTGCGAGAAATCGTGAGGCTGCTGCCTGGTGCTGAGTCGCCAACGGTTATACCGCTGGAGGGCGATGGTGACAGAGTCGCTGTACATGCGGTTTGCCACGAAGCTGTTTTTTGGGAAACTCTGGAAAACCTTAAAAGCATCGGTGCGAGTTCACTTCTCGTTTTGCCGGTCGAGAAGATGTTGGCGTAGTCTGATGTTTACCGAAATCAGCATGTGGTCGGCAATGTCGGCGAGTGAAAAAGTATCGTTCGTCGGTCGCCCAGCAGTACTCAACGACAAGAGCGTTCAGGATCAGGTGGCGAATATCGTCGCTGCCGTCCGTCGCGCTGGCGATCAGGCGCTGTTCGATTTCGCCCGCAAGTTCGAAGGTAGGGAACTGTCGAATATCAAAGTCAGTGAAGATGAGTTTGATCAGGCAGACGTTGCTGTTTCCGACGGCGTAAAGGCTGCGATTGATACAGCAGTGCGCAACGTGCGCTCATTTCATCAGGCACAGATACCCGTCGAGTTCGGTATGGACGTGGCGGATGGCGTTCGCTGCGAACGACGCAATCAACCTATAGATGCGGTTGGCTTATACGTACCCGCCGGGTCGGCACCATTGCCTTCCGCTGCCATCATGTTGGCCGTCCCGTCACTTATTGCTCAATGTCCACTTCGTATAATGTGTACGCCGGCCGATCGGAATGGACGTGTCAACGCGGCGACGCTGGTAGCGGCGCGGCGCAGCGGTATTACAGAGGTGTTTAAGGTTGGCGGGGCGCAGGCGATTGCGGCAATGGCCTATGGTACCGAGAGCGTACCGAAAGTTAACAAGATATTCGGCCCAGGCAACGCTTGGGTGACCGCTGCGAAACAGCTGGTGTCCGGAGATCCAAGTGGTGCCGCGATTGATATGCCCGCCGGGCCCTCGGAGGTTTTGGTTATTGCGGACGCGACGGCAAACCCCGCGTTTGTTGCGGCCGATTTGCTGGCTCAAGCGGAACACGGAAAAGACTCCCAGGTTGTATTGATTGCGACTTGCAAGCACTTGGCACGAAACGTTATTCGAGAGGTCGAGAAACAACTTCAATCACTGTCACGTCGCGAGATTGCGACGGCAGCACTGGACCATAGCCACGTGATAGTGGCCCAGGATATTGATCAAGCAATGAGAATTAGCAATCGTTACGCACCGGAACACTTGATTATCCAGATAGACAATCCACGCAGTGTGCTTGGACTCGTGCGGAATGCAGGCTCGGTATTTATTGGGGCCTGGACGCCAGAGTCCGTCGGAGATTATTGCAGCGGTACCAATCACGTATTGCCTACCTATGGTACGGCGCGAAGTTACAGTGGTCTCGGTGTCGAGCAATTCATGCGTCAAATGACCATTCAGGAGTTGACTGAAGAGGGATTGCAGCTGCTTGCACCGACGGTTTTACAATTGGCCGGGATCGAAGGGCTTGACGCACATGGACAGGCTGTACAAATCAGACTTGATTATGCCGCTGACCGGGACTCTCTGCTGTGAACGTAACTGCGCTGGCGAGGCCGGAGATAATTGCGCTGCGATCGTACAAACCAACTAAGTCGCATGGCGAGGTCATTCGCCTGAATGCGAATGAAGCTCCTGCGGCTTTGGAAAACGGGGCCGCGAATGGCATTAATCGATACCCGCTGCCGAGAGCAACGGCATTGAGCGAAAAAATGGCCGTGCTTTATGGAGTATCCGCCGACAACGTTGTAGTAACTCGGGGGAGCAGCGAGGGCATAGACCTCCTCATAAGATCCTTTTGTTCTGCCGGACGTGATGAAGTGTTAATCACGCCACCGGCCTTCGAAATGTACAGCGTGTATGCCTCTATTCAAGGGGCAAAGACTGTGGAGGTTCCTCTGCAGGCAGACGCTAATTTCGCGCTTGATATCGAATTGTTGCTTGACTCTTGCAGCGATCAAACCAAACTGATTTTTCTGTGTTCACCCAATAATCCTGTGGGAACGATCATTCCAGAGGAGAAAATCGTTGAGTTGCTGCAAGCACGCGCAAACAAATCAATTGTCGTCGTTGATGAAGCGTATATCGAATTCAGTGATGAAGAGTCGATGAGCAGATTGGTGTCTACTTTCGATAACCTGGTAGTTCTGCGCACGCTGTCAAAAGCATTCGCACTCGCGGGTGCTCGTTGCGGAGCTGTGATAGCGGCGCCTGCCGTGGCTGAGTTGTTGAATCGGGTACTTGCGCCTTATGCATTGTCATCTCTGGTAATTGACAAAGCAGAAGCCGCGTTGTCCAGCTCGAATTTAGGGGAGGTCTACCGCTCGATAGCTACAATAATTGCAGAGCGAAAAAGGCTTAATGAGACGCTTGCCGCCAACCCTGGCATCGAAAAAATTTGGCCCAGTGCCGCAAATTTTCTGTTTTTACGAATCGCCAAATTCGAGACTGTGTTGGCACAGCTTGAGGCTGAGAACATTGCAGTGCGCACTTACCTGAACGACCCGGTCCTTCGAGCGTGTATTCGACTGACCGTCGGTTCCAAAAATGATAATAATCGCCTTATCCGGGCCTTGCGTTGAGCCATTCTATATGCTGAAAGTTCTATTTATTGATCGTGATGGCACGTTGATTGAGGAGCCGCCTGACGAACAGGTCGACGCTTTATCGAAAGTACAACTGCTGCCGGGTGTCATAGTCGCGTTGCTGCGACTGCAAGAGCTTGGATATCGGCTAGTAATGATCAGTAATCAGGACGGTCTTGGGACTTCGTCGTTCCCTCAAGCGAATTTTGAACTTTGTCAGTCGTTTGTGCTGGGCCTCTTGTCGTCACAAGGGGTGCACTTTGACGAGGTATTCATTTGCCCGCATTTTGCTGCTGATGGCTGCGACTGTCGCAAGCCAAGAGTGGGATTGTTGACTGCATATCTTGCACAGAATCAACTTGATCTTGCTTCTTGCGCAGTGATTGGTGATCGCGAAACTGATTTGGCCCTGGCGCGTGCTCTGGGGATCAAAGGCTTGCTCGTAGGTAACACCAAGGGCTCGTTGACGTGGAGCGAGGTAAGTAACGCGTTGACACCCGGGGCACGATTGGCGACAGAAAAACGGATGACCCGCGAAACCAGTATAGAAGTTGGCGTCAATCTCGATGCGAGCGCGCCGATTTCAGTGACAACGGGTATTGGCTTTTTCGATCACATGCTGGAACAAATCGCTAAACACGGGGGCTTTAGCCTGGATATGCGGTGCGTTGGTGATCTGCATGTCGATACGCATCACACGATAGAAGATACAGCACTGTGCCTCGGTGCGGCGATTCGCAAGGCACTGGGCGACAAGCGCGGTATTGCTCGTTATGGATTTCAGCTACCGATGGACGAAAGTGAAGCTCGCGTTTCACTGGATTTATCCGGTCGGCCTTATTGTAAATTCGATGGGAGTTTTTGCGACAACCGAGTCGGTGATGTGCCGACGGAGTTGATTCCACATTTTTTCCAGTCCCTAGCTGATGCGCTGGGCGCTGCACTCCATATCTCCGTTACGGGAACGAATACACACCACATGGTTGAGGCGTGTTTTAAAGCAACAGGACGGGCACTGCGGCAGGCAATCAAGGTAGAGAATTCAGAGTTGCCGTCGACGAAAGGTGTGTTGGCCTGACATGAATGGAATTCAGGTTGCAATTATTGATAGTGGTGGGGCAAAT
>JAHEFE010000006.1 GCA_024640365.1 Woeseiaceae bacterium | reverse complement strand
AAATCTGCAAGCAAACGGCTTCGCGGTGAACTGGGCAGAGTCACTGCCCTGTAATGATGCAGCACTGAGTTTCGGTCAACTCGTTGAAGTTGCAGCCAGGGGAGAAGTTCACTAATGAGCACCGGCCACATCACACTCGCCCACGGCAATGGAGGCCGCTACATGCGAGAACTGATTGCCGACGTTTTTGCCGACCGCCTTGCAAATGTTTTTCTCGATACCTCACTGGATTCCGCCACACTACAACTCGGCAGTCAGGAGATTCTTTTCACGACTGACGGCTTTACAGTCCAACCTCTGGAATATCCAGGCGGCAGTATCGGTTCGCTTGCTGTCCATGGAACAGTCAATGACCTTGCCGTCGCAGGCGCGCTGCCGCGATTTTTGTCCCTCAATGTTTTCATAGAAGAGGGTTTTGCAATCAATCAACTCGAACGCATCGTTAACAGCATGGCGGCAGCAGCGAGAGACGCTTCAGTTAGCATCGTCACCGGCGACACCAAAGTCCTGCGCCGCGGGGAAGGTGGCGGTCTATATCTTGCGACCACGGGTATCGGCACACGCTTGCCGGGCGTACGACCCTCAATAGCGAGGATCAAGACGGGGGACGCGGTGTTGATCAGCGGCCCCGTTGGCGACCACGGTACTGCTGTCATGCTTGCCCGTGAAGAATTCGGCCTACGCGGTGACTTGCAGTCGGACTCTGCCAGTGTTTTTCCACTTACCAGTGCGCTGCTCGATCTTGACGGATTACGCTTCATGCGCGATCCGACACGCGGCGGTATAGCGACGGTAGCTCACGATATTGTCCGCCAAAGCGGTCTTGGATTGAATTTTGAAAGTGCGGCCATTCCCGTCAACGATGCAGTAACTACAGTGTGTGAAATGCTCGGCTACGACCCCTACTATCTTGCGTGTGAAGGCAGAGTCCTCGCCGTTGTTGCTGAATCCGACGCCGGCCATGCATTAGCACGTTGGCAGGCACTGCCAGGCGGCATGCGGGCTGCCCGAATAGGTACGGTCGTCGATGACCACAATCATGTTCTCCTGCACACCGAACTCGGCGGTGAACGCTTCCTCGAAGAACTGGAGGATGATCCTTTACCCAGAATTTGTTAACCCTGATCGGCGGCAACTCGAACAATGTCAATCTAATACGAAGAAGAACAATCATGAACACATCGACCATCGACAATACTAATAATCGCGATTGGTGGGCAGGATTTTGGCGCCTGGCCGATCCAAAGATAACGCTGGCATCCATGTCTTCCATTTTTCTGGGTGCCTGCCTGGTCGCAGCCGACAGCGACCTGCACATAGGCTGGCTGCTTGTAACCATCGTTTCGTTTTTCGCAGTCGAAGTTGCCAAGAATGCCTCCGGCGACATCTATGATTTCGAAACTGACAACATGGTTAAGCAACAAGACCGAACTGATTTTTCCGGTGGCAAACGAGTCCTCGTCGATGGCTTGCTTAGCGTTCGCCAGACATGGGGAATCGCCATTATCTTCTACGGACTCGGTCTGCTTGGCGGCATTTGCATCGTGTTTTTTCGGGAACCGGATGCGGTTTGGATTGGCCTGATCGGACTTCTGCTGGCCTGGTTATATAACGGTCCTCCGGCACGTTTCGCATATCGCGGTCTCGGCGAACTGGACGTGGCCATTTGTTATGGCCCACTCATTTGCATGAGTACCTATCTTATTCAACTGGGCCGAGTGCCTACCCACGTCATTATGACGTCGATACCGCTGGGCCTTCTGATCGGCGCCTTTCTGTGGATAAATGAGTTCCCGGATTATGAGGCCGATAAACGAGTCAACAAGCGCAATCTGATCGTGCGATTAGGTAGGCGGCGTGCCAGTCGTTTGCTACCAGTCATTCTGGCGGTCGCATTTGCTTTGGTCGCCCTCTTACCGAAATTTGGTCTGCCGCCTGGTTCCCGACTCGGCCTAATCGCGGTCGTCCCGGCCATATTGCTGGTGATCTTCACCTGGCAGGATCCCGAACACTGTTACCGTTCCAGACCGGTCAGTCCGTTAGCGCTACTAACCTTCGTGGCAATGTCCGTCGGCTGCGGCATCGGTGTCATGCTTTAGGATGCAAAGCAATACCAGTACCCGGCAGCGGCAACAGCTCCGCCTACAGAATTAAAAAAATTCACGCGATTATTGGTAAGCCAGCGCGAACCATGCAGATAGGTATTCGGCCGACCACTTGCATCAAGAGGGGCATCCGTGATGCTTCCGTCTTGTCGTTGGTACATTGACTGGCAATACGCGCCCAGTGCACTGTCAACTAAAGCTCCAAGAACACCGCCCAACACTCCCGCAATCAAGAGGTGATGCAAACGTTCGTGACCACCGGGCCAATAGCTGACATAAATCGTAAGACCCCAAAAACAAATCACGACAAATACTCCAGCTATGCCACTCAACAACAAGCCCAGTACACTAACTGCTCCTGGTGTACCCACTGCCACGAGTCGGCCAGTACGCAAAGAACGTGGCTGGCGATCCGACAGACGCGCAACACTACTTGCCCAGGTATCGCCTGAGACAGCAGCAAGGCTGCCCATCAGAGCCGCCAACAAGAATGGATTACCCGGCGAAAAAATTCCGTAGCAGAGGGTCAGCAAAATGATCAGCAATCCATTTGCCAGTAATTGCCAGACATCGCGCGGCGGATGCGGCGCTTTGCCTGTTTTTTTCGAACGAATCGAAGATAGCCAGCTGGTGACCAGAAAAGCAGCAGCGACCGTTAATGCCCATGACCAGCCCGCCACCTTGAAAAACAATACAGCAACCAACACCGCGACAATCGCCGCGACTTTTGTTAGGTAATGCTTGCGATAGGCGGCCCAGGCCGCCAGTCCGCTAACGAAGAAAGTAACGAATAGAATAATCAATTCAATTTCCATATGTCAGTCATTCCTTGTGGCGGCGTGAGCCGCGCGTGTCTTTGGGACATTGTGAAAAATAAATACGCGTCAAGATACTACGCTATGTAGATTCGCGAATTGAATATTTCCAGACTGCATCTACTATAGTTATTGTAAACGGGAGAGAGTCCAGGCGTCTGCGCGTGGGCTTTTTTTCGCACGATATTTATCTGGCGTGGAGTGCATAGAAATGAACACATACACGAAATCCGGAGCGTTACTGGCTACCCTGCTGGCTTGTTCTATTACGGCTTGCGAAACAACCTCTCACACCCAACAAGGTGATGTGTTGGGAGGCGTCATCGGCGGGCTTGCAGGTGCCCAGGTTGGTGAGGGCCGGGGCAAAACTGCTGCGATAATCGTAGGTGCGATAGCCGGCTCCATGATCGGCCATCATATCGGCGAAACGATGGACGACGTCGATCGAACCAAGACGGCGAATGCACTAACTTACAACCCCAGTGGAAAATCTTCATCATGGGTAAATCCCGACAATGGATATGCCTACGCTGTGACACCAACAAATACCTACGAGACTGGAACTGGTCCATGCCGCGAATTCACGATGGACACGACGATCGGCAACAAGGATCAACAGGAAGTCTATGGCAAAGCGTGCCTGCAGTCAGACGGTAGCTGGAAACTGATTCAGTAGGATTCGGTCGATAACAATCTCTGGAATTTTCGACCCTGTCTGGACTCACTGACAGCCCCACAAAAAAACGGCCCGCACTTAAAATACGGGCCGTTTCGATTGTTAGTACTTATTCCGCTTCTTGATAAGCGTAGGCGGTATCTTTCTTCGCTTGACGAGCTTCAAACTTACTCATCCAGGCATTGGCCTTTTCTTTACCCAATGCCACATCTGATGCGGCCATGGTTTCTGTCATTTCTTTCAAGCGCCGCTGTGCTTCATCATGTTCCTGAGCGGCGGCCAAGGACAGCCACATATATGCGACGACGAGATCCTTCTCCCGTCCCCAGCCACCATCGTACATGTCAGCAACACTAAATTGCGCCTGGGCGAAACCTGCTTCAGCCGCTTTCTGATACCACTTCAACGCTTCGTCCGTATCCATCGGCACACCCCAACCATTGGCGTGCATCAGACCAATATTGTAATCCGCTTCACCGTGCCCCTGATCCGCCGCGAGCGAGTACCACTTCAGCGCAATCTCGTCGCTCTGCGGCACGCCCATGCCATTTGCGTATAAGGTGGCCAACCAAAACTGTCCATCGGCATCGCCATTCTCAGCAAGTGGTTGCCACTCCGCTATAGCGACGTCGTAGTTTCCGACGTTGTATGCCTCGATACCCTTATTCAGGTCAGCGCTCGACGACTGCGCCGCGAAAAAACTAAATAGGGTGAATAGTAGTGCCCCGGAAATCTTGCGCATTTTCCCCACTCCAGAATTAGGTTTGTGCTGCCGAAATCACAAAACAAATTTACGGTTGTAGGGAGCTTTCTGGCAATTCGGGAATATACCTAGAATGCAGAAAAATCAGTAAGTTAAAGCCCCAAGTCACGATCTTCTGGAGAGGCCTCTCGCCTTGCTTACGAGGGCCTCCTCAAGCCGTGGTCAATCCTTCAATGCGAATGCCACAACATAGTCTCCACGGGTTGTACCCATTCCTCCGTGACCTCCCGCCGCAATGACGACGTACTGTTTACCGTCCAGCTCGTAGGTCATCGGAGTCGCCTGACCACCGGCGGGCAGTCGTCCTTTCCACAACTCTTCCCCACTCTGCAATGCGAAAGCACGCAGGTAGTCATCGGCCGCAGCGGCTACAAAGACGAGGCCAGCCCCGGTAACAATTGCACCTCCCATACCAGGAACGCCCAATTTCAGGTTTGGCACCAGCGCGGGCGCCACGTCCTCAATCGTGCCGAGTGGGACATTCCAGACGATTTCGCCCTTGCCGAGATCCATCGCGACCAGCTTTCCCCACGGCGGAGCCGTGCACGGAATTCCCAACGGCGATAACAGCATGCCGCGAGTCAGAAAATAGGGCGCCCCCTCCATCTCGGTATAGCCTTCCCAGTCGAAATCGTCGGACTCCCGCAGCTGCGCCAGTTTCTCTTGCGGCGTCAGGCGAACCCAGGTCGGAGCCTCCATAACCGTCGCAACGACTATTTGTGATCCGGGATCGTAGGCCAGCCCACCCCAGTTGGACCCGCCCACAAAGCCAGGATTTGTCACCGTGCCCTCGAGGCTTGGCGGCGTGTAAATACCCTCGGAACGCATTGCGCCCAGACGTTTGGCACAGGCTTTCCTGCTGAAATAGAAGCCCCAGGCATCGTCTGCCGTCACCGGAGCGTGACTCGACAGTAAAGGCAAACTGGAGAAAGGTTGCGTCGGTGACGGCCGCTCACCTGCTACCGCAGACTGCGGAACCGCTCTTTCTTCGATCGGATAGACGGCTTCACCCGTCAGACGATTGAATACGAACAGCATTCCCATCTTGGTCGCCTGCACCAGTGCGGGAATGGTTTTGCCATCCTTACGCAAGTCAATAAGCACAGGTTGTGCGGGTAAATCGTAATCCCACAAATCGTGGTGCACTAATTGGCGATGCCACACGACTTGTCCGGTCTCGATCGCGAGTGCGACCACCGAGTTGGCGTATTCCCCATTTCCAGGACGCAATCCACCGTAAAAATCTGGGGACGGTGATCCGGTTGGTACAAAGACCAAGCCGTTATCAACATCAACGGATAACGGTGGCCATGCATTGGCGCCGCCCGCTAATTCCCGGCCCTCCGTCCAGGTGGCATAGGCCGGATCGGCATGGTCTGTCGGGATCGGGTCCCAACTCCAGCGCAACTCACCACTGCGGGCATCGAACATGCGGACGATCCCGCGCTCCAGATCTACCGCGCCATTGTCACCAATTGCGGAACCGGTAATCAGGTAATTGCCTGCAACCACGGGAGGCGAGGTAATCGTGTAATTATTGTAGCGGCCTTGCCACTTGAGGCGCACGCCCTGGCGCAGATCAATACGGCCCTGGTCCGCAAATTCTTGGCAAGGCAGACCGGTACGTGCATCCAGTGCATATAGCTGCCCCATGATGTTGCCAAAGAAAACACGCACGGCACAGACCTGATCTTTCTTTGCTGCGCTATCTTGCCAGATAGTCACGCCACGCGATGACACTTCCCCCGAGCGCATATCCTTTGGCAACTCAGAATCAAATTTCCAGATTTGTTTGCCGCTCCCCGCATCGACCGCAAAGACTTCGCCAAACGCAGTACTAAAATACAGTGCTCTTTCAAATAAAACCGGCGTGGCCTCAAAGGTCAGCCTGTCCCCTTGCTTGAACTCTTTGCCGAGCTGTCCGGTGCGAAACTTCCACGCAATCTCAAGATCGGTAACGTTTGTTGCGCTCACTTGCGAGGCCGGCGAATAGCGACTGCCACCCGCATCGTTACCGTAGTAGCGCCAGCCCGGATCGGCAATTGCGAGTGTCGCAATACAAGATAGAGTCACAGCAATCAAAATTTTCATAAGCGCACTTCCTGCCCCCGCGTTTGTGCCTGATTCAAGCCTCATGGAACTCTCTGCTCCAAAAACGCATCCCAGTACTTCTTACTCTGTTCGCTTGCGGCCTGCACTACTCAACAGATAAAAAGTCGTTCCTGCGGCAACAATCCCGAGGCCGGCGAGGCCCTCGGAGGGACGCTCAAGCAGAATAAATCCCAGTGTCCAGGCCGTTATGACCAGATAAATTAATGGCGGTAGCGGAAACAGGCTAATCCGATACGGTCGCTCCAAATCAGGTTCACGCCAGCGCAGGATGAATACGCCAAGTACCGTAAACAGCGTATTCAATCCGAGTGTGAATCCGGCCAGAACGAGGATTGATTCAAAAGAGTTGGTAAAAATGAATACCAGCGAAATTCCTGCCTGCACCCAAATAGCCGTTGCCGGCACACCATGAACATTGGTCTTTGCCAAGACCCGAAAAATCGCAAAATCCTCGCCAATCATTTGCAGGACTCGCGGGCCTGCGAGGGTCATGGAACTGACGGTAGAGATCAAGAGAATTGACAGTGACACACCGATCACAACTGCCCCGCCGGCGCCGAAAATATGCAGGGCAGAAACATAGGCAATTTCAATTTCACCCTGCATCGCTGAAATTGGCGCGCTGTGCAGAAAGGTAAAATTAAGCGCCACATACAATAGCGCGACGACCGATGTTCCCAGGACCAGCGCAACGGGAATGGTTCGCTGCGGATTATTCACTTCCCCAGAAATATAGGTAACTGCATTCCATCCGGTATAGGCGTAATTAACGTAAATCAGCGACACGGCAAATGCGCTGCTCACCAACAGGCCACCGTCACCAGAAACAGGCAGGAAATGTATATCATTGGGTGCGGTACTTAGAAAAACACCGGCCGCGCAAAACAAGATTATCAGCACAATCTTCACTACGGTGAAACTATTCTGAACACGTGCACTGTTATTGCGATGAGTTGAATGCACGGCGGCCAGGCCGGTAACCAGAGCAGCAGCAACCCACTTGCTTGCCGCATCGGGCAAAAAAGGCAGCGCCGCACTGAGGTACGCACCTGAAGTCAGGGCCACCAACGCCGTTGGCGCGGCGAAGCCAATCGTCGAAGATACCCAGCCTGAAACAAAGCCTGCCCCGGGATGATAAATGCGGGACAAGAAATTAAACTCACCACCCGAACGAGGCAGTGCCGCCCCAAGCTCCGCGTAACTCAACGCCCCACAAAGCGCGACCACGCCGCCTACTGCCCAGAGCATAAGAATCACAAATCCGGATTGAATATCGAGCAGCTGAAAACCAAGACTCGTAAAGACGCCGGTCCCAATCATGTTGGCAATCACAACGGTGCTGGAGGACATCAGGCCAAAACCGTCCCTCCCCTTCGTTACAGATAATTTCTCCGTTGCCGAGCCCCGCATTCAATACCCCTTTGCGGTAAAGATTTTCTATTTTGAATTAAGTGACTTGGACGCCTTGTTTTGTCAGCATCATCCCTCGCGAGCATACCATTCTGGAACCAATTATTAGTGACAACTGCCGGGGTTGCCTGAATAACCAGCTGGTGAGCAGGCGGTACCCCAATTGGCCGAGGCACTGATTTTTCTTGCTTGCAAGGGTTTTCGGCCGCAATGCCCTGGCAACCAAGCGTGGAAAATCCTTACGGCAGCGGCGCTATCCCTCTTCTATCTTGAGAAGAGGTGAAGACGGTGGAACATCGAGCGATAAGATCGGCCCGCACATCGATATCTCAGGCACCGATCCGGTTTCGACGATTCCTATTGGTGTTGATGCGTTATTCAAGTAGCTAGAACCAGGACGTACATTGCCGTCTTGACGTGACGTGCCTGCGCGATCAGCTACTAAGGAAGGGACTATCATGCAAAGGATGACTGGCTATGTTTCCAGGTACACGATTTTCCTGCTGCTGGCACTGCCTTTTGCCGGTTGGGCAGAAGAGCACCTGGAGTATAACGAAGGACTGTATCCGCCACTGGCAATGGCCTTGGAAAATGACCGCGTCGTCGCGGTAACGGAGGAATGGGCTCAAGGAAAGATGTTGATCCGACGTTTCACCCTGAACGCCGACGGTCTGGATGATGTAGAGGAGACCCTCGACATCATTGAGTCGCATCTGAAAGATCAACCAAGAAAACTCGATGACTGGTATGAGGAATTTAAAAAGAACTTTGACCCTGCATGCGTACACGAGTGGAAGGTAATCGAGAAGAAACGCAGCACGATGATATTTGAGCGACACGTTGCATCATGCCCGATACATTCTGAACAACACACCCTGTTTCGCGTGTTGTATGGCAAGCAGCATGTATTCATCTTGAAGGCCGCCAAGAAACCTGACATGGACGAACAAACCCGCAAACAGTGGCTTGCCCTGCTCAGGTCGGCAAAGCTAAAAGGATAGGCGTAAAGAGTGATCGAAGAGGCCGATCCGATTTCCATAATCGGTTCGGCTTTTTCTTGTAAATAATTGGGGTCAGAGTAAAAATAGGCACTCAGACTTAAAAGATCAATCGCAAAGAAATACCGTCAGAATTTGGACGACTCAATCACGCGATTGCCTTTTCTTTGCGACCGCAACATGAGTCAACTCCGATTTATTTTTTACTCTGACCCTAAATTTCAGTTTTTCATGAAACGTACAATTTATAACTATTTTTCATAGACAGTCACTGATTTTCATACACATTGGCCCGATTTCAGTCATTAGCTAGGCCCGTGTTTCGCCTAATAATTCGTTTTGCCCAATGTACGTACATTGGTATATACTCCTGCAAGTAAATACGGCTGTACGTACACCGGGAGAGCTCAATATGACCACCACAGTCAAAAAAATCAGCAAGTACGGTAACTCCGCAGCAGTTACTTTGTCGCCAGCGGATTTGCTGCATCTTGCGGCTGGTCTAGGTGATAGCGTTGCCATTGAGCATCAGGAAAATGGCGTTTTCATTACTGCCCTCGACCATGATTTTTCAAACAAGGTCGACGCTATCGAGCGGTCGCGTCGGAAATTCCGCAATGCCTATCGCGAACTCGCAAAGTAATTGACTGTCTGGCTTAACCAGCGCGAGATCGCGTATTTCTTACACCTGACCGTTACCGAAGACGGAGGGTTGCGCGGGCCTATCAACGATGGCCCGTTGCAATCCACACTTACTCGACCACAAAACCTCGCCGCATATCAACCGACCGTATCAATCTACCGGCTGGCGGCGGCCTATGGATTCGGCTTCGCACGAAATCACTGCTTTGTCGACGGCAACAAGCGAGTAGCCCTGAACGCTATCGACATATTTTTGATGTGCAATGGCGTTGAATTTGAACCCAATGAAGCAGAGGCGGTAGTGATGATTCGTGCGGTCGCTGCCGGCGACATCGACGAGGAAGCCTTGGCCAATTGGATCGAAAGCAACTCACATCACGTTTGAGCGAGACTCTCAATTTAGATAATTGGAGTCAGAGTAAAAACCCGGCAATCGGGCGAGAAAAAACTAACCGCATAGAAATACTGAAGTCAACTGACCTTTCATACCGGACAAAGTGTTAACAATGTGTCCGGAACAAGGTGTAAACCATGTGACCGGTTAACACCCCTACTTATGTGGTGGTGATGGGTGGAATTGACTCGCACCATCCCTGGCGCTCGCCCTGCGGGCGCACCTTGTGCGTCCAAATCCGCTCCTGCGGATTTGTGAACTCACCTTCGGTGGTCCTTTTCTACCTGCCACCAAACAAAACGGCCCCACAAAGGGGGCCGCTTATTGTTTGGTGGTGATGGGTGGAATGGACTCGCACCATCCCTGGCGCTCGCCCTGCAGGCGCACCTTGTGCGTCCAAATCCGCTCCTGCGGATTTGTGAACTCACCTTCGGTGGTCCTTTTCTACCTGCCACCAAACAAAAACGGCCCCACAAAGGGGGCCGCTTATTGTTTGGTGGTGATGGGTGGAATTGAACCACCGACCTGCGGGTTATGAGTCCACCGCTCTAACCATCTGAGCTACATCACCGAATGATTTGGATCTTCAAGGGTGCGAGATTGTCCTTGCAGGCTCGCATGCTGTCAAGTTATGAGCCGAAAAAATGATCTAAGCCGCTGCTTTTGCTTGTTTTTAGCCAAATTCGCCGACTAAACGTTGAAGCGGAAATGCATGACATCGCCTTCCTGCACGATGTATTCCTTGCCTTCCAGACGCAGTCTCCCGGCCTCCTTGGCGCCGTGCTCGCCCTTGTTGGCAATAAAGTCGTCGTATGCGATGACTTCAGCGCGAATAAAGCCTTTCTCAAAATCCGTGTGAATCTCGGCGGCCGCTTTCGGCGCGGTCGCTCCGACACGGGTGGTCCAGGCACGAACTTCCTTAACGCCTGCCGTAAAGTAGGTCTGCAGGCCCAGCAGCGCGTAAGCGCAGCGAATGACCTTCGCCAGTCCCGGCTCATCCAGCCCAAGGTCCTCCAGAAACTCGGCTTTGTCCGCTTCGTCCAGCAGTGCAATTTCCGCTTCCATCGCCGCACAAATAGCGACCACTTCTGCGCCCTCACTGGCGGCCAGCTGACGTACCGCATCGAGATGAGGATTATCTGTAAAACCGTTTTCATCGACATTGGCCACGTACATGACAGGCTTGGCCGTCAACATCTGCAGATCGCGAATCAGTAATTGCTCACTGTCTTCCAGTGCCAGCGAACGTACCGGCAACCCCTGGTCGAGGTGCTCTTTAACCTTGCGCAAGACGTCGCGATAAGCCACGGCGGTTTTTTCGTTCGCCTTGGCATTGCGCTCCGCTTTATAGAGTTGCTTGTCAACCGACTCAAGATCGGCCAGCGCCAACTCGGTATTGATCGTATCGATATCGTCCAGCGGATTTATCTTGCCGGCTACGTGGGTTACGTCGTCGTTTTCGAAACAGCGAACGACGTGCGCGATCGCGTTGGTCTCGCGAATGTTAGCGAGGAATTGATTGCCAAGCCCTTCGCCCTTGGATGCACCCGCTACCAGACCGGCGATATCTACGAACTCCATCGCGGTGGGCAGTATCTTTTGTGGCTTCACGATTTCGGCCAGTTTCTGCAGGCGTGGATCCGGTACAGGCACGACGCCAACGTTCGGTTCGATCGTACAAAACGGATAGTTCTCGGCCGCAATTTCTGCCGCGGTGAGTGAATTGAACAGAGTCGACTTGCCGACGTTGGGAAGCCCGACGATGCCACACTTAATAGCCATAATATCGTTCTATGCAAAGCGGTCTTCGGACCGCGGTAAAATTCAGAATTTGAAGGGCGCGTATCCTAGCAGGAATAGCGTAGTCCGACAGGACTAATCCGTGTGCAGCCGATTCATAGCCTTCTCGAGACCATCCTCTGCGAGTAGAGGCATGATATCGGCCCCAGCGATTACCGCATCCTCAACGGCCCGCTCGACCTCAGCACTGCCGCGTTTAAGTACGTAACTCGTAACCTGGCTCTTGTCACCTGGATGACCAATACCCAATCGCAAGCGCATAAACTCGGGCCCGGTGTGCTTGATAATATCCCGTAACCCATTGTGCCCACCGTGACCGCCGCCCTTCTTCAGCCGCACTACACCAGGCTCCAGATCCAGCTCATCATGCGCTACCAGCAGATGACTGACCGACAACCGGTAATAATCCAGTACCGCTCGCACCGGCCCGCCGCTCAAATTCATGTAATTTTGCGGCTTAACTAACCAGACTTCCTGTCCAACCAATTGAATGCGGCAAACGTCGGCCTCAAATCGTTTTTCAAACTTGAAGCTGGCACCTGCTCGGCGCGCCATTTCATCGGCAAACCAGAAGCCGGCGTTATGCAAAGTCTTTGCGTAACGGTCTTCCGGATTACCGAGTCCCGCAATTAATGTCAGGTGAGAAGTCATAGGATCGTAATGGTATCAGTTTGTTTGGTCCCGGCGGCAATAGCCTCCAGGCAGCGGCTGCCAAAACCCGGACAAAAAAAGGCCGCCTTGAGGCGGCCTTTCGTCATCGAGTTGCCTCAACCTAGTCTTCGTCAGGAGCCGCAGGCTTTTCCGTCGTAGCGGGCACTTCAGCCGCTGCTTCAGTCTCGGTCTCTTCTTCGACAACCTTCTTCGGCCGATGCAGAGACACGACTGGTTGGTCATGATCTTCGCCTTGCGCGAGCTCTGGAATCTCCACGCCTTTTGGCAATGCAATTCCGGACAGGTGAATCATTTCATCGAGATTCATTGCCGACACATCAACCGTCAGGTACTCAGGCAAATCCCTGGGCAAACAAATTACTTCTACGTCAGTCATGAGGTGAGAGATCATGCCGCCGGCCTTGATGCCCGGTGCAATATCGCCGCCCACAAAATGCAGCGGTACATTCATACGAATCTCTTGGTCCTCAACAATGCGCTGGAAATCCATATGCATGATTCGGGACTTGGACGGATGACGCTGAATATCTTTCAGAATCACCGCCTGACTCTTGTCACCAACTTTTATGGTCAGGACGCTGGAATAGAAAGATTCTTGCTCCAGCTGATGCAGAACCTTGTTCTGATCCAGGGTGATCGCACGAGCCGGACGGCCGGCGCCATAAATAATTGCGGGTAATCTTCCGGTTTTACGCAGGCGGCGGCTCGCACCTTTCCCCTGGTCTTCACGGAAGTCCGCAATCAGGTCAAATTCTTCACTCATTTGAGTTCTCCGATTGCTTACATAAAGAATTGGCAAAACCAACTCTGATCAAACCCGACCGCGACCAGCCGGGACATAAATATTTCAGTTTTCAACCACCTGGAACGCAGGTTCCTGGGCGGCCCGCCGATAGCGGTCGCGCATGATAGCGCAAAGCTGGCCCGGAAAACACTCTCCAGGCGCCGTTTTTTCGGGTTTTTAAGGCCTAATCGAGGTACAGGGAGCTAACCGACTCATCATCGCTGATGCGACGCATCGTCTCCGCCAGGATCTCCGCGGTCGAGAGCTGCCTGATCTTATCGCAGGCCGTGGCTTCAGCATTCAGCGGAATAGTGTCCGTTACGACCAATTCGTCCAGTTCCGACTCCGTGATACGCGATACCGCCGGCCCTGACAGAACCGGATGTGTAATGTAGGCAGTGACACTGGTCGCACCATGCGCCTTGAGCGCAGCGGCGGCGTGACAGAGTGTGCCTGCGGTATCAACCATGTCGTCGATCATGACACAGGATTTACCCTCAACCTCACCAATAATATTCATGACTTCAGACATATTCGCTTTGGCGCGGCGTTTGTCGATGATGGCCAACTCGGCATCGTCCAGGCGCTTTGCCAGTGCCCGTGCGCGAACAACGCCACCAACATCCGGGGATACAACCACCATGTTCCGGAATTTCTGGCGCCAGACGTCGCCCAGCAAAATTGGCGACGCGTACACGTTATCAACCGGCACATCGAAGAAACCCTGGATTTGATCTGCGTGCAGGTCGACCGTCAAAACTCGATCTATGCCCGCTGTCGTGATCATTTTCGCGGCCAGCTTGGCTGTGATGGGTACACGCGAAGCGCGCGGCCGGCGATCTTGCCGCGCATAGCCAAAATATGGGATTACCGCGGTTATGCGCGCCGCCGAAGCGCGCCGACAGGCATCCGCCATAATGAGCAGTTCCATGAAGTGCTCAGCTGTCGGAGGACACGTAGGCTGCACAATAAACGTTTCCCGGCCGCGGATATGCTCGAGAATTTCGACGTTGGTCTCACCATCGCTGAACTTGCCAACGAGAGCTCTCCCAAGCGGAAGGTGCAGATGACGCGCAATATCGGCCGCCAAACGCGGGTGGGCACTTCCCGAAAAAATCGCCATTGACGGCATTTCCACGGCTATCTCCTACTAGATTTAGAAGTTAAATTGCGGGTCTAGCTTCATCACAGTCGCCTGATCAAAAACGACTGAACTCAAATTAATGGCTGGGGTGGCAGGATTCGAACCTGCGCATGACGGGATCAAAACCCGTTGCCTTAACCACTTGGCCACACCCCACCAAACATGTCTGAATTCGTGAAAAATCTTAAAATCTTCTCGATCACTCACGAATTTTTTGTCGCATGGACTATCCGTGGGGCGCAATTGTGCTGGCCGACACCGGAGGTGTCAACGCGAAGTGACGAAAGTGTGCTATTTGAAGAGCCAGTTACTGATAATGACGACGACTTTGACATCATTTGCGATAGCAGACAGGCGCTTCGGCATTGCTTGGCCCCCAACGTCACGATATTCGCTATACGTAACCTGCCATCCACTCTGGTCCAGACGCGCAAGTTGGCCTGCACCGTTAAAGACCGTTGTTGCCGGACTGGAGGGATCAGGAATGCCCAGCGCCCAGTAGCGGAGACTCTGCACGGGAATAGTCCAGCCGTAACGCTCGCGAAGATCCTGTTGCGGATTGGCCAAAATGCTGGTGACACCGTCATTACCGGTCAATCGGACGAATTCAGAATTACCAGCGACAAGCACCGAACCGAAGCCGATGGGACCGCTCACTGTGGCGGAATAAGTGTCGGCATCTTGTTGCCAACGTAATTTACCGTTAAACCCATCGTCGTTCGAGGTCACGCCAATGCGACCACGAAATTCCCAGTCGGTCAGATTAGCAAGTAAGTGGTTGCGCGCTTCCCAATCCGCCATTGGCGGTAATTCACTAACTGGATAGGTCGCACAACCACTCAAGACGAGCAGGAGAATCAAGCCGCAATAACCCCGGACCATGCCAGGCACCGCGGCACCAAAATCAGGAATCATTGGGGAATAACCGGTTTCGCAGACTCTGTAATTTATCATTATCAGGGCTGGATCCAGACGCTTCTTCCATGAGTGTTTTGGCATCTTCCTTGCGCTCCATCTGCCAAAGCACCTCAACCAGATGCGCCGCGATTTCAGGATCCTTCATCATGGTGTAAGCGCGCTCCAAAATCGCCAGAGACTCTTCGTAGCGACCCTGGCGGAACAGAACCCAACCATAGCTATCCATAATCGCCGGACTGTCAGGACTCAGTTGCAGCGCCTTTTCAATCAAACGATGCGCCTCTTTCACTTCATTGGTCCGGTCGGCCAATGTATAACCCAAAGCATTCAGGGAATTAGCGCTATTCGGCCAGCGCTTGGCCGCTGCCCTAAAATCGACAATTGAGTCGTTCAGCCTTTGCATCCGCAATAACAAATCCGCCTTACTTAGCAGAGCCGCTTCGTCATCAGGTCTAAACTGCACGACTTTTTCATAGCTTTGTAGCGCTTCCGGATAATTACCGAGTGCAACATTTACTTGCGCTTTCGCCTGCAACATATCAACGGCGTACACCGGGCGCTGCCTGGCAAAATTATCGAAATGCTCGAGCGCCTTCTCACCTTTGCCCATTTGTAATAGCAAGCCACCCACGCGGCGCTGCGCCGTGACCGCATTGGCGCCACTGTCCACGCGCAAGTAAAAACGAATTGCCTGCCCATAGTCTTCGCGATAATCAGCAATCCGTCCCAGGTAATAAAAGGCCTCTTCCCGATTACCGCCGCTCGCGATCACATCCTGGAAATCGCTCTCGGCAAGATCCAGATTGTTGAGCTGAAAATTTATGAGTGCCAGTAACCGCTGGGCATCCGGACGGCCTGGCTGCTCCATGAGTACCTGGTTAACCTGGCTCAGAGCATCGTCGTCACGCGACGCGGCGAGGTACATCAACGCTAGCTCCAGGCGAGCTTCCTGGGGTGGATCAAACACATCGCCCACCAGGTGCTCTGTATACTCAATAGCCGCCTGGACATCGCCACCCATTAACAGTGAGCGGGCCACAAGCAATTGTGCCGACAGCCAATCGGGCTGGAGCTCCAAAGCTCGCCGAGCGCGCTTACCAGCTGCCCCCGCCTCGCCCGACTCCAATGCCACCAGACCAGCAGCATACTGCGCCGAAGCAGATGACTCGTACGGTTTAACCAGCCGACTCATTAATTTGTTAGCGTGCTCGCTGCCTGTCTGGGTGATGTAGGGCACCAGCGATACGAGCCGGTCAGCAGGAGGCTGATCGGATCGTTTCAGGAGATTCTTGAAGCTTTTCTCTGAGTTGCGCCAGTCTCCATTCCACAGCTGCAATTGCGCCAGATACAGCAACGCGTCATCACTGTTCGGCGCCAACTTGCTCCAGCGCCGCGCCGCGAGCAGCGCTTCGTCTGTAAAACCATAGTTGTAAGCCAATATTGTGGCCTGACGAGCCGTTTCATCGCTGTTACTGATTTCAGCTGCTTTGCGATACTCGAGCGCCGCCAGCCGGTAATCGGCTTCCTCGGCTGCCATTTCTGATTGCACGATGTGCGCAGAAGCACTGCCTGGCGTCCCATTTTCAGCAGCCTGGGCCACATTGGCTGGCAGGCTGGCAACGAGCAGGATTACGGCCGCCAGGTCGTATGCAAACCACTTCCGGTTACTGGATTTCCACGATGTAAGCATGAGGTCCGATGTCATAGATTTGGGTTTAATTGTTACACAGACCGCGAACTATACAGTCAGTTCGCTTATGATATGGCCAAATTCGATACTCGTCTGCTAAAAGCACCTGATGCCGCTCCAAATAATTGGTTTAAACCATAATACGGCGCCTGTTGAAATTCGAGAACAGGTTGTATTCACGGGAGAAGAAATCTCCCGGGCTTTGTCCTGCCTGAACGATTTGCGGGGCGTCGAAGAAGTTCTCCTACTTTCCACCTGCAATCGGACTGAGATCTTTACATACTCGAGCAAAGATATTGGTACGAGCGCCCGTGATTGGCTCATTAATAATCTTGGGCTGGATTCCTCCGTCAACGAGTTCTTTTTCCAGGTCGAAGACGACGAATCAATTCGGCACGCCTTTCGGGTCGCTTGCGGCCTCGACTCAATGGTACTGGGTGAACCACAAATCCTGGGCCAACTAAAGGATGCCTTTCGTGCGGCGCAAGAAGCCGGCACGATTGGTTCGCACTTGAGCCGCCTGCTTCAACACACGTTCTCGGTCGCGAAAAAAGTTCGTACAGATACAGACATAGGATCCAGCCCGGTATCTGTCGCTTACGCCGCAGTGTCACTTGCCCAACAATTTTTTTCCGGTTTCGAAAAACATACGGCCGTATTGGTTGGCGCCGGAGTAACTATCGAACTCGTCGCCCGCCATTTGCATGGCAAAAATATTGGTCGTCTCTTTATTGCAAACAGGGACGTACAACGAGCGCAAAACCTGGCAAGCCAGTTTGGGGGCTACGCCCTGCCACTGTCCGAGCTTGAGGGCACGTTACCCGAAGCTGACATTCTGATTAGTTCAACCGCAGCGACACAGCCAATTATTACCTTCGCGCAAATGAGCAAAGCGATCAAGGCACGTAAACGTAAACCTATATTCGCTGTTGATATTGCCGTACCTCGAGACATGGAGCCCTCCATTGCAAAAATGGATGACGTTTATCTGTATTCAATTGACGACCTGGACAAAGTGATCGTTGAGGGGCAGCAAAACCGAGAATCAGCCGCAATCGAAGCTAATCGCATACTGGAAGACGAAATACACCGCTACCTGAACATGGAGCGCAGCAAAGAAGTGGCTCCGATCATCGCCGCACTGCGCGAACAGAGTGACATCATCCGTCAACAAGTCCTCGACCAGGCAAAACGGCGTTTGAACGGTGGCTCGAACAACGAAGAAGTTCTCGAGTATCTGTCAGCATCTCTGATGAAAAAATTACTGCACCAGCCCAGCGTTCGACTACGCCAGGCAGGTGAAAAAGCAGATCAGGAAATGATTCGATCTGCGGTTGAATTATTTGGCCTCAACGATCAGGATAGCTGATCGGCCAATGATTCAATTATCGTGAAAAATTCCATATACGAAAACCTCGACAACGCCAGAGATCGATTTGAAGAGCTGGCTGGACTGCTATCTGATCCGGATGTAATCAGCAAGCAAGACATTTTTCGAGAATACTCCAAAGAATATTCTAAACTTGAGCCCGTTGTGCAGGCGTTTGCTCGTTATCGAGCCATGCAGGACGACATTGCGGCCGCTCGCGAAATGGCGACAGACAGCGATCCCGAGCTGCGCGAAATGGGGCAGGAAGAACTGAACGCACTCATTTCAAGTTGCGACACACTCGAAACTGAACTGCAAACATTATTGATCCCGGATGACCCGTTTGATGACAGTAATGTCTATCTCGAAATTCGAGCGGGCACCGGTGGCGACGAGGCCGCCATATTTGCCGGTGATTTGTTTCGCATGTACTCCAAGTACGCCGAAAAAATGCGCTGGCCCGTGGAAATTATCAGCGCACGCGAAGGCGACCATGGTGGCTACAAAGAAATCATCAGTCGCATCACGGGCAATGGCATTTATGCCCAATTGAAATTTGAATCTGGCGCCCATCGTGTGCAACGCGTTCCTGCAACGGAATCACAGGGTCGCATCCATACATCTGCATGCACGGTTGCGGTTTTGCCCGAGCCCGATGAGGTGGAAGAAAAAGATATCAGTACCGCTGATCTGCGAATCGATACCTATCGCGCATCCGGGGCCGGCGGTCAACACGTCAACAAGACGGACTCAGCCGTACGCATCACGCACTTGCCGACCGGCATTGTCGTAGAGTGTCAGGATGAGCGCTCGCAACACAAGAACAAAGCCCGTGCCCTGTCACTATTACAGGCTCGACTACTCGATGCTGAAATGACACAAAGAGCATCCGAGCAAGCACAACAACGAAAACTGCTCGTGGGCTCTGGTGATCGCTCCGAGCGCATACGTACCTACAACTACCCGCAAGGCCGCGTTACCGATCACCGCATAAACCTTACACTGTACAAACTCGACGAAATTCTTGAAGGCGGCGTGGAACAGGTAATTCGACCGCTAATTAGCGAGTATCAGGCAGACCAACTGGCCGCGCTCGACGATTAATAACTTGAGCGCCTCGCATTCCATTCTCGATCTGATCGGCAATACGCCCTTGCTGCGTGTGAATTCCTTATCAGAACTGACCGGTTGTGAAATACTCGGCAAAGCCGAATTCCTTAATCCTGGTGGTTCCGTAAAAGACCGAGCAGCGCTAGGCATCATCAATGACGCGCGCCAATCGGGAGCGCTGAAGCCTGGCGGGGTCATCGTTGAAGGAACCGCCGGCAACACCGGTATCGGTCTAACTTTGGTCGGCAACGCGCTCGGCCATCGAACCATCATCGTGATGCCGAACAACCAGAGTCGCGAAAAAATAAATACGCTGCGTGCCTATGGCGGAGACGTTCGCCTGATTCCGCCGGTGCCGTATAAAAATCCGGATCACTTCGTACACACATCACAGCGCCTTGCGGCCGAACTAGATGAGCAACTTGAGAACGGCGCGTTCTGGGCCGGTCAGTTTGACAATCTTGCCAATCGCCGCTTTCACGAAGTAACAACAGGCCCCGAAATCTGGCAGCAAACGGAAGGCCGTGTAGATGGCTTCGTGTCCGCAACCGGTACGGGAGGCACACTCGCCGGAATCTCTCGTTATCTCAAAGCCAGCAATCCGGATATCAAAATCGCATTGGCAGATCCGGGTGGTTCAGGCTTGTACAACTACTATGTTAACGGCGAAATTAAAGTTGAAGGCAGTTCTATTTCGGAAGGGATAGGCAACAGTCGAATTACTGCCAACCTCGCCGACACTCCCATCGATGTTGCTTATCGCATTGACGATAAAGACGCTATACCGCTTCTGTTCGATTTAATTCGCAGCGAGGGAATGATTCTCGGCGGATCCAGCGGCATAAACCTGGCCGCAGCCGTCCGTCTTGCCCGGGAACTGGGTCCCGGCCATACGATTGTTACTATCCTGTGCGACTCTGGATTGCGTTATCAGGAACGTCTTTTCAACCGCGATTTCCTGGCGTCAAAAGGTCTCACCCTTCCTGCCTGGCTAGCTCAGGACAGCGCCTGATTCAGATCCTCGATCAAGTCATCGAGACCTTCTATGCCGACTGATAGTCGAATCAACTGGTCACTGATTCCAAGTGCGGCACGCGTTTCTGCCGGAACGGATGCGTGCGTCATTATGGCTGGATGATCAACCAGACTCTCTACACCACCCAGGCTCTCAGCCAATGAAAAAAGCTTGCAGCGTTCCAGGAATCTCCGCGCTTCGGCCAGCCCACCTTTGATGAAAAAGGTGACGATCCCGCCGCTACTGTCCATCTGCTTCTGGGCAAGTGCGTACTGTGGATGCGATGGCAGCCCCGGATATATTACCCGCTCGACGCGTGCGTCTTTTTCCAGCCACTCGGCAATTGCCTGGGCACTTTGCTCATGTCTTTCCATACGTACGCTTAATGTTTTTAGTCCGCGCAGCGCAAGGAAACTGTCGAACGGCCCGAGGACCGAACCCACCGAGTTATGCAAAAACGCGAGTTGCTCAGCTATTTCGGCATCGGCCGTGACGGCAACACCGCCGACCATGTCGGAATGTCCATTCAGATACTTGGTCGCTGAATGCACAACAATATCGCAACCCTGTTCCAGGGGGCGCTGAGAATACGGCGTAGCAAATGTATTGTCGGCGACCAGCAATAATTTATGCTCGCGGGCGATTTGTGCAACGACACTGAAATCAGCCAGCTTTAGCAGTGGATTGGTTGGGCTCTCGACCCACAACATACGAGTATTATCCTGAATCGCGGCACGTACGGCGTCCGCATCTGTCATGTCTACAAAGCTGAAGGAAAGCCCGGCACTTCGACGGCGCACTCGGCGGAACAATCGTGAGGTACCACCATACAGATCATCCATGGCAATGATATGACTGCCGCTGTCGAGCAACTCGAGCACCGTCGCTGTCGCAGCCATACCAGAACTGAAAGCAAATCCATGCGTACCCGACTCCAGGTCAGCGATACAGCGTTCGAATGCCTGCCGCGTCGGGTTCTGCGTGCGTGAGTATTCATAGCCCTGGTGTACGCCCGGACTGCTCTGCACGTAGGTTGAGGTCGCATAAATTGGCGGCATTATGGCGCCCGTAGATGGATCCGGATACTGCCCCGCATGAATGCTGCGCGTTGCGAAAGACTCTTTCTTTTTTCTATCTGACATTTTCTTCTCGACCACTGGTTAACCAGCTAAGTGACAAAGTGTTATTACATTTCCCGACGTAAGTAGTTCAGCACATCCGAACGCGTTATCAAGCCAAGAAACTCACTACCATCCATCACGGCAGCATATGGTTGCACATGCAGCATCGCTACCAGGTTATTGATGGTTTCCTTTTTCTCGAGCCTGATAAACGCAGTCTGCATCGCAGACTCCACTCGCTCTTTCATAAGTTCCGGCTTACCAAACACGAACTGGATAATGGCATCCTCGGTAACGATCCCCACCAGCTTTCCCGCCTGCATCACAGGCAACTGCGAAAACCCGGCATTGCGCAAGCGATTATGCGCCGTTACGAGAATATCTGTTGGCCCCACGGTGACAGTCGCTTTCTGATCATGGGGTCGGCCTATTAGATCGCGCAAATCACCATGTTGCTCGTGCTGATTAAAGCCCTGGTCGTCCATCCAGAAATCGTTGAATAACTTCGACAGATACTTGTTACCCGTATCGCAAGCGAAGGTTACAACCCGCTTCGGTTCCGTCTGTTCGCGACAATATTTCAGAGCCGCAGCCAATAATGTTCCGCTGGAAGATCCAGCCAACACCCCTTCCTGGCGAAGTAAGTCGCGCGCTGCCTGGAACGACTCAGCGTCAGAAATACTGTAGGCCTTGTGAGTTCGGGAAAAGTCCGCCGCCGGTGGAATAAAGTCCTCGCCTATTCCCTCGACGAGCCATGAACCTGCTTCGCCAAATTCACCCTTGTTAATGAAATCGGCCAGAATCGAGCCAACCGGATCCGCCAGGATCAATTCCGTAGCCGGCGATTGCTCTGCAAAACACTGCGATATGCCGGCTACCGTTCCGCAAGAACCGGCCCCCATAACGATCGCGTCGAGTTTCCCGTCCATTTGTTCGAGGATCTCGGGCCCGGTAGTCAACCGGTGAGCTAGCGCGTTATCGGGATTTGCGAACTGATTAATGAAATACGCCCCGCGCTCGTGCGCAATACTCTTGCCCAAGTCCTGGTAGTACTCAGGATGACCCTTGCTGACATCCGAGCGGGTCAATATGACCTCGGCACCCATCGCCCGCAGATTAAATATCTTTTCCTGACTCATCTTGTCCGGCAAGACGATTATGAGGGGGTACCCTTTTTGCGCCGCGACCAGGGCCAGTCCGAGCCCGGTATTACCGGCAGTCGCTTCAACCAGCGTATCGCCAGGCCTGATGTCGCCGCGCTTTTCCGCTTCCTCGATCATCGAGATACCGATACGATCCTTGATCGAACCGCCGGGATTCATCAACTCCAATTTCAGAAACAGGCGACAGGGACCGGTATCCATATTCTTTACCTCGAGCATGGGAGTTTGACCTACCATGTCGAGCACGTTGGAATATATCTTCATGACATTCTCGGTGACAATTAAGTATGGTCGCCATATTACGCGAAGCGCCGCACGATCACACAGCCAGATATTCATTTACTTATGACCAAAGACCCACAAAGTATTCGTCAATTGCTGGAGTCGACGGTGCCGCTATTGATGCATTGCAGTGATTCTCCGCGGCTGGATGCTGAGACCTTGTTGATAACCTTGCTTGAGCAACCGCGCAGTTACCTGTTTGCGCACGCGGATGAACTGTTAAGCCCGCTTACTCTGACCGAATTCGCAGATCTGATAGAGCGCCGCTTGCTGGGCGAACCTGTCGCCTATATTACGGGCCATAAAGAGTTCTGGTCACTGGACCTGCGTGTCAGCTCAGCCACACTGGTGCCGCGGCCCGAAACCGAACTACTGGTTGAGATCGCGTTACAACAGATCAATGTGTTATCTGCCACGAGCATTCTTGATCTCGGAACGGGCAGTGGAGCGGTCGCGCTGGCCATTGCCAGTGAACGCCCGGAGTGCAAAATTATCGCGACCGATATCAGCGCGGCAGCGCTTGCTGTCGCACGCTCAAACGCAGCGCATTTTAGAATCAAAAACGTCGAGTTTCGTACCGGAAACTGGACCAAACCGGTCGCCAGCGACAAATTCCAGGTGATTGTGTCGAACCCACCCTACGTGGAAGCGGGAGATCCCGTACTCGCCGATTTGCACCGTGAACCGCTATCCGCGCTGGCCTCTGGAACTGATGGCCTCGATGATATTCGTCGTTTAGCCGACGAATGTCGCGCTATCATCGAACCGGGTGGCAAACTTCTGCTGGAACATGGTTCAACCCAGGAAGAATCAGTGGCCGACATTCTGCAAGAACATGGCTGGCAAAATCCACGATGTTTCCGTGATTTGGCCGGACTGCCGCGTGTCAGCATGGCGGAATGGGAACAGGATCCGATCAACAATCAGTAAACCTGACGGCCCCAAATTGTTAAACTCCCTCTAAACAACATTACTCATCAGATCGGGCAATGCCCTCGACTAGCAAGGACCCCCCATGATTACCCTGACAACCAGCCACGGCGACATCGTTATCGAACTGTTTGAAAAAACCGCACCAATATCTTCCGCCAATTTCAAACAATACGTTACGGATGGTTACTTCACTGACACCGTATTTCATCGTGTTATTCCAAATTTCATGATTCAGGGCGGTGGCCTCCTCGCAGATATGTCTCGTAAAGAGACGCGCGCCGAAATCAAGAACGAAGCAGCCAATGGCGAGAAGAACTTGCGTGGCACGCTCGCGATGGCACGAACCAATGTGGTCGATAGTGCAACCTCGCAATTTTTTATCAATCTCAAAGACAACGCATTTCTAGACCACGGCCCGCGAGATTACGGTTATGCCGTATTTGGACGGGTCACAGATGGCATGGATGTTGTTGATAAAATCGCAGCTGTAGCTACCGGCACAAAAGGCGGCCACCAGGACGTGCCACTCGAAACAGTCACAATCACTGATGCCCGCTGCGCCGACTAGAAACCCTTGTCGGATCATCCACTCAGAGCAATTCGCCACAACGCCCTGCCACAGATCGGCAACGCGGGGCAGGAGCGTATTGCTCGTTCAAGCGCGCTAGTCATTGGGCTCGGCGGTATCGGCTGCGCAGTGGCCAGTTATCTTGCGAGCAGCGGTACCGGGCACTTGATCCTGAATGATTTCGATACGATCGACGAAACCAATCTCGGCCGACAATTTCTATACGGCCCTGACGATATTGGAAAACTGAAAGTAGAGGTTGCCGCGCAGCGTTTGGCGGCAATTAATCCGGACATTCAACTGAGCACAATTTCGCGGCGATTGGACCCGGTCGAGTTGAAAACGGTGACAGGCGACGCTGATATCGTTCTGGACGGAACCGATAATTTCGCAACGCGCTTCGCAGTAAGTGACGCCTGCGTAGTGACAGGTCGTGTCCTTGTCAGTGGTTCAGCAATCCGCTTTGAAGGCCAGCTCGCCGTATTCGGTCCTGATTACACAAAATCCTGTTGCTATCGCTGCTTGTATACCGAGGCCGATGAGTCGCTACAGGACTGTAGTGGCAACGGTGTACTGGCACCGATACCTGGCGTCATAGGCAGTCTAATGGCCAGTGAGGCATTAAAATATCTCGCCGGTATGCCGTTAGCAAACACCAATACCGTGCGGCTTTTTGACGGTATTGAGAATCACTGGCAGTCACTGCGAATCGCTAAACGCAGCGGCTGCACGAGTTGCAACAAGTTACGGTGACTTCATAATCTGTTAATTCATTTCAGTTGCCGTTGATGGTGTGATAATTTTCGTTTCCCATTATTAGCCTGACTAGATAACCATGAATTTGTTTGAAGAAGCCTTGGCGCACCACACGACGATTCTTCTGGATGGGGGCCTTGCCACGGAGTTGGAAGCACAAGGTCATGACATTAATTCCAACCTGTGGTCAGCAAGCCTGCTCAAAACCAACCCGAAAGCCATTATCGATGCGCACCTCGCTTATCTCCGGGTCGGAGCACAATGCATAATAAGTGCTAGTTACCAGGCGAGTCGTCACGGCATGATGTCACTCGGCGTAACGGCAGCAGAAGCGGATGCGTTGATTGTAAGTTCTGTCAGTCTGGCTCAAGAGGCCCGCGATATATTCCTCGCGGAAAACCCGACAATCGAATACACACCCATTGTCGCAGCTAGCGTCGGCCCTTTTGGCGCCACACTTCACGATGGGTCGGAGTATTCCGGCAGCTATGAAATTGACGATGAAAATTTGCGTTATTTTCATTCAGAACGGCTGCAGTTGCTCGACCAAAGCGGTGCCGATGTCCTCGCTTGCGAGACTATTCCCGATATGCGAGAGACGAAGATTCTTTGCGATTTGTTACGCGAAGTCCAAACACCTGCGTGGGTCAGTTTTTCCTGTCGCAATTCGCATTGCATCAGTGACGGATCATCCATACGTACTGCTGCAGAATTATTCAAGGATCATCCAAAAGTCCTCGCAATCGGAGTGAACTGTACTGCTGCACACCTCATTGCGCCGCTCATTAAAGAAATACGCCGAGCCGCGCCCGGCAAAGCGATCATCGTTTATCCAAATTCCGGCGAAAAATACGAATCAGCGACCAACACCTGGTCTGGCAGTGAGAGTCCAATTGAAACGGCTCGAGCGGCGAGCCTGTGGCGAGATGCGGGCGCGGATATTATCGGTGGCTGTTGCCGCATGGGCCCGAAACATATCGCCGCGATCCGCGATAATTTGCTAGAAAGCCTCTGATTTAGTCTGAGGAAAATGGATTGTGAGCGAAAAAATTCAGATTCAAGGCGCCGATTGCACGTGAGCTGGCTATTGCGAAGATTAGCAACACAGAAGCTGGATTTTTAGTCGCAAAATTCGCGTTCATGAATAGATCAGAGGCTACCCGGAAGAATAATCAGCCGGCGCGTTCTTCAGCGTACAGCCGCTTGATCAGAGCCACTCCGAGCGGATAATTGCTGCTCCAGCGATCTATATCAGACCGCATCGAAAGGGACGCGCTGGCAGGATCAATGCGCACCGCGTCCGCTACCCCGTTGCCATAACCTGCGGGCTGCAACCACAGTCCTGAAAGTGCAGCGAACGTGATATCGACATAGTCGCTCTCCTGGCCTGCCAGAATAGTGGTCCTGCCGTCCGCAAGCTGTTTTTCGATTAACGCCATCGTGGTCTCGATATGCTCGACCGCCTTCGCATAATGAGCGTCCGTTATACGAAACGCCTTGCGGATCAAGAACCGCTGTACGGGAAACAGCGCAATCAATGCCCAACGCTGCCACTGCGGAATGGCCGGGTTGTCTCTGCCCCATGCATGCAGGGCGAGGTCTCGATCGCCGAGAATGTGGTAGTAAACCCAAACCTGCAAATCGACACCGTATCGATCGAGTTTCTTTTCAAGTTCGACACGAGCCGCGGTTGGCTCCAGAAACTTCGCTTTATCCCCAGCGGCCGTTCCATAAGCCCCCCAAAGGTAACGCAAGATTTCTGGAGAATTGCCTATGACTGAGCGCACCGCGCCGGTGCGTATTTTGAGCTGCGGCACAGTGCGGCCCAGAAAAAACACTCCGAGCGTACCGCCTACCTGCCGTTCCTTATACTCCAAACCGAGACGATCCATCGCCCAGCGAACTTTTTCAACGTAATGGCTGGCTGAAATGGTTTCCAGTTCCAGGTCCGGAACCTTGGCAGGTTTGAGGATGCCACTCATCGTTACAAGCCAACGCCACAACAGGGTCAGCAAAACGAGTAATACCGCTGTAGAAACGGACCAGCCGTTGTAGGCCACAATCAAGGGCAGCAGATATAAAAAAACAGCATGTACCAGCCAGCGCTTGCCAGTCATTTTGCAGTCCTATTGGAGAGATTGATAAACAAGGGTGCGGAAACGGTTATCAATATCCGAATGTATTGGCCGACCCTGCGACATGAAAACAGCCACCAGTTTTTCAGCTGGATCAATCCAGTAAGAGGTATAAAAGGCACCGCCCCAGGAAAAAATCCCCGTGGAACCCAGCTCACCGTTCTTCGCGATACTTCCTGTCACCTCGAAACCAAGACCAAAATCCGGTATCGAATCCCCATCCCAGTCTATTCGCGGCGTATGCATCAGCTCCACTGACTTGCGACCGAGAATGCGTACGCCATCCAGTTCACCGTTACTCAACAGCATCTGAATGAAACGCGCATAGTCATATGCTGTTGAAGACAAGCCCGCGCCACCCGAATAATAGCTGCGCGCACCTTCGACTGGATAATCGGCAGAGCCCACAGACAAGGGTAATTCAGTTTCTCTCGCGTCCACCAAGCCGTCACCCGAGACATCGGTATATACCGTCACCAGTCGGTCACTTTGTTCCGCCGACAAATAGAACCCGGTATCAACCATCTTCAGCGGGCCGGTGATTTCGTCCGCTATGAACTGCGCCAATGACTTGCCACTGACAACCTCAATCAGATAACCCAGCACGTCCGTGCTGAGCCCATACGCCCACGCTGAACCTGGCTCGAATAACAATGGCTGCTTCGCGAGCAGACCCATCTGTGCGCTGAGCTTATAGTCCAGCGAAGTTGGGCCGTCGATGATACCCGCTTCAGAATAGCTCTTGCTCAACGGACTACCCATAAATGTATACGAGATGCCTGACGAGTGTGACAAAAGATCAATTATGCGTATCGGATTCTTTGCCGGAACCGTGGCCGTAATATTACCGTCGGCATCGACCTCGCTGATGACCTGTGGACTCGCGAATTCCGGCAGATAGTTGGCAACCGGATCATTGAGCATGAACGCTCCACGCTCGTAAAGAATCATGACGCCGACTGTAGTAATCGCTTTGCTCATTGATGCGATGCGAAAAATCGCGTCGTTTGTCATTGGCTTCTTGCTCGCAATATCTGCGTAACCAAAGCTTTTGTGGTAAATCACTCGGCCGTTCCGCGCTATAATTGCAACCGCGCCAGGGATCTTTCCCTCCGCAACAACTTCATTAACAGCCGCGCCGATGCGATCAAGCCGCTCAGGCATGACACCATTACTGGCGGGTTTGCCATCACTGAACGGTGCAGCAAATACAGAACACGCAAGAAACACATTCAACACGACCAGCATGCAAATTCGAACCATTTTATTCCCCTTGTCGGGATTATTAACTGGAAGCCTCTCGACTATAGCCAAAGCATTGGAACACTAACAGCTGCCACTCAATTTTAAGTCGTCTACCAGCAGGCTATTGCCTTTCGTACCCCAGGTTTGGCGCCAGCCAGCGCTCCATTTCCTCGACCGTCAGACCCTTGCGCTCTGCCAATGACTCGACCTGATCGCGATCGATCTTGCCTACTGCGAAATAACGCGACTGGGGATTGCCAAAGTAGAAGCCACTGACAGCCGCAGTTGGATACATGGCATAAGATTCAGTCAATCGCAGGCCAATATTTTCTTCCACGTCCAGCAGCTTCCACAACAGACCCTTTTCAGTATGGTCAGGACAGGCCGGATAGCCCGGCGCCGGACGTATACCCTGATACTCTTCGGCAATTAATTGCTCGTTACGCAGTCCTTCGTCGCGCGCATAACCCCAGTATTCTTTGCGCACCCGTTCATGCATGTATTCTGCCAAAGCCTCCGCCAGACGATCCGCCAGCGCTTTCAGAATAATGCTGTTGTAATCGTCATGTTGTTTCTCAAAGCGCGCCACGTGTTCTTCGATACCGATGCCGGCGGTTACAGCGAAGGCGCCAATGTGATCTGCGACCCCCGTCTCCGACGGCGCGACGAAATCGGCCAGGCACTCTTGTCCCTCACCATTTGCTTTGCGCCTTTGCTGGCGCATGTGATGCAGACGCAGCAGTTCTTCCGTCCTGCTGTCATCGGTATGCACGACGATGTCGTCGTCATCAATCGAATTCGCAGGAAACAGGCCAATTACGGCACGTGCGGTTAACCACTTTTCGTTAATCACCTGGTCCAGCATTTGCTGCGCATCAGCATACAGCTGCGTCGCCGCTTCGCCGACGACTTTGTCGTCGAGGATCGCCGGAAAACGACCGTGAAACTCCCAGGCGTTGAAGAAAGGCATCCAATCGATATAGTCGCGCAACACACCCAGATCAATATCATCAAAAACCCGCACACCAGTAAATTTCGGCACAGCCGGATTGAAAGCCCGCCAATCGATGTTGCGTTTCAACTGGCGCGCCTCCTGCAACGAAAATTGTGGCGTTTGTCTACTCTTACCCGCGTGCCGCTCACGCCGTCGTGCATTATCTTCCCGGGTCTTGCTTACCAATTCGGCGCGAGTATTTTCTTCCACCAGTGCTTGTGCAACGCCAACCGAACGCGAAGCATCTTTCACGTAAATAACGGGTCCCTCATAGTTCGGTTCAATTTTCACGGCCGTATGTGCCGGTGATGTCGTTGCACCACCGATCAGCAGGGGCAGTGTAAAACCAAGTCTCTGCATTTCCCGCGCAACATTGACCATTTCATCCAGCGATGGCGTAATTAGTCCGGACAGACCAATCATCTGTGCATTTTCGCGGCGCGCGGTCTCCAGAATCTTCTCGCAAGAAACCATTACTCCCAGGTCTATCACTTCGAAGTTATTACACTGCAAAACGACACCAACGATATTTTTACCGATGTCGTGGACGTCGCCCTTTACTGTCGCCATCACGATGCGACCGTTGGTACTCATCGCTCCGCCCTTTTCTTTCTCGATAAAAGGAACGAGATGACCCACTGCTTTTTTCATTACTCGGGCCGATTTTACGACTTGCGGTAAGAACATTTTGCCTGCACCGAACAAATCACCGACGACGTTCATACCCGCCATCAAGGGGCCTTCGATAACGTCCAGGGGTCTGACAGCCGCTAATCGTGCTTCTTCAGTATCCTCGATAACATACTCATCAATACCCTTGACCAGCGCATGCTCCAGGCGTTTTTTGACATCCAGTTCACGCCAGCTGTCGTCTTGTTTAGAGGCTGTCTGCGCTCCGCCTTCACCGCGATATTTATCTGCCAGCACAAGCAAGCGATCTGTGGCATCGGCCCGACGATTAAGAACGACATCTTCTACTGCATCGCGCAACTCTTCGGGCAAGTCCGCGTATATCGCCAGCTGCCCGGCGTTGACGATACCCATATCCATGCCAGCGGCGATTGCGTGGTACAGAAAAACCGAGTGAATTGCTTCACGCACAACATTGTTGCCGCGAAAAGCGAACGACACGTTACTGACGCCGCCGCTTACCATTACATGCGGTAATGATTTTTTGATTTCGCGTGTCGCGTTAATAAAATCAAGTCCGTAACTATTGTGTTCTTCAATACCTGTCGCAATTGCAAATATATTGGGATCGAAAATAATATCTGCCGGATCAAATCCCACCTGCTTCGTCAGTATTTCGTATGAGCGCTTACAGATATTCACTTTGCGTTCGATCGTATCAGCCTGACCTTTTTCATCGAAAGCCATAACAATGACCGCCGCACCGTAGTCGCGAATCAAATTGGCCTGGCGCAGGAACGGCTCTTCACCTTCCTTGAGACTGATTGAGTTAACGATAGCCTTGCCCTGGACGCAGCGCAGACCGGTTTCAATCACGGACCATTTCGAAGAATCGATCATGATAGGCACACGTGCGATATCTGGCTCTGCCGCAATCAGGTTCAACAACGTATGCATGGCCGCCTCTGAATCGAGCATGCCCTCATCCATGTTGACATCGATGATTTGCGCGCCATTCTCTACCTGCTGCCGCGCAACCTGCACCGCAGCCGCATAATCATTCGCCTCAATAAGGCGTCGAAACACTGCGGATCCGGTCACGTTGGTGCGCTCACCCACGTTGACGAATAAGTCTTCAGGACCGATATTGCATGGCTCAAGGCCAGCCAGACGACAACGCACAGGCCGAGTTGGCGCGTTGCGAGGTTTAACCCCTTCGACCGATTCCCGCAGGCAACGCAGGTGATCCGGTGTCGTGCCGCAGCAACCGCCGACCACGTTGACCAGGCCACTGCGGGCAAACTCGCTGATAACAGATGCCATTTCTTCCGGCGTCTCGTCGTATTCACCAAATTCGTTTGGCAAACCAGCGTTTGGATGAGCACTGACTCCGGTATCGGCAATCCGCGACAATTCCGCGATGTAGGGACGCAAGTCTTTGGCGCCCAATGCACAATTCAGTCCGATCATGAATGGATTGGCGTGCCGCACTGAATTCCAGAATGCCTCAGTCGTTTGTCCCGATAGCGTCCGTCCGGAAGCATCCGTTATCGTTCCCGAAATCATGATCGGAACTTCATAACCGAGCGCCGCAAAGCAACGGCGGATCGCAAACAATGCCGCTTTGGCATTCAAGGTATCAAAGATTGTCTCGACCATTAGAAAGTCGGCGCCACCTGCAATCAGAGACTGAGCAGCCAGCTGGTAGGTCTCCACGAGTTGTGCAAAGGTGATGTTCCGGTACCCGGGATCATTGACATCGGGCGATAAAGACGCGGTGCGATTGGTGGGCCCCAAGACACCGGCGACGTATCGGGTCTGCCCGGTTTGTGCCGTAAAGCGATCCGCGACCTGCCGCGCCAGAGCAGCGGCGCTTTGATTCAATTCCCCGACCAACGACTCCATGCCGTAATCGCTCATGGACGGTGCGTTGGCATTAAACGTATTGGTCTCGATAATGTCGACGCCGGCATCCAGATAACTGCTATGTATTTCCTGAATCACGTGCGGCTGCGACAAAGTCAGCAGGTCGTTATTGCCCTTGAGGTCGCGCTCCCAGGTGCGAAAACGGTCACCGCGATAATCATCTTCATCCAGGCCGTAGCGCTGAATCATCGTTCCCATCGCGCCATCAAGAAGCACGATGCGTTGGTGTAAAGCGGCCTGCAGATGGCCGATTCTTTCTTTCCTGTCCATGGCGTCTATTTATCCTGTTTTCTTTGGTGGCCGTACGCCGAGAGCATGACAAATTGCGAAAGTCAGCTCCGATCGATTCAGCGTGTAAAAATGAAATTGATCGACACCCTCGGCGTGCAGCTGCCGCACCTCGTCAATAGCAACGCTCGCGGAAATCATTGCGCGAGTCTCTGCATCGTCCTCAAGACCATCGAAACGATGCCGCAACCAATCTGGAACACTGGCACCACACTGTTCAGAAAATCGCAGCAGCTGCGGGAAGCGGGTGATCGGCAGGATGCCGGGAATAATCTGCGATTCGATGCCAGCGGCTGCGCATTGGTCGCGAAAGCGCAGGAACGTATCAACTTCGAAAAAAAACTGGGTAATCGCGTTGCTCGCACCGGCATCCAGTTTCCGCTTTAGATTATCGAGATCGAAAGCTGCGCTTGGCGCTTCCGGATGCACTTCGGGATAAGCCGCTACGCTGATATCGAAGTCGGCTATTTTCTTCAGCCCGCTAACCAAGTCGGCAGCATAAGCGTAACCATCTTTATGCGGTACGTAGCCCAAATTTGATTTTGGTGGATCACCCCGCAGCGCGACCAGGTGGCGCACACCCATATCCCAATAAGCGCGCGCGATATCGTCAATTTCACCACGACTCGCTCCCACGCAGGTCAGGTGCGGCGCGGCCGTCAGAGATGTTTCATTCATTACGCGGGCGACTGCCGCATGGGTGCGTTCACGAGTCGAGCCGTCAGCACCGTAGGTCACAGAAACCAGCCGCGGGTTCAAAACCCCAAGACGCTCTATCGAGGCCCACAGAGTCTTCTCCATCTCGTCATTATTCGGTGGAAAAAACTCAAACGATACCTGGGTTGAACGAATTTTTTCGGCGGCTGGCGCGGATTGCACCAAATCAATGATAGATGTCACTTTCGCTCTCCTACTGCCAACGGTGATGCGACTGATAGCAGCCAAAGCGGCGATTTCGCAGGCACGCGGCGTGCGGGGCTGAGGCGCATTGATGACTTGGCACTCCAGCCCGCCAATAATTTTTCCAGAATAGCGGGCTGACGCGCGTCAACTGCCGTCAATACCAAAATGCGTCCACCCTGCCGCAGCACTCTTCCCGCCTCTCTGAGGATGCGCTCGGGTTCTTCTGCAGCGAACAGGACATCATCAAGAATGACAGTGTCGAAATCAGCGCTCGCAAAGGGTAAGTGATACATATCGCCATGCCGGATCGTGCAGTTAGGTAACCCTGCGATCATCAAGGCCGAGCGCGCCGCCTGACGCGCATTGGCATCAATATCCACACCAACAGCACGGCGTGCACTCTTGCCAAGCAACTTCAATAGACGACCGGAACCGCAGCCGATATCCAGCAAATCACCGATCGGTTTCGCCAGCACCAGATCGAGGATCGCGCGATGTATCTCCCTGTCCACGCTCACCACGGGTCCAGGCTTGGCGTTACGAATCCGTATTTCGGCCAGGCGTTGCGTATCCAGCGTCAACAACGGTTCATCATCAGGCAATAAGCCCAGCAGTTGTTTGCGTCCCATGCCAGATGCAGCACGTAGTGGGACGCGGTAATAGACCCGATGTCCGTCTCGGAAACGCTCGATTAATCCTGCGTCATACAGTTTCTTTAAGTGCTGCGAGATGCCGGGCTGGCTTTGACCCATTATTTCAGTCAACTCAGACACGCTGCATTCACCGTGACAACAAAGTGCTGCGAGGCGCAGCCGAGTGCCGTCCGCGAGCGCCTTTAATTGTTGAATCAACATTTGAGTCTGACTATTCATAATCATATAAGCATATTCTTATATTGAAGAATGCGCATAGTGTAACACGACTTTTCACGCTCGTGAAAAGAGCACAATGACCGAATTTCAGGAGTTAATGAAAGGGGCTAATGCAGGGTGTCAGAGCCGGTGACGACGTGATCAGCAAATACGCGGGAAATATCGACGGCATCCAGCGACCGATGTTTGCCGCAATATTCACAAATAACCTCAACTTTTCCGAGCTCCTCACAGACGGCACGAGCTTCTTTTTCACCCAGGATACGCATCAGATTTTCCACTCGCTGCCGGGAACAGCGGCAGCGAAAACGCAGGTCCCTGTGCGCAAAAACACGCAAATCATCTTCGCTAAAAAGCTTGCGCAATAACCCAACTCCGGCGCCCGCAGTAAAATCTTCGGGGCTCAATGTTGCTGCCAAAAACCCCAGGCGGCGCCAGTCATCGGCATCCAGCTGGCCGTTCTCCCCCGGCATTTGCTGTAACAAAATACCGGCCGCGCAATCTCGATTGGAAACTAGCTGTAGGTGACTTGGAACCTGGACGGAACGTACAAAATAATCCTCCAGACAGCCCGCCAGCGTTTCGCCCTTGACGGACACGATGCCCTGGTACGGCTTTTCCTGCTTGTCATGATTCAAAGTAATTGCACAACGGGCGTTGCCCACCAGCTCGGAAAACTGCTCTGGAACGATCGGCTGGTGCCGAGCCATACCGCGCAAATCAAGAGAGTTGGTACACTGCATAACCAACATATCCAGGGGTCCGTCGCCGCTGATTTGCAGAGTAATGGAGCCGTCGAACTTCAGACTGTGAGCGACCAGCGCGGTCGCGGCGGCGGCCTGCCCCAGGACTCCCGCGACGGGTGCCGGATAATCATGTGCGGCCTGCATGTCACGCCAACTATCGCGTAATTGGATTATTGCCCCGCGAACCGGCATGGACTCGAAGACGAACGGCAAGACCGCGTCATTAAACATGGCGCGCTTAATCCTGGCTGAGTTTTTGCTTGAGGATCTGGTTTACCTGACCCGGGTTGGCTTTACCGCGCGATTTCTGCATCACCTGGCCGACGAAAAAGCCAATTAGTTTATCTTTACCGGCGCGGAAATCCGCAGCCTGCTCTGGATTTGCGGCAATGACTTCATCAACTATCGATTCGATCGCTGAAGTATCCGTAATTTGCTTCAGGCCCTTCGCGTCAATGACAGTATCAGCACTGCCCTCGCCGGCCCACATTGCCTCGAAAACGTCCTTGCCAATTTTGCCGGAAATCGTATTGTCCTTTATACGCAACAGCATTCCTGCCAACGACTCGGCGGACACCTTGCTCTGCACGATATCCAGGCCATCGCGATTCAAGGCTGCCGATAAATCACCTAAAACCCAGTTAGCATTAAGGCGCGGGTCGGCATCAAATGCCGCGACGGTTGCTTCGTAATAGTCCGCCAGGGCGCGACTCGCAGTCAGAATTTCTGCGTCCGCCGCTTTGAGCTCGAACTGCGTTATAAAGCGAGCCTGCTTGGCATCCGGTAATTCGGGCAATTTCTGGCGCACCGCATCGATAAATTCTTCGGTAATCTCGACCGGCAACAAGTCCGGATCCGGAAAATAACGATAATCGTTCGCCTCTTCCTTGCTGCGCATCGACCGAGTTTCGTCTTTATCTGAATCGTATAAACGGGTTTCCTGAATTACCTTACCGCCGTCTTCAATCAGTTCGATCTGCCGCTCAACCTCTATGTTGATGGCCTTCTCAATAAAGCGAAACGAGTTAAGATTCTTGAGCTCCGTTCGAGTGCCCAGCTCCTGCTGGCCACGCGGTCTGACTGAGACATTGGCGTCACAACGAAACGATCCTTCCTGCATATTGCCGTCAGAAATTCCCAGGTAGCGCACCAGCGTATGCATCTTCCGCATGTACGCCACGGCCTCTTTGGCCGAGCTCAGCTCCGGCTCAGACACGATTTCCAGCAACGGCGTACCGGCCCTGTTTAGATCAATACCCGAATATTGATCGAAGCCTTCGTGCGTAGACTTACCAGCGTCTTCCTCGAGGTGGGCGCGAGTAACATTGACGACTTTGTCATTGCCGTCGTCATCTTTAATAAGCAACGTACCGCCGATGACGATCGGCAGTTCGAACTGACTGATCTGATAACCTTTGGGCAAATCAGGGTAAAAATAATTCTTGCGAGCAAAAACGGACCGTGGCGCCACAGTTGCGCCAATGGCCAGCCCAAACGTAGCTGCCATCCTTACCGCTTCGAAGTTCAGAACCGGTAAAACGCCCGGGTAGCCAAGGTCGACAAGGCAAGCCTGTGTATTGGCTTCGGCACCGTACTGAGTGGATGCGCCCGAGAATATCTTGCTATGCGTAGCCAGCTGCGCATGAATTTCCAGGCCGATAACAACTTCCCACTGACCGCTCACGAGTAGGCCTCCGGTGACTGCCTGTGCCAGTCCGTCAACAACTCGTACTGGTGTGCGCAGTTCAACAAGCGCGCTTCAGCAAAATGCGGACCAACCAATTGCAAACCGACGGGTAACTTGTCGACAAAACCGCACGGTATCGACATCGCGGGTAATCCCGCCAAATTGGCACCAATGGTGTAAATGTCGTTGAGGTACATCGTAATCGGATCGTCCATCTTCGCACCGATAGCGAATGCGGGCGTCGGTGTCGTTGGGCCGGCAATTACATCGACCTTGGCGAAAGCCGCTTCGAAATCATTGCTAATCAGCTGCCGTGCTTTTTGCGCCTGAAGATAGTAGGCATCGTAATATCCGGCCGATAACACATAGGTACCGGTCATGATGCGACGTTTGACTTCAGCACCGAAACCTTCACCTCGGCTGCGACAATACAGATCCATCAGGTCTACCGGATTTTTCGCGCGATAGCCAAAGCGAACACCGTCGAAACGAGACATATTCGAAGAACATTCCGCGGGCGCGACAACGTAATAGGTTGGCACCGACAGATCCAGGTGCGGCAAATCGACCTCGATGAGGGATGCGCCCTGGCTCTCCAGTTGTCGCAAAGCCTCTTTAACGCGTGCTGCGCACTGCTCGTCAAGACCTGCATCAAAGTGTTGCCTGACAATACCTACTTTCAGGCCTTGCAGAGACTGACCAAGAGTTGCCCGATAATCTGGCACTGGCTCATTTACTGACGTTGAATCGCGCTCGTCAAATCCGGCCATTGCCTGGAGCAACATTGCAGCATCCTCAGCGCTGCGGGTAATCGTCCCGGCCTGATCCAGGCTGGAGGCAAAAGCGATCATACCGTAGCGCGAAACCCGCCCGTAGGTAGGCTTCAAGCCGACGGTGCCGGTAAGCGCGGCAGGCTGCCGAATAGAGCCACCGGTATCCGTTCCGGTTGCAGCGGGAACCAGGCGCGCGGCCACGGCCGCCACAGATCCACCTGAAGAACCGCCAGGCGATAGCTTAGTGTTCCAGGGATTTCCGGTCGGACCAAAGTAACTAGTCTCAGTTGACGATCCCATGGCGAACTCGTCCATGTTGGTCTTGCCGATAGTTATTGCTCCGGCATTCGCCAAGCGCTCGACGACGGTCGCGTCGTAAGGCGCTACAAAATTTTCGAGCATGCGCGAGCCACAAGTCGTGAGTACGTCACGTGTGCAAAAAATATCCTTGTGCGCGATCGGCAATCCGCAAAGCGCCGGCCCATTGCCTTGCGCAATTGCTGCATCAGCGAGATCTGCAGCGGCCAGCGCTTCGTCAGCAGTAACCGTGATAAACGAATTCAGATCAGGCTGGCTCGCAACAATGCGACCAAGTAGATCGGAAACGATTTCGCGGCTCGAGAACTCGCCGTTTCTCAGGCCTTGAGCCAGCTCGGCCAGCCCCATAGTATGCAGTTGGGTTGATTTATCGCTCATCGCAGTCATTCAATCACCTTGGGCACAAGGTAGTGACCGTCGCGCAACTCAAGCGCATTTTGCTGATAATGATCTCGATCGTTACGCTCGGTAACCTCGTCGGGACGCAGCCGCTGGACCATATGTAACGGGTGCGCCATAGGGGTTACGTTGTCGGTAGGCACAGCCTGCAGCTGGTCGACAAAATCAACGATTTTGGACAACTTGTCCACTAATTCAACGAGCTCCGCGTCGGCCACCTGGAGCCTGGCGAGCGTTGCGATGTGTTGAACCTGATCTTTAGTTAACGACACTGAAAATTCCACGATGCCGGGTCGGCGCCCGACCCTGTAAAATTAAGGGCAGCAATAATACACATCGCCTTGCCGAATGTCGTGTGCATTGCTAGATTACGAGGTTATATCGCATAACCGGATCCTGCCCCCCAATGTTTAAGAATATACTTGGATATTTCTCCAACGACCTGTCAATCGACCTAGGTACAGCAAATACCCTGATTTACTCTCGCGGCCACGGCATCGTTCTGAACGAGCCTTCCGTTGTCGCAATTCGCGAAGATGGCAGCCGCGGCGGCCGTTCTGTCGTAGCTGTCGGCGCCGAGGCCAAGAACATGCTGGGCCGCACACCCGGCAATATCACGGCTATCCGACCTTTGAAAGACGGCGTCATCGCTGATTTCACAGTGACCGAGAAGATGCTGCAACACTTTATTCGCAAAGCGCATGGCAAGCGCTATTTCCAGCCGAGCCCGAGAGTCGTCATCTGTGTACCGTATGGGTCAACGCAGGTCGAACGCCGCGCGATCCGCGAATCAGCTGAAGGCGCCGGGGCGCGCAAGGTGCATTTGATCCCGGAACCCATGGCAGCCGCAATTGGTGCTGGCATGCCGGTACACGAAGCACGAGGCTCTATGGTTCTGGATATCGGTGGCGGCACATCGGAGGTCGCTGTCATATCACTAAATGGTATTGTCTACGCCTCTTCCGTTCGCATCGGCGGCGACCGATTCGACGAAGCTATCACCAACTATGTGCGCCGCAATTACGGCATTCTAATCGGCGAAGCGACTGCTGAACGGATCAAGCACGAAATTGGCTCGGCATTCCCTGGCCAGGAAGTCAGGGAGATATCCGTCAAGGGCCGCAACCTCTCCGAGGGCGTGCCGCGAAGTTTCACGTTGAACAGCAACGAGATACTTGAAGCATTGCAGGAACCGTTACAAGGCATCGTTGGTGCGGTGAAAGAGGCCCTTGAGCAGACACCACCGGAACTGGGTGCGGATGTCGCTGAACGCGGCATCGT
The DNA here is from genome assembly GCA_024640365.1 of Woeseiaceae bacterium. Taxonomy (GTDB): domain Bacteria; phylum Pseudomonadota; class Gammaproteobacteria; order Steroidobacterales; family Woeseiaceae; genus JAHEFE01. The sequence goes on along the minus strand of JAHEFE010000006.1, from coordinate 74,497 downwards.
ATTGACAGGTGGTGGAGCGATGCTGCGCGACATCGACAAATTGCTCATGGAAGAAACCGGCCTGCCGGTAATCATCGCGGATGATCCACTAACCTGCGTCGCTCGTGGCGGCGGCCGTGTTATCGAACTCATGGACGAGCACGGATCGGCCGTATTCGGTCTGGAATAATAGGATGGCGGGGCAGCTATTGCTGAATTCGAAATCCCGCCCAACCGGCAGCCTGCTCTCAGCCTGTGCGCCATTCCGGCGCCACGGGTCGATACTCGTGAGTCAGTAAGCTGCTACGACCCAACATACAGCGATTATCCGGACGCCTGCCAGCGCTGGGCTTGCGGTTCAGTATACTTTGCTGCCTGAGCGTCCTGTTGATGACCCTTGACCAGCGCGATCAGCACCTCGGTGCCGTACGCGCCAAACTGAGCGCAGCTACCTATCCACTCAAAGTCATCGTTGATACACCATTCGCATTCTGGCGCTGGCTGGATGAGAGCCGTACGTCGCACAATCAGCTCGTGCTTGAAAATAGCCGCCTGAAGGCCGAACGCTTGCTGACCCGTGCCAAGCTGCAAAAATATGCAACGCTCGAAGCTGATAACTCGCGTTTGCGGGCCATGCTCGAAGCAAAGTCCATGGTCTCGGACCAGGTTCGCATCGCCGGGATCATGTCAGTGGACGCCAATCCCTACAGCCACACTCTGGTCATCGATAAGGGAACCCGTGATGGTATTTACGATGGACAAGCCATGGTGGATTCTTCGGGCGTCGTAGGACAAGTCACGCTGGCGGACGCATATTCCGCTCAAGCCATCCTGATCAGCGATCCTGACCATGCGCTGCCCGTGGAAATCAATCGCAACGGTCTCCGCACGATTGCGGTAGGCACCGGCGTTGTCGACCGGCTCGACCTGCCTTTCCTGCCAAACAACGCCGACATTCGTGAAGGCGATCTGCTGGTTACATCGGGACTGGGGGGCGCGTTCCCGGCGGGTTACCCTGTGGCCGTAGTGGACAGTGTGACCCACTTACCCGCGGAGCCATTCGCCAAGGTATCGGCCCGGCCTACGGCTGCCCTGAACCAGGTGCGCGAAGTGATGCTTGTATTTTCGGCCAGTCAGAAAGAGGACGCCGAAGATGAGCACTAGGAGAAGCGCAAGTCTGGTACCGGTTTACGTGAGCATACTTGTCGCGCTCATGCTGTCGCTTGTGCCACTCCCGGCAGGCCTCGTTAACTTCCGTCCTGACTTTGTCGTCCTGACTCTTATCTACTGGGGCATGATGCTGCCGCGCAACTTCAGCATCGGCAAAGCATGGATCGTCGGCATTATTCTTGATGTCATGCAGGGAACACTATTCGGCCAACACGCACTCGCGCTGTCCGTCGTTATTTACCTGACGATCCAGTTTCATTTGCGCATCCGCGTGTTTCCAACCTGGCAAGTGACGGCCGCCGTCTTTGCTCTTACCGCGACCTACCAGTTTTTACTGTTTTGGGTTAATGGCGTAGTCGGCCAGTCTGCTGAGCTTATTGTCTATTGGGGCCCCGTCCTGGCAAACACTATACTCTGGCCAATTGCCAGCGGACTGCTCGGCGGAGTGCGCGCACGTATCAGTTTGCCGCGATGAACACGCCGTAAATCCAATGTCACTGCTTACCTCAATCAAAGATCATCACGCGGAAAAACGAATCTTCGTGCAACGGGTTATCGCCGCATCGATTATTTGTGTGTTGCTGTTATCCATAGTTATCGCCCGACTGATCCAACTGCAGGTATTCGAGTTCGAACACTATGCAGAACGCTCGCAAGGTAATCGTTTTCGAATCGAAGCTCTGCCGCCAACTCGCGGTCTGATTTTTGATCGTAAAGGACGAGTATTGGCAGAAAATTTGCCAGCATATCAACTCGAATTAATTCCCGAGCAAGTGCCCGATGTTGAAGACACTTTACAGCGTCTCGCTGCCATTAATCTGATAAACCGCGACGACATACCGCGTATCCAACAACTCACCAAAGCAGGACCGCGATTCAAACCTGTCACTCTGAGCTTCCGTCTGACGGAAGAAGAAATTGCCAGGTTCGCAATTCAGCGGCCGCGATTCCCCGGGGTCGACTTTCAACCACGTCTGGTGCGCCACTACCCGCACGGCATTGAGGTGGCACATGCGATCGGTTACGTCGGCGCACTCAGTACGTCGGACCTGAATCGCCTCGATACAGCCGCGTACACCGGCACTGCACATACAGGCAAAACAGGTCTCGAGTATAGTTTTGAATCCGACCTGCACGGGGACACCGGACATCAACAGGTCATTACAAATGCGCGGGGCCGACAAATCCCTCTGGACTCCCTGCAGCTACAGTCGGCTCAAGAACAAAAGGAATCGGCAACACCCGGTGAAAACATCTACCTGAGCCTTGATCTCGATCTGCAAAAAATCGCTACCGACGCACTTAAAGGTCGGCGTGGATCGGTAGTCGCCATTGATCCGCGCTCTGGAGAGATACTCACGATGGTAAGCGCTCCGGGTTTCGACCCAAATTATTTTCCGCTAGGGATGAGCCGCTCGCAATACGCCAGCTTGATTAACGATCTTGATCAGCCACTGTTCAACCGCGCGATTCGTGGACAATACCCGCCAGGGTCCACCATTAAGCCAATACTCGCAATCAGTGCCCTGGAAACCGGGGTTATCACCAAGAATCACCGCGCTTTCTGCACGGGCTCTTTCACCCTGCCGGGCAGTACCCATCGTTACCGAGACTGGAAACCGGAAGGTCACGGCAGTGTGGATCTACATGATGCGATCACGCAATCGTGCGACGTGTATTTTTATGAAATAAGCAACGATCTCGACATCGACAACATGCATGACTGGCTTTTCAAATTCGGCCTTGGCCACTTGACTGGAATCGACATAGACGGTGAGAAACCTGGCCTCGTTCCCTCGCGTGCCTGGAAACGCAACGCTTTTCAGCGCCGTGAAGATCGAGCCTGGTTTCCGGGCGAGACAGTCATCGCGTCTATCGGACAAGGTTACATGCTGGCAACACCGCTGCAGCTAGCCAGTGCCGCTGCAACGATTGCCATGCGCGGTAAGCGATTCGTGCCACATCTCGTGACGGCTGTTGAAGATTCCGTCAACGGTGAACGCATACCGCTGACCTCGGTAGCGTTGGAAGACGTTGTGCTCAAGGATTCACGAAACTGGGATACTGTGATTGGGGCCATGCATGACGTAATGCAGGGGGCACGCGGTACCGCCCGTGCCGCCGGTGCCCGGGCGAAATATCAGATGGCGGGAAAAAGCGGTACTGCACAGGTATTTTCAGTATCGCAGGAAGATGAATACGAAGAAGATGAGATTGCAGAGCGCCTGAAAGATCACGCCTTGTTTATCGCCTTCGCACCACTTGACGATCCACAGATTGCAGTCGCCGTGGTTATCGAAAACGGTAGCAGCGGCAGCGGTGTCGCGGCGCCCATAGCTCGCGCAATAATGGACAAGTATTTGGAGAGCAACAACAGTGCAACTAAGTGATACACAAAGAATCGTGGATCATAACGCCCGGCCACTGGGTGCGGCATCCAGGCTGCTGCGTAGACTGCACCTGGACGGACCGCTATTGATCGGGTTGCTGTTGATAATCAGTTTCGGCCTGGTAGTTCTCTACAGTGCCGTCGGCGCCAATATGCAACTATGGGTTGGTCAGTGTATGCGTCTCGGCGTCGCACTGATTGCAATGGTCATAATTGCCCAGCTCCCGCCGTCATTCATGCGGCGCTGGACGCCCTGGGGTTATCTCCTCGGCCTCGGTCTGTTGGTGCTCGTTCTCACCGGCGGTGAAGTCGGCAAAGGCGCGCAACGCTGGCTTGACCTTGGAGTTCGCTTTCAACCATCTGAAATCATGAAACTGGCAGTACCTATGATGGCTGCCTGGTACTTGCACGAACGCACGCTGCCGCCGCGCTTCAGCCAATTGCTCGTACTCGGCGTCATAATCGTGCTTCCCACCGTCCTTATTGCGCGACAACCCGATCTTGGCACGGCGTTGTTAATCGGAGTCTCGGGAATACTGGTCGTTCTCCTGGCCGGACTTTCTTTTCGCCTGATTCTTGCTTTTGGTCTGGCTGCTGTGCCGGGAGCATTCATCCTCTGGAATTTCATGAAGGACTATCAGCGCCAGCGCGTGCTTACCTTGCTAGACCCGGACAGTGATCCACTGGGTGCTGGATACAACATTATTCAATCCAAGATCGCGATTGGCTCAGGCGGCTTGTTCGGCAAAGGCTGGACCAACGGTAGCCAGGCTCAGCTTGAGTTCCTGCCAGAGCGCAATACGGATTTTATTTTCGCCGTAATGGGCGAGGAGCTCGGTCTGCTGGGTTTATTGAGCTTATTGGTTTTATATGTCTTTATCGTCGGTCGCGGGTTGCATATCGCCATTCAGGCTGGCGACTCATTCTCTCGCCTGGTCGCTGGTAGCATCAGTCTAACTTTCTTCGTTTATGTGTTCGTTAACACCGCCATGGTTACCGGTTTAGTACCCGTTGTTGGCGTACCCTTACCGCTCGTCAGCTTTGGTGGAACATCAATGGTGACCCTGCTGGTAGGATTCGGTATTCTGATGTCCATTCAAACTCACCGGAAGTTGCTGCCACAGTGATCAAAAACAACCTGATGATTCGAACACTTGCTCTGTTCGTTCTGCTCAATTGCGCGGCCACTGCTGCCCACGCATTTGACGCGAACAACCCAAAAGTAAGCGCTTTTGTTGACGACATGGTGGACAACCATGCCTTCGATCGCGATGCGTTGCTACAACTCTTGCAAAAAGCACAAACGCAGCAATCCATTATCGATGCAATTAGTCGGCCAGCCGAAAAAACCAAGGCCTGGTTTGAATACCGTGCCATTTTCATCAACGACAAACGAATTGATGAGGGCGTCACATTCTGGCGTGCGCATGAGCCCGAGTTGCTACGCATCAGCAACGAGACTGGGGTCGCCCCTGAAATCATCGTGGCCATTATTGGCGTTGAAACGTATTACGGCAGACTGGCCGGTAACTATAAAGTCCTCGACGCACTAGCGACGCTGGCCTTTGATTATCCGCCGCGCAGCAAGTTTTTCAGCAAAGAACTGAAAGAATATTTATTGCTTGCGCGAGAGGAAGATATAGATCCAACCGTAGCGATGGGGTCATACGCCGGCGCCATGGGCGCACCGCAGTTCATGCCTAGCAGTTTCCGTGCCTACGCGGTTGACTCCAATGCCGATGGTCGACGGGATATATGGACTAACTGGGAAGATGTGTTTGGCAGCGTCGCAAATTATTTTGTTGAGCACGGCTGGCACCAAGGCGCGTCTGTTGCGGCACCGGCAACGCTAGGCAGTAACTGGCATGGTACGCCGCCGGAAAACCAGCTTAAAGCAACGGAGTCTGTTGGCTCTTTAAGTGCCCAGGGTGTGGTTTTTGCTACCGATCTTGCCGCTGAAGCAAAGGGCCAAATGCTGACCCTTGAGAATGAACAAGGTCCAGAATACTGGGTTGCCTTTGACAATTTCTTTGTTATCACTCGATATAATCGCAGCGTAATGTATGCGCTCGCGGTATATCAGTTGGGCCAAGCCATCGGAACCAAAGTGCATGCCGAATAATTTGCGTTCGCTGCCAGCGGTAGTTCTGTGCTTCTTCATCATGGGCGGCTGTGCGTCCCACGGCCCTGTCGATGGCGCCCCAAAATCTCACGACAATGGCTCGCTGGCTGAAGACCCTGTTCCCCGGCAAGATCCGCGCAGCCGCTATGGCAATGGACCCGTCTACGAAGTAAATGGTCATCAATACCGCGTTCTGAACAGTAGCGAAGGCTATAAGGAACGAGGCGTGGCCTCGTGGTACGGAACCAAATTCCATGGCCGCCTGACATCCAGTCGCGAACCGTACGATATGCATGCGTTGACGGCTGCCCATAAGTCCTTGCCACTGCCAACCTATGTCAGAGTTAAAAACCTGCGCAACGGCAAGAGCGTTGTCGTCCGCGTAAACGACCGTGGCCCATTTGTCAGTAATCGCATTATCGATTTGTCGTACGCGGCCGCCCGCAGACTTGAAATGATCGGTGACGGAACCAGCCTGGTCGAAGTTACAGCACTAACCGTCAATGACACTAAATCACCATTGTCCAGCACATCGCACAATGACCAAAGATCCGCCAGAATTGAAAACGGCTCGGAAACGCTGTGGCTACAAGCGGGGGCATTTGGTAATCCGGAAAACGCCGAGAGAAGGCTTCAATTGTTGCGCAGTAGCGGAATATCTGCGGCCTTCGTTGCTGCCGACCGCTCAGTTAACCCCACGTTATACCGGGTGCGCATCGGACCAATCACCAATGTAGATGGATACGACAGGCTGGTTGAACAACTGGCAGCGATTGGAGTCGAAGAAACACACTTGGTATCTGACTAGATGGCAAACTCCGCAATCATTCTTGTTAATTAATGATTTGCGACACTTTTTTTCATTGGTGAGGCTACAATACTGGCCTGGAACCAGCCGCAAGCGACAAATAATTTATGTTTTTTAGAACCCTGCTCGTACCGCTCTTAAGCATCTTTGTATTCGCACCTTGCGTTGCACAAACGGCAACCCCCAACTTGCCTGTGCCCGCCCGGCCGATTATTGGCGCCAAGAGCTATCTGCTCATAGATGCCAACTCCGGCGCCACGCTGGCGGAACTCGAGGCCGATAAGCAGCTCGCACCCGCCAGCTTGACCAAACTAATGACGGCCTACGCGGTTTTCAAGGCGGTCAAAGCCAGCCAGATCGGCATGGACGACGAAGTCACGATAAGCGAAAAGGCATGGCGCATGTCGGGTTCCCGCATGTTTATTGAAGTTGGCACGAGAGTGTCGGTGCGCGAACTGCTCATGGGCGTAATCGTACAATCGGGCAATGATGCCAGTGTCGCTCTCGCCGAATACGTGGCCGGCACCGAATCAGTGTTCGCCGAACTCATGAATCAATACGCGGCCGCACTCGGCATGCACACCAGCCATTTTATGAATGCGACCGGTTTGCCCGATCCCAACCACTATTCAACCGCACGTGATATAGCGACCCTTGCGCGGGCAATTGTGAATGAATTTCCAGAATATTATCGCTGGTACTCCGTAAAGGACTACAAATACAACAACATCACACAAAGCAACCGCAATTCGCTGCTATGGCGGGACCCGTCGGTTGATGGAATGAAAACCGGCCATACCGAAGAAGCCGGTTATTGCCTGGTCTCGTCGGCGCAGCGCGATAAAATGCGGCTCATCTCTGTGGTGCTCGGCACGGCGAGTGCCAAAGCACGCATTGACGGTAGCCAGGCACTACTCAATTACGGTTTTCGCTTTTACGAAACTCGATTGCTATATTCGGCCGGTGCGGAAATAACAAACACAAAAGTCTGGCAAGGCGAGCATGAATTCAGCCCGCTCGGAATTTCCGAGGATATGTATTTAACGTTTCCGCGTGGTAGTTACGACAAACTGGAACCTGTCCTGAATATGCCTGCAACAATTAAGGCCCCAGTCGCAGCGGGCCAGCCAATTGGCGAACTTAAAATTGACCTCAACGGCGAGGCATTGATAGCAACGCCACTGCGCTCCCTTGATAATAATCCCGAGGGCTCAATGTGGCAGCAAGCGCGCGATGCCTTCTGGCTAATGTTCGAGTAACGCGCAGCCATGAGTGAAGAGAGCGCTCTGCAATTTCCCTGCGAATTCCCGATCAAAGTCATGGGGGAAAAATCTGCAGGCCTGCAAGAGATAGCTGTAAAGCTGGTTGAGGTGCATACGGGTAAACTGGCCGCGGACGCAGTGCGGCAGCGCCCCAGCAGCAATGGCAAGTTTGTTTCCGTGACCATTACAGTGACCGCAGAAAGCCAACAGCAACTCGATGATATCTATCGCTCCCTGACCGGTCACGAGGCGGTGCTTTTCGCGCTGTAATCTGTGATCACTAAGCCAACAACGAATACCAGCCAACGCATCGGGATTCGCGCTCTGGGCCACCAAAGCTATGAACCGGTCTGGAAAGCAATGCAGGCATTCACCGATACCCGCAATGCGGACACCGTCGACGAAATCTGGTTCACCGAACATCCGCCGGTATTTACGCTCGGCATGAATGCCAGTCGCGAACACGTACTCGCGCCAGGAAATATTCCAGTGCTGCAGATTGATCGTGGTGGCCAGGTGACTTACCACGGCCCAGGCCAATTGATGATTTACCCGCTTATCGATCTGCGGCGGGCGACCATCGGCATTCGCGACCTGGTATGTGGCCTCGAAAGCTCTGTAGTTAAACTGGCTGCTGCATTTGATATCGAAGCACACGGGCGACGCGATGCACCCGGTGTCTATGTTGGGGACATTAAACTGGCCAGTATCGGCTTACGTGTCCGCCGCGGTGCCAGCTATCACGGCATGGCCTTAAATGTTGATGTCGATCTCGAACCGTTTGCACGTATTAACCCGTGTGGCTATCGCGATTTAAAGCTCACCGACCTGGCGCGTCTTGGCGGCGATTCGAGCCTTGATGAAATTCGTCGCAAGTTACTACCATTGCTCTTGACTGAACTGGGTTTGCAATCACGAAGTGTAGTTGATTTACCGGCCACACTACCTGCCCCCATTCCGGCACACTAACAACGCCTTCTCAAGCAGACGCGTTCAACTCAGCCAGCCGCTCTACCGTGCCAACATCGCGCCACAATCCTTCGTATAGTTCTCCACTCATTTGTCCAAGATCGGCAGCTTTTCGCAATAATGGCACCATCGAAAAACGACCAGCGTCCAGCCCGCTAAATAGATCAGGGCGATAACAGCCCATTCCGCTAAAAGTATAGCGCGGAGGCTGACCATTACTGACCATGCCATTAACGCAGTCGAAATCACCAAGCGGTCGATGCGCCGCTTGAGGCACCAGAACCAGGTAGGCCGTGCATGCTTCTTGCAGGTGCAACTGTGGCAACTGGAAGTCGCTAAAAACATCGGCATTAATTACCCAAAACGGATCCGTGCCCAGCATCGGTAAAGCCCGCTGTATGCCGCCACCCGTTTCCAGCACATTGTCGCCTTCGGGGCTGTAGACAACGTCAAGACCAAAACGGTTGCCAGAGCCAATGCGCTCGACTATCTGCTCGCCATGCCAGCCGAGATTGATAATCACTTCACGGATTCCGGCGGCCGCCACTCGCTTGAGGTTGTACTCCAACAAACTGGTACCGCGCACTTCCACCAGTGCCTTAGGCATAGAGTCCGTAAGTGGCCGAAGTCGTTCACCCCGACCGGCCGCAAGAATCATGGCTCTCATGACCCGGACTCAAGCAATGGCAAGCAACGCTCCCGGATCAAGTCCGCAAGGAATTTCAGGCGTTGGTCACCGGCGGCGGCGTCAACGATATACCCCAGCGTTAGCGGCACGTCTTGCATATAGGCGGGCTTGCCGTCACGAATCAACAATCGTGCAAAGATTCCGGCCGCTTTCAAATGCCGCTGCACTCCCATTAGTTCGAAGTCTGCAATAAATGTCGTCTCGCAAATGTCTCGACGAAACTCTTCATTGAGTTGATCGTAATAGGTCAATGCCCATTGCCGCACCTGCTGCGCCGGCCAGCGTACGTAGCAATCCTTGAGGAGAGAAACAAGATCATAGGTATACGGTCCTTCGACCGCATCTTGAAAATCAAGTATTCCGGGATTGTCTGTCGGTGTCACCATCAAATTGCGCGAATGATAGTCGCGGTGCACAAATACTTTCTTCTGAGCTCGTGCCGATTCAATAAGCAGGTCACAACAGGTCTTCCACGCTTTTTCATCCGTAGCGCTAAATTGAATCCGCAGATGCTTTTCGCACAGCCAGTCATGAAATAGCGAAAGCTCAAAAGCAAGTAATTCAGCCGAATACGGTGGCAAATGACCCTGCCAATTGACGCCCGCTTGCTGCATTTTCAGCAGTCCACCGATGGCGTCCGCATACAATGAATCGGCCCGCTTAGATCCCAGCTGCAGTTCTCCAAGATACTGGGTCGTGCCAAGGTCAGACAGCAACAGAAAACCCGCGTCAAGGTTGCTAGCCAGGACCTGCGGCGCATTCAACCCCATATCTCGCAAATACCCGGCGATTGTCACAAACGGAACACAGTCCTCTTGCGCCGGGGGCGCATCCATCACTATGTATATCCCGGAGGCGCTACGTATGCGAAAATACCGTCGGAAACTGGCATCCTCTGAGGCTGGTTCGATAGACGGCTCTCCAGATCCCAGGATCTGCTGCAGCCAAACCAGAAGTTCTTGTTGTCGACGATTCAAAAGCCTAGCTCGAAATAGAAAACGACTACGGCCCACTCTGAGGGGCCATAAAACTATGCGAAGGTAGCAGATTGCCCTACCCAATAACATCTTGTGCCAGCCAACTCGTAAACGCTCTGCGCTGCGCGACCTTGCTCGCCGCCGGCCTGCCGGTTCTGCTGGCAGCCAGCCCGGCCGCGGCGCAGAGTGCGAACGCCTGCACTATACCGTTTGAGGAACAGCGCAAATTACCTCCTCGCGACCCCTCTCTGCCCCCGATAGCACCGCGCGCATTTGAGTTGGAAGCCGGCAAAATTCGCATGAATCTGGAAGAGACCGGTGATACATCGATGACGGGTGGCGTTCTGATTCGCTCCGGAGAGCGTGCCGTCGGTGCAGACGAGGCCGTGTACAAATCAGCGCAACGCGCCCTGTCTGTAACAGGCAACGTCCGTTATGAGGGCCCTCAAACCCAGATTGGCAGCAGTTCAGCGGACTTCGATTATGGTTCGGGACTAATAAATTTCGCGAATGCTGACTTCACAATTCCTAAGGGCAACTCACGAGGCAACGCAGGACAATTGACCATTGATGAACTTGGTCAGTTGCGTCTTAAAGATGTCATGTACACGACCTGCCCGCCAGGCGATCCTGCCTGGGAGCTGCGCGCCGGCAATATAAGCATGAACACGCAGGAAGGATATGGTGCTGCTCGCAATGTACGCCTGAAATTCAAGGGCGTACCGATTCTCTATACGCCCTACCTGTCGTTTCCCATCGGCAACGCGCGCAAATCAGGCATGCTGGCCCCTGGTATCGGCAGCACAGGTCGTAGCGGCACGGATATCAACGTACCAATCTATTGGAATATCGCCCCAAATTACGACGCACTGCTAACACCACGCTTATTGACCAGACGCGGGATGCAGATGAGCACTCGCTTCCGTTACCTCACTGAGCATAATCGCGGTCAACTGGACTTTGAGTACTTGCCGAATGACAAACTCACAGGTACTGACCGTCAGTTAGTGACGCTGCAACACAAGACGCTGCTGGACAGCGGCTGGCGAGTTTCGCTGGACGGTCGAGATGCGTCCGACAGCAGTTATTTCGAAGATCTCGGCGGCAGCTTGAGCGCCGCGAGTACAACTCACCTGGATCGCAGCCTTCGTTTTGACTACGCAGGGGACAACTGGACTTTGTTGGGTCGAGTGCAAGACTACCAAACGATTGACACGACAATTCCTGATGACCTGCGTCCATACCAACGGATGCCACAGCTGCTGGCCCGAGGTCATTGGCCAGATAGTCGGCTGGGTATGAATTACAAATTCGACAGTGAACTCGTCTATTTCAATCGTGACGTTGGCGTAACCGGCTGGCGATTTGATGCCACACCCCTGGCCGAATTACCGCTTGGCAATCCCGGTTGGTTTATCACACCAGGCGTCGCACTCGAACACACTCGTTATGAACTTAATAACACCTTGCCCGGCGAAAAAAAGGATCCCTCGAGAACATTACCGATCTCCAGTCTGGACGCCGGTCTGGTGTTCGAAAAAAACATCAGCGCGTCGCGCAACTGGTTACATACGATCGAGCCGCGAATTCTGTATGTACACGTACCGTACCGTGAACAAAGCGATTTCCCGGTTTTCGACACGATCATGCCAGACCTGAATCTTGTCCAGCTGTATCGTAAGAACCGCTTTCTCGGTGTTGACCGTGTTGGCGACACAGACCAGGTCAGCATTGGTATTACCTCCCGAATACTGCAATCAAACACCGGCAAACAATTGGTTACTGCCACGATCGGTAATGCACTCTATCTGAGCTCACAGGGCGTTGCCCTGCCGGGTCAGACGCAATCGGTTAATGACTCATCGGACTACATCGCGGAAATGGGCGTACACTTGTTTGACAAGTGGAACCTGAACGCCGGCCATCAGTGGAGCTCCGGTCAATCCGGCACAACCCAATCACAAGTCAGGCTGCAATATCGACCGGCACACAACAAGCTCCTCAACCTTGAGTACCGATTCCGCCGTGATTCACTGGAGCAAGGGGATATATCCTGGTCCTGGCCATTGGCGCAACGCTGGAATTTTGTCGGCCGGTATAATTATTCGTTGCGCGACCGGGCAACTCTGGAACGATTTTTCGGTCTAGAGTATGAGAGCTGCTGCTGGGGTCTGCGACTCGTGACCAGGCGGCACATTAGCACCCGTGATGGTACCGTTGACTCATCTATCGCTTTTCAACTGGTTCTGAAGGGAATGACCAGCGTCGGAGACCCGGCGGACAAACTCCTGGAACGTGGTATTCTTGGCTATTCACCTGAGATTGATTAGAAATTTATGAATAATTTGAAACACTTGGCACTTCTTGGTAGCGCAATCACCCTATTAGGCGCGAGCAGCATTTCGACTGCGGCAGAGGAACCCTCGACTGCAACAAATGAGCTCTCGACCACAGGAGAATTTGTAGATGGCGTCGCCGCCGTAGTCGATGAAGGCGTCGTCCTGAAAAGCGAATTGGCAGAACAAACAGCGACTATTGTCGCTCGTGCCCAGGAACAAGGTTTACAACTACCGCCACCGGATGTGCTCCAGGAACAAGTCCTTGAAAGACTCATCATTACGCGCATTCAATTGCAGCTAGCAGAACGCTACGGAGTGCAGATTTCCGACCAGGTTCTTAATCAGGCAATCGCAGAGGTTGCCACTCGAAATGGAGTTGCTTTTGAATCACTGCCCGCTGAATTGGCCTCGCAAGGTATTTCCTATCAAGCGTACCGCGATGAAATGCGGGAACAAATGATTCTCGAACAGTTGCGTCGTATTGAAGTGATCGGTCACATTTCTGTGACGCCTAGAGAGATTAAGCAGTGTCTCGCGGAAATCAAAAATAATACGGTTATTAATTCAGAATACGATCTTTCTCATATTCTGATTTCGTTATCTGAATCAGCAACGCCAGAAGAAATTACCGCCACAGAAAAGAAGGCCGCAGAAGTCTCCAAATTACTGAAAGGCGGCGCTGACTTCGGCGAGATGGCTGTACGCTACTCAGACAGCGAAACGAGCCTTGAAGGCGGCAAAATAGGCTGGCGCAAAGGGGACCAGTTACCGTCTATTTTTGCCAGCATCGTTGCCCCACTGGGTGCCGGGGATATTTCAGAGCCAGTGCGGACGCCCAGCGGATTTCATATTGTCAAAGTGAATGACATGCGCAGCGCCAACAAACACAGTGAAGTGGCACAAATGAAGATCCGCCACATTCTCATCACACCCAATGAAATCATTGATGATGAGACTGCTCAGCAAAAATTGCGCGATGCGATAAATCGAATTAATGAAGGCGAAGACTTTGGCGAGGTCGCCAAAATACTTTCCGACGATCCCGGTTCAGCTAATAGCGGTGGCGATATGGGCTGGACCAGTCCAGGCCTTTTCGTACCGGAATTCGAAAAGGTGGCGGAAGCCATGGAAATCGGCAAAGTAAGCGAACCCTTCAAGTCGCGCTTCGGCTGGCATATTTTGGAAGTCACGGACCGGCGTATTTATGACAACACGGAAGACCTGAAAGAAGACCGTTGTGCTCAGCAAATTCGTAACAGCAAGGTGGCCGAAGAAACAGACCTTTGGGTAAGACGTTTGCGGGACGAAGCATTCGTCGAAACGCGTATGTGATGGGACGCCGCAGCACACGGCAAGTGTGTCGGTAACTGATCATGCAATCCAGCGCGCAGAAACCCCTGATAATTACCGCCGGCGAGCCGGCGGGAATTGGTCCCGATATCTGCTTGCAACTCGCAACCCAAACAAACTTGCCAAGCATTGTCGTCAGCACTGACGTACGCGTGCTCAAATCACGTGCCAGCAAACTTGGACTGGCCATTGAATTTATCAGCTACTCGCCCGACCAGTCGATCAAGCACCATGCCGATCAGTTGGTCGTACTTGATCAGCCATTACCCGACCCAACCGTTTGCGGAAAACCCGTCGCTGAAAACGCGCAAACGCTGCTTGACGGTCTCGCGCGGGCAATCAAAGGCTGTCAGCACGGTGAATTCGCCGGCCTCGTGACAGGACCGATGCAAAAAAGCATCATTAATGACGCTGGCATCGTCTTTACCGGGCACACGGAATTTCTTGCCAAAGAGACACGAAGCGCCATGCCGGTAATGATGCTCGTGGCCGGTAGTCTGCGAGTAGCCCTGGTAAGTACCCACTTGCCATTGCGAGCAGTTCCGGACTACATCACGCAAAAAAGACTCACCGCCGTCATTGAAATTCTGCACGCTGATCTCGTCAAAAAATTCGGGATCAGCAATCCGCGAATTATAGTTTGCGGGCTAAATCCGCACGCCGGCGAAGGCGGACATCTGGGTACTGAAGAACAGGAAGTGATTGCGCCTGTTATTGAGCGTCTGCGACAACTAGGTCTGCAGCTACACGGCCCGCTTCCTGCCGATACGGCATTCACGCCAAATGCAGGACACGCCGACGCGGTACTGGCGATGTATCACGATCAGGGACTCCCGGTACTTAAATATGCCGGATTTGGTGAGGCTATAAATGTCACTCTGGGATTGCCGATAGTACGTACCTCCGTCGACCATGGTACGGCACTCGATATCGCGGGGACCGGCAAGGCTGACGCTGGCAGCCTGGTAGCCGCGGTGCACCTGGCGTTCGATTTAGCACAGCACTGATATGGCGCATCGACAACGTAAGCGATTTGGGCAGCACTTTTTGCGCGACAGTTCCGTCATTGCGGATATTGTGAATGCGATAGCACCGCAAACCACGGACACTGTTGTGGAAATAGGTCCTGGCGAAGGCGTGCTGACCACGCCGCTTGCGCGCAATGCTGGGCATTTGCACGCCGTGGAGCTCGACCGCGATCTCATTACATCATTACAAAAGAAATTCGCGGCACAAGAATCAGTAACCATCCATTCGGCAGATGCGCTGCAATTCGATTTTTCGAGCCTCGGTTCTGATCTGCGAATCACCGGCAATCTTCCCTACAATATTTCGACACCACTGCTGTTCCATTTGATCGAGCATCGGCATGCCATCCTAGATATGCATTTCATGCTACAAAAAGAAGTGGTGAATCGCATGGCAGCGGAGCCTGGCACGAAAGCTTATGGGCGACTAAGCATCATGCTCGGTTGCTTTATGCACGTGCAACCACTTTTCGACGTCCCTCCCGAAGCATTCGACCCCCCACCTAAAGTTGTGTCAGCGGTCGTTAGATTGTGGCCACGCGGTGCTGACGCTCCGCATATCGCGGATACCGGACGCCTCAGTCAGTTGGTAGCAGAAGCTTTCAGCCAACGACGCAAGACCCTACGCAATGCGCTGAAAAACAACTTCGACGAAGCCGAACTGGTTGCTGCAGGGATCGATCCGAGTTGCAGGCCGGAACAAATCGCAATTGCGAGCTGGGTCAATCTCGCTAACATCCTGGTTGCACGAGATTCCTAACGGACACTGCCCGCTCGCATGCGTTAGAATAACTCCAACTTTTCTCACCGACTTTAATTTATGAACAACCCTGACAACGACATTCGCATAAAGGTCGTCACTGATTATGTCAGTGAACAGTCCGAACCTGACAGCGATCGTTACGTTTTTGCGTACACCATTACAATTGCCAATAAAGGCGTAAAAGCAGCCAAGCTAATGACTCGCCACTGGCTGATTACAGATGCTAATGGCAAAGTTCAGGAAGTCACTGGTGACGGCGTCGTCGGTGAACAGCCACACCTAAATCCGGGGGAATCATTTCGTTACTCCAGTGGCGCAGTAATCGCAACTCCGGTGGGCGCGATGCAAGGCAGCTATCAAATGATTACCGATAATGGCGATCATTTTAGTGCGGCAATTAGCCCATTTACATTAGCGGTACCAGGGGTGTTGCAATAGAGTCGTGCGGGGCAAGTTCTGATCTTCATTTGAAACTACGGCAGGGTTGCACGCATGGCTATTTATGCAATCGGTGATATCCAGGGATGCTTGAGACCCTTTCAAAACTTGCTGAAACAAATCAATTTCGATCCTGCGGAAGACCGCCTTTGGTTAACCGGAGACTTGGTTAATCGCGGCCCCGACTCCCTGGAGACCCTGCGCTATGTCCGTGACCTGGGCGACTCGGTGATCACAGTGCTAGGCAATCATGATCTACACCTGCTCGCAATTTCCAGCCAGGCCCAACATGCGGCACGAAGCAACGATGGCCTTAACGAAATTTTGCAAGCCGAGGACAGTAAAGATTTGCTCGACTGGCTGCGCGGGCGACCACTTGCGCATTTTGATGAAGGCCTGAATACCCTCTTGGTGCATGCAGGTGTTGATCCGTCATGGGACAGCAAATCAACCCTGAAGTACGCGAAGGAGGTCGAAGCCATGCTGCGCAGCGATTCCAGCGACATTTCCAGCGAAGATTTTTTTACGCACATGTATGACGATCAGCCCGACCGCTGGAGCGACTCCCTGGTTGGAATTGCGCGCACACGTTTTATCGTTAATTGCCTCACTCGGGCCAGGATGATAACGCCAGACGGCCATTTCGAGTTTTCGTACAAAGGCACGCTAGAGTCCGCGCCGCCGCATCTGATTCCATGGTTCAGGGCGCCGTCTGCCCAATGGCAAACAAGTCGTATTGTCTTTGGCCACTGGTCTGCCCTCGGATTGTTACTCGAACCCCGACTCATGGCTATAGACACCGGATGTGTCTGGGGCCGGCAACTAACCGCTGTCCGACTGGACGGCGAACCCGATCTGACCCAGGTGCGGTGCAGTATCGATTGCGAACAAGAGGCCAGCCATGAGCATTGACGGTAGCCGGGAATTTGCCGATAAGCTGGATCACGCGGATCCCTTGAAAACTTTTCGCCAGCAGTTCAATCAGCCAGAGACTTACGACTCGATAGATCCGGTTTACTTATGTGGTAACTCACTCGGCTTGCAACCCAAAAACGCCATCAACTACGTCAATGAAGTACTTGATGCTTGGCAAAAATATGCTGTGCGTGGCCATTTTCATGGCGAACGTCCGTGGACTGCTTACCATCGCCTGGCAACAGAATCTCTTGCGGAGCTTACCGGAAGTCAGCCAGCCGAAGTCATTGCCATGAACACGCTGACTGTAAACCTACACCTGTTGCTGTCGGCATTTTACCGGCCTAGCAATGATCGCCAAAAAATCCTCATCGAATCGACAGCATTTCCCTCGGATCGTTTCGCGGTTGCCTCGCAAATTCGTTCCCGTGGACTGGTAGTTGATGACAATCTACTGGAGTGGGCGCCACGGCCATCCACGCAACGCTTGCACCTCGAAGACTTGCAGCAATTACTCGAGCAACACGGTTCCCATATCTCGCTGATTCTGCTGCCGGGCGTTCAGTACTACAGCGGCGAGCTTTTAGACATCAGCGAAATATGTCGACTCGGCAAAAAGCACGGTTGCATAGTCGGTATTGACCTCGCCCACTCCATCGGTAATGTACCGATAAAACTACACGATTCGGGCGCGGATTTTGCTGCCTGGTGTAGCTACAAGTACCTGAATGGCGGTCCCGGAGCTGTTGGCGGCGCGTTTGTTCATGAGCGTCACTTGATAACCCGGACACAGTCACAATTGCTTGGCTGGTGGGGCAATGACGAATCCAGCAGATTCCGCATGGGCCGTGAGTTTTCGCCCGCACCGGGTATGGAGGCATGGCAACTGAGCAATCCCCCTATTCTTGCCCTCGCACCGGTCATCGCTTCGCTCGAAATTTTTAAGCAGGCAGGCATCGTTCAATTACGGGAAAAGTCGAAGATGCTGACGAATTACCTGGAAGAATTGCTCGCTGCAAAGTTCGACGATCGGCTGCGCTCAATCACGCCACGCACTGCACGTGGCTGCCAGCTGTCGCTGATGGTCGCCAACCCGGACATCGACGGCAAACAATTGTTTGAGCGCCTCGGCGATATGAATGTCATCATTGATTGGCGCGAGCCTGACGTTATGCGAGTCGCGCCGGTTCCTTTGTACAACAGCTTTGCGGATGTTCATCAATTCGCGGAGCGCCTTGCCCTCGCAATCGAAAAGCAGAGATAGTTATCTGCGATCGAGAACCAGGAAGCTGAACGAATACTCGCGCTGGTCGTTCGCCAAAAAGTCCTCACGCTCGACGAGCTGCCAGTCACTATTTTTGAGCTCGGGAAACAGGGTATCCCCTTCGATAATGCTGTGAATCCGGGTCAGATAAACCCGTTGCGTCTGTGGAAACAGCTTGTCGTAGACGGCATTGCCACCGATCACCATTAGTTCCTTTTCACCAGCGACCAGGTCCAACGCTTCGTCAATTGATGCAACTACATCACATCCATCGGCGGTAAACGAAAGATCGCGGCTAAGAATGATATTGCGGCGATCTGGCAAGGCCTTGCCGATGGACTGGTGAGTTTTTCTACCCATCAAGATCGGCTTACCAGTGGTTAACGCTTTGAAGCGACGCAAATCTTCGGGCAAATGCCACGGCATGCCATTGTCTCTGCCGATGACGTTGTTCGCTGCGGCAGCAACGATAATGCTTATTTTCATTATGCTCCCGACACCCAGGCTAAACGGAAACCGCTGCTTTTATGTGTGGATGACTTTGGTAATCAACAATCTCAAAATCGTCAAACTCGAAGTCGAAAATGCTGGCGGGCCGGCGACTGATTTTCAGTTGCGGCAATGGTAATGGTGTTCTGCCAAGTTGCTCATCAGCCTGATTTAGGTGGTTCAGATACAAGTGGCAATCGCCACCTGTCCAGATGAAATCACCGACCTTGAGATCGGCTTGCTGGGCAACCATATGGGTTAGCAAAGCATACGACGCAATGTTAAACGGCACGCCCAGAAAAATATCGGCGCTGCGCTGATACAACTGGCACGACAATTTGCCATCGGCCACGTGAAACTGGACCAGGCAATGACACGGCGGCAACGCCATCCTGGATACTTCGCCAACATTCCACGCTGAAATGATGATTCGGCGCGAATCCGGTTGCTCACGTAGCTGTCGCATCACTTCCGTTATCTGGTCAACTTTGCCGCCGCTCGCAGTTGGCCAGGCGCGCCACTGCACGCCGTAAACGGGACCGAGTTCGCCATTTTCATCGGCCCACTCGTCCCAAATTGAAACACCGTTCTCCTTGAGAAATCGGATATTCGATTCGCCACGCAGAAACCACAGCAATTCGATAATTATCGAACGCAGATGTAGTTTTTTGGTGGTTACTAGCGGAAATCCAGCAGCAAGATCGAAACGCATCTGGTAACCGAATGAACTCAGCGTACCTGTGCCGGTGCGGTCTTCCTTACGGGCACCGTTCTCACGCACATGACGCATCATCGCCAAATATTGCTGCATACGCTCTTACTCTCCGCGCTTACCGTACCTGAAGTATCCCAGGTAAATCATCAATGCACCTGCAAGGATCATGGGTGCACTCAATATTTGTCCCATCGTAACCCAGCCGGAAAACAGGTAGTTCAATTGCGCGTCTGGAACGCGGACGAATTCTATAAGGAAGCGGAAGATGCCGTAGAAAAGCAGGAACATGCCGGAAACAGCCATATAAGGACGCTGCTTGTCCGAATAAATCCAGACAATCAAAAACAACACCAAACCCTCGAGCAATGCCTCATAGAGCTGCGATGGGTGCAGCACTTGGCCACGATACAAGACCCCCCACGGCAAATCAGTGGGTTTACCCCAGAGCTCACCGTTAATAAAGTTGCCGATCCTGCCCGTACCCAGCCCAAGCGGCACCAGCGGCACCATAAAGTCAGTTATGGCCCAGAGTCTCTTGCCAACCCTTCGTGCAAATAACCACATTGCCAACAGCACGCCGAGCAATCCACCGTGAAAGGACATGCCCCCTTCCGTAATACGAAAAACGTACAAGGGATCCTTGAGCAGCTCGCTAAAGCCGTAAAACAACGTGTAGCCAATGCGGCCACCAAGGATGACACCGAGCATCGCGTAAAAAACCAGGTCATCAACCTGTTCGACGGTAATCGGCGACCATGCTTTCGCAGCACGACGACGCGCCAGCCACCAGGCCAGTATGAAACCGATAACGTACATCAGACCATACCAGCGGACTTTAAAAATACCGATGGCAAAAATAACTGGATCGAATTCTGGATATGTAAACATTGGCCTAGTCTACCATCGCCACAGCCAATCGCGAGGGGTGTTGAGGTATAGTCAGGATCCGATTTGCAAGTGGCCCACTGTGATGTCTGACCCAAAACCCGGTAATACTAAAAACCAACTCCGCGATGAAACCAGCCCTTATCTGTTGCAACACGCGGACAATCCGGTCAACTGGTACCCTTGGGGAGATGCCGCGTTGCGGGCAGCGCGGGACAGTGGTAGACCAATACTATTGTCGGTTGGCTATTCCGCTTGTCACTGGTGCCACGTAATGGCCCATGAATCCTTTGAAAACCCCGCCACCGCCGCCGTCATGAACAAGCTATTTATTAACGTTAAGGTAGACCGAGAAGAACGGCCCGATATCGACCGCATCTATCAGACGTCTCATCAACTACTGACTCAGCGCCCAGGCGGTTGGCCACTGACTATGTTCATCAACCCCGAGGACCAGAAACCTTTCTTCGGCGGCACTTATTTTCCCGGCGAGGCCCGCTATGGGTTACCGGCATTTGCGGACCTGTTGCATAAGGTGTCCGACTATTTCGAACAAAATCGCGAAGAAATTCGCAGTCAGGCCGAACAACTAACCGCCGTGCTCGAAAAGCTTGAGCCAGCCGGATTACAACAAGACCTTGCTTTTACAGACGAACCGCTAGCCGCGGCCCGCAAACAACTCGCGAGCACATTCGATCAACACAATGGGGGCTTCGGCAGCGCGCCGAAATTTCCGCACCCGCAAAACATTGACCGCCTGTTACGCCATTGGCGTGATAGTGCGCTCGGCGATGAACCGGATGTCGAGGCGCTGTACATGGCAACACTAAGCCTTACCCGGATGGCGGAAGGCGGCATTTACGATCAGTTGGGTGGTGGCTTTTGCCGCTATTCAGTGGACGCTGCCTGGCAAATTCCCCATTTCGAAAAAATGCTCTACGACAATGGGCCCCTTCTCGCACTCTATGCCCAGGCCTTTCTCGCAACGGGCGATTCTTTTTTCGGTCGCATTGCCAATCAGACGGCCGACTGGATCATACAGCGCATGGCCGCCCCGGATGGCGGCTTTTACTCCAGCCTCGATGCAGACTCGGAAGGTGAAGAAGGTCGCTACTACGTCTGGAACCCCGAACAAGTACAACAATGTATCGGCAGTGACAACTACCCGATCGTGGCCCAGCGCTTCGGCCTCGACCAAGCCGCCAATTTTGAAGGTCGCTGGCATCTTGCGGTCAAAGCGTCTTTAGCGGAAATCGCGGCCCAACATGGTGGCAGCGAATCTGCGGTACTGGCACAAATCGATGCAGCACGTACGTTGTTATTGTCTGAACGCCAGAACAGAATCGAACCGGCACTGGATGACAAGCAACTGACAGCGTGGAACGCACTCGCTATTCGCGGCCTGACTATTGCGGCACGAGCAACCCAGCGCCAGGAACTGCAAGTCGCCGCAGTAACTGCAGCGCACTTTCTCGCTGATAATCTGCTGATAGACGGACGCCTGTATGCAACCTCCAAGAACGGCGTTGCGCGCTTCCCCGGATATCTCGATGACCACGCATTTCTTTTGGATGCGCTTCTTGAGGTACTGCAATCGAGTTGGGATAGCGAACTGCTAGCAACCGCTATAAAGATAGCAGATTTATTACTCTTACATTTCGAAGACCCGGCTGGCGGCGGTTTTTACTTCACTGCGGACGATCACGAAAACCTGATGCACCGACCCAAACCACTGGCCGATGAAGCCATGCCATCGGGTAACGGAATTGCTGCGTTTAGCCTGCAGCGCCTCGGCTTCATACTGGGTGAAAAACGCTATCTCGAAGCTGCGGAAAAGTGCTTGCGCGCAGCGTGGCAGGCAATGACTGAATATCCGCAGGGGCATGTTTCGCTGCTTACGGCACTAGAGGAGTATGTAACCCCACCGGAAGTCATTGTAATTCGCGGCCCGCATGCAGAAATCACGCGTTGGCGACAATCTGCGTGTGCAATTTACGCGCCACGCCGAATAGTACTCGCCATCGGCGAAGATGAAGAAAACTTACCAGGGGCGCTGGCAACCAGACGTCCGCTGGCAAATGGTACTGTCGCCTATCGCTGCGAAGGCACCGAATGCTCGTTGCCCATTACAACCTGGGAAGCGCTCGCGGAACAAATAAGTAGTGACACCCAGATCTCCTGATCTGCTCAGTCGATATCCAAGCGCTGCCAACCGTCTGCGGTCAGGACAATCTCATAGGCGGGCCAATATTGATTATCAAGCTTGAGTGTTATGACTTCTTTGGCACCATTCCATGCCAGTGTTGCGAGTCTTACCGACGTTTGGTCGGCTTTACCCTTAACAGCATCGACAAAAGACTGCAGGTCATGAACTGGTATTCCATCGACTTCTGAAATACGCCGTCCGGCCCACAGGCCATAACGTGTTGCCGGAGATCCGTAGTTATAAAATGCAACATAGACGCCGTCCGGTTTAATGCCGCGTTGGGCCGCTATAGCGCGATGAGGATCCTGCAAAAGTGCACCCGCCCAAACGACCGCCCGTTCAATGCTGCGCCCCGTCAGGGAAACTGTGTCCACAGTTAGTTGCAGTGCTTCCGAGTCCCGCCAAACGGTCACCTTAACAGTTGGCTTCTGCACTGCCCGTTCAAGTTCCCTGAATGACGTCACTACCTGGCCATCGACAGCAAGCAGCATATCGCCATTGCGCAGTAGTTCCTCGGCCGGACTTCCCCCTACTATGCGGGAGATACTCAAGACAGATCGCTTGTCCTCATTGTGTTGCTCCAGCCTCCGCAACCACTCTTCATCCATGCCTCGTTTGCGGGCTGCGAATAGTGGAGCGTAATCAAATTCCGCCTCGAGAGAATAAATCGGTTTGACGGTACGCACGATGTCGACAAATTCCTTAATCAACTCTGCCGGAACGCCACTGTTAATCTGGCCTGGCCCACCGCCGTTTTGATACGAAAAACTCGACCACAGCGCCTGTACGCGCCCCTTTTGATCCGCTAGCACACCATCCACTTCGGGAGCTGTGACCAGAGAAATTGCCTCAAGGTTGGCATCACGGAAACGCAGCGTATTCGACAACGGCAGTACGACTGGATCCACAGACGCGACAATCGCAGCCTGATGTACCAGCCGATGATCATATTTCAGTCCGACCACCCAGGTATCATCGCCCGGTAGCAGCGGCTCAAGATTGAACTCCACATTACGCACTGGCGTGTCGCCGATTAGCGCCGGGTCGTAGGAAACGATCGCAAGGTTGTGCAATGGATGAACAAATTCAACCTTGCCTTTAACTTCCAGGGAGCCCGCAAATGTGATGCTGACATCCCCCATTGCTACTGGCACAGTGTTGCGATCCACGAGCACCAGGCCCTTCTTCGCGTCCACAATCACGCCGGTACCGTAATAGTGTTGATCCGCTATACCGGAGATCGTGTATGGCAAATCAAAATTCACAACAACCAAAGATGGCGCAAGGCGACGTACTCTTGGATCACTGTTGCTGCTAAAACTGGTGCTGCCAGCCTTCGGCGCTTTGGCCGGCGGCCCCGCCTCAAGGTCCGTACACGGCCACAAACCGGTTACGTCATTCCGACGACATCGATGTGCAGGAAACCACCGACGATCCATTTCTACAGAGCGGACAACGCTGGTAATCGAATCTTCCAGGGTAATGAATCGGGTGGTAGCCCTATCTCCATCAGCCAACCCTGCGAGCACACGCTGTAAATCATCAATGCTATCGATTGTATCGCCGTTGACCTCCGTGATTACGGCTCCGCGCGGTATGGCTGCACGTGAAAAAACATAACCTGGATTCGCGACGTAAATACCGCGAATGGGGAGGTTGTAATGCCGGGCTTGCTGGTACGAGAGGTTATTAACGATCGCATCACCAAACTCCAAATAGCTGTCCGGAGTTATCGCATGCAAATCCTGTACGACTATTTTCTGATCCAGCGTCTGGCCACCGCGCATTAGCTGCACCGTAATTGATTGCCCTATGTTGGCGTCCAGCAATGCCTCAAGCGGTACAAACTTCGTAATCAACTCGCCGTTGATGCGCAGGAGAATATCGCCAGGTTTAAGTTTGCCGTCGGCCGGTGATTCCGCAATAACGCTTTCCACAACCAACATTCCAGTTTGCTTTGCATTGGCCGAGCGCACCTCGCGCTCTACCGTGGCCGTCAAACCTAGCCGCCGCAACTCATCATAGGCCTTGAGATTAAATATCGTCTGCAGTGTCCCACGCGTTACCGGTTGACCCGCCTGCAACAGCTGCAATACCCGGGCAACCCGATCTAGCGGCAGGAAAAAACTGCTGGCCGCGGAATTGGCAGCACCTGCGTTCAGTGCGACCACATCACCCTCAATATTAATGACCGGGGAGCCGGAAGAACCACCAGAAGTGCCGGATGCCGCCTGGATATAAAATGTATTAAAATCGCCGTACTTGCCGCGCCCGTAGTCCGGTGCCTGACGATCCAGTCGCGCTATCGTGCCAGCCAGAATCGACAACTGTTCTCCCGCATCATTACCGACAACGCGAATTTCGCTACCAACGCGTGCCTCTCCGGGCACCAGTGACAGCTCGGTCGGCTTTATGTAATTCAGCTGTTGCGGGTCATAGGAGAAGAATCCAAAGTCATGCACCGGGTCGCGATAAATTGGTGTTAGACGAACTTCTTCACCATTTAAAAATACGGCCTCTGCAACAACGGGACCGGGTGTAACAACATGTCGATTGGTCAGAATGATGCCGTGCTCGGCATCAACGACGAAGCCAGTGGCCTGACTGGACAAATTCCAGCCCGTATCAAATGCGCGAGTACTGTCCACCCGAATGGAAACCACGCCCGACGAAATACGCTCCAGGGTAGTCAGCCACTGACGCTCTACGTCGGCGCTCTGCGCTGACAATGAACAAACCAATGAACAAACCAGTAGGACACTTAATTTTATTTTCATGCGCTAGCCATGTTTCCAGTATTGAGGGTGTATGCAGCACGCTCCGCCGCAAGTCTGTCGACTCGCAGAACTCGAGCAGGTTCCAGTTTTTATAGGGCGTCTTTAGTCCTCACTACCAGCAACAAGCGGCAGCAAATAACTATTTATCGGCCTTCCATGCAAGATCGAGTTGACGCGCGGCCAGAACATCATCCAGGCGTCGCACCGGCGTAGTCAATGGTGCCTGCCGGACTCCATCGGCATCTGTCAACGCCTGCTCGGCAATGTCGACCATTGCTGCGACGAAGCCGTCGAGAGTTTCCCGGGATTCCGTCTCCGTGGGTTCTATCAACAAGCATTCCGGTACCAACAGCGGGAAATAGGTAGTCGGCGCATGATAGCCACGATCGAGCAGCGCTTTGGCTACATCCATAGCAGAAACGTGCACTGATTTCGCCTGGTGCTTCAAAGTGATGATGAATTCGTGACTCGCTCTGCGGTCCGGAAACGCCAACTCAAAGCCTGCATCACGGAGTCGCGCCTGAAGGTAATTCGCATTGAGCGTAGCAAACTCGGCAACACGGCGCATACCGTCTCGTCCGAGCATTAGCATGTATACGTAAGCGCGTAGCAGTACGCCTGCATTACCCATGAATCCGGATAAGCGGCCAATACTCTGCGGCAGGTCATTTTCAGCCAACCAGCAGAAACTATTGTCGTCTGCCTTGCCAACAACGGGCAGAGGCATGAAAGGTAACAGGCGCTCGTTTACGCCCACTGCACCTGAGCCCGGACCACCACCGCCATGCGGTGTCGAGAATGTCTTGTGCAAATTCATGTGAATCACATCAAAGCCCATGTCGCCCGGACGTACTTTGCCAAGAATTGCGTTCAAGTTGGCACCATCGTAATAAAGCAGACCGCCAGCCTCATTTACGACTTTTTTTACGTCAAGAATATCGCGTTCAAAAACGCCGATAGTTGAAGGATTGGTCAGCATGATGCCAGCCGTATTCGGACCAAGGGCGGCCTTCAGGGCTTCCATATTGATATCCCCGTGACTATCCGTTGGCACTTCTTTCACGACGCAGCCACACATGGTTGCTGTCGCCGGATTTGTACCGTGAGCGGCATCAGGCACGATTATTTCGTTGCGATTATCTTCACCGCGCGCTTTATGGTACGCACGAATCATCGCGACGCCTGCAAACTCACCTTGCGCGCCCGCCATCGGCGTCAACGAAACCCCTTTCATTCCAGTCACTTTCTTCAGCATTTCCTGTAAGTCGAACATGCACTCGAGAAATCCCTGTCCTTGTTCAATAGGTCCCAAAGGGTGCCTATTCAGAAAACCTGGCAACATAGCCATTGAATTACAGACTCGCGGGTTGTACTTCATCGTGCAGGAGCCGAGCGGGTAGAAATGCGTATCAATGGAAAAGTTTTTCTGCGACAGGCGCGTAAAATGACGTACGACTTGTAATTCGGAGACCTCAGGCAACATTGGCGGGACTTCCCGTAAAAACTCTTTGGGGAGGTCGAGCGCTGCTACAGCCGCTGGCGCCTGCGCGTAAGCACGGCGACCGTTGCGGGACTCTTCGAATATCACAGTTTCATTCATCGTTCTTTCCTCAATAGCAGAATCGCCCGTAGCAACCCTGTTCCAAATTCAGTCTTCCAGTTCAATACCCAGCGAACGAAAAATCGCGGCGTAGTCCGGTTCTTGGGCAACATCCTCAGCTAACTCGGCGTAGACCACAGAATTGTTCTCATCAAGCACGAGCACGGCTTGGGCAAATAGTCCTTCCAGCGGCCCGTCCGTTATCAGCACTCCGAAGTGTTTACCAAATCCGGCATTGCGCAACGATGATAGGCACGTGACGTGTTTCAGCCCGTGCTCTTTGCGAAACCGTTCATGAGCGAACGGCAAATCCGCAGAGATCATCAGCATCGCTACGTCATCGAGTTTTTCGGCATAGCGGTCAAAGGCAATGACAGAATTTGCACATGTCGATGCGTCAGTGCTCACCATGATATTCAGTATTTTCCGCTTGCCTAACCAGTTGGCGCCGGTTACGTCTTTAAAATCAACCGTGACCAGCGAAAAATCAGGCGCCTTGCTGCCCACCGGCGGCAATTCACCAAATAGCTGGTGCTTGGTATCACGCGCAATTATTTGTGCCATTGGCTAATTCCAGTCTCGTCGTCTGTTAGCCATCACGCGGCAAGAACTTCAGCGAGCGCCTGCGCATAGGTCGCTATATCAGCCGAGGTCTTAGTCTCGGTCGCGCAGACAAGAATAGTATTCGCCAACTCCGGTACGGAATCCCCGATAGCCACTCCTCCTACAATGTTCCTGGCGGCGAGCGCCCTGAGCACCGGCTCCACAGGCCGATCAAAACGCAGCAGCGCTTCATGAAAATGTGGACCTGAGAATGCGACCTCAACGCCGTTAATTGCGGTCAGAGCTTTAACCAGCTCAACCGTATTTCGCTGCGACGAAACTGCCACGCGCGCTATCCCTTCCTGTCCCAGAAGGGACATATAAATGGTTGCCGCGGTAACCATCAAACCCTGGTTGGTACAGATGTTTGAGGTCGCCTTGGAGCGACGTATGTGCTGCTCACGCGCCTGCAATGTGAGCGTAAAACCTTTTTTACCATCAAGATCGACAGTGCGCCCGACAATGCGCCCTGGCATCTGCCGCACTAGCGCCTGCTTACACGCCATGAAACCGAAATACGGTCCGCCCGACGACAGTGGCACACCCAGCGGCTGACCCTCGCCACAAACAATGTCAGCCCCTTCCCGGCCCCATTTGGCGGGTGACTTAAGCACGGTCAATGAAGTTGGGTTCGTAATGGCAATTACGATAGCGCCCTTTTCGTGGGCCCAGTCTGTCAATTCATCAATACGATCAAGCGTGCCAAAAAATGACGGCTGCTGAATAATAACGGCTACCGGAGCGTCCTCTGTACCCAATGTTTCGAGAGAGGTAATGCCGGTTTCAATATCCAGCGGCAGACGCTCGAACACCAAACCCTGACTACCCGCGATCGCCTTGCCCACTTTTTGATATACCGGGTTTACGCCCGCCGCCAACAATACCCGAGTGGACTTGCAGCGACGATTGCCGCGAACAGCCATCAGTGACGCTTCAGCTAATGCCGAAGCCCCGTCGTAGAGTGAGGCATTGCTTACGTCCATTCCGGTCAGCTCAACCATCATGGATTGATATTCGTAAATGGTTTGCAGAGTGCCTTGGCTGGCCTCCGCCTGGTACGGCGTATAAGCGCTGTAGAATTCGCCACGGGTCGCGATATCCCAGACTACGGCCGGAATATGATGTTCGTAGGCCCCGGCGCCTGCAAAGCACAGAGGAGCCCCGTCACGGGCAGCCCGGGCGCGCATATGTCTGACGACTTCCATTTCCGACATTGCCTCGGGAATGCCATCGAGATTTTCTATCAATAGCTCCGGAGGAATCTCATCAAACAGATCTGATATTTTATCAGCCTTGATTGCCGCGAGCATTTCCCGAATGTCGTCTTCGGTATGAGGGATGAATGGCATACTGTCGTCCTGGTTAATTGGATACTTTGACCTTTATTTCAGGCCTCAAGTTCGTCAAGAAATTCCTGATACGCGTTGGGTGTCATCATGTCGTCAAGATTGACCCCATCAGCTGCTGTCATGCGCACGATCCAGCCATCACCGTACGGATCGGTATTAATACTTTCCGGATCATCGGCCAGCTCTTCGTTGACTGCCACAACCGTTCCGGCTATTGGCGCATAGACGTCGGACGCGGCTTTCACTGACTCAACCACGGCCATCTCGTCATTCTCGTCCAGCTCCTGACCGACATCAGGCAATTCAACGTAGACCAGATCGCCAAGAGCGGCCTGAGCATATTCGGTAATGCCAACCACATAACTGCCGTCTTCTTCCGGCCGTAACCATTCATGGTCCTTGGTGTAA
Source organism: Woeseiaceae bacterium (assembly GCA_024640365.1). GTDB lineage: Bacteria > Pseudomonadota > Gammaproteobacteria > Steroidobacterales > Woeseiaceae > JAHEFE01. The sequence goes on along the minus strand of JAHEFE010000006.1, from coordinate 45,004 downwards.
TACAAATCACCCGGTAATTCACTCATCCGTACTCTCCTGTCAGGGTCTAAATCGGGCAAACAGTCAGTCTGCGTCGAATTCAATACAAGCTTTGCCATGACGCACAAACGGTGGCTTAACCACTTGCACATCTAATAATTTACCGCGCACTTCCACACAGGCCTTGTCGCCGGTGCCAACCGGCACACGTGCCAGAGCAATTGATCGGCCCGTCGTTGGCGAAAATCCACCACTCGTGATTTCACCGTCAGGCAAACCATCGACAACTATTCGCTGGTGGTTGCGCAGAACGCCACGATCTTTCAGCACCAAACCAACGAAATCATATTTGACGCCGTTGTTACGATACGCAGTAAGTGCTGCGCGACCAATAAAATCTCGCTCCTCTGGAGTCCAAGCTATAGTCCAGTTCAGACCCGCGTCTAATGGCGACGTGTTCGCGTCCATATCAGAGCCGTGCAAATTCATACCTGCCTCAAGACGCAAAGTATCACGTGCGCCCAAACCGCAAGGCACAACGCCCAGTGTCAACAGCTGTTGCCATGCGGTAGTAGCCATCGTCGCCGGCATTGCGATCTCCCAGCCGTCTTCACCGGTGTAGCCGGTGCGAGCGACAAAATAATCGCCAATTTCCGCGGCGAAGAACTGGCCCAAAGCCAACGCCTCGGCTCGACCCTCTTCAGGCAATAACGCTGCTGCAACATTGCGCGCATCAGGACCTTGTACCGCGATAATTGCCAGGTCATCTCGCTCTTTAACAACAACATCAAAAGCGACTGCCTGCTTCTTCATCCAGGCCAAATCTTTTTCGCTGTTACCGGCGTTTACCACAAAGCGATACCAGGTCGGCTTGAGAAAATAGATAATCAGATCATCTATCACTCCACCGTCTTCATTTAGCATGCAACTGTACAATGCTTTGCCAGGCTGCTTCAGCTTGGCGACATCATTTGCTAGCAGGTGCTGGAGAAATTCGCGACAGCGGTCACCACGTACGTCTACGACGGTCATATGTGACACATCAAACATACCGGCGGCGCGTCTAACGGCGTGATGCTCTTCGATTTGGGAACCGTAATGCAGCGGCATATCCCAGCCGCCGAAATCGACCATGCGGGCGCCATCGGCGACATGCTGATCATACAGCGGTGTTTTAGAACCCATTGACTAACTCCATAGCGTTCGAGGCTGGCGGCACACTGACCAGAAACCTCTGTTCAATAAAAAAGGGCGGCAGGAATTAACCTGCCGCCCCTCTGTCCGGTTACCTGAGAGATCAAGTGCCGTTACCGGCAACATACCCCTTCGGTGGGCCATTACAGCCGCTCTCCAGAGCCAATCAGAACTCACAGTCCTTCTGCCTGAGCGTTTCCGAGCGAGTTGCGCCTTCGGCGCCCCGAAACCAGTTCGGGGTCTCTTCCGCGAGTTCTATGGATTAGTCGCGCAATGATAGCGCAAGGAAGGAAGTAGTTGCCAGTGAAACAAATGCAAACGGGGCTGGTACTCAGACTGCAGGGAACTCCCGCCGCGCAATCGCCGCTCGCTCCGCCGGAGTGTCCGCCGGATTGAGAATTTCATCGATCCGACGCAGGCGATTACCGAGGCCGCAATTATTAGCAATCTGAATATTGAGCCCGGGCCGCGCATTCATTTCCAAGATCATTGGGCCCAGGTCTCTGTCAATGACAATATCGACGCCGACGTAGCCCAACCCGGTGACTTCGTAACACTTGGAGGAGGACTCCAGGATGTAATCCCAATGTGGTATTTGCAGCCCTCGGATAGGCATACCCGTATCCGGATGCTCATCGACGCTATCGTTGCCTAAAACGCCATCAAGAGTGCGGCCCAGGGAAAGGTCGATGCCAGCGCCGACCGCACCCTGGTGCAAGTTGGCTTTGCCGGATGAAGATCGCGTTGGCAAACGCACCATCGACATCACTGGGTATCCGCGATAGACGATAACCCTAATGTCCGGCACACCTTGAAAACTTACCTGCGCGAACAACGGGTCGAAGCGCACACAATATTCGATCAACGCAGAATCCGGCGTGCCGTTCAGGCTGTACTGTCCACCTACTACATTCGAAACGTGATGCTCGATTTCAGCCTCGTTCAGCAGGACGCCACTGACCGTTCGATAAGTGTCCTTTTTACGCAAACCGCGATCAGCAATCACCATGATGCCATTGCCACCACTGCCGCGGGCCGGCTTAATGACAAAACTGTCTTGCCCAGCGACTATCTCGGGCAAGTGCCGTACCTCTGACTGGTGCGAAATGACTCCGTACAAATCCGGCACCGGCATCCCTGCTTCAATCGCCAGGCTCTTGGTGATCACTTTATTGTCCACGCGCGGATAAAACTTGCGCGGATTCAACTCCATGATTAACCGGGAGTTGCGTTCGTTAACGCCGAGAACACCTTTTTCGTGCAGTTTTCTTCTGAGTTCGAACATAAGCTAACTCGAGAGCACCTTGAAACGCCTTAATTCCATCAGACGATAGCCGGTGTAACGACCCAGCAAGACCACAATCGCAAGGACCAACAACAACAATTCCGGGAACGTAAAAATGAGGTGTTCAAGCCAGCGCATACCCATCGCGAGATAGGCGATAACAGCTATAAACATGCTACCGAGACCTGCCTTGATTGCATCGCCAGCACCCGCTTCTTCCCACATCACCGACATTCGCTCGATCGTCATTGAAATAATAACCATCGGAAATAGTGCGACCGACAATCCCGTTTCAAGCCCCAGTTTGTGCGACAGAATACTAATGATCAGCATGAGCAATACGACGACAATTAGTACGGCACTAAGCCGTGGCACAAGGAGCAATCGCAATCGCTCCAGTAAGAATCGAATACTTAAACCAAGCGCGACCAGCAATGAAAACAAAATGACGCCCCAGAGCAATGCCGTTTCCCTGAATGACAGCGCAATCAGCACTGGCATAAACGTGCCGAAAGTTTCGATTCCGACCACGTTGCGCATCAACACCATAACCAGCGCGCCTATCGGCATCATCAGCAAGACGCTGTACACAGCCTGAGTCTGGATGGGCAGACTAAATAATGAAAACTCAACTAGTTTGGATTGCCTTTGTGCAGCACGCTCTTCGGCGACGGCCAACGTATCGAGATAGTTGCGTTGTACGGCGAAATTAATTTCAACATTGCTGCCGCCGTTGACCGTCAGGACGGGCTCAATACCCCGCCACCAGACCAGGAATTGATCCGGAAGTCCCTCCGCACCATTAGTTGGATTAAAATAGCGCCACTTGTCGCCGTCGTGAATTTCCAGCCAGGGCTGCGGTACCGCGTCACTTTGCTGATCCTGCAAGTAGATTCCATGCACCATACGCGCAGGGATGCGGGCAGCCGCAAGAATATTCGTCACTATCTGTAACGTATCAGCAGTTGAGGTTGACTGGGATAGCAATAAATCGACGTTCGAATCTGCCCCGTTGTCGTGCATCCGACGCAACAGCTCGGATGTGAAAGATGCCGCATCAGCGGAGTGCTCACGCACTTCTTTGACCAGGACCTCAACCGCGGTTTTAACTGGCTCATCAAATACAGGTGCGGGTGGGAACGGCGGAATCGTGTCTGAACTATCATGCGTCTTGTCTTCATAAACAACTGCACGGTAATACAGCGACTGAACGCCATCTGCGCGGCGGATAGTCCATTCCATGTTGCGACCGGTACCGGTGTAGTTAACCCGGGAACCATAACCCTTGGATAATGGAATTTCTCGTAGCACCTGATAACTCGGCGTCAGGCCAGGAATCTGCAGATTAGCTTTTATAGAGCCGGGGCCACCCTGAAACCGGATAGATGCCTCAACAGTCCACGTCGGCGTTGTCTGGTCGCTGGTGATCGGCAAGCCAAGAATCTGCCATTTGTAAACGAAGGTCAGTAAACTGATAGCTGCCAGCACTACAGCCAAACCGTACACATAATTTCGAGTCATTGAATCATTATCCTGACGTTAGAGCCCGTTTAAGCCAAGTGCGGTACGCACCGCTCGGCGTTTTAATGGACCACTTTCGTTGAACAGGCGCATGCCTGTCGCTCTTAGCCGCGTGAGTGCAGGAGCTTTGGTTAAAAATAATCTGTTAATTCCGTCGATAAAATACAACATTGTTGCATTGGCTCCCTTGCGAGTCCGCTCATAGCGGCGCAGCACTGGCAAGTCGCCTGGATGCTCCCCATTCTTCAGTGCAGCTGCTATCACGTCAGTGAGCTCTGCAACATCAGCAAATCCCAGATTTACTCCTTGTCCCGCCAGAGGATGAACGCAGTGAGCTGCATCACCGACCAGCACCAGACCCTGTCGAACATACTCTTTTGCAATCTGTGCACGCAATGGAAATTTTCCCCGCGGACCATCCACCGTTAGTTCACCCAGCACCCCATCACTAATTCGTGTCAGCGTTTTGCTCAATTCTGCATCCGATGACGCAAGAGCAGCTTCGGCACGGTCAGCTGTTGTCGACCATACTATCGATACCCTGTCCCCACCCAGCGGCAACAACGCAATCGGTCCATTAGCCAGGAATCTCTGCCGGGCAATGCCGCGATGCGGCTTTGCGCAATGCACATGAGTAACCAGCGCATGCTGCGGATAGTTCCACGAACTGACCGAGATCGACGCACTATTACGAATGCGCGATCCCGCACCGTCCGCACCCACTATCAGATCGGCAGTAAATTTTTGACCATTCTCTGCGCGTATTGCCGTTGGACCATCCAGCCATTGCACGTCAGAAACACGAGTCTCGAACTGAACCTCAACGCCTAATTCGCGCAATCGCTGTAACAAAACTTGCTGAATCAGAACGTTTTCAACAATCACGCCTAGCTCGGGCAAACCAAATTCTGCAGCATTAAAATGTAGAGTCTCTGGACTGTCCACTACACTTCGGGAGTCCCAGACAAGCATTTCTCGATAGGGAAATACGCGGGCCGCCGCTATTCCCGCCCAAGCCCCGGCCGTTTCCAATATCTGCATGGAGCCCGCCGAAATCGCTGAGACTCGTAGAGTGACATCTTGCTTGTAGTCGAACACAGGCTCATGACCGGCATCAATTACTCGAATGTTCAGCTTTTCTCGTGCGGCCCCTGTCGCCAAAAGCGCTGCGCAACTGAGCCCTGCCATGCCGGCTCCACAAATTAGAATGTCAAAGCGCTTGTTCATTTTAGTGGCAGCCCTCGCGACAGTCTCGGCAACCGCCCCGCCAGACCCATCGTATGTCGTGCGAACAGACCGCGAAATCCCGGGACCAAATCAAATCCCCACATACCCAGATTGCGGAGCGTTTTCAGCGGCCGCAGTTGGCTGGCGAACAACTTGACCAGACCATCGGTAAAGCCAACAAGTTTTTGCTGATCAGACTTACGCCACTCGGCATAATCCCCCAGCGTATCGGGATTGCCTGGATCAAACGCAGGGCCGCTTTCTCGTTGTGCGTCGGCCAGGCTCTCGGCGAGGGCGGCAACGTCGCGCAGCCCGAGATTAAATCCCTGACCTGCAACCGGATGCAGACCATGTGCCGCATTACCGATTACGACACTGCGCCGCGCAACAAGAGCGCTCGCCTTACTTAGTGACAGTGGATACGCGGCGCGCTTGCCTATCCGGGAAAATTGGCCCAGCCTATAACCGAAGGCAGACTGCAATTCCTGAGTGAACTCAACGTCAGACAAAGCGCCTACTCGCGATGCTTCCTGCGGATCCATGGTCCACACAAATGCAGCACGATCATCCGCGACTGGAAGCATGGCAATGGGTCCGTTTGGGGTAAAGCGTTCGTAGGCAATATTATTGTGCGTCTTTTCCGGCAATAAATTACCTATCACTGCATGTTGATCGTACGGCTTTTGTGTTGCGCTCAATCCAATCATTGAGCGAACCTTAGAGTTAGCGCCGTCCGCCGCAACCAGCAAGCGACAGCGCAATTCCCGGTGCTGATCGACCTGCTCTTCAACGGTTACTCGTACGTCATCCACATCGTTGTAAACAGAAACGATCTTTGCCGGACACAGAAGCTTCACTCCTGTGGCGTTATCGATACCTGCCTGCAGCACCTCCCCGAGCACCCGATTGATAACTACATACCCAAGGGCCTCGACTCCTTGCTCCCCGGCATCCAGGTGCGAGAAGCCGAATCGGCCGCGGTCAGACACATGAATATGACGAATGGGCGTCGCGCTGGACTCTATTCCCGACCAGAGGTCGATTGCCGAAAAAAACTTCTGACTACTGCGGGACAAGGCTGTCGACCGATCATCAAAACTGGGTTGCTGCCCACCACCTCTCGGCACGGCCTCAACAACCGCAATCTTCAAACCCAGTGGTGCCAGTGCCAATGCCAGGCTACTTCCAATCATGCCGCCACCGGCAATGACAATATCAAAAGCTGAGTCGCCGTCAGTCACAACCAACTACCCGGTGCTCATCAACCGTTCAATGTCATCAGGATCCTTGACGATACCCTTGCTCAAGACGTCGGGGCCGGCCTTGGTAATCACGATATCGTCTTCAATTCGAACTCCGATATTCCACCAGCGTTTGGGCACGCCGCGTTGCGGCGCAATGTAAATTCCTGGCTCAACGGTCATAACCATACCCGGCTCTAAAACGCGCCATTCTTCGCCGACTTTATAGTCCCCAACGTCATGCACGTCCAGGCCAAGCCAATGGCCGGTTCGGTGCATAAAGAAAGGCTGGTACGCGGCATCCCGAATCAAATCCCGCAACGCGCCTTTAAGCAGGCCTATCTTTTTCAACCCCTTCGTAATCACTTTTACCGCTGCATCGTGCGGCTCATTCCAGTGATTGCCTACTACGGCTTTTTCGATCGCCGCATATTGTGCCTCAAGAACGATCTCATAAACGGCACGCTGCTCAGGCGAGAAGCGACCATTGACCGGAAAGGTCCTCGTAATATCGGACGCGTAGTAGTCATATTCACAACCAGCATCGATCAGCAACAAGTCGCCATCTTTAAGTTCGGCCGAATTTTCAACGTAGTGCAAAACGCACGCGTTGGCTCCACCGCCAACAATCGGGTTGTAGGAATGGCCAGCATTGTTGCGGCAAAACTCATGAGCAAACTCGGCCTCGATCTCATACTCAAACATGCCGGGCTTGACCACTTGCATTGCGCGCTTGTGCGCATTCGCCGCAATCGTCGCTGCCTTACGCATCGTTGCTAGCTCAGCACGGCTTTTGTACATGCGCATATCGTGCAACAGATGATCCAACGCAACAAATTCTTGCGGCGTGTGGATTCCTTTAGAATTCATTGAGCGCAACGCCTTGACCCAATCTGCAATCCGCACATCAAATTCGGCGTAGGCGCCCATCGTGTAGTAAACGCGACTACAGGACTCAATGATGCCCGGCAAAATATCGTCAATATCATCGATTGGAAAAGCGTCATCGGCACCGTACTGCTCAATCGCACCCTCGGGGCCGGCACGCGATCCATCCCAGCGCTCCTTGGTTATATCGCGCTCTCGCACAAATAAAATATATTCGCCGTTTGGGCGTCCTGGCACTAGCGCCATAACAGCATCAGGCTCACCGAATCCGGTCAGGTAATGAAAATCGCTGTCTTGCCGAAATGGGTGTTCAGTGTCTCGGGTACGGGTTCTTACAGGGGCGGCTGGCAAAACCACAATGCCACCCTGGCCAACCATTCGCATGAGCTGACGCCGACGCTTTGCAAATTCATTATTGTTCATTCAAACACCTTTGTTGGAAACCGGTACAAAACTTGCGCCATTCTACTCTGGCAAAAGCTGAAATGGATAAATTGATATGGTTTTAATGTAACTGGGAACTCTCGGGCAGCGGCCCGCGATTCTCCGCCAACTCCTCATAAACGACCTGAGCCGTAACCCGCACATACTCCAGGACTTCGACGTACGCAGATTCAGTAGACTCATCTTCCGATTCGCTATACGCGCGCGTAATCTGCAAGAAGTCTTGAATCACTTCGCTGATTGGCTCTTCCGCCAAGCGCTTCTTTAAGGCCGGCGAAGCTGGCGAAGAGACCAGCCCGTGCAAAAAACCCTCGCACCAATGCGCCAAAGCTGCGACCCGCTCGATTGTCGGACAATTGTCTGCCGGCAACAAAAGCTGAAACTCCGACTGCCGACCAGACAGTTGGCGATGCGTAAAATCAAACGCGCGATTCAGCAGCATTTCACTTTCGCCCCGCAAGGCATTGGCCGAATCGCAGCCCTCCAGTACTTGGCGCAACCACTCCGCCCGTGCATTAACACCGCCGACAGACAACTGCCCGCATAGCAGACCATGCGCCTGAGCGCCCCCCCAGGTTGATCCGGCGCGCCGGAGAGCCTCATCCATGTCTACGTATTCGATCAAAAATTCCATCCGCTACCTGCCTCCGGCAGTCACCTATACATATATATTGCCCCACAACGGCCTGTCACGGTCGTAGAGACACCAAATAGTACCAATTGCAGATTGATTCTGCGCCTGCGCGGCTCTATATTGCGCAAATGGCTAATGATCCGATTCAAAAGTTTGAAAGCGAGTTGCGGCACCTGGAAAAGCGTGTTGAGGCGCTGGTGGAGGTTTGCGAGCAATTGCAGGACGACAACCGCTCCCTTAAACAACGACAGGAAATACTGACAGCGGAACGGGCTACATTGCTGCAAAAAAATGAGCAAGTGCGAGCTCGAGTCGAAGCGATGATTGGTCGCCTCAAGGCTATGGAACAAAACGCCTGATCGCACACCCTCGAAACGCTGTTTTATATCGCTATTATTGCCCGGCTGCGGGCACCCAGTGACGGAGTATTTTTGATGTCCGAAAGCTATGCACATATAAGTGTTCGAATTCTGGAAAAGGAATATCAGGTTTCCTGCCCGGCGAGTGAGCGGACAGATCTACTCGACTCCGCGGAAATGCTAAACGCCAAAATGCGGGAAATTAGAGATAGCGGCAAAATTGTAGGCTTGGATCGCATCGCCGTTATGGCAGCGCTCAATATTGCAAATGACCTTTTGCGGGCTCAGGCAACAGATCGCGCGATTGAGGGTAATCTCGGAAACCGGCTGAAGCTTTTATCTGATCGAGTTGAAACAGCACTCGGAGCCAATCAACAGCTAGAACTTTGAATAAGGTATATCATTACCTCATGTTTTAAATTGACGCCTCCTGCGGTATTCGATACCGACCTGGAAACCTTTCGACCCTAACTATCTACATCGGGGTCGCGCTCTGTTGGTGGCTTATGCGCAAAACTGCTAAACGCAGGGAGCCTGTAGCCACCTCGGCTGACCCCACCTTACGCTCTGGTTCGAGAGCGACGGAAAGTAACGGTACAGGCGGGAGGCGTCATCTTTCCATCACGTACCGGATCCGCCCCAACAAAATTCAAGCAATGACCGATAAAAAACTCCTCCGAAAACAGTATCTGGCCACACGCCAACGCATGACTGACGCAGCCTGCCAGGCAAACTCCAAGACAATTGCCGAGGCGGTCTTTGCCAGTGACAAGTTCTTATCGGCAACTAAAATAGCCGTTTATCTTTCCCAAGGTAAGGAAGTAAACACAACACGCATCATTGAAGAAGCCTGGCACCAAAACAAAAAAGTCTACGTACCGGTAATCAACAAAGACAAAACTATGCGTTTTGTAATCTACAATTTAGAAACGCGACTGGAACAAAACTTTTTCGGAATAGCCGAACCGGTTTTGCAACCAAAAACAGAAATTGCCGTGCCAGAAGAACTGGACTTGGTGTTCTTTCCTTTGCTGGCTTTTGACAAAAACGGGAACCGGCTCGGGATGGGTGGCGGCTACTACGACCGATACTTCTCGTTCACAAACTCCGCACATTTGCGCAAAACCGTAACTTTAATAGCACTTGCGCACGCCTGTCAGGAGCACCAAAACTTACCCTTCGACCCCTGGGATGTCGCACTGGATTTCGTATTTACAGAAAACCAATCATTTGCTTTTGCCGGCTAACCCTTCCCTCTCCCTGCAAGCGCGGCGCGCAACCAAGAATAAACAATATGCTTCAAAACCCGCGTCATTTAAGCAATTCCACGCGTTTACAACTTCGCTTTTAAAAAGACAGCACGGGCTGTTTTGCCCAAATGGAAATCCCTGCCGCAAAAATACGCCACCGGTTTTTCAGGAACACCTTTTTTAAAGCTGGTTTAAATCACCTAAAAAAACTTGCCAGCAAGACTTCCAGGTATTTTGAGCAAGCTGGATTTTTCCCTTTTGTTGTATATACTCGACAGCGGGTACCCGACACGGAGAAATTGAATGGCTACCAAGAAAAAATCGAGTAAGAAGAAAGTTGCTTCTAAGAAGAAAGTTTCGGTGAAGCGCAAAGTAACGGCAAAGAAAAAAGTAGCAGCAAAAAAGAAAGTTGCTAAGAAAAAAGTAGCGAAGAAAAAAGTCGCCAAGAAAAAGGCGAAAAAGAAAGTAGCTAAGAAAAAAGTCGCCAAGAAAAAGGCGAAAAAGAAAGTAGCTAAAAAGAAGGTCGCTAAGAAAAAGGCGAAAAAGAAAGCTCCTAAGAAGAAAGCCTCTGCTAAGAAAGCTTCTGCTAAGAAAGCGTCTGTAAAGAAGGCTTCTGTTAAAAAGTAGAGGACTTGGGCAGCAAATAAGCTAGAAATGCTGCCAGCTTGGAGAATATGTAGCCTGATTTATGGGCTGCAGTCGGTAAGAGCCTATTTCATTCAAATAGGGCCTTCTTCCGAAACAATAATGTGCCCGCGCAAGCGGGCACATTTCGTTCCGGCCCCTTTAATTCTGGAGATGCGGACGGTAATCAGATAACCTTCGTCTAAATTTGACCAGTTGGCACCCATTCGAACGCATACGAGCGGAAAAGCCCCAAATATGTCACAACTCGATCAAAAGAAAGAGGCTGCCAAAGCAGCACTTGATTACATCCTCGAAGGGATGACCATCGGCATCGGTACAGGCTCGACCGTAAATTGTCTGATTGACATGTTGCCAACCGTTCGTAACAAGATTGGTGCATTGGTTTCCAGCTCATCGGAAACGACCGATCGGTTGCAAAAACTGGGATTCGAAGTCTCGCTTCTCAACAGTGTTGGCACAGCTGACCTGTATATCGATGGCGCGGACGAAGCGACCAAGCACTTCCATCTGATCAAGGGCGGTGGCGGCGCTTTGACCCGAGAGAAGATCTTGGCGGCCGCATCGAGGAAATTTGTCTGCATTATTGATGAGAGCAAATTTGTCGCAATGCTGGGTAAGTTCCCTCTGCCTATTGAAGTGATCCCAATGGCGCAGTCCTATATATCCAGGCAATTGATAAAGATGCGTGGGCAGCCAATTTGGAGAGAAGGGTTTATAACGGATAATGGCAATCACATTCTTGACGTTCACAACCTTGCCATCAGCAACCCCCTGGAAATGGAGGATCGTATAAACCAGATGGCGGGCGTTGTATCGGTAGGCATATTTGCGCGCCGACCCGCCGACGTCCTGTTAATTGGTACACCGACCGGTATAAAAACGATGGGATCATAAGAGGCATGCCACTCCTCGCAAAAGAAGCTCCTTTGTAAGGGGCTTTTTTTATGCGCTACTAAAGTAATTCGGCACTCGTTCTCGCCCTGCGGGTCGACTCGCCTTGCTCGTCGGTCCAAAATCACACAGTGATTTTGTCGAACCCTGGGGTTCTCATCGCCGTCTCCCCTTCGAAATCTAAAAAAAAGACCTCCTTGCGGAGGCCTTTTCATTTCTTGGCTGGGGGAGAGGGATGGACTCGGGCGATGCCCTCGCCCTGCGGGTCGACTCGCCTTGCTCGTCGGTCCAAAATCACACAGTGATTTTGTCGAACCCTGGGGTTCTCATCGCCGTCTCCCCTTCGAAATCTAAAAAAAAGACCTCCTTGCGGAGGCCTTTTGATTTCTTGGCTGGGGGAGAGGGATTCGAACCCCCGTTGGCGGAGTCAGAGTCCGCAGTCCTACCACTAGACGATCCCCCAAATTCAGGACCCGGCCAGGACTGCTCCCATACTCGGCAGCAGTTGTGCCTAGCCGTAACTTAGCGTTTCGAGAACTGCGTAGCGCGACGAGCTTTGCGAAGGCCGACCTTCTTACGCTCAACCGCACGTGAATCACGGGTAACAAAACCAGCTTTGCGCAATGACGGGCGTAAAGACTCGTCATATTCCATCAGTGCACGGGTAATACCGTGACGTATAGCACCGGCCTGACCTGTGGTTCCACCACCAGTTACAGTAACCGACACATCCATCTTATCCAGCATGTCAGACAGCTCTAAAGGCTGACGAACAATCATTTGCGCAGTTTTGCGACCAAAAAAGACATCGAGCGGACGCTGGTTAATTCTGATTTCGCCGCTGCCACGCTTCAGGAAAACCCGTGCAGTGGAAGTCTTGCGCCGACCTGTACCGTAAAATTGTGTTTCACTCATTTCTAAACTTGCCTTGTGCAGTAATCGTCAATTCGAATCAGACGTTAAATTCCAGAGGAATTGGCTGCTGAGCCGCATGTTCATGTTGCGGACCCGCGTAAATTTTCAATTTGGACAGCATCTTACGTCCCAGTGAGTTACGGGGAAGCATGCCCTTCACTGACAGGTACAGAGGGCTCTCCGGCTTCTCTGCAAGCAACTTCTCCAAAGGAACCGACTTCAAATGACCGACATAGCCCGTGTAACGGTGATACATCTTGTCTTTCAATTTGTTACCAGTAACGCGAATTTTGGCAGCGTTAACAACAACAATATAGTCGCCCGTATCGACGTGCGGTGTAAATTCAGCCTTGTGCTTACCGCGCAGACGGCTGGCTATTTCAGTGGACAATCGTCCCAGAGTTTGGCCAGTTGCGTCGATTAAATACCAATCGCGGCGCACTTCTGCTGGCTTGGCAGAAAACGTTTTCATCTCATATTTCCAATAGGAATAAGGGTTTGTTCCAGACAACAAGGCCCGGGCCTCAGCGGGGGATCTCCCCGACGAAAGGCGCGAAATTCTACTCGACCCCCCATCTGTTTGCAAACCCTGTAAGCAATTAAATAATAATTCAGCCGAATTAGCCAAACTCCGTATTTTTCACCTTCAAAATCAGTTACTTATTAAAATACAGACACCACAATCAGGGCCTGGCACAACACATGGTTATTCGTTAGAAGCGGTACTCGAGCGACAGCGCGGTGAATGTGTCGGTTTTTTCGGTTCCAATCGGCACGTCCGAATTCTTCTTAATGGTGTAAGAAGCCACCAATGCCAATGACCCTACCAAAGTGGTCTTGACCGCAGAGACTGACTCGAAATAGGTATTCTTGGCGCCCGATTCAACCGATAAGTCCTGGCGCAACTCCGCAGTGCTATTCAATGTCCACTTATAATTTAATGCGGCGCGACCAATCTGTTCGCTCTGAGACTGGCCATCTCGCAATTCGGATTGACGCGCACCGACACCGATTTCAGCACTTAGCAGGTGGGCCTCGGTTTCCATAAGGCGACGACCATAACCCACAGTTTCCGAGACCTGCCGGTCGTAGCCACTAAATTTGTCACTGATCCATTCGGCACGACCAAACATGAAGTTGTGCTCGGAAAAAGTATATTCGCCCTTATAACCGGCGTTATACGACTCGGCAGTTGATACTTTATTCTCAGAGGCGTTAATTACGCCGGCAAAGGCCCGATGCTTCCATTTGTCGGCCTGGTAACCAACCTCAAATGCTCCATTAAGGCTCGAATTTTCGGTATTGCCTGTGGTCGCCAAATAACCAAGCGCTATTTTGCCGTCCCAACCGGGTTCAGCGGCATCCGCGAGAGCGGGCAAGCAAATAATAGCCGCCAGGATTAACGTTAACCGCGATTTCATGCGTTTTCTCCAGTTTATGAATTTGGTACGGTCGCCCTAAACTCAGCCCAGCGGTACGTCGGCCCGCATTTGCTGTTAGTCGACAGCGGCCGCGATTATGCCGATACCGAGTCAAAATTGGAAACAATGCAGATATTCAAGGGTTATAATCGTCTGATGAGTAGTCGCAAATTAAATGCTATAGATCGCCTTGTGTCCGGTGTAGACAGCGCTTTGCGCGCATTTGCGGCGGGCCCGCAGAAATCAGATAGACCAAGCCCTGCGTCAGGAATTCAGACCGACCGACTGAGCGCAACGCAAAGAGCGCACTCGGCAGGCCTCATGAGAATCAATCACTCTGGCGAGGTGGCCGCACAAGGGCTCTATCAAGGCCACGCAGCGGTTGCTCGAGACCCCGCCATCGAACATCAAATGCAGCGCGCGGCAGACGAGGAAAAAGACCATCTCAGCTGGTGTGCCGGACGTCTGGACGAACTGGGCGCCAAACCGAGTATTCTAAATCCCGCCTGGTACGCTGGCGCCTATGCAATCGGCGCAGCCAGTGGACTGCTGGGGGATAAGTGGAGTCTTGGCTTCATCGCTGAAACGGAGAACCAGGTGGTTCAGCACCTTTCCAGTCACCTGAAAAAGTTACCGAGCGATGACAAGCGCAGCAGAGCTATTATAACAACCATGCGTGACGACGAGGCCAGACATGGCACGAATGCCGAACAAGCTGGTGCCGCTGAACTCCCGAGACCTGTGCGAAAGCTGATGAATCTGAGTTCGAAAATTATGACAACAACCGCCTATTGGTTATGATTGGCGATGGGGAAAACGCAAGGCCAACTCGAAGATTGAAAATTAATAAGAGCCGAGCGTTTCGATAAGTAATTTTATTATCAAATATGAGCGATATTTGGTGCTAAGGAATAAGAAATGCCTATGACTGCCAAGACCTTGAGCGAAGTTCCAGCAATTAACCGATTCTTAAGCTATTGCCGTGTACGCACGGTGCCATCGAAGACAGTCGTCATTCATGCCGGCGATCTGCCCGATGTACTGTATTACATCGTTGACGGATCAGTTGAAGTCATGATCGAAGATGAAGACGGCAACGAAATGGTTTTGGCGTATTTGAACAAGGGACAGTTCTTCGGCGAAATGGGGCTATTCTATGAGCAGCCGACGCGCAGCGCATGGGTACGTACCCGCACATCGAGCGAAATTGCCGAAATGACCTACCCTCGTTTTCGGCAGATCGCGAGCGAGAGCCCCGGCCTCGTATTTGAATTAGCAACTCAACTGGCAACACGTCTGGATAGAACCAATCGCAAACTCGGCGACCTCGCGTTTGTCGATGTAACCGGCCGCGTTGCACACGCGATCATGGATCTCTGCAATGAACCAGACGCGATGACCCATCCAGATGGCATGCAAATCAAGGTCAGTCGCCAGGAACTAAGTCGTCTTGTTGGCTGCTCTCGTGAAATGGCCGGTCGAGTACTCAAAGTACTTGAAGATCAGGGCCTCGTATCCGCCAGCGGCAAAACGATAGTCGTGTTCGGTGCAAGACCACAGCGGAATATTCCGACGCCGAAAACCTAGTCAACCGACTTCGCGATCGCCGCGCGCATTGCGCTAATTGTTGCGCGGTAATCCTGACTTCCAAAGATAGCCGAGCCGGCAACAAACGTGTCGGCGCCGGCTGCCGCTATCTCACCAATATTGTCGACTTTGACGCCGCCATCGATCTCCAGGCGTATATCCCGACCACTTGCGTCAATTATCCGCCGAGCAACGCGTAATTTGTTGAGTGCTGCCGGAATAAACGTTTGACCGCCAAACCCCGGATTCACAGACATGATCAACACCATGTCGACCTTGTCGATAACATGTTCCAACCATGTGAGTGGCGTTGCAGGATTGAATACCAGGCCGGCTTTGCAGCCCTGCTCCCCGATCAGGCCAAGTGTACGGTCAACGTGCTCGCTCGCCTCAGGGTGAAACGTAATGAAACTTGCTCCGGCCGCTGCAAAATCAGGGATGATACGATCCACCGGCTTGACCATCAGGTGCACGTCGATTGGGGCGTTAATGCCGTGATTCCGCAGCGCCTCACAAATCAGCGGACCTATTGTCAGGTTGGGAACGTAATGATTGTCCATCACGTCGAAATGTACGATGTCGGCGCCTGCAGCCAACACATCATTTACTTCATCTCCCAACCGCGCAAAATCAGCGGACAGGATAGAGGGAGCGATAAATTTCTGCACAATTGATTCCTTAAATTCCAGATCCGAACTCTACCTAATTGCCACACTCTTTTCACGAAGCATTCAGGTCAGCGAATACTTCGACGAGTCTTTAATAGATCATATGCCCGGCGCACCTCCCGGGTTCGTTGTTCGGCGACCGCAATTGTAGCGGCGTCAGCGGAACTACCCACCAGCTTGTCCGGGTGATTACGATTCATCAACCGTTTATAGGCCTTTTTGATTTCCGCATTGGTCGCCTGTTCCGGAACGCCAAGCGTTTCGTACGCCGCGCGAACTCTTTGTCGATCATCGCTTCCCTGTGGCGAATCTCGAAATCCCCGCTGCGCTCTCAGCATGGCCTCCAGCTGAGCAAAATCAACCCGTCCGATTCCCAGGTCGTGGCTAATTCTCCACAATTGATCGCGCTCGATCTTTTCTACTTTGCCCTTACTCAGCGACACCTCAAGCAGCAATCGCAAGAACAACCCTCGTTGCTCAGCACGGCGTGCGCCATCGCGCGTCAACCGTTGCATGGCCTCGTCTACAGAAAATGTTGGGGCCTTGCCTTCCGCAAACCACGAGATTGACTGCCTGACTTGCAGTGGGCCCAAGCCCAGGCGATGCATCATCGCGCGTGCCGCTCTTATTTCGGCCTCACTGACTCTTCCATCACACTTGGCCAGGTAACCCATCACTTGAAACAACGGGCGCACAAAAGTCATTGGCAGCCCCTGAGCACTCTTGGCGGCACCCGCCCCAAACTTCATATACGCCACCAGGAAGTTGTCCAACTGGTAGCCAGCAATAAAGCCAATCAGCATCATCCAGGGACTGCGCGCAAATCCGCCAACAATCGTGCCAATGATTCTGCCCCAATACACTTGCATTCAGTCCAAGATTACCTAGATAACGCCATGCTAACCGTTGCCGCAGCGCATTCCCATGCCGAGTCTTGCTCCAACGATCGTGAACGGCCATGATTCGCCCCAGGGGTCTGCTAATTGCAGCCAACACTCAGGATTTTTTCATGCCAGACAACAGCGCTCTTTTCGAATCGTCCATTCCATCCCTGACCCTGCTGGCAAGAGGGAAAGTGAGAGATATCTACTCGGTCGACAAAGATCATTTACTGCTTGTCGCAACAGACAGGCTCTCTGCCTACGATGTTATTTTGCCAAATCCGATTCCGGGCAAAGGTGAGGTTCTCACCAGCATTTCCAATTTCTGGTTTGCAATGACGCAAGACATCATTCCGAACCACCTGACAGGTATTGCGCTAGAGGAAGTGATCGAAGACCGGCAATTGGCAAAAGCACTCAGCAAACGGGCAATAGTCGTTAAGCGCCTGCAGCCATTGCCTATAGAGGCAGTCGTGCGGGGCTATCTAATTGGATCTGGCTGGCGTGACTATCTGAAGACCGGATCGCTGTGTGGAATAAGCCTGCCGACTGGCCTGAAAATGGCATCGCGCCTGCCTGAACCTATATTTACGCCCGCAACCAAAGCGGCGGCCGGTGACCATGATGAAAACATCGACTTCAATCAGGTACGAGATCTGATCGGTGCCGATCTGGCCGAAGAAGTCCGTCTTGTGACGATAGAGATATATCGGCGTGCTGTTGAACATACCGCAAGACGCGGCATCATCATTGCCGATACGAAATTTGAATTTGGCATGGACGCTGCAGGCCAGTTGCACATTATCGACGAGATGCTGACTCCGGATTCTTCGCGCTTCTGGGCCCGAGACACTTACCAGGAGGGCACCAGTCCGGCGAGCTTTGACAAACAATTTGTGCGTGATTACCTGGATACGCTTGATTGGGACAAAACCGCTCCTGGTCCTGAGTTACCCGATGAGATATTGCAGAAGACCGGCGACAAATACCGGGAAGCATTAAGGCTGATTACAGCCTAAAGACGTCGGTGGCAGACCTGAGGCCAAATGTGCCTCTATATTGAGCCGGTTGGCAGCTACACTGGATCCCGCAAGCCGCAGATATGTGCGCCGGCCAAGAACTCCTGAGGTACAATTTGTCGCGCTATGCTGGCCAGACTTCAAAAACTTCTAGACAAATTTATCTGGGGTACACACCTCAGCAAGCTGGGTATGCCAGCGCGATTGCTGGCGATGCTACTGCGCTACGTATACGCGTTAACACGCGACATTCTGTCGGGTCAGATTACGCTCCGAGCGATGAGCCTTGTGTACACGACGTTATTGTCTGTGGTCCCGCTGCTTGCGTTCAGCTTTTCTGTCTTGAAAGGGTTCGGTAAGCACAAAGATCTGGAACCTTATCTTTACAACTTTCTACTTCCGTTGGGCGACCGCGGCGTGGAAATCACTAACCAGATAATCGCACTGGTCGATAACGTTAAAGGCGGTCTTCTCGGCGGCATAAGCCTCGCCTTCTTCATCTACACCGCTGTGTCGATGGTGCAAAAGATGGAAGACAGCTTTAATTATGTCTGGCACGTCGATAAGCCGCGCAGTCTGGCACGGCGTTTTTCAGAGTATTTCAGCGTGTTGCTCATTGGGCCGGTAGTCATGACTATCGCAATGGGCATGATTGCTTCAATTCGCAGTAATCGCATTACGCAAATGTTATTGGAGAACGAGTATTTCGGCGCACCGATCGTCTTCGCCACCGAACTGACTCCCTACGTATTGGTCGCTGCAGTATTCACATTTCTCTATACGTTTATGCCAAATACCAAGGTCAATTTTAAATCGGCGGTAATTGGTGGTTTGACGGCCGGCATTATCTGGGCCAGTACCAGTGCTTTTTTCGCGACCTTCGTGGTCTATTCGACCCGCAACCAGCTAATCTATTCCGGTTTTGCGGTCGCCATTACGGCCCTGATCTGGCTTTATCTGAATTGGTTGATCCTGTTATTGGGTGCGCAAATTGCGTTTTACCATCAGCACCCGGCCTTTTTGAGAATTGGCAGACGGGAGCCACGACTTTCAAACTCGATGCGTGAGCGTCTCGCATTGAACATCATGTTTACTGTTGGGTGCGCATTTCGCAATTCTGACAAGACAATTACCGTGGACCAGCTCAGTAAGAATCTGGAGATCCCTACAATAGCGCTATCGCCCATCATTGCGGCGCTGGAGGATCAGGGCATACTGATCACAACAGAGGCCGAGGTTTTGCTGCCGGGGCGTGAAATGGCGCGGATCAAGGTAAGCGATATATTGGAGCCGGTGCGGCGGCACGGTGAAACTGGAAGTTACAAAGATCCAACCTGGGACAAGAAGGTCAACGAAATTTGCGGAGCCATCGAAGCCGCAATCAATGAAGTCATTATGAACAAGTCCCTGGCCGATTTGATCGACGAAGAAACGGAGTCATGATCTGCCGTAACTAGGCGCCCGCTATTGTCATCGATTCGACGAGCAAGGAGCCACAACGTATCGAGCCGCGCGTATCCTGGTCCTTACCAACGCCAACAATGCGCTGATACAAATTTCGTAGATTTCCGGCGATGGTAACTTCGTGCACCGGATACGCGATCTCACCGTTTTCAACCCAAAATCCCACAGCGCCTCGCGAGTAATCACCGGTAACGCCGTTAACGCCTTGACCAATAAGCTCGCATACCAAAAGCCCTGTACCCATCACGGAGAGTAATTCCTGCTGACTGTCGGCATTACCAGGAACAACTGCGTTATGAACACCACCCGCGTTGCCCGTTGTCTTTAACCCAAGGCGACACGCCGAGTAAGAGCTCAACACGTAACCTTGCAATTCACCATCGATAACGATATCGCGATCCGTTGTCGCGACACCTTCATTATCGTAAGCGCTACTACCCATCGCTCGCGGAATATGTGGGCGCTCCTGAATCTGAAAAAACTCAGGAAAGATCTTTTGCCCAGCGGCCCCTAGCAGGAACGATGACTTGCGGTACTGCGCGCCACCCGAAATAGCTCCCAGTGCGTGCCCAACGAAACCGCGTGCTAGTTCAGGAACGTACAAAACAGGGGCTTTAGTCGTCTTTATTTTGCGGGCCCCGAGACGACTTACGGCCCTCTCTCCTGCCTTGGCACCGACCGACTGGGGGCTGTCAAGAGTTGCCGGATCACGAGAGACGCTGTACCAGTAGTCGCGTTGCATTTCGCCGTCCTGCTTGCTCAAAACGGAACAGCTAACACTATGACTCGACTTGGAATAACTATGAACAAAACCGTGCGAATTACCGTAGGCACGAACACCGTGGCTAGTAGATACTGTAGCGCCCTCGGAATTAGTGATGCGCTTGTCAAATCCCAATGCGGCGGATTCTGTTTCCAATGCCACACGAATAGCCTCATCTGCCGAAATTGGCCAGCGATGACACAACTCCAGCTCCGGAATATTCGTCGCCATTAGATCGGCATCTGCCAGACCGGCACACTTGTCTGCGGCAGTATGTTCGGCAAATGTGCAAGCCTTGGCAATAGTCTCCTTGATTGCGGCCGCACTCAGATCCGAGGTACTGGCATTACCCTTCCGCTGCCCGAAATAGACAGTAATTCCGAGACTGCGATCATTGGTGTACTCAAGACTCTCGACGTCACCAAGCCTTGCGGTGGCGCTTAGCCCCAGGTAATGGCTAATGCCTACCTCGGCCTGATCCGCACCTTTGGCGCGCGCGTCATCAAGAGCCGTAGCGACAAGTCGCTCCAGCTCAATATTGTTTAACGGCTCCTGACGGGCGGGAACAGTCATAAATTCGCAACTCCTGTCGCAATAATTGGTTGAATATAGTGTCCGGCCCCGCTCAGAGACGAGCCGATACCGCGCAAAGTGATATCATGCCCGTTTTTCACCCCCCATCCTATAGCTATGCCACACAACCAACAGAATGAAGATTTCGACGCTGACGAAAAACCCAGCAAAAGCGCAATGAAGCGACGCTTCACAGAGCTGCAGGATCTCGGCGAAAAACTTATCGAACTATCACCAGAGCAGCTGGCCGGCCTGCCTATGGAGCCGAGATTGCTGCAAGCAATTGTTGATGCTTCACATATAAAATCAAACTCTGCGCTCCGCCGACAACGACAGTTGATTGGTAAACTGATGCGGCACACCGCGGACGCCGAAGGAATACGACAAGGCTTTGAAGCACTGGGTGCCCAAGAGCGTGTCGACAAACGCATTTTCAAGGACGCTGAGAAATGGCGCGACCGGATATGCAGTGAGGGTAATACAGCGCTGCAATTATTTTTCGAACTGACCGTATGCGATGAAAAAGAAATCGGCAACCTGTACCAACAGTACAACAACGAATTATCGGACAAGAATCAAAAGGTTCTGCGCCGCAAATTGTTTAAGGAAATACACAAGCAGCTAGGCATTGCCGTAAAGAATGCTGCAGGAAAACAGTAACTATGAATGCAAAAGTCGGAATTATTATGGGGTCCAAGTCTGACTGGGACACGATGAAACACACTACAGCAATTCTGTACAAGCTGGGCATCGACTATGAAGTCCGTGTTGTATCAGCTCATCGCACACCTGACCTGCTTTTCGAATATGCCAGCACTGCTATTGAACGCGGTTTGCAAGTCATTATCGCCGGCGCTGGCGGCGCAGCGCACCTGCCTGGCATGGTGGCCTCCAAGACCCGCCTACCCGTTCTGGGTGTACCCGTAAAATCGGATGCGTTGAACGGCATGGATTCCTTACTATCGATCGCGCAAATGCCAGGGGGTGTTCCAGTAGCCTGCATGGCAATCGGCAAGGCTGGAGCAATCAACGCTGCTTTGCAGGCGACGGCCATTCTGGCTCTTGCTGACAACGCTGTAGCAGCTCGCCTGGACGCTTTTCGTGACAACCAGACCAACGCTGTTCTGGCTCAACCAGATCCGCGGTCCGATGGCTAGGCCACATTTATGAAAATCGGCATTATTGGAGCAGGACAGCTCGGCCGCATGATAGGCCACGCCGGCTTGCCCATGAATTTTGAATTCGTGCTGCTGGATCCTGCCGCACAGGCTCCTGCTGCCAACATTGGTCGCGTCATCCAGGGCGCTTTTGATGATCCGGCAGCACTACAAGAACTCGCTGGTGCCACCGATGTCGTGACTTACGAATTTGAAAATGTACCCGTTACAGCAGTCGAATCCCTCCAAAAACTATCCAGCGTTTACCCGCCACCGCAGGCATTGCAACACGCACAGGACAGGGTGCACGAAAAGCAACTGTTCGAAAAGCTGGGCATACCAGTAGCGCAATGGCACGCCGTTAGTTCAATGGCTGACTTACAGGACGCCGCACGGATTATTGGCCTGCCTCTGGTCCTTAAAACGCGCCGCATGGGCTATGACGGTAAAGGACAGTTCCTTATCAGAACTACTAATGACCTGTCGACTGCTTGGGCCGAACTTGGCGAATCACCTTTAGTGGTCGAGCAATGTATACCCTTCGACTATGAAGTGTCTGCGATCGGCGTACGCAACATCAGCGGCCAGGTTGTAACTTATCCCATGACCGAAAACCAACACAGAGATGGGATACTGCGCATCTCCAAAGCCCCGGTAGACTCAGCGCCCATGAGTAAACTTGGCGCAAGCTACCTGCAGAAACTGCTAGGCGCCCTGGATTACGTTGGTGTGCTGACAATCGAATTTTTCGTCGTTAACGGAAAATTGCTGGCTAACGAATTTGCCCCACGCGTACACAACTCGGGACACTGGACTATCGAAGGTGCGCGAACCAGCCAGTTCGAAAACCATTTGCGGGCCATTTGTGACTTGCCGCTTGGTTCCACCACCCCCAGTGGATACAGCGGCATGATCAACCTCATCGGCAAGATGCCGCCGACAAGAGACCTGCTCAATGCCTGTGATTGTCACGTTCACGATTATGGCAAGGCCGCGCGACCCGGCCGCAAAGTCGGCCATGTGACTGTAGTGCGTAACTCCGTCGCAGAGCGTGATCGAGATTTGGAGAAGCTACTGACTTTGGTACGCTGACAACCTTGGCATATGCGGTTACGGATTCGCCCGTCGCGACGTTTTTTTGGGTACACTTGAGCACTCATCGAGCAAAAACAGTAAAATAAGTGATGATTTTTAAACCAGAATCTGCCGAGACCGTATAACTGCTTATATGTCTTACCTTGAACATTTCAAACTGCAAGAACAACCGTTCCAGCTAACGCCCGATCCGGACTTTGTCTACTGGAGCAAGCAGCACGCCAGGGCCAAAGCCTATATGGAATCGACGATCCTCTTGTCAGACGGATTTGTCGTGATAACCGGTGAAATCGGCTCGGGAAAGACGACGCTGTTGCAGGCCTTTCTGCAGGACTTCGGCGACGACATTGTTTTTGCCGTTATTTCGCAGACACAACTGTCACCCACGCAGTTTTTACAGGCAGCCCTTGCCGAGTTTGGTTTCAAACCATTCAACAAGCGTAAGGTCGAGCTTCTCGATATGTTCAACATGTTTCTTGTTGAACAATATTCGAAGGGCAAGAAAGTCATCCTCATTATTGATGAAGCGCAAAATCTGACCGCGAAAGTCCTCGAAGAAATCCGCCTGTTGTCAGGAATCGAAACGCAGAAAGAAAAAGTGCTGCGAATTATCCTGGCTGGCCAACCTGAATTACGTGAAACACTAGACTCACCGGAGCTCAAGCAGTTGCTGCAACGAGTGAGATTGCGGCTGCATTTAATACCTCTAAATCAAATCGAGTTGCGCGAGTATATCGATCATCGATTAGCCGTTGCCGGCTACGAAGAAAAAGAGTTATTTGACGAAGAAAGCCTGGCCACAATATTCAGGTATACGGGTGGCGTACCCAGGCTGACCAATACGCTTTGCGACACGGCTATGTTGTGCGCCTTCGCTGAAGACAAAGTTAAAATTGACAATCAAGATGTCATGTCGGCCGTTCAGGAATTGGGCTGGCAGGAATCTGAGGATGGAACCGGGCAAATGGCGCAGCTAGCCACCATCCTGCCCAGCCAAACAGGTTCGCTGGCCATGGCTCGCGTTGAGCTGCGCCAAGACGGCGAAGTTATTAGAAGTTATTTGTTGTCGAGTGGTCGCGTAATTATTGGCCGTACACCCGATAATGATATCTACGTAAAGAGCAAATTTATCAGCCGCCATCATGCGCAAATCCTGACAACACTCGACGAATGCATTCTGGAAGATCTAAAAAGTACGAATGGCATGTTTATAGGCGAAGAGAAGGTGCGTAAACACGTCTTGAAAGACGGAGATGTTATTGCAGTAGGTATGCATGAACTGGTCTATACAGACTTGCGCAATACTGAGCTGGATACTGAAGACTCTATAATTACTGAAAAACAAACCTGAAGCGACGCATCCTGCAGAACCTTCCTAGAGCTCTCTTTTTTGCCTCGCGCCTTGTTCAGGATCGCGGTGATCTCTGCGCTTCAACAAGACAACTAACCCGGCAACCAGGCTGAACAATCCAACTGAAAAGCAAATCGTTGGCCAATACCAGTAATTAACGTACATAGCCGCAGCCAGCGACAGTACGCCCGTCACCAGATACAAATAGGGAAGGCTCTCATAAAAAGGTTTTGACACCCACATAACGAATCTCTCACTAATTACCGCAATTATCCGTACCAATTATAATTAATATTATCTGCAAACGTTGAAAGCAAAGTCACAAATGCAAAAAGGTATGTGCCGGACGAAGCCCGAAATTCGTACTAGCCGGTCCCACCAACCGTTATCTCGTCTATTTTCAGAGTAGGCTGACCTACGCCGACCGGAACCGATTGCCCCTCTTTGCCACAAGTGCCAACACCCGTATCCAGCTTCAAATCATTACCGACCATTGAAATCCTGCTAAGCGCCTCCGGACCGTCGCCAATCAGCATGGCGCCCTTGACGGGTACGGTTACCTTGCCATTTTCAATCAGATACGCCTCGCTCGCCGAAAAAACAAACTTTCCTGACGTTATGTCAACCTGACCGCCGCCAAAATTAGGCGCGTACAAGCCTTTTTTCACGGACGCGATGATTTCCGCCGGATCATGTGGACCTGCCAACATGTACGTATTGGTCATGCGCGGCATCGGTACATGAGCGAAGGATTCGCGCCTTCCATTGCCGGTTGGATTCACACCCATGAGACGAGCATTGAGCTTATCCTGCATATATCCTCGCAGAATCCCTTTTTCGATCAACACGTTGTACTGGCCAGGGACGCCCTCATCGTCCACGGACAGGGATCCGCGTCGCCCGGCTAGCGTACCGTCATCCACAATAGTGCAGAGTGGAGAAGCTACCTGCAGCCCTACTTTGCCACTAAATGCTGATGTCCCTTTGCGATTGAAATCGCCTTCCAGCCCATGGCCAACAGCCTCATGCAATAAAATTCCGGGCCAGCCTGCGCCGAGTACTACCGGCATGCTGCCTGCCGGCGCTGGCACTGCCTCAAGCTGAACCAGAGCCTGGCGCACCGCTTCCCGCGCATAATCCATCGCGTGCTCAGTGTTTAAGAAATAATTGAGATCACTGCGCGCACCCCCTCCGGAGTAGCCCTGCTCACGCTGTCCGTTCTGTTCCACGATAACACTCACGTTCATACGCACCAGGGGCCTGATATCGGCTGCCAGGGTGCCGTCTGACGCAGCAATCAAGACCATGTCCTGAACACTGCTCAAGCTGACGATCACCTGCTCAATGCGCTTATCCAGTTTACGGGTCTCCGCATCGATGTGGGCGATCAGCTCGGTTTTTTGTTTATCGCTAATACTGGTAGTTGGGTCTACCGCGGGATAAAGGATGCGCTGCTCGGAGCGCGCCCACGCCTGCACTGCTCCGCCCTTGCCAGAACGGGCGATCGCCTTCGCCGCACCGGCCGCATGCTGCAAAGCAGGCAGCAGCAACTCGTCCGAGTAAGCAAAACCGGTCTTCTCACCGCTGATCGCCCTGACCCCAACACCCTGATCAAGACTGAAATTTCCTTCTTTGACGATGCCATCTTCGATGGTCCAGCTTTCGTGGCGACTTACCTGGAAATACAGGTCCGCTGCATCGACGTTACGCGTCATGATTGAATCAAGCGTTTTACTCAAATGCCCGTCGTCCAGACCGGTCGGTGCAAGCAATCGCCCCATCACACTATCTACAGTCACATCGTTGGAATTATTATCAGTCACAATTATCTCGTTTAAATTCGTCGGTGTTGCAACGCCGGAAAGCTTGCACGTAACCGTTGTGGCAATTGCGGATCAATTTCCGCGATCACCACAGCGTCTCCACTATCTTGCCTGGCAATAACCTGACCCCATGGATCAATTATCATTGAGTGTCCAAACGTGGTTCTACCATCTGCGTGCTGGCCGTGCTGGCCCGGCGCAATTACATAGGCCAGGTTTTCGATGGCACGAGCCCTCAATAGGGCCTCCCAATGCGCCTTCCCTGTTTCCTGAGTAAATGCGGCCGGCACCGTGAACACCGTTGCACCTTCATCAACCAGGTATCTAAACAGCTCAGGAAAGCGCAAATCGTAGCAAATCGTAAGGCCTAGCCTGCCAATATCGGTGGTCAATGCCACAACTTCGCTGCCGTGCTTGAGCACCGCAGACTCTCGGTATTGCTCATTCTTGTCTGGCAAGCTCACATCAAACAAGTGAATCTTGTCGTATCTAGCTGCAACCTGCCCGCTCGGATCGTAAACGAGGCTGCTGCCGTAACAACGATCAGGCAGTTCCGATCTAATGTTTACGCTGCCCGCGACTACCCACATTTCCAACCGCCGCGATATGTCCGCCAGAAAATCTTGAATAGGACCGATGCCGACCTCTTCTGCAACCGCTAATTTATCTGCATTGCGCTTGCCCATGAATGCAAAATTTTCAGGCAATGCCGCAAAACGACATCCCGTCTGCCTGGCTTCGGTAAGCAGAGTCGCAGCCAGGACAAGGTTCGCAGTGACATCTGCACCGCTATTCATCTGAATGGCGGCAGCTCGCACAACTGTTTCAGCGATTGCCTGGCTCATGGCGCACTCACTGTGGCTCACTCAGGCAGCCTGCGAGATCACTAACCGCCGCAAACCGAGCCGCATCGCTAGGCTCGATTGTCGGCTCATCCCATGACCCGCCGATTTTGTAGTAAGTCTCACCAATTTCGTCCAGCGGCTTTTTGAATATCTGCGAAAAGATCAGCAGCGCAGCAGCCACTTGGGGGCCCGCCATTACTGCACCGACTACAGGTAGCGTGTTACCAACATTGGCGCTCACGATCGCTGCCTGGTTGTAATCCTCCGTCACCAAACCGGCTCGACCTACAATACCAATATCAACCGCCGGCCCTTTTAGACTAAGGTCGCAGGTGTAAGTCGCGCCATTAACTATGCGGAAGTTTCCGCGAATACCATCAAAGCCCAGGCCCTTTTGAAATACGTCACTAAAGTCGAGTGAAAGTCTTCGAGGTAATGAAACAATACTCATCAAACCAAATACCCGACCAGCACCTGGCTCCACCTCTTTGAGCTGACCACTGCCAAAATTTATTCCGACCTGGCCATCCAGACTTTCGAGATAATCGTCTCGGGGCCCACCCGACCAGCTCAGGTCAAGAACAAACTCGAATTTCTTGCCCTCAATGCCAGAATCAAAACTCAGGCGTTTCATTGCAGCGTCAACGTCGGTTCCCGATAGGGTTCCAGATAAATAACTGCGTTGCCCACTTTCATCCATCAGGTCGGTTACCCAGCGGCCACTGCCGACGAAACCAAAAGCCGCATCTTTAGTCGTTACAGAATCGAGCACAAGCCCTTCCGGAATACGCGAAATTTCGGCTTCGAGTCGCCCTAGTTGACGCACACCCAATACGAACTGCTCCGCCTTTATTGATATAGGCGGATATTCTGTTGGATCACCTTGCGCGGTTGGCTGTGAGTCGCCGCCTTTCAAGAACAGTTTTTCCATATCCATTACCAGGGATCTGCCACTCTTGAAATCAAACGGCACAAATATAGACCCTGAAACCAGGTCGCCATTCACTTGTACCAGCCAGTCCTGCTCGCTGCGATCGACAGTAATATGATGATCAACCAGGTGCTGCCCCAGTGCATAGAAATTATCGAGCTGCAGATCAACCGTCTGAAGCTGGCTGCCGAGGCCGCCTTCTTCGCCATCATCCAAATTCAGCCAGTCTTGTAAACGCGCCTCGGTCGCTTTGCCACTGACGTGTAAACCCTCAGCCTCTGCTGCGGCGGCGATCGCACCGCCTATGACTACAGATCCTTTTTCGAACTGCATTTCGCTATCGCGGACCCTGTAATCAAACAGCCAGTCCGCCCTGTCATCAAGCCGCCCCAACAATGCCAGCTGCCCGTCCTCGGGAAAGACCAGGTGCAAGCGCAGAGCTTCCGCAGTGGCTGCATCCTTGGCCACCGGTACCGGTAACAGAATCTGCATACCCTCAAGCTCGGAATCAATATCTATTTGAAAATGCGCAGGTACCTCAGCATCGCGCCGCGGAAAATTGAGGCGCGCACTGTAGAGAGTCTGACCAGCCAACTGTTTGCCAAGTGGCAACCCAAGGTCGGTAACGAGGCCGTCCGCCGTCACTACGCCGTCCACTTGCAAGAGCACGCTGTAGGCCGCTTCAGGATTAAGTGACAGTTGTAAAGCAATTGGCTGACCCAGGAAGTTAGCCGTTAAGTTGCTAGAGCTAATATCGTCTCGGCTAATAACAACACGTCCACTCAGTTCCGTAACCGGCGCTTTCAACCCATCTACATTTATGATCCCGTCATGAGTTGTCACATTGACGGTAAACGTGTGTGCATCGCCATTCTTGATCGGATAAACGAGATCAAGGTTAACAACGCCATTACCATCAGCCTTGACCATATCAATGCGGCCACCGAAAACATTTGCGATCGGACTGTTACTCGCAAACGTCCGCAGACTGTTCAATGTACCAATCACATCAGCGTCGATAGTCAGAACCGCCTCGCGCAAATCTGCGATTTCAATCTTCGCGTCGACAACTTTGTTGTCGGTATTCGTCGACGAATTGTGATGTGAATATAATCGCGCCTTGTCGACGACCAATTCCAGATTCATGTTCTGAACGTTTGGCCACGAATCAGCGTAATTTAATTCTGCGTTTTCAACAGTCGCCTCTACCCGAAACCGTCCTTCATCATGATCAAAGGGAAACTTACGAATCGGTCCGGTCAAACGTGTGGTTGCCTGCGAAATACTGCCTGCGACCAATGCCTTGGTTAGCCAGTCATAGGTCCGTGGGCTCAGTACTTTCGACGGTAAATAGGTTTGTGCGTGCGAAAGATCTGTCAGGCTCCAGTGGCTATCAAGGTCGATAATCGGCGACTCATCGTTTCTCGGCAGATTGATTTGCAAACTGCTGAGACTCTCGAAATCGCTGTTCTTGACCCGGATCCTGTCCGACAAGATTAACAAGCCGTTGCTATTGTAGCGCCATACCAACGTCCCGTCGGCATGATCAAAGTCAATTTGATGATCAAACAGTGCCGGAAAATTAAAACCCAGGTTTTGCGAATCCACTACCAGACGCCCACCAGTGTCCGTGGCCCGCAAATTCCCCGAAAAATTTCTTAACTCCGGCCTTTCTTCGCCCAACGCAACAGCGACATCTTGCAACTCTGCCAGAAGTTGAAATTTTTTCGCGCCTGTCATAACCGCGCTTGCCGAAAATTTGAGATCGCGCACAATACCTGCCAGCTGATAGCGGGAGTACACATCCCTGTAGTCCGCGGGCAGCCACTGAGATAGAAACCCGAGATCATCCAGATTCAGAAAACTGGCCTGAAAATCAACGATGTCCAGCTCACCGCTATCGGTGCGAGCGATCTCTGCTCGTAATGTAGATTCCGGCCACTCGCCCCTGCCCGTTTCGAGGCGTAATTTTTCAGCCGCCAGTAGCCAACCAGAATCTTTACGAGAAAACTCCACCCGACCCTCAAGTGTTGCCGGCCAGGCACTGTCATCAGTGCCATAGCGAAATTCTGATAAATTGAAATTTGACGTCGCACTTAATAATTGACCGTCACCAAACTCGATCCAGCTGGTCAAACTCCCGGAACCCGCAAGCGGGGCGGCTGCAGAGTCAGGCAGCAATTTTGACCAACCATCCAGGTGAACATCGCGCGAGTCAGCAAACAATTGCCAGTGACCCTCGCCAATACCATCAATTGGGCTACTGTAGTTAGCTGCTATCTCAGCTCGGCCACCCATGTCAGCCGGCAGGTCGACGGATGCCTCGGCCACAAACCCTTCGGCATCGCGATCAATACGTACATGCTTTACGACAATCGATATTGGGGGGGCAGCGCTGGCATATTCGTAAGTAACGAGGAGTTGATCAGCAATAATGATCAGGTCATTGACCTCGTCACTTTCCGGTGGACGAAGTTGCAATAGCCGTTCAAGCGGTTGCCCCTGGATTACCCATGCGCCGTCACCGTCCATCGCAACGCTTAACTCTGCGCCTTGCACAATAAGTTGATCTATTACCAGGGCACGATCGACCAGCAAACTGTACAAATTGATACCGACGCTGACTTCCTGCGCATCGATCAATGCTGCCATGCTGTCTGGCCACTTGATCTCAGCGCCATAAAAATTCAACTGTGGGCCACTAAAACGCCAGCGAGCGTTCATGCTGCTGAAATCAACGTCTACGCCTATTGCCGCTCCAGCTCTTAATTTTATTTCATCCTGATATTCAGGAAGGCGCGGCAATAACAGGCGAAACAGACCAACGACCAGCGCCAACAAAATGACAATGGTTGCCGCTGTGTAAGCGATGAATTTGATAAATTTCTGGAAATATTTTTTCATTCGGCCTGCTGGATCAATTCATCTGGTTCGACAATTCTTCGAACGGCTACCACACATTAATTACACAATTTCGAGTTACATCAGTACAACATCAAACTGGTCCTGCAAATACAACGTCTCTGGCTGCAATCTGACCGGTTTGCCGATATGCGCCTCTAACTCCGCCAAACCTTTGGATTCTTCATCGAGTAATAACTCGATAACGTCCTGATGCGCCATAACCAGCAGTTCATCAAACTCGAACTGGCGATGTTGCCGAATAATCTCACGAAATATTTCAAAACATACGGTTTCTGAGGTCTTCACGAAACCTCGACCATTACAACTTGGGCAACTTTCACACAAGATATGCTCCAGGCTCTCCCGGGTGCGCTTACGAGTCATTTCGACCAGGCCCAGCGGCGACACCTCAGTAATCTGGTATTTACCGTGATCGCCGACCATTGCCAGCTCCAGAGCTGCCAATACCCGACGCTGATGCTCCTCTTCTTCCATATCGATGAAATCGATAATGATAATGCCACCGAGGTTTCTTAGCCTTAGTTGCCGGGCAATAGCAACCGCTGCCTCTAGATTGGTGCGAAATATAGTTTCTTCGAGCGTTTTATGGCCGACGAAAGCCCCTGTATTCACATCGACCGTTGTCATCGCCTCCGTCTGGTCAATAATGATGTAACCGCCCGATTTCAGTGAAACATTGCGCTCCAACGCTTTGCGGATTTCGTCCTCCACTCCGTGCAAATCGAAAATTGGTCTGCGCCGCTTATACAGTTCGACTATTGGCTCCACCTCGGGCAGAAACTCCCCGGCGAACTCTTTCATCTTGCGATACGCTATTTCAGAGTCAACTCGAATACTCTCGACATCCGGTGTGACCAGGTCCCGCAGAATTCGAATCGGCAGCGGCAAATCTTCATGTACTACCTCTTTTACCGCACTCTTGCTGCACCGTTCCTGAACGACACTCCATAATTTCAACAAAAAATGCAGTTCCGCCTGAAGCGCCTCCAGGCCGGCCCCCTCAGCGGCGGTGCGCACAATAAAACCAGCAGTACAGCCGCTCTCAACGCGCAATGCGTCAATCATTTGCCGCAGCCGTTCGCGCTCCGCCTCGTCCTCAATACGCGCGGAAATACCCACCGTATTTCCTTTCGGCAGCAAGACGAGCAAGCGCGATGGCAAAGTGACAAAGGTGGTTAATCGGGCGCCCTTGCTTCCTATGGGATCTTTTAACACTTGCACCAGTAACTCCTGGCCTTCACGCACCAACTCGTTAATCGTTGCCTCTGTCTCTTTGTTCTCGCTGTTCTGGGGATCACCTCTGAATATGTCGGACACATGCAGGAAGCCGGTACGCTCCAGACCAAGATCGATAAAAGCAGCCTGCATACCGGGAAGAACGCGGGACACCCGTCCCTTATAGATATTGCTGATCAAACCTCTCTTGGCGGTTCGCTCAATAAAGATCTCTTGCAAAATACCATTCTCGAGCAACGCCGCGCGCACCTCTCGCGGCGTTACGTTTATCAAAATTTCTTCTTTGGAGGATTCGTCTGTCACCTTGTCATCCGTCCGCTGCATTGAGTAACATAATTCCCGATTGTCTCAGTAACTCGGCTGTTTCAAAAACCGGCAGGCCAACCACACCGGAATAACTGCCCTCGATGTGGCTAATAAACACACCACCCAGCCCTTGAATAGCATAAGAACCAGCCTTGTCGGCCGGTTCCCCGCTCGCCCAATACGCTTCGGCTTCGGCGGAATCAATGGTGCGAAATTGCACTCGAGTCACAGATGTGCGCGTCAACTGGCGCCCGTCCACGTCAAGCGCAATACCGGTAAACACCTCGTGGGTTGTACCAGACAAGGTCGCCAACATCACCAACCCTTCTGCACGAGATCGTGGCTTGCCAAAAACTTCATTGCCCTTTGCAACAATGGTATCGGCAGCCAATACCGGTAAATTGTTCGCCGCCAGTGCTCGACCATGCGCTGCCTTGGCACTCGCCAATCGCACAACCATTGCTAGCGGTGTTTCATTCGCGAGCCGCGACTCGTCAACAGCAACTTTAATAATCTCGAATTTAACACCAAGCTGTTCCAGTAACTCTCTACGCCGCGGTGAACCAGAAGCCAGGTAAAGGTGCTGCTCTGCGACCATTAATTTGTTCACTGTCGCCACTCTTCAGGTTCGATGATAGGGATGATTGGTAGACATGGACCACACCCTGAATAGTTGCTCAGCCAGCAACACGCGTACCATGCCATGCGGCAATGTCAGTTTGGATAAGGACCAGGTGCTATCGGCTCGCTGCTTGACTTCCTTCGCCAGTCCATCAGGCCCGCCGATAATGAAACACAAGTCACGACCTCCTGCCAGCCAGTCGGCCAGTTGCTGCTCCAACTGCACTGTGCTCAGTGCCTTGCCGCGCTCGTCCAGAACCACGACCCAGTCATGTGGCCGAATCTGATCCAGAATGAGACGGCCCTCTGCTTCCATAGCTTGCTGCGCCGATGTGCTTTTGAATCGCTTGGCGGTACCGACCGTATCAAGGCGAAACTTCCAGGATTTCGGAAGGCGAGCCACATAATCTTTGAACGCGTCTTCCACCCAGACAGGCTGGCGGTCCCCTACGGCAATCAAGCGCAAATGCACGTGTTATTCCTTTGCCGATTTCCTGCCTGACGGGCTGATCGACCAAAGTTTCTCGAGATTATAGAACTCCCTTACTTTAGGCAGCATTACATGCACCAGCGCATCCTGCATATCAACCAAAACCCACTCGCCGCCCTCAACGCCCTCAATGCCCAGGGGACGGCGACCAGCTTCCTTGCATTTGTCGGCAACCGCATCAGCAAGTGCTTTGACATGACGACTCGAAGTCCCGCTTGCCACGACCATGTAATCCGTTAGCGGCGTCATGCGCCTGACATCCAGCGTTACGATATCTTTGCCTTTAACGTCTTCCAATGCTTTTACGATCAGTTCTTTTAGCTGCTCACTGTCCATTAACTGGTTCCATTATTTCTGTGTTATCTGTAATCATTCGACACCGCGATAGCACCCGGTCGTCTGTATCAACGCACGCACACTATCAGGCATCAGGAATCGCGGGTCGCGGCCCGCCGCCACCAGCTCACGAATATCAGTTGATGATATTTCCAGCTGCGTAACTTCATGTATGTAAATTCTGTCGCAGGTTGTCTCCGACAATGCCTGCATACTCGAACTGCCATGTCTCGCCAGCAATTCGCCCAGTGGTCCATCCACGGGGGCTTTCCAGCCTGGCCGATGAGCCACGATGATGTGGGCCAGCCGCAATAACTCGCGCTGCTGATGCCACTTCGGCAGACCCAAAAAAGCATCCATACCGACTATCAGACAGAGCGAATCATCAGGATTTTCCAGACGCAGCTCACGCAGTGTATCTACCGAGTACGAGGGTCCCGTCCTCTGTTGCTCGCGCGCGTCGACAGTAAAGCCTTCCTGTGACTCGGTCGCCAATTGCACCATCGCCAGCCGCTGCTCGGCGCTTGCCCGCGGCTTGTTTCTGTGTGGCGGCTCGCCGCTTGGCATGAAGCGCACCTCGCTCAAATCAAGAGCCTGAAGCAACTCGAACCCGGTGCGTAGATGACCGTAATGGATAGGGTCAAACGTTCCGCCAAAAATGCCAATGGATTTCATGCTGCGCACGCCGAATCGGCCGCGAGGCCTAATACCGTATCCATTGCCAGTTGCCAAGGATCCCCACCCAACTGACCCTTCGCAGCGGCATCGGTGCGGCCGGCGGATTGCAATAATTTCTGCAGGCTTTTCACCGTGTGACGGGTAACACAGGTGCGCACAATACCTTGTCGATTTTGCCAAACACCGCATTTGCGCATGGCATTACCCGCTTCGGCACCTGCCTCCAGACTATCGGCAAGGCCAGCCAGCATACGCAACTCACGAGTAAGCGCCCACGCAACAATAACCGGTTCAACACCTTCGTTATGCAAGCCACCAAGAATTCTTAATGCCCGCTGCGCATTGCCACTAACCGCTGCATCAACCAGCTTGTAAACATCGTAACGGCTGCTGTTAACCACGGCGCGACTGACGTGCTCCGCTGTAATATTTACCCGTTCGTTTTCCTTGCCCAACAGCAAGTGAAGCTTTTCAATTTCTTGCTGGGCCGCCAGCAAATTTCCCTCAATTCGATCAGCGATCATGCGTACCGCGTCCGGCTCCGGATCCAATCCCCGGTTACGCATGCGCCCGGCAATCCAGCCGGGAAGTTCCCGCTGATCAATCGGCCATACCTGAATCTGGCCGCCCCGCGCATCAAGAGCCTTTACCCACGCAGTAGATTGCGACGCTTTATCCAGCTTGGGCGCAACCACCAGCAAGAGCATATCGGGACCCGCGTTACCTACCAGGTCAACGATGGCAGCTCCGCCTTCCTTACCCGGTTTTGCGGAGGGCATGCGCAACTCAAAAATGCGCCGCTCTGCAAATAACGACATATTGGCGCTACCGCCTTGCATCTGGCGCCAGTCAAATCCTGGTCCCGTGATGTGCAGGTCACGTTCTGTAAACCCCTGCTTGCGGGCCGCGGCGCGAATCGCATCGAGCGCCTCCTGCACCAGCAATGGCTCATCCCCACTAACCAGGTAGCAAGGCAAAACCGGCTTTTGCAGGTGTGCGGAAAGTTGATTTGCGTGAATTTTCAAACGACTGTAGACCCGTAAAGCGAGTTGAAATGATGCGTGAGGGTCCTGCAGGCAACGACCCTAGCAATCCGAACCTAGATTATGCTCCCGAGTCCCACCGACTCGCCTTCCAGTAAAACGGGAATTCCATCATTCACGGGATACAATATTTTGCCGTCATCAGTAAGCAGCGCCTCTTTCAGTGGATGCTCCATAATTGCCCCATCCCGATTGACCAATTTTCCCTCTTTGATGGCCTGGTTGATCTTTTTCAACTGATCAGCGCGCGCCAACACCAGACCCTTATGGGTTACCGGGCAGCAAATGATATCCAGAAGTCGCTTGTCCATTGGGCTCCAATCTCTTCAATTCACGGATAAACAATGCCTTGCGTGGCATTTTGTTATGTTATATCCTTTTATTTCAATGAGCGACTGCGAATTCCCTGAACAGCCGCTGCCAACCTACTTAATGTCTCCGAGAAGCTTAGCTTTTAGCCGCAATGAATGACAGTTCCAGAAAATCGCGCAATGCACTCGACGTGACGGCAGTCACCCTGTCTGGCCTGTGCCTGGTGCATTGCCTGGCGCTACCATTCATCGTCGCCGGGTTGCCATTTCTATCCACCGTCAGCGGCGATCACTTTCATGCCGAAATGTTATGGATCGTGCTGCCTGTCAGCCTTGTCGCATTAAGTCTGGGTTTCCACAAACACCATAACGTGCTGGTCTGGGGCATTGGAGTGCCCGGCATGTTGCTCCTGATATTTGGCGGCACTTACGCTCACGATCTGTACGGACTCGCTGCCGACCGCAGCTTTACGTTACTCGGTGCCGTTA
The DNA here is from genome assembly GCA_024640365.1 of Woeseiaceae bacterium. Classification (GTDB taxonomy): domain Bacteria; phylum Pseudomonadota; class Gammaproteobacteria; order Steroidobacterales; family Woeseiaceae; genus JAHEFE01. The sequence continues at coordinate 8,515 of JAHEFE010000006.1, read as the reverse complement.
CCCTCGCTGTCGCACATTTTATCAATACTCGACAGGCGTCCTGCTCCGTACCGCATAATCCGCAAGCCTCCTGACTCAAGACGACAACCACTCCACAAGTTCCGGATCATGCAAGCGTTCCGCCATTCGGCGAGCTAATTGCCGATCTTCTACGAGCAATTTGAAATCGGGATTCACATACCGACAGCGAACAATCATTTTTGCAGCTTCCTGATCCAGGCCCTCGATCAACAGCAGGGAAATAAATTTTTGCGCAACGAGTAACGCCGCGTCGCTGGAATCCCAACGCAACATCTCGGCAAAGAACCAGCGGTAGTCTTCAACCTGGTCGGAACTGTCTGATATCGCATCCAATACATGCCGCACGCCACCAGCACGATTGCCACGACTAACCATTCCGTACGCGTGATTCAAAATAATCGTGCGATCTCGTTTGGCCCGTTCTAGCAATTCAGATTCATCCGGCAATACTGGATCGGGAATTGACAATTCTATTGACGTTCCCTGTTTAGCCAACGCGTGTCCACTAACGCTCGCCTGCAGCAACAATCCATACAAAATCGCCAGCGTTGTATAGAAAATTGGTAAGCCAGCTTCGATTACCAGGTAAAGAATCGTTACTGCGACTAGCGATACAGCCAAGACAAGCAGATAGTACGGCCCCCAGCCCCTGGCTACCAACCAAAGTCGCGTCGGCCGCAAGCACTCAACGGGACTATGGGTAATTGCCAGGACTGCAAGTGAAGCGGGCAATGCCATGAATATCAACGCCGCAGCCATGCCGGCGAAATAATACTGATCAGCCGTTACCAGCAGGTAGACCGTGACAACGGCGGCACCGATCAATACCAACGGAAACAGGCCCCACAGATTTTGCACCCAGCTAAATAACTCGACGCCAGCCGCCGGTACCTCTTTGCCCGCAGCTCGCGCTTCCACGACTATTAATAAATATTGAAAAAAAGCGGGGATTATTGCCAAAAGCAGCCACAACCCAAACAGCCCCGCCCACACCGATAATGAAAATAAGGCAGCAAACACGACCATCGCCAATAAAATGGCAATGTCCCGAAACGGGTAGAGGAGTTCTGCAATGAGTTCACGAATACCGAACATTACTCAGTCTTTGTCGCTGCCAACTTCTGCTTGATTTGCCGGAGGGACTGGGTCATAACCCGATCCACCCCACGGATGGCAGCGAGAGATGCGCTTGAGCGCAAGCCACCCACCGTGCAACACACCATGGCGACGCAGCGCCTCCTCAGCATACGCCGAGCACGTAGGCTCATAGCGACAGTTAGCGCCCAATAGGGGCGATATCGCGTAACGGTAAAACCGAACCAGCAAAATTAAGGGCCACGCGAAAATATGGCGCAAGCGCTGTTTCACTCTTCGAGCGACTCCGCCGCAAAAGATTTAATGGCATGGAGCATCGCGGCAAGGCCGTTACTGCGAGTAGGGCTCAAGTGCTGCTCAAGACCGATGGCAGCGGCAAAATCTGCCGGCGTATTGACGATATCTTCGGCGCGCCTGCCACTATAAATACGAAGCAAGACAGCAATCAACCCGGATACAATCGCGGCATCACTTATCGCCTGGAATTGGATGCGCCCGTTAACTTTTTTCGCGGTAATCCATACCTGCGACTGACAGCCTTTCAACTTGTTCTTATCAATCCGCGCTGCATCCGGAAACTCAGGCAAGCGCCGGCCAAGATCGATCAAGTATTGATAACGATCCATCCAGTTATCAAAGAAACTGAATTCCTCGACAAGCTCTTCTTGAGCCTGTTCAACCTCATTCATCTTGATCCTTCTCGACGCGGCGCCAGCGAGTGCCTTCCGCGCTGTCTTCGATTGTTACACCGGCGGCCGCCAACTCGTCTCGAATAGCATCCGCCCGCGCGAAATCACGCCCTGCGCGCGCTTCTTCGCGCTCCACGAGCAGTGCCTCAATTTCATCGGCAGACATGCCATCTGAGCTGGCGCCGGCAAACCATTCTTCAACGGACCACTGCAGCAAACCCAACACATCACCCGCTGCCAGCAAACTGGCCGCCAGAGCCTTGCGATCGGCAGCATCCGTACTTTTGTTCAGTTCCTTCGCTGCGCTGAACATCTCCGCCATCGCTTTCGGCGAGTTCAGATCGTCCTCCAGCGCTTCAATGACAGCCGGCAGTGGTACCGCATTAGATCTTTCAGACGCGCCGATATCGACATCCCGTACGGCGCCGTAAAGTCGATCAAGCATGCGCCGTGCTGACGTCAGGGTATCGCCCGACCAGTCGAGTGGTTGCCGATAATGCGCACTCAATAATGCTAGGCGTATGACCTCGCCCGGAACAGACTCAAGTAATTCGTGCACCAGCAACACATTGCCCAATGACTTGGACATCTTGGTGCTGTCCATACTGAGAAAACCGTTATGCATCCAGTAGCGCGCGAATGGCTCGCCGTTATGGGCGCAACGGCTTTGCGCCAATTCATTTTCGTGATGAGGAAAAACAAGATCGAGGCCACCGCCGTGGATGTCAATCGTGCGGCCAAGATGCTTTTCAGCCATCGCAGAGCATTCGAGATGCCAGCCCGGCCGACCTCTGCCCCAAGGCGAGTCCCAACCCGGCAATTCGGGAGTCGATGGCTTCCAAAGCACAAAGTCCTGTGGCGAGCGCTTGTATGGCGCCACCTCAACTCGTGAGCCCGCTATCATTTCCCGAAGGTTTCTTTTCGACAAGCGCCCGTAATCTTCGTACGAGCTGACATCAAACAGAACATGCCCTTCCGCCACATACGCATTGCCCGACTCAATCAGAGACTTGACCATGCTAATCATCTCGGCGATGTGCTGAGTCGCGTGCGGTTCGATATCAGGCGGTAATACGCCGAGGGCCGACATATCGTCGTTATACGCCTTGATGTAGCGCCCGGTTATTTCCTGGATTGTCTTGCCAGACGCGACTGCGGCCGCATTTATCTTGTCATCTACGTCGGTGATATTGCGGGCGAAAGTAACCTTGTAAGCACGTCGCAGCAACCTGGCCAGAAGGTCGAACACAACTGCCGGTCGGGCGTTACCTATGTGCGCGTAGTTGTAAACCGTCGGCCCGCAGAGGTACATCGTCACCTCGCCGTCAACGAGCGGTTCAAAGGGGACTTTATCGCCTCTCAACGTGTCATGAATTTTTAAAGCCATTTGATAATCAGCTACCGTTACGTCAGTTTGAGTCTGGAAAACGGCAATGATAGCAATAAGACTCGGCCGAGTGTTGTCGCATCCGCCCTATTTATCAAAAACGGCCTCGCGTATTTTGCCGCCTGCCCGCGCGACGCTTGGCAACTGCTGTCTGTGGTTCCCGGCTCGATATGACATGAGCCTGGATCGCATATTCAATCGTACCGATGAGCCAGATACTGTAACCCGCGAGCTCCATAAATTCTTCCGCGGCGCGTTTAGCCAACGGTTCATAGCCGTTCTCCAGTATCGCCTTCCACAATGATTCCTGGCCAACCAGCAAAGCAAAAATTGCGATCACGATCCAACCGGCAAATAACAACGTAATTCCCGGTGAAGGCCAGATCCGGCCCCATGCAATGTTAAATTGGCGCTTGTGACGCAACGTATAGACGATAATCAATGCGAGAGCCACGGCGAGTACAAACAACCAGAAATTTTCGCCTATCAGGCTGTCGAGAAAATATTCGAGCTCATGAATCAGGAACGCCAAGGCAATCCCACCAAACAAAAAAGCAATCGGCCTTTGGGAGGGAACGTTACGTGCAACAAGAGCCAGCAGTAAACCGCAAATAAACAACATGCCAAGCTGCACGACCTGCAAAGGCGAATATTCCATAAATCGCAACAGGGTGTCGGAATCGACGAGCGTCTTTACCTGCAAGATGCCGGGGAAGGCAACTTCCAGTTTAGTCAGCACAACGATGAGTATCGCCAGGACAATGAAGTAAACTGCATAACGCAGAACCGCCATCACATCCCTCCGCACCAGGCATAGCTGTTAACTATAGGACACCGGCCTGGCACTTTGCCAGCCACCGCCGGTTTTTCGTTCTTTATTCCAGGCGCAACTGCCACTGTGGCACGCCCGCAGCATCAATCAGATCGTGCTCAATCAGCCAGCGCCGTGCGTCGTCAGCATCATGGGCAAACCAGTCCTGCGTCTTCCCCAGCCGAAAACTATACCCCCAGACATCCATATCAGCCATCAAACGGTTTCTGCCGACACCCTGCAAAAAATCCGCCAGAAGGATCTGCAGGTAACATACAGCAGACTCTTCAAGGTCGTTACCGCCCGCATCACGATCAAGAGCGGCGCGCCGCCTTTGGTCCATGCAAATGACGTGACAAGATTCATGTAGTAAAGAATGCACGGGCGTATCGGCGCGGACATACACAACCTGCCCCCTGACCCCCGCTTCCTCGTCGCCCCAGAAACTGCCAGGAATGGCACTTTGATCGCTGACCAAATGCAACGCCAAATCAAATCGCTGTAACAAACTTGCGGCGGCCCCGGCTGCAAGATCTGCCATGCGCTGCACATCAGGGATTACGCTCTCACTGCTTGCTGTCATCGTGAAATCCCGGATAGAAAATCTAGATTGAGGAAAGGCGTCTCAAAACTATTCGAACCATGTCTTTGACAATTGTCGCCCGCAGAAACTCTTCTTCCCGAGCCTTGCCGAGAACCTTGGTCTCATCGTAAGTGTAATCACGAGTCAACGTCAGCAACTGCGGCTCGATCAGTACCCTTGATTCGTCTTCAAGACTGTACTGTATCGTATAAAAAACCTCATACTCTCGCGGCACATTACGCGCAGAAACTGATAAAACGCGCTGCCCCGTAATATCCGCGTGTACGTGAAATATGGCACTTGCATCACGGGCAGAGTCGACAACCTGCACGCCATTGGCACGCAACATCTTGCGCAGTTCAATGTAAAAAGTACTGTAGCGATCTTCGGTCGCAATGTAGGTCTTCGCCATGCTCGGTGGCACAGAAAATTCGCCCTGCAACTGATAGCCGCAAGCTGCCAGCAGCAGCAAAAAAAAGAAAGCGGAATATAACCTAGACGACGACATTTACCAGCCTGCCAGGAACAACAATGACTTTCCGTATCGGCTTGCTATCGACGAAGCGCTGCACGTTTTCATCAGCCAGTGCCAGGCGCTCGAGTAGTGCATTGTCGGCGTCTGACGCCACGGATATACGACCACGCAATTTGCCGTTAACCTGGACAATCACCTCGATGACGTCACGTACAAGAGCCTCTCCATCAATAACAGGCCAACTGGCGTCAACCACGGATGATTCATGGCCGAGCGCGTGCCAAAGTTCATGAGCAATATGAGGAACGATTGGCGACAACAGCAGAACGACCGTTTCCAATGCCTCACGTAATACCGCACGTCCCTGCGCACTGTCGTCCTGTAATCGCGAAGCACTATTTAACAGCTCCATAGACGATGCAATGGCCGTGTTAAACGTGTAGCGCCTGCCCAGGTCATCACTGACCTTGGCAATAGTCTCGTGAGTCTTGCGGTGCAACTCCTTCTGATCAGCGGAAAACTTGTCTCTGTCGAGTGGCTCTGCCGCGCCGGCAGCATTGTAATTGGCAACGGCGTGCCAAAGTCTTTTCAAAAAGCGATAGCTGCCCTGCACACCGTCATCAGACCACTCCAGAGCCTGCTCAGGCGGCGCCGCGAACATCATGAACAAACGGACTGTGTCGGCACCATACTTCTCCAGCAGTGCCTGCGGATCAACGGTATTGCCTTTTGCTTTTGACATCTTGGCGCCGTCTTTCAGCACCATGCCTTGTGTCAGGAGATTAGTAAAAGGCTCACTTGCTGCTGACAAGCCTACGTCGCGCATCAGCTTCTGGAAAAACCGCGCGTACAACAAATGCAGAATGGCGTGCTCAATTCCGCCGGTGTATTGATCTACCGGCAACCAATAGCCGGCTCGCTCATCAAGCATGGATTGATCGTTATCCGGGCAGGCATAACGGGCGAAATACCAGGATGACTCAACAAAGGTATCAAAGGTATCGGTTTCGCGACGCGCCGCCTTGCCGCACTTGGGGCAAGGCGCTTCATAAAATTCGGGCATGTCCTTGAGCGGCGAACCCACGCCCGTAAACTCAACATCTTCCGGCAATACGACTGGCAGTTGATCGGCCGGCACGGGCACGGCTCCACATGCATCGCAGTAAATGATAGGTATCGGCGTACCCCAATACCGTTGCCGCGAAACGCCCCAGTCGCGGAGGCGATAATTGATTGTGCTTTTGCCTTTCCCAGTGCTCTCGAAACGTTCCGTTATGGCCGCACACGCCTGCTCAAAATCCAGGCCATCAAATTCGCCAGAATTGACCAATTTGCCATGCGCGACGAACGCGCCTTCGGAGATATCTGTGGGACTGCCGTCGGCCGCGGTAACAACCTGGCTAATGGTCAGACCATGCTTCGTCGCGAATTCCCAATCACGATGATCATGTCCCGGTACCGCCATTACTGCGCCTGTGCCGTAATTCATTAATACAAAATTTGCGACCCACAGGGGAATTTCGTCACCGCTAATTGGATGAATGGCGGATATGCCAAGTGGCATACCTTTTTTCTCCATCGTCTCCATGGCCGCTTCCGCGGCCTGCATGGTGCGACATTCTTCCAGGAACTTTGCGAGCTTCGGATTGGACGCTGCGGCTTTCAGGGCCAGCGGATGCTCTGCAGCAACGGCCATGTAAGTCACACCCATAAGTGTATCGGGACGAGTCGTGAAAACGGTCAGTGGATCGCTTTCCCCAGCCACATCAAAAGACAACTCGAGACCGGTTGAACGGCCAATCCAGTTTCTTTGCATTGTTTTGACAGAATCCGGCCAGCCTTCCAACTCGTCGAGACTTTCCAGCAACTCATCGGCGTATGCCGTAATTTTCATGAACCACTGAGGAATTTCACGACGCTCAACCAACGCATCCGAACGCCAGCCGCGACCGTCAATAACCTGCTCATTGGCCAGTACTGTTTGATCCACCGGGTCCCAGTTGACGATAGAGTTCTTGCGATAGACGAGACCTTTCTCGAACAATTTGGTAAACAACCACTGTTCCCAGCGGTAATACTCGGGTCGACAGGTCGTGACTTCACGGCGCCAGTCGTATCCGTAACCCAGGCGTTTCAGCTGTCCACGCATGTAGTCGATATTTTTGTAGGTCCACTGCGCAGGTGGGATGCCGCGCTTGATAGCCGCATTCTCAGCGGGCATACCAAATGCGTCCCAACCCATTGGCTGTAAAACATGCTTACCGAGCATACGATGATAACGAGCGATCACATCACTGATGGTGAATACGCGAACGTGGCCCATGTGCAGCTGTCCGCTGGGATAGGGGAACATCGTCAAGCAGTAAAACTTTTCCTTCGCGGAATCTTCATCAACTTCAAATGCATGAGCAGTTTCCCAGTCTTTCTGGGCGGCAAGTTCTACTGTTTCGGGGTGGTAATTGGCATCCATCTCTAAGCTACTGGTTGTTGGCGGTGGAAAACATGAAAGGATACAACAGGGCTGGCTCCACGGATACCGTGATGGCGGCTAATCAGTCCGGCGGTAACCGGCAATCAGCACCAGCAAGGCGAGCGAAATGACCGGCCAGTTCCCGGTTCGGGCGTAGGGCGTCATCCCCTGCATCGGTAAAATAGAAGCGCTCAATACTGCGAACTCAAATTGCGGTGCCGTTGCCAGCACCTCGCCAGTCGAGTCAATGAATGCGCTAACCCCCGTATTCGTTGCACGTACTGAATAACGACCGACTTCCAGCGCTCGCATGCGAGCGATTTCCAGATGTTGGTGAGGCGCGAGTGAATTACCAAACCATGCGTCATTACTGAGGTTGATCAGAATATCGGCGGCAGGCAAGGCGTAAAGCTGTTCACCGCCGAAAGCATCCTCGTAACAAATAGCCACGGCCAACTGATGCCCATCCGCTGTTTTTAACAGGGGTTGTATTTTGTCGCCCGGCGTCATGTCACTGGACGGCAGGCTCAGTAATCGCATCCACTCCCGGACAGTATCCGGAACCGGAAAATATTCCCCAAACGGCACCAGGTGACGCTTGCGGTAACGCTGTATTTCGCCGCCGTTTAATAGCAGAGCGCTGTTATAGGTATCTTGATTGCCAGGGTCGCGTTCCAGAATACCGAGTACTAGCGTTGCTCCACGATTGCGCACACCCATTTCAACCATCGACAAATAAGGTTCGACGCGATCGGCGAGTGTCGGCAAAGCAACCTCAGGCCACACTATCAAGCGGCTATTCCGCTGGGCCTGTGTAGCCTCGCGATAAAGGTCAAGAGTTGGCCGAAACTGTTCCGGCAGCCACTTTTGGTCCTGACTGACGCCGCCCTGGATAATGCTTGTTGTCACCGGTGCGCCACTGGCATGGGTCCAGCTTACATTTGCCAACATAAATCCTATGAACCACGGTAGCACTACGGCGGC
>JAHEFE010000023.1 GCA_024640365.1 Woeseiaceae bacterium | reverse complement strand
GATCGTATACATGTTCGTCTCGGATTGGATCCGAGGTGAATGCGAGGGCGGTTTATTGAGCACGCAGACAATTATTCTTATTGGCGTAGTCCTCTATCTCATTTTGATGCTCGTTGTCGGTATCTATTCCGCACAAAAATCTAATACAGCTGATGACTTTATAGTTTCTGGTCGGCGTATGCCGTTGTGGCTCTGCTCCGTTACGCTGATGGCGACCTGGTTCGGTGCCGGCCCCATGATAGGTGCGGCCGGTACAGCCTATGAAGAAGGGCTGCTGGGTGTCATCGCGGATCCGTTTGGTGGCGCGCTGGTGATGATTCTTTGTGGTTTTTTCTTTGTTAGGCTGTTTCGTCGCCTCAAATTACTTACTTATATTGAGTTGCTCACCAGTCGCTATGGAAAAATTGTTACGACGATTGCAGCTATAGGCTCCATTAGCTCCAATATCGGCTGGACGGCCGCAATGCTCGTGGCTTTTGGTTCGGTATTTGAATCGCTAACCGGTATTCCCCTGGAAGCAGGAATCATCGGTGGTGCTATTGTCGTTTTGATTTATACCTCTGCCGGCGGAATGTGGGCCGTTGCTATCACAGACTTTGTGCAAATGATAATTATTGTCATTGGCCTTATCTTGCTCATGACCGTCGTTCTCATAGATGTGGGTGGCTGGAGCACTATTTCCGCCCAATTGCCGGAACACACGTTTCGTATGATTCCGTTGGAAAATACGCCCGAGCGCTGGATGACGTATTTCCGCATGTGGTTTATTTTTGGGCTTGCGGATATCACGTCACAATCATTGATCCAGCGCGCCATGTCAGCAAGAACGGAGCAGGTTGCGCAAAATTCCTTCTACGTTGCGGGTATTGGTTACCTCATATTTGGTCTGATTCCTGTCATGCTTGGAATCATCGCAAGCGTCACCATTCCGGGGCTCGCCGATCCGGAGAAAGTCATACCGACGCTTGCCATTAATCACCTGCATCCAATAGCTATTGCGATTTTCGTTGGTGCATTGATGTCGGCAATCATGAGTACAACTGATAGTGCCTTGTTGGCGGCGGCGAGCGTTTTCAGTACTAATGTTTTGCCTTTGTTCAAGAAACAGGCGTCAGATAGTGCTCGCCTGCTTGCTACACGTATTGCCATTCCCGCATTTGGTATTTTTGCTGTCGTTGTCGCGATCAAGATCCAGGTTGTCTACAACCTGATTCTTGACTCAAACTCCATCATCCTGGTGTGCGTAACTGTGCCGTTTATTGCTGGCGTTTGGTGGAAAAAGGCTAATCGCAGTGGTGCCTTGGCTGGTATGGTTGTCGGCTTCATCGTCTGGATAATTGCCTATGTGTATGAGCCGCAGTATCCCGGTGATTTTCTGGGCATGATGGCTTGTCTCGTAACGATGCTCATCGTAACGCCGTTGACGCAAAAGATTGATCCGCCGCAGCCTGTGCGAAATAACCTGGGTGAGCCGGTCGAATTGACAGATCGACTGGGCACTCTGCCTCTGTTCCGGAGGGTCAAGGAAACACACGAGTAGTTACAGGTAGTTGCACGACTGGCTGCGGGCCGATTCCAGATGCCATGCAAGACGGCCGAGGAAGGCTAACTTTCCTTGCCGTTGCGAGGCCTGGTTGTCAGACGGCCGTTTCATTAGTGTTATCCCGCCTTTTATTGGGTTTCTTTCTCCAGCCTAGGCTAAGGCCGTCGCACGTTGTGGATTTTGCATTGCGATCTTTGGAGCGACTGCGTAACAATAGCTTAAGTTCACAGCGGGGCTTCCAATTCATGCTGACAATGAGAAGGCTGATAATCATGCATCGACACTTTTGTTCATCGACTTGGATCAGGGAGGCAAATCGGATCAAGAGCATATTGGCGGCTGCCACTGTTTTCTTTTTGCTGTATGTCAACGGCGCACAGGCCGCTACGGCGCTGACCGCGGACCGCCTGATCGACGGCCGTAGTGATAAGGCTATCAGGAATGCCGTTGTGTTGATTGAAGGTGATCGCATAATAGCTGTTGGTGATCGTTCAATCATTCCTGCGGATGCAGAAGTAATCGACCTCGGCGATGCGACGTTAATGCCAGGGATGATTAATGCTCACGAGCATCCACTTATGTATGCCGATGACTACCAGGAAGCACACCTCAATAGTTCATCGTCTTATAAAGCATTGCGGGCACTGGCTGGTCTGCAACGCTTGTTACTTGCTGGTTGGACGGGGGTTCGCGTCATGGGTGACGCCGATGTGTTTTACGCGATGGCTGATGTTCGTCGCGTCATTGATTCGGGCGTTTTCATTGGGCCACATATTACGGGTGCTGGACACTATATTTCGATTACGGGTGGCGGCGGCGACATTAATTATCTTTCGCCGGAGCAACACGTAATTCCGGACGGTCTTATTGCCGATGGGCCCGAGGAAATACGCAAGGCCGTTCGCACCGAAGTGAAATATGGATCCGATTGGATCAAGTTGCTGGTCACCGGAGCATTTCAGTCCGTTGGTGACAATCCACGTAATGTTGCATTTTCTCCTGAAGAGCTGCGGGTGGCCGTCGAAGAGGCGAATCGACTTGGAGTCCCGGTAGCAGCTCACGCGCATGCGACAGAGGGCATCAAGCAAGCCGTTGCGGCCGGTGTGCGTTCAATCGAACACGGGACGTATATCGATGATGAGGCTATGCGCATGATGGTCAAGCGCGGTACCTATTTTATTCCTACGGTATCGATGGGCGATTACTACGCGGAAGCCAGTACGCTGCGCGCTCAGGACAAGAATGACGAATACATGGAAACCGGCCGCGCCACATTTTTGGCTGCCATCGCTCGGGCACATAAAGCGGGCGTCAAGGTCGTGGTCGGTCTTGACCTCGGGGCAGGTGCGGTTGACCCTGCGGTTTACGCAAGGGAATTTGCAGTGTTCGTTGAGGCTGGCATTTCGCCGATGGATGCAATTAAGGCCGGAACAAGTGTTGCGGCGGAGCTGATGCGCTGGGATGACGATCTGGGAACCTTAGAAAAGGGCAAGCTTGCGGATATCATCGCTGTGCCAGGTGATCCCCTGACCGACATAAGCGCACTGGAATATGTTTCCCTGGTCATGATTGGCGGCAGACTCATAAAACGTCCTGGCGTAACGTCATCGCTGGCCGGCCTCTTGCCCGCGGCTGATTGACTGCCGTGAGCCTGTTCAACACGCAGCGCGATAAACGCGTTCTTGGTCGGGCGAATACTCTGGCCGAACGTGTTATAGATTTTACTCAGTTGCGGCGTGATCGCCTGGCGAAAGTACAGAAAGAAATGGTTACGCGCAGAATCGGCGCGCTGGTTTTAACCGACATTATCAACATTCGTTATTGCACGGGCATAAGCGTAATGCCCTTGTGGACCGCTGTGAATCTGGCACATTACGTCGTCGTGCCGGTCGAGGGTGACCCAGTAATTTTTGAATACGGTGGCGCTGAGTTCCGTGCAACTCCTTTTTGGTCAGACGTGCGGCCATCGATCTTTTGGCAGGCGCGGTTCACAGATGGTGACTCGGCCAGAAAATCGAAGGACTGGGCTGTACAAATCAAAGATGTGTTGACCCGTCATGGCCTTGCAGATGCCAAGGTCGGTGTTGATGTTCTGGATTTTTACGGTTTCACGGCTTTGCAACAGCAAGGGCTAAACCTGACCGACGCAGATGACGCCATTGAAGCGGCGCGTATGATCAAGACGTCGGACGAGATCGATCTCATGCGACAGTCCTGCTCGGTCGCCGAGGCGGCGCTACATGACATGGAGCAAGCGATCAAGCCCGGTATCTCCGAGAATGAATTGCTGGCGATATTTTGGCACCGCCTGCTGGCCTTGGGCGGTGAGCATTGTTTCACCAGACTGCTGGTCTCCGGGTATAAGACAAACCCCTGGTTGCACGAAGCTGGCAGCAAATTGGTACGCCCCGGAGACCTGGTCGCGATCGATACTGACATGATCGGCCCGGAAGGCTATGCCTGCGATATCTCGCGAACCTTTCTGTGTGGCAATACGGCGACTGCCGTACAGCAAGATGCTTACAAGGTGGCCCACGATTTTGTTGAGGGCTGCATAGAGCTGATAAAGCCGGGTGTGAGTTATGCCGAATTTATCGAACACTGTCCCAAGTTGCCCGAGGCATATCGGGCGCAACAATACGGCGTGATCCTGCATGGCATTGGTACGGACGATGAGCCTCCTAATATTCCGTTTCCAGGCGACCCGTACACGGATATGCCCGAGGGCGAGTTCCAGGAAAACATGGTGCTGGCCGTCGAATGTTATGCCGGCAAGGTTGGTGAACAGGATGGCGTCAAACTTGAGGATGAAGTCTGGGTGAGCCCGGAGGGGCCGATGGTCATTTCCGTATACCCCTACGATGAGAAATTGATGGGCTGAGCGCTTAATCACGAATTTGCGCAACAAACTAAAGCGGGAGTTGAGTATCGATGAAAAGAATAATGCTGATATTGATAGGCGCGGCAATTCTCTTCAGCCTTGGTTCTGCAGCCAACGCCCAGGACAATCAATTTGGTGCCGCCGATCCCGTCGCCAGAGATATCAAAAATTTTGATTCCATGCGACCGATTGAGAAGGAGATGGAGGCCAATGTTCCTGATGGCTTCGCTGTCACCGCTGTTGGTGATCTGATTATTTCCCGGCCGTTATCGCAGTATGCGGCTCGCATGCCGGCATTTGATGCAGTACTGGATGTCCTCAAGGGATCCAGCGTGGCAATCGGTAATCTCGAGACAACCATTTTTGATCCGCGATATTTTCAGGGTGCTCCGTATTCTAATGAAGGGGACTGGACCGTGTCTTCTCTGCCGGCCGTTGCACAGGACCTCAGCGCGATGGGCTTCTCCATGGTATCGAGAGCCAATAACCATAGTCAGGACTGGGGGCTGGAAGGCATGCGTGAGACCAGTCGTTGGTTGGATGACGCTGGACTGATTTACGCGGGTGTCGGGGAATCGCATCCGTTATCGCGAGCACCGCAATATTTTGAAAGTACATCCGGGCGGGTTGCTTTAATTTCCATAGCCTCGACCTTTCGACCCACTAGTGAATCGTTGCCGGCTACAGCCTCCACGCCAGGGCGACCCGGGCTAAGCGGGCTACACGTGAGCCAGGAAGTGCGAGTACCCGAGGCCGCACTCAAGCCACTGGCAGAGGCCAGCTGCGCGCTTGAGAACAAGAACTGTGATGATGTGCCGACCAAGGGCAAGCTCTTTGGTACCAGTTACCAACAAGGCGAGGTGTTGTCCTACGAACACGAGATGGACCCCGATGACCTTGCGGAGATTTATCGGAATATTAGAGCCGCCCAGTTGAATGCGGACTTTGTCGTTGTCACCATTCATTCACACGAATGCTCGCTGGGGTGCAGCTCCGATAACAGTCCACGCGGTCCCGCAAACTTTCTCAAGGCGTTAGCTCGAGGAGCGATTGATTCGGGTGCGGATATTTTTGTGACGACGGGGAATCACAATATCGGACCGATAGAAGTTTACAATTCTCCGGCACGGGGTAATCGGCCGATATTCTACGGACTCGGTAATTTTTTCTGGAGTGACATTCAGGAGTTTCTTCCTTCTGACCTGTTTCGGGCAAACCGCGATACGCTAGCCAAGTTTTGGGAGAACCCGGAGAAAGCCACTGAGTATGACCTGTCAGCGCCCCTGAACACGGAATATTTCGCGCATGCCTTTACTTTTCAAAGCGTGATTGCAGATGTTCGATTTGAACACAATCAGTTGTCGAAAATAATACTGCACCCACTTGAGTTGGGTTACGGTCGACCGCTCACTGAAAGTGGAATTCCGCAACTGGTCATGGATAAAGATGTCGCTCGAGAGATTTTTTTGCAGGTAACCGAGCAGACAGAAAAATTCGGGCTGCCTGACTTGAAGATCAGCTATACGAAGACGACGGCCGTTATTCGTCCCTGAAGACGCCGGTTTCCATGAACGGAGTCGTAGCGGCCAGTACTAGTAGTAAAATCGATGTCTATAAGGATCGAATGCAGATGATTATTTCCACAAGGCCCCTGACCAATATCTCGGCATTGTTCTTGCTCTGCATTTTCTGCCACGCGACGTACGCCGGAGATGTATCAGTTGCTGACTCCCGACGAGTCCTTACCGTAGATGATCTCAGTGCGATAAAAAACGTGTGGGGTCCCGAAATTTCGCCGGATGGCTCGTGGGTGGCGTATACGATTACTGAGGTAGATAGAGTAGCTGACGTAAAACGCAGTGATATCTGGTTGACGAGTTGGGACGGCAAGCGAACGGTACAGTTGACGAATACGCCGGAGTCAGAGCACTCACCGCGCTGGAGTCCTGATGGCAAACGGCTGGCCTATCTTTCCACCGCGCCCAATTCACCTGATGCGGATCAGTTATGGTTGGTTGATGCAGATGGTAGACATCTTGAGCAAATAACTGCATTGCCAAATGGCGTTACGGAGTTTGACTGGGCTCCCGACTCGAAAAAACTCGTTTTGATTTCCGGCGTGCTGCCTGAAGGCGTTGTTGAGGATGTGCCAGAGGGGCCGATCGTCATTGATCGAATGTTGTTCAAGCGGGATGGCTACGGGTTCCTGCCAAAGGCGCGATCCAGGCTGCATTTGCTCGACCTCAAGGATGGCAGTGTCGCGCAACTCACCAATGGTCCGTTTGATGAAATCATGCCGTCATTTTCTCCGGATGGGCAACGTATTGCGTACGTCACCAAACTCGGCATTGACCCGGATCGACATGAAAATTGGGATATCCTCGCGATTGAACCGATGACGGGGAGCATACCGACGAAGGTCAGCAATAGTGAATTCATGGAGTGCGATCCCGTGTGGGGTTGGCAGGTGGGTAGCCCGCACTGGAGCCCTGACAGTAAGCGGGTCATTTGCATTCAAAGCGGGGACTTGCAGTACTCATGGTTTACGTTACACCAGGTTGTTATTTTTTCGGCCGCTGGCGATCGCGGCCAACAGCCAACTGTTGCCCTGGATCGGAATACCTTGCAGCCTCGTTTTGCCGCGGATGGCAAGCGGGTGTTTTTTCTTCTCGAAGATGATCAGAGTGTACAGCTCGCATCGATCACGACGGACGGCAAGGACCTGCGTCGGCTGACCAAGACGGATCGGACCGTAAGCACTTACGCATTGGGCCCGCAAGGCAAGATCGCTTTGTTAAGCAGTACGGCGAATTCACCACCGGAAATATCAGTTCTGGAGAATGGCAAGTTGCGGCAGCTTACTCACGCCAATGATGAATTACTGGCGAACGTAGCTATGATGACATCGGAGGTTGTTAGCTATCGCAGTGCGGATGGCAGAGAAATTCACGGATTGCTGATGAAGCCGCCAGGATATGAAGCGGGCATCAAATACCCAACAATATTTCGCCTGCACGGTGGCCCGGTTGCTCAATGGCAACATGAATTTGATTTTAGTTGGCAAATTTTAGCGGCGAATGGTTATGTGGTTTTCGGTCCTAATCCACGCGGAAGTTCAGGTCGCGGTGAAGCATTTCAGATGACTATATTTGGCGATTGGGGACACGCCGATGTGCCAGATGTGCTGGCGGCGGCAGATTACCTGGTCACGCTTGGAATTACAGACGGCGACATGCTCGGCGTCGGCGGCTGGAGCTCTGGTGCCATGTTGACCAATTACACGATAGCGTCCAGTACCCGTTTCAAGGCTGCCACCAGCGGGGCTGGCGTATCGAACATGTTTGCTGGATTTGGGACGGATGAATGGTGGCACGACTGGGAAACCGAACTCGGCCTGCCTTGGGAGACGCCGGAAAATTGGGTGCGGGTTTCCTATCCATTTTTGCATGCAGACCGCATCAAGACACCGACATTGTTCTTGTGTGGGACTGAGGATTACAACGTACCGCTAATTCATTCCGAACAAATGTACATGGCATTGCGACGACTCGGCGTTCCGGCTCGACTCATGGTTTACCCTGGGGAAAGTCATGGCATATCGACACCCAGCAATCAGCGAGACGTGCTGAATCGTTACTTGTCGTGGTATGACCAATGGGTACGGTAAATTAATGAAGACTCTGAGCAAGCTAAAATTCTTGATCATTCTTGTGGGCACTGTCGCTTGCAGCGTACCAGCGACCGAGCTGCCAACGGATCTTGAATCCAGGGTGGATCAGCTTGTTCTTGCCGAAATGAGTGAGCAGCAAATACCCGGAATCGCCGTTGGTATTTTTCAGCATGGTGAGGTGGTAGTTGCAAAAGGGTACGGCTATTCAAATCTTGAACACCGGGTACCGGTTACTCCGGGAACACTATTTCAATCCGCCTCAATTGGTAAGCAATTCACGGCTGTGGCGGTAATGTTGATGGTGGAAGATGGCCAGCTTGATCTGGATAAATCCATTCGGACGTATTTTTCTGACGCACCAGCAAGCTGGCAGCCCATAACGATTCGGAATTTACTAACGCATACGTCCGGTATCGCCGATTATTTTGAGGCCATGGGTACTAACGGATTCGAACCATTTGACCTGAGGCGTGATTACGATCCGGAAGAGCTAAGGCAGATTTTCTATCGCTTGCCGCTCGATTTTCCGGCCGGCAGCGATTATCACTATTGTAATACCGGCTATGCGTTACTTGGCTTTCTCGTGCGCCGAGTATCGGGACAGTTTTACGGTGACGTATTGCGAGAAAGAGTGTTTGAGCCACTCGGAATGAACACGGCTCAAGTGATCAGCGAAGCCGATATTATTCCAAATCGTGCGGCTGGCTATCAGTTGATTGACGGAGAAATCAAGAACCAGGAATGGTATGCGCCGCTTGTTAATACGACGGCCGATGGCGCTCTTTATCTCTCCTTACTCGATTACCTCGCCTGGGACCGCGGTCTCCGCAAAGGCGCAATTTTGTCCTCGAAGAGTTGGAATGAAATCTTTGCGCCTATGAAACTAACGAATGGTCGTGAATATCCCTACGGCTTCGGCTGGAACATCGGTAAGTCGAAAGGTAAGCCCTGGTATCACCACAGCGGCAGTTCGCAAGGCTTTCATTTATATCTCTCCCGATATATTGGTGATGATCTAACCATTGTCGTGTTAACGAATTTGTATGAGGATGAGCCGCGTCGAATCGTGGACGCAATTGCAGAAGTTATTGATCCAAAGCTTGCGAAGATCCTGACAAACAAGACCGATTAGTTAAACTAATCTGGCTATCCAAAGGAACCTACCAACTGGCGGTCCGATGCCGCGCCGTCGGTGACCTGTCATTTCGAGTTATGTAAATTGATGGCAGGTCGTTCATTCTTCATTCAGCGAGTTCCCGTTAGAGTTCAAAACACGTGCTGCCGGGTAAGTACTTGCAGCGAAAATAAAACTACCAATGGGGTAACTTGGATGAAAATTGTGAAAATATTGTTGAACGGAATTTTGCTGTGTAGCTTAACAAACGTGAGTGCATTTGCTGATGGCGATCGAAGCCGCGATTGGCGAGACGAAGGAGCCAGTGAGGCAAGAATTGCAGCATTGGAGAGTGAAGTCGCGGAGTTGCGATTATCTTCGCAGGCAGAAAATGAAGTATTTCAGGGTGTTATTACTTCCCTTACAAAAATCGTTGACGATCTGGTTGAGCAACAGCGTTGTCATACACGACCAGGCGACTTGCAAGCCGACAGTGACGGCAACTATAACGGCGGCGTAAATTGGAGTGGTTGTGACAAAACAGGATTGGCTATGTGGGGTCCTGTTGTAGGCGGCGGCGCGAATGAGGTTTTGACAAACGCAAATTTGGCGGGTGTTAACTTCACGTTGGCCAACCTTATTGGCATCTACGCTGGAGGCGCAAATCTTGATGGTGCGCGTTTTGTCAATGCAAGCCTCGCATATTCGGATTTTGGCGGCGCAATGATTACGTCGGAGACCGTTTTCATCAATACAACGTGCCCCGATGAGACTAACAGTGATTACGATAATGGTGGAACTTGTGCGGGACACATGATTTACGGTTCTAACTAAAGAGTCAGGGTAGGAGGGGCTTCGGCTCCTCTTATTTATTGTCGTAATGCTTCTAGACGTTCTTCCAATTCATCCAGCATTAAATCCGCACAGGCACCCGGTGATACTCGATCACGTATGCTGTGTGCCGCCGTTCTTTTGCCAAGTTCATCCGGCTCATCCATCACGCGCTGATAGGCGTTGCGAAACGGCACGCCAGAGGCTGCCAGTTCCATTGCGCGATCGGTGGCGTGCATCGACGGTTCAATTGCCGCTGCGAGCGCATCCTCGTTAAATTGTAAGCTGGCGACAAGATCGGGGAAGATCTCCATGACCGCAGCGCCGCGCTGCAACCCTCTGAGTAATGGCGGCTTGGTGTTTTGCAAATCCCGCTGATAGCCACTGGGCAACGATAACAACGACTGCAGTTCTACGATTGCCGCCTGCACAGACGGATAGGCGGCACGCAATAGCTCAACCAGGTCCGGATTGCGTTTGTTGGGCATGATGGACGACCCGGTCATGAAGCGGTCCGGCATACTGACGAAATCAAATTCTGCTGTACTGAACAGGCTCAAGTCCCAGGCGAAGCGACGTACATCGGCGAGAGCTTGTGCAAATGTAGTGAGCACTTGAATTTCGAATTTTCCGCGGCTGTTTTGCGCGTAGATAGGGTTGATCTGTAGGCGGTCGAAGCCAAGGTCATCAGTGGTTGTTTGCCGGTCCAGGGGGAGGTTGACGCCAAAGCCGGCCGCCGTCCCCAGCGGGTTCGCGTCTATCCACGCATATGTGTCCTGAGCCAGTCGGGCATTGTCGATAAAGCTTTCTGCGAAAGACGCAAACCACATTCCAACCGAGGAGACGACTGCACGCTGCAAATGCGTGTAGCCGGGCATTGGAACTTTGGCAGTTTCACGTGCGCGTTCAATGCAAAGACTCGCCGTTTTGAGGCACTGCATTTGCAGGTCGTGTAGTCTGTCTTTTAATAACAGTCTGGAGGCAACCAGTACCTGATCATTGCGGCTGCGACCGGTGTGGACGCGTTTTCCCAGGTCGCCGAGTTTTTCCGTCAAATAAGTCTCAATTGCCGAGTGCCCATCTTCATAGCGCTCATCGAGTTCGAAAGAGCCTGACCTAAATTGAGCGGCCAATGACTCCAGTTCGCTAAGGATCAGGTCGGCATCACTGCGACTCAGGATTTTGATCCGGGACAGGCCTTTCACATGTGCAGCTGAGGCCCGCAGGTCGTAGACAAATAGTTGCCGGTCCAGAACGATATCTTCTCCAGCCATGAAATCCATGATCTTACGGTCGATGCTGGTGTTTGCTTTTTGCCAAAGAAAGTTAGTCATGTGGAATTCCTTCCAGTTCGTGAAAACCGCAAGCCAGGTTGATGTTTTGTATAGCCTGCGTTGCAGCTCCTTTTAGCAGGTTGTCCAGCGTGGAGTAAACGACAACATATTGGCCGTTATCTGCGACCGCCCAGCCGCCAACGGTTGCGTGATGAAAATTGACATTGTCCCGGACATGCGGAATATCAGATTGGAGCTTCACTAATGGTTCGCCGTCATAAGCACGATGATAGCGGTCGTCCAGTTCATCATTGCTAATTTTTGTCGATAGGCTTGCGCACACCGTCATGCTGATGCCGCGAAAAAATGAAGCCACATGGGGCATGAATCGAATCGGAGTATTGAGCTGATTTGATACTTCGCGCTCATGTATGTGTCCAAACGGTGCATACGGCAAAATATTGTCACGGAGGACTTCTGGATCATTTTTTGGAGACGGCGTCGTGCCCGCGCCACTGTAACCTGATATACCCATACAATGCACCGGCTCTGTTACCACATCCAGCAAGGGTGCTATCGCAAGCTGCATGGCGGTGGCGTAACAGCCGGGGTTGGCGATGCGTTGGAGCGATTTGCTGGATAATCGGGTTAACTCTGGGAGTCCGTAATGCCATGCCGGATCAAAACGGTAGTCGGCACTCAGATCTACAATCATGGTTCTCGGGGACTTCTTATCGATGATGTCGACAAAGTCTTTGGCAAGGCCATTCGGCAAGGCGAGAATACAAATGTCCGGAGCACATTCGGCAACTTGATCTGGCTGGAGGTCCTCAAACTTTCCACGCATATCAATACCCGGCATTGCCGTAGTTATTGATTGGCCCGCCAATTCTCTGGAACTGGCGAAAGCGAGCTCCAGCCCCGCGTGGTTTTTGATAAGTCGCAGCAGCTCCGAACCTGTATGACCGCGTGCTCCGACCAGTCCTACTGTCATTGTCTTATTCATTGCACATTCCGTTGGCACTACAGCAGCGTCGCGGGCGCCTGTTCGGCACGCTGAACCAGGTCACTGATTTTCTCGTGGTCACTTACACCGTACCAGAATATATTCCAATGCTGTCCCTTGATACAGCCGTCCGATTGTTGAAAGTAAAATTGGTTGATTGGATTGCCAGGACGCGCACGCCAATACATCGTCGGATGTGCCTGACGGCAGTATTCCCAGACTGTTCTACCAATGCCTTCGCCCTGTGCTTCCTCTGTTACTGCGAACTTGTCCAGGCGCACGATGTCCTTTTCCTGGACTACAATTGCCGCGGCGCGATAACTGTCACTGATAAAGGCTGATGCAAGATCAGTCGAATTGAAAAAATCATTGGTTAGAGTCTTTTGGAAACTGCCCTCTAAAAGTTGCGTCAGACGTTCCTGATCGACTTGACTCCAATCGCTATAGGTCTGAATTGCTTCGCCATAGCGCAATAACGTCCCCGAGCCGCGGTAGGTGAACAGTTCTTTCGCCAGGAGTGATGGCCTGGTTATTGATGCGGAACTCGTGTGAGGCAATTCAATCAATAGGTCGTGCAGTTGTTCCAGTTTTAAGCGCATCCCTGAATGCAGCCAGTCGCTGGCCATCATTCTTTCGTACTCGGTGCTGAGATTTATCGATGAAATGATATTGCCGTCCTGGTCGAGTATGCCCCCGGTGCCCGTCAGGAAAATAATTTTGAATGGTTGCACGGCTCTTACGAGCTCACTGGCAACGGCATCGGCGTTTACATTCAGTATTTGTCCATCGGCTGTTTCTGCAAATGGCGAGATGATGGGCATTGAGTGAGAGTGCAGAGTAGCCCGGACGAGATCCAGGTGCACATCGGTTATCCGCCCGACTTTGCCGTATTTTTCTTCGTTCAGTAACTCTGCTTCGAAGACTCCGCTGGTAATCGATGTTGCGCGCACGCCAACTTTGCGAAGCGCGTCCACGAGGCGGAGATTCTCGCGCTGGAAGACACGTCTAGCGACCTTTAGTACGGCCGGAGTTGTAACCCGCATTCCGTCTCTTTTCTCGAACTCAACACCTTCTTCGGTCAACGCTTCATTGAGTTGCGGGCCTGCACCATGGACGATGATCGGGGTCAGGCCAACCTGTTGCAGAAATGCCAGTGATGATGACAGTTCGTCGAGCTCGTGCTGCAATGTCTCGCCGCCGACCTTAACGATTGCAAATTTTTCAGTCTCAAGTTCCGAGAAGCGTTTCAGGTATTGCTGGACTTCTCGCTGGCTGCCGAGATTGCTCAGCAGCCTGAGGATGATTTGTCGTGTCTGCCTAGTGGAGTCCATCTGAGATCAGCCTCTCGTAGCTGTTTGCGATGCTTTCAAGTTGTTCAAGTGTTACCCATTCATCGGCAGTATGGGCTTGTGCTATATCCCCACTACCAAAGACGATGGTATCGAGTCCCGCTTCGCCAAATAGAGCAGCCTCGGTCCAGAAGTCGACCGCTTCACCGATAGGCAGGCCGAGATCTTTCGCCAGAGATTCGCTGGCGGCCAGTCCGCTTTCTGCCTTTTGTGCATTCGGTAAAGCGGCCGCTATAAATGTAGGCTTCCAGGTCGCCAGGTATTCAGGCTTGGTGAGAGCAACCAACTCTTTTAATAATGCTAATCCGTCTTGCCCGGGCAATGTACGTAGTCCAAACGCAATGTTAGCGCTGCCAGCGATCATGTTCGGCTTGATGCCGCCCATAATGGTGCCAATATTAAAGCGCAAGCCCTGTAGGTTCTGGAAGTGCTGAGCATGCTGAGCCTGAATGTAGTCCAGCGCGGATGTCGACCAGCGCGCGGCACGATGAATTGCGCTGTCTTCAATGGCGCGAGCCGCCGAAGCGTGTCCCGGAACTCCGCTGAATTCGAGGGTGGCGTTCGCTATACCGCGGTGCGCACATACGGCCTTTGCCATCGTTGGTTCGGCAACGATAACTCGCTGATAGCTATGATCGCTTTTTAGGAATTCTTCGATGCATGTTCCTTTACCAGCTTCTTCATCGCTACTAAAAAGCAACGCAACCGGTCCATTCTGCTGATTAACTGCGGCAAGCATTGCGGCAGCGGCACCTTTAATGTCACACGCACCCAATCCATAAGCTCGATCTTGCTGAATCTGCAAGGATAGTGGGTCCATACTCCAGCGCTCGTTGGAAGGAACGGTATCTACGTGGAAATTGAACAGGGTCCTACAGTGCCCGCGCGTGGCCAGAAGGCTGATTGAACCATCACCGAAGTCCTGTTCTGTGAATGCAAAACCATTTAATTGTGAGCGCAAATAACTAAACAGCGGACCATCCTTGCTGATCTTGCGCGGCGGATTGCGGCTATCGCATGCGACCAGCTTGCGCAGGTGCTGTAACGTATTGTCCAGAAGTGGCTTCATTACCCGATTTCTCCCCGGGATCCGCCGTTGACTTTGGTCCATAGCGACGCGCTCTGACCGAAAAGCTTGATGAAGCCCTCAGCTTCTTCGACGCTCCAGTCTGCGCTTTGTGCGTAAATTGCTCCGGCAGCGTTCAAGACATGTGGAGATTCGATCGCGACTGCATTGACGGTACCGCCCTGGGTTTCAATTGTGACTTTGCCATTAACGGCGAACTGCGATGATTCCAGATAGGCCTCCAAATCGTGTTTTAGAGGTTCATAGAAAAAGCCCTGGTAAACGAGCTCTACCCACTTGGCAGCGATCTGTGGCTTGAATCCATTTTGATGACGGGTGCTGACGGCCTCCTCAAGTGCGCGGTGAGCGACTTGTAGTGCATGCAGTGCGGGAGCTTCGTAAACAATGCGACCTTTCAAGCCGACCGTTGTATCTCCCGTATACATGCCGCGGCCAACCCCATAAGCACCATACGTCTTGTTCAGTTTTGCGAGAATTTCGGGACCGTTACACGCTTTGCCATCCAAAGCGACAGCAATACCGTTCTTGAACTCGATCGTATTGCGTTGGGTTTGCTTCGGCCATTCGGTGGGCGGTCGCACGAGGTACCAGGTATCCGTGCCCGGTGCTTCCCAGCGGTCAATTTCCGAGCCTGAAATCGTTACTCCGAGCAAGTTTTCATTCATAGTATATTGGGCGGTTTTCTGCCGTATTGAGTAACCGTGTTCCCGCAAGTACTCCATTTCAAAGTCACGAACTGAACGCCCGGCTTTTTGAATGGCGCGGATTGGCGCGATAATGTTGTAGTCGCCGAGTGCCCGTACGGTCAAATCGAAGCGCACCTGGTCATTTCCCATTCCGGTACAACCATGTGCGAAGTTTTTCGTGCGATGTTGGTCGGCCAGATCGAGGCATTTCTTCACAATGACGTAGCGGTCCGAGCACAACAGCGGATATTGATACTGATACCACTGTCCACCCCAGAGCATTGGCACTACAACTTCTTTCCAGACTTCCTCGCCAGCATCGATGACGACGTGCTCGTCAGCACCAAGCTCCTTTGCTCGAGTGGCGATGTAATCTTTTTCATCTTGATCGACCCCGCCGGTATCAACGAACGCGGTGACGACCTGATAGCCTTTCTCCTTAAGCCATGGCACACAAAAACTGGTGTCCAGTCCGCCGGAGAAAGCCAAAATAATTTTTTTGTCAGACATGTCGATATTCCCTGGAATTAATTCTGCTTGCTGATAAGTTGCGCCATCAATGCTTTCTGCACATGCAGGCGGTTCTCGGCTTCGTCGATAGCTACACAATAGTCCGCATCCATCACTTCATCGGTCGCCTTTACGTTGCGGCGTAGTGGCAAGCAATGGCTGAAAAGAGCGCTGTCTGTGAGTGCCATTTTTGGTCCGTCGACGATGAAATGTCGATTCGCCTCCCGCATCGGTAATTCGTCCTGCCAGCGTCCAAAGTAGGGCAAGGCGCCCCAACTCTTGGCGTATACGAATTGCGCGCCATCATACGCTTCATCTATATCGTGGCTGACAGTGAGCGAGCCGCCCTGGGTATCGGCATTGGATTGAGCTGCACGCATGAATCGCTCATCCAGCAAATATTCTTTGTTCGGACAAAGTAGTGTGACGTCCATGCCGAATTTGGTGGCGATAAGCAGGGCGGAGTTCGCGACGGCTGTATTGAGTGGTTTCGGATGCCAGGTCCAGGTAAGCACGAACTTCTTCTTGTCAGGTGTGCCGAGGTTGTCCTGCAGAGCCATCATCATTGCCAGTTCCTGGCAAGGATGGACAATTGTTTCCATATTAATTACCGGCACGGTAGCGTATTTGGCGAACGCCTTGATGACGGTATCTTTCCTGTCTTCATTCCAGTTTTCGAATTTGGGAAACGCACGTACGGCAATGAGGTCGCAATAACGAGACAATACCTGTGCGACCTCTTTGACATGCTCCTCGGCATTTCCATCCATTATTCCGCCCAGATCAAATTCGATCGGCCAGGCATCTTTTCCGGGCTGCAGGATGACGGCATGACCGCCGAGCTGAAATGCGCCGAGTTCAAAAGACGTTCGTGTACGCATGGACGGATTGAAGAAGAGCAGGGCAATACTTTTGCCATCCATCGGTTTAGCTTTGTTTGACCTGTCTCGAAACGCTCGAGCCTCATTAAGGACTGACTGCAGCTCGTCACGGCTCCAGTCCTCTGTGCTTAAGAAGTGTCTAACTGTCATTGGTAACCCCAGTTTCTGTGTTCTCAGTCCTGAAATAAAAAAACCCGGCCTGTGGCCGGGTTTTAAGTAATTCTGATCGCAATGATTCAGATCAACAAATAGCCCGGCCTCCGTTGAATAAACGGCGTCGAGGCGTGCGTCGAAGCTGGGCAATCATATACATGGTTTTGCTGTCTGAATTGGAATAAGGCTGATTGATAACACGATAAATCAGCAGTCGCAAGAAACTTTGAAGAAATATTCACGAAATTCAGCGATGTAGTGCTCCCAGGATCAATTGCGATGTGCCAGTTGCCTCGCCCGGTGTCCACATGGTGGGACCCTGATTTCCCTCATAATGGTCGGGTCAGTATGATGTCATATAGTGACTATTAGCGATTTGAACGAGCGTCATATTTCAGGTGTTTCGGTCGCTGGTTACTCGAGAACAATAAAAAATACGCTACAGATCAGTTAGTTAAAAAAAGAAGAAGATCTGCTGCGTAAATTCATGGACTTGGCGGTCGGTTACGATTGATTGGTGCCGGAGAATTATTCGTGCTCCCATCGATGTACTGGTCTATTTGAAATCCAGACAAATGTGAGGGCGTTATGAAACACGATCATTACGATGCCGTAGTGATAGGAGCCGGACACAACGGCTTGGTTACCGCATGTTACTTGCAGCGCGCAGGCTTGAAAGTGCTGGTCCTCGAGCGCAACTCGTACATTGGTGGTGCCACCACCAGTATTTCGAAATACGAAGATTTTACGTATTCAAATTGCTCGTATGTGTGCAGCCTGTTTCGACAGGAAATTGCACGCGACCTGGAGCTGTACAAGTTTGGTATGCAGGTCATCCCCTACAACGGTGGCGCTCAGATCATCAAGAACGAAGATGGTAGCCACGACATGTTGGGAGCCTACTGGCATGCCGATGCCAATCGACGTGATCTGGAGCGTCTTTCGAAGCGCGATGCTAATGCTTACGATCGCCTGAACAGAGACATCATGCGGCAGTGCGAATTTATTAAGCCCCTGTTGATGCGAACGCCACCGGATCCGACTTCCTTCAAACCGCGCGACCTAATGGAATTGCTCTACCTGGGTAAACGCTTTTATGGTCTCGGCAAGGAGCGCATGCTGGAGACAATTCGTTTCTACACCATGAGTGCAGCTGATTATCTGAACGAGTATCTCGAGAACGACGCTTTGAAATCGTACGTAGCAGGCGGCGCAACAGTGGGTACGGCACTGGGTGTTTATTCTCCTGGTACAGCGTATGTTCTTTTGCATCACGCGATGGGCGATATCGATGGCACAGTCGGTGCCTGGGGTTTTGCTCGCGGTGGGATGGGTGCGATTTCTAAAGCCCTGAATGATTCTTTCATAGCTTCTGGCGGTGAGGTACGCGTTAACGCAGGCGTGTCAAAATTTATTGTCGAGCGTGGCAAAGTCAAAGGCATGCAGTTGGAGGACGGCGAAGTAATTGATGCAGACCTGGTCGTTTCGGGTATGGACGTGCGTCGAACCTTTAATGCTGTAGACCCAAATGAATTGCCAGCCTGGGTCGTAGAACGGGTCAAAAATTTCCGCTTCAGGGGCTCTTCCGCAAAAATAAATATTGCGCTTGATGGTGTACCGAAATTTCATGGTGTTCCGGACGGCTCGCCATGCCTGACTGGCGATATTCATATTTCGCAAAGTATGGAAGAGCTTGAAACGGCTTACGATGATTGGAAGGCTGGTCGCTGGTCCGACAAACCTTATCTGGACATGTTGATCCCATCGTTAATCGATCCGACGATGACGCCCGAGGGTAAACACTGGATGTCGATTTTTATTCAGTATTGTCCATATGAACCGGCGGAAGGAGGGTGGACGGAGGCTCGCAGACAGGCGTTTGGCCAGCATATTGTGAATCGAATCGCCGAATTCAGTCCGGACTTCACAGAAAAAATGCTCCACATGGAATTGCGCACGCCTAAGGATATCGAGACTGAGGTTGGACTGACGGAAGGCAATATTTTCCAGGGCGAATTGACCATGGATCAGCTCATTTTTAATCGACCTATTCCTGGTTACGCCCAATACAGGTCGCCGATCAAGGGTCTTTATATGTGTGGTTCTTCAACGCATCCCGGGGGTGGCGTAATGGGCGCTCCAGGAGCAAACGCGGCTCGCGAAGTTTTGCTTGACCTCGGCAGGAGGAATTAGTCATGGCCAAACATTATCAAAACATAGTGATCGGTGGTGGCCATAACGGATTGGTTTGCGCGGCATACCTCGCTCGTGCTGGTCAGTCAGTGCTTGTTGTCGAGGCCGCCAATGAAATTGGAGGAGCGGCTTGTACACGGGAGCTAGTGCCTGGTGCCAAAGTGTCATCTGGCGCACATTTATTGCACGCAATGCCTGCGGATCTGATCAGTGATTTGGGTTTAGCGAATCACGGCTTGTCATTTTCCGCGCAATCCATAAAAACCGTGTCACTGAACGCGGACGGTCCCGCCATTGTATTTGATGGGGATACTGTTAAAGGGGAAGACGTGTCGGCAGAGGATGAAGCCGCCTACCAGCGATTCAATGCGGATATGCAGCGCATGGCGAAAGCGTTACGCCCTGTATTTGACAAACTGGCTCCGGAACCGTCGATTGAAACCTGGGCAGAGCGACTGACGCTCCTGGGCCTCGGATTGCGCATTCGCAGCTTGGGTCGGTTTCATATGCGCGAGCTGCTACGGATCATCGGCATGAATTTCTATGATTTGCTTGATGAGTATTTTGAAAACCGGCAGCTTAAAGCCGCCATCGCAATGGATGCCTTGCTCGGAGCCGAGTGGGGCGCACGTTCGATGGGTAGTGTTTTGACCTACTTGTATCGACTGGCCGGATACCAGCGGAGCAAAGGTCTGGGTCTTGCGTTGCCAGCCGGCGGCATGGGCGCGGTCTCGCAATCGATCGCGGCGGCTGCCAAAGCGGCGGGGGCTGAAATTCGTACTTCCGCCAAGGTGAAAAGCATCCTGATCGAGAATGACAAAGCGTCAGGCGTTGAACTTGACGATGGCGAAAAGATTCAGGCCGGCAGGGTCATTTCAAATGCAGATCCCAAGCAGACTTTCCTGAAGTTGGTGAACGTCGATCATCTGGATACCGGATTCATACGACAGATTAGAAATCTGCGTTCAAGGGGGCGCGCGGCCAAGCTGCATTTGGTTCTGAAAGCAGCGCCGCAGTTCAAAGGATTGCAGGAAGCCGACTTAGGTGCGCGCATGCTTATTGCTCCCAACATGGATGACATTGAGCTTGCCTTTAATCCCTGCAAGTATGGTCGTTATCCAGAAGAACCTGTGTTCGAGATAACTGTTCCATCGGCCAGCGATGGAAGCCTCGCCGCCAATGGTCAACACGTGCTGTCGGCAATTGTGCAGTATGTGCCGTATGACGATTCGGCTGAGCTCGACGCAAATCGAGCGGCTTTTTTGAAAACAATTTTGCAGCAGCTCGAAAGATACGCACCCGGTATTGGCAAACAGATCAGCCACGCCGAACTGTTATTACCCCGCGATCTTGAAAATGAATTCGGCATTACAGGTGGTCATTGGCACCATGTTGAACTCGTGTTTGAGGCGTTCTTGTTTAACCGACCGGTGCCTGCGCTGGCACGTCACAGTTCTCCAATAGAGGGCCTCTATATGTGCGGCGCTGGCTGTCATCCCGGGGGTAATGTTATGGGCATTGCAGGGCGTAACGCGGCTAATCAAGTGTTAAAAGGAGGGCAATGAGATGAAAACGAATACCAATAACAACCAACGTCCTCTGATAGAGCGACCCATTCAGGAAACGGCATTCTATCCGTCATACAAACACCTGATTCAAAACGACAACTATGAAGAGTGGTCGGGTTATACGGCGCTGGCATCCTTTGCATGCGAAGGACAAGAGTATTTTGCAGTACGGAATACCTGCGGTGTTTATGACATCTGTCCAATGATCAAATACGACATTAGCGGTCCTGACGCAGAACGATTCATGAACCGACTGGTGACACGTGACGTAAGCAAAATGCTGCCGGAACGGGTGGTGTACGCGGTGTGGTGTAACGATAATGGTCATGTCATCGAAGATGGCACCGTATTTCGTTACTCCGCAACCGACTTCCGTCTGTGTTGTGCAGAGCGGCAACTTGAATGGCTGGAAGATTCCTCGATTGGCTATGATGTTTCCATTGCCGACGTAACGGAAGAGATTGCAGGTCTGGCTGTGCAGGGTCCGGTTTCTTGCAGGATCTTGAAGAAAATGGGTTTCACGGGCGTCGAAAACCTGAAGCCGTTCCAACTGGCAACCTTCCCCTTACATGGATATGACGTAGTGATTTCGCGCACCGGATTCACCGGTGATCTTGGCTATGAGCTCTGGATTGATGTGAAGAATGCCAGTGACTTGTGGGAGTCTTTGTTTAGCGCTGGCAAGCCACATGGAATTCTCATGATGGGATCCGAGGCTCTGGAGATGTTGCGCATAGAGGCTGGCCTGATGTTGGTTAATGCAGAGTTCATGTCCTGTTTCCAGACTGTTCGCCTGAATCGCGATCGCACGCCATTTGAACTGGGACTTGACTGGCTGGTGGATTTTAACAAAGGCCATTTTATTGGGCGTCGCGCTTTACTCAAAGTCAGCATGAAAGGCCTATCGCGTAAACTCGTTGGGATAGACATTGACTGGAACAAACAAGCTGATGGCGCTTTGATATATGACAGCAAGGATGCCAGCAAACAAATCGGGGAAGTGACTTCAGCTCTGTGGTCGCCTATATTGAAACAAAACATCGCTCTCGCTTATCTTGACGCGCCTTATTTCGACGGTGGCAAGGAGATGTGGGCTGAGGTTTATCTGCATCGCGAATGCATGTGGGAAAGGAAGATGTACAAGTGTCGTGTGGCACAGAGACCTTTCTATTCGCCGGACCGCAGGCGACTGACACCCCCAAATGACATGTAACTGGGTAATTCACGGGCTGCCTTGACGCTGCTAGCCCCAGAAAGCTATCGCGACGCCATTTATAAGTATGTGCATGATATTGTCGATTATTATGACTAGCCACCCACCCAGCCATGCCGGAGTGTCTGCGTGAAAGCCGGTTCGTGAGCTGTCGGCCCAGGGAGTACTGCCGGGCCACGGTCGATTTTTTATCCAGGCAACATAGCGCGCCAAGTGCCAGCGATCAATTACAAAGTGTGTGCCACCAATTACAGCGATCGTGATGGGGTTTTGTGTGATGAAAAGGAATGGTATTACGTAGGTAATGCAATGAACCAATGTCGCCAATGACTTTTTCGTTTTTTGCGTCGCCATCCACTCGCTTTGAAGTAAATAGTCACCTACCGCATGGGCAATCAATTGATCAGCTGTAAACATGTTAGATTCACTTCAAGTTAGGCATTGGCAGTGGCTATGATCAGTTCTCTTTTGGCAACGAATCTGATGTTGAAATATACCTAATAGCCTTGCGTTGCTAAAGACTCTTCGAACTGGCGTAGATCAGCGCTTGCTTGAGCTCGTATTTCAATAAGAACCCCGATTTCTGTCTCCACCTGGCCTTTACGCTCCGACAGTTCTTTGATGTCTGCCAGAGCCAATACGCGATCTTCCGTCGAGGTTTCATCGCTGATCAGTACAGCTTCCGTATCACGTAGGCCAGTGGCAATATTGTCTAATTCACGTTCTTTCGCGCGGATTCGGCCGGTGGCTCCCTGGACGTTGGCTCTAAGGCTATAAAGCTGAGACCCGGTGTGGTAGCCGTCAAGAAACCCCGGTTCCAGGTCGGGGGCGCAGACTCCGCTGTACTGACTGCCGCTGGAGCCAACTCGAAAGCCGCGTCCCGGCTGACAATATTCCACGAGTCCTTGGTCCCGGCCTTCTTGATAGGACTGGAAGTCTGCGGTGATGCCGTGCTTTGCGCATGCCTTGCGATGGTCCCCAAAGCGGCTCGTTGTGTAACCGTTGGCGCCGTCTTCGTAACCCACCGCGGACCAGTCGCTATTAGCACACTCGTCGCCGCTCATGGTCGCACAGCCACTGATTCCCGCAAGTACGACTGCTGAGAATAAGCCAATTCGGTAATTAATCATCTGCAACTCCCAAGGGCTCTGTCTTTATTTCAATGCATCCAAAAGTAAGTCTGGCCTTAATTCGCCGCTGCTGGCGTGATGTTATTCACAGTTACGGGCGGCGGAAACAAGACGCAGGGGCCTTAAATCCCGGTTTCAAAGTTACCAGGTTAAGGAGTATCCAAAAAAGCGGTGGGAGCCACCGCAGGACTTTTCCCGTGGTGCCCACCCCGTTTTTCCCGGTTATGAAGGCTTGTGCTGACGGCCCAGTCTGTCAAAGACCTGCGCGCCTTAAATTCTAGGTGCAATCCACGATTGTACTGCCTCCGAATAACTGTAAATAGTCAATTGGGCAGAAGAAATTTGCAGCTATCGATAAGGAAATACGTTGGCAGTCGAGTTGTCGGAACATACCTTTAGTGAAAGCCTTGAGAATGTTTTTAAAGGACCTTGGGGCAAGGTATGAATTCCAGACCGAAGTCGTCCTGACGACCACTCATGCTCACGCAAATCCTGTCTGAGAAAAATTAGCCCATGCATTGAACCCAAAGTAAGAGTTTTGTGAAATGGCGCAGCAAGCAGGAACGGGTATCTCATGATCTGGCGTAGCGTTAAGGCCAAAGTAGCTTTTTATCTAACTATTGGCCTGACAGTGGCAATTTTGTTGTTTACCTGGTTGGTGGTGAAGAATAATCGTCAGGAACTACTGCAGCAAACCATTAGCCAGGCCGCTCAACTGTCTGAGGTCATCATCAAAAGCACGCGTTTTGCAATGCTGCAGGACCAGCCCTCTTATGTCGACAAAATCATCCAGGACGTTGGGGCTCAAAATGACATAGACCGGGTCAGGATTTTGAGCAAGAACGGCACTATTATTCATTCGTCCAAGCGACTGGAAATAGGTCACCAGGTTGACCAGGAAGCCGAGTCCTGCGTGGCCTGCCATGTCGATGAAAAGGCCAATAAGAAAAGTCGGATGGTGGGTAGGCCGCGTATCTTTTCCGATGAATTGGGTCGACGCATGCTGGGTAGCACCGCAGTTATTCTTAATGAGCCAAGTTGCTCGGACGGCGGCTGTCACAGGCATTCAGCAGATCAGTCGGTTCTCGGCGTCCTCGATATTGTTTTTCCGCTTGATAAAATGGATCAGACCATACGAGCCAATACCATTACGATTTTTGGCTTTGCGCTGGGCTTTGTCATCGCGGCGGGTTTGCTGATGTCTTGGTTGATACATCGAATAATTTATCTGCCTCTTCGGGATCTTGAGCAAGGTGCGACTCGACTCGCGAGTGGAGAATTGGATAAAACGATTCCAGTCCGTAGCCTCGATGAGTTTGGCCAGCTGGCCGCATCATTCAATAGCATGACCGAAGCCTTGAGGCGCTCCCATGCGGAACTGCGGGATTGGGGGCGCACGCTGGAGCAAAAGGTCGAAGCAGCTACCCGCGATTTGCACATTGCCCAGGCAGAGGCCGCTCGAGGCGAGAAACTGGCGTCCGTAGGTTTGCTGGCTGCGGGCATTGCACATGAACTGAATAACCCATTGACCGGTATTTTGACTTTTTCTCATCTTGTCCGGAAACAGCTACCAGATGGCAGTCCTGAGGCCGAAGATTTGGACTTGGTTATTCAGGAGACAAAGCGCTGCGCAGCGATCATTCGCCGCTTACTTGATTTTGCGCGGGAAAAGACGCCGTCCAAGACGTTTTCTGATCTAAACAAACTTATAGAACAGACGACCCACCTCATCGAACAATCGGCCCAGATTGCAAATATAGAGATTGTCTTCGATTTCGATAAGGACTTACCTCTTGTCTGGATTGATGAGGACCTGATCAAGCAAGTGATTATGAATATGTTAGTCAACGCGCAGCACGCGATTGAGAGTGAAGGCAGAATAACTGTTCGAACGCGCTTTCATCCGGAGCATCGTGGCAGTGAAGTTGGCGCACAACCGAGTCCGGTGGCGGAAATTATATTTGAGGATACCGGTTGCGGTATTCCTGATCAGGACTTGAGCAGGATTTTCGATCCATTTTTTACGACCAAGGGCGTCGGTAAAGGAACTGGGCTTGGGCTATCCGTGAGTCACGGCACGATCGCAGCTCACGGCGGTTCCATAGAAGTTGCAAGTGCGGTCGGCGAGGGTGCGGTGTTTCGGATATTTTTACCAATTGGTGGCGACGAGACCAAGGATCGAAGGAGCGATCAATGAGTGGCAAAATATTAATAATCGACGACGAAGATATTGTCGTTCAAAGCTGTAAGCGCGTTCTTGCGGGCAGTGGATTTCAGATTGATTCTGCGAATAATGGCTTCGACGGACTGGCTGCGGTAAACGACGGTGATTACGACGTCATCATTCTCGATATTAAAATGCCAAAGATGAATGGTATGGAGGTGCTGCAGAGAGTCAAGGAATCGCACCCCGATGTTGATGTGATTATGATCACCGGCCTGCATGAAATTGAAACGGCGGTCCAGGCTATGAAACTCGGTGCACTCGATTACCTGCCCAAGCCATTTGATCCAGAGGAGTTACAGATAGTTGTTGACAGGGCTTTTGAGCATCGGCAACTGCTTCATGATCACCTGAGTCTCAAAAGTGAGGTGAGTGCGAAGTATCGCTTCGAAAACATTATTGGCTCGAGCCCGGAAATGCAGAATGTCTACAGACTCATTGCTCGCTGCGCCCCGACTAATAGCTCGGTAATGCTGCGTGGCGAAAGCGGCACGGGTAAAGAACTCATTGCTCGGGCTATTCATTATAATAGTCTCCGCAAAGATAAACCGTTCGTGACAGTGGACTGCACTACGCTTAGTGAAAACCTTTTGGAGAGCGAGCTCTTCGGGCATGTAAAAGGCTCGTTTACAGGCGCGGTTTCTAACAAGAAAGGTTTGTTTGAGGCAGCTGACGGGGGGACGTTGTTTCTAGACGAGATAGGTAATATCTCGATGTCTACCCAAGCAAAATTGCTACGTTTTATCGAAGAGAGAGAGTTCAAGGCTGTTGGTGATACGCGCACACAGACGGTCAATATTCGCCTGATAAGCGCCACCAATAAAGACTTGGAAAAAATGATTGCGGAAGATAGTTTTCGCGATGACTTGTATTATCGGATCAATATTTTTCCTATCGAATTACCTCCTTTACGCAAGCGTCAGGATGATATTCCAGCATTGGCTTTTCATGCGCTAAAGCGTTTCAGCGAAGAAACCGGGCACCAGGTGAAGGGGTTTTCAACTGGTGCGCTCAACCTTCTGATGAACTATGACTGGCCCGGCAATGTGCGTGAGCTGGAGAATGCTGTACATCGGGCCGTTATTCTTGCTAGCGGGGATGTGATTCGTCAGGGACACCTGGTGAACATCATTGACATGGTGCCGCATATAGATCTCGATGTGCCGCGCACCAGCGAAGAACTTAAAGAGGTCAAGAAAATTGCACGGCAAAAATCAGTAGAGAGTGTGGAGAAGCATTTTGTCCTTGCGGCGCTCAAGCGTAATGGTTGGAATGTAACGCGAAGTTCCGAAGAAACAGGGATGCAGCGCAGCAATTTCCAGGCATTGATGAAGAAATACAACATAGGAATTCGCGGCACTGATCCTGATGAAATGGAAGAAGGATTCGGCAACGCCGAAAACACGTAACAGCAATTGCCGGTCCTTCCGCGCAGGTCTTGCCGAATTCGGGCAAGACCTTTTTTCTTGTGCTCGGACTATGTGCCGCGGCGCGCTAGCTTTGGGGCCCAAATAACCTCTTCACTGTGGTTTCCCAGTGTGTATCGTCGAGTTTCTCGATGGCTCCGATACAGAGAGAGGCAGGATCAGAAATATCGGTGCCACTCGATTTCTTGGCGTAGGTGAGGAACTCGTCTATATCATCCTGAAACATCGTGACCGCTGACTTGCCTATCTTAAGCTTGGGCAATTCTGCATCCAGATCATTGCCTTCAATAACGCATATCCAGTTTTCACCGTGGGATGTAGCGTCGAGTATTGCGCAGTCTTTGGCCAGGTACTTGTTGAGTTTGATTACCTTGCCGCTTATTGGCGCGTAGAACTGAGCTCGCCTGTGGCCCTGATTGACAGCAAAGAGGGGTTGGCCAGCTTTTATGGTCATTCCAACATTCGGGAATTCTATGGTATTGATGGTTCCCAGCAGTTTCTTGGCGAAATCATCGATGCCAACTTTTGCGGTGCCGTCCTCGGCAAGATTAACCCAACAGTGACCCGCCGAAACAAGAACACCTCCAGGAATTGTGAATTCTCTCCGTGATGCGCGGTTTTGCTCGCCCGGGCCCATGATGTTGACGCGGGGTTTTAGCAGCTTCTCAATTCTGTCGCGGCGCTTTATCAGCGCATGTTTTGTGAACAGGCGTAGTTCGTCCTCAGTGAAAGGTTTTTCGACATAATCGACAGCGCCGTGTTTCATGCACTCAACCGCTGACTCTACAGTGGCAAAGCCCGTGATTATGACGACGTCGATGTCCGGACGCAGATGTTTGACGGACTTGGCAACATCCGTTCCGGACATGGCCGGCATTTTTAAGTCCGTGAAGACGAAATCATAGTCGTGCGTCTGAATCAATCCGAGAGCTTCTTGCCCGGTTTCGACCGTATCGACGCTGTATCCGTCCAGGACGAGGATCTTGCGGAAGCTGTTGAGAATAACTTCCTCATCATCTACGCAAAGAATGCGAGCCTCTGGCTTTTTGACTTCGACCCGCTTGAGTGTTTTCGATTCACGGGTGAAATCAAGTAGAAGACTATCGGCGAGCGCTTCTTCGCGCTCAAGGCGCCTTCTTTTTTCCAGAATTCTGTGATGCCATTCCCGTGCCGCGAGATTCAAGAAGAAAAACAGGATCAGGGAAGGCACGATGACGGTTAGTATTATTATCTTCATCAAAAACTCCTTTGGCGTAGATGGCTGCGCCTTGTGCGAGGCTTCATAAACTCAGCCATTGCAAATTGCTCTCCGCATTTGACGGTAAAATTCGGTACAACCACCCTCTGAAATAGGGGTCTTTCTCAACCAGTGACGGTTCGGCCTGAGCGTCTTCGTTAATTTCGAGAATTCGTCCGCCCAGCGGGCACATGATTTCGTGCTTCGCCCCATCCAGCGAGGTGGCGACCGCGCAGGGAATGCCCTGTACGAGGTCTTCTCCAGGGGCAGACAGCTCAATTTCCTTGATGCCGTCTACCGCCTTGAGGAATAAGTCACTAACGCCAATTTTGGCGGTGCCTTCGTCCTCCATCAGCACCCAGCTGACGTATCCGAGCCGATGGTAATTGGCTGGATAGGAAACATAGGTGGCGGAACCATTGCGTGGGAGTGCGGCGGACTCTGCCTCATCCAGTAAGGCGCCGATGCGGAGGCTGCGACGTAATACTGTCAGTAATTCATCGGCCGTGAAGGGCTTTGAAATATAGTCCACAGCTCCGGTAGCGGTCAGGCTTTTGACGGCATTCTCGACGGTAGAGTATCCGGTCATCATTATTACCGGTACATGGATACCCTTGCGTGCCAGTTCCTCGAGAAACTGAAATCCGTCGAGCTCATGCATCATGATGTCGCAGAGCACCAGTCGGAATTTTCCCTCATCCAGATATTTGAGTGCCTCGGCGGCATGACCGGCTGCCGTGACCGTCATACCTTCGGCACTACATACTTTGACCACGGCTTGTGTGACCGTAGGTTCGTCATCAACGACAAGGATGTCCCGGTGCATGCTCATGACGTCACCGGAATACGGATGATAAAGGTGGTTCCAACACCTTCCTCACTCTCAACCGAGATTGTTCCATTGTGGTTGTCGATGATGCCCCAGGTGACGGCTAGTCCGAGACCCGTTCCGTTTTGGCCTTTCGTGGTTGCGAATGGCTCGAAGAGTTTCGGTATCTGCGCCCGCGGGATGCCGCAGCCATCGTCTATCACGCGGATTTCGACGAACTGGTCGTTCCAGGTCGAATCAACTTGTTCCCAGCAATGCCAGCCACAACCGTGTTGCAAGCAGCCTTGAACTAGTCCTTTTAGAGGCACCTCGAATGAATAGATCGGAGAGTTACACTTCGGACACCTCTCTCCTTCGGCTATCAACGACCTCGAACAGTCCGGACACAAAAGTTCCATGCCGTCTTCAATGCTTGGCATATCACCCAGGCGATGATCTGTGGACCCGTACATTGGGTTAAGGTGGATGATGCCGGTTTGCTCTTTTTTTCGGAAACGCATGCTGATGGCTGGTTTACCGTCGATGCGGACTTTTCTGTCGACCAGGTCATGACGTTTGGGACAAAGTGCACGCTTGATTTGTAATGCTTCGGAGGAGGGTAGGCTTATAGCACCGGTCTTGATTGTGATCGTTCCAGTGTTCTCGCCAATGGCGTCCGACGCGTTGACCATCAGATTAATGAAAACCTGCTGAATTTGGTTGGCATCAACCATTACATTGGGAAGAGCTGGGTCGAGATCCATGACCAGTTGTACTCGGCCCAAGGCAAGTTGATTTTCAATGACCGTGGCCGCCCGGCCGATAATCTCGTTTATGTCGGCTTTGCGTTTTTTTGGAACCGTCTGGCGAGCGAAGTCCAACAGACTTTTCACTATTTCGCGGCAGCGAATTGTTTCTGAGACGATTATTTGTAAATCATCGCGCGTATCCGGCTGTCCTTGGGCCCGCTTGAGCAAGTAACTGCCGTAGGTCAATACGGCGGTTAGTGGGTTGTTAATTTCGTGTGCCACGCCGGCCGCGAGTCTGCCAAGGGAAGCCAGTTTGTCCGATTGAAAGAGCTGCAGCCGGGCTTCTGCAAGGTTTTGGGTCATGTTATTGAAGGAGCGGCCAAGCATTCCCATCTCGTCCTCGCTCTTCACCTCAACACGATAGGTAAGATTTCCGCCGGCTACATGTCGTGTCGCTGTAAGAAGTTCCTGCACGGGGCGATCAATCCATGACTTGACCATAAAACTGACGATCAAACTCAGAATGATGACCGTACTGACACCGAGAATGACTATGGCGATGCGGCTGAGACGAATATTTCGATCAACATCAGTGAGAGGTATGGTGACATCCAGAACCCCGAGAACAGTCTGCTCTTCGGTGTGTGCATGACATGCCGCCGTCCAACATGACTTCGAATTATAAATAGGATTGATGATACCGAGTAAGCGGGCGGAGTCCGGGTTGGGGCGAAAAATTCGGGTACGTTCCTTCGTTGCCAACTGCTCGAGGGGCTTTCCGGCGGAATGACAGCGGTAACAACTCTCCGCCATCTTGTCGACCATCTTTCCTATTTCAGCCGAATCGGACGAGTAGATTATTTCTCCTGCTTTGTTAAATACTCGAATACGGTCGATGCTTTTCTGTGAGCCGATACGACGGATGCTTTCATGAATCCGCTCGCGGTCATTGTGCAGCATGTCGTATTCGGTATCGGACTTCAGGGCCTCGCTAAGTTGATTGGCGTGGCGCTCAACTTCAGAGAGCAAGCTTTTGCGCTCCGATTGAATGTTAAAGAAAGCGAATATGCCGATCGCAAAGAGGACCGTCATTACTACCCCGAAGGTTAGTTTAAATCCGATTTTTTTACTGAGCATCGATTATCTGCCACGAGTTCGATCTAATGTTTTCGTTTCTTATCGGATGTCGAAAGGTATCGAACCAGATAAATAAACAGCACCCAGAAAGACAGCAAGAGTAAGTACTCCAGACCTTTCGTTTCAAAAATATTTATATAAGTAAAAGAGTCCATTTCTGTTCCTTAAGATCATTGAGCTAATGGCGCGCATTGAGAACTGGCATCCGTGTAACGACCCAGCGGAAAAACCAGATTTCAGAAAAAATAACCATGAGAGTTACTACAATCTCTTGCCACGTTGGGTAGTAATGGACGGTCTCATACCATTTGAAGGTGATTATGGAAACGTTGAGACGGTTCAGAATGATTCCCAATAGAGCCAGGACAGAGGCAATCCGAATGGTGTTCAGACTACGGTTGCGGAAGCCGAAAGCGAACATGAAGGCCGGTACCAACACAAAGCCTATTACTTCCAAGAGATACCAGTACCCCCAGCCATCGTTGATCAGGCTCCATTGCTTACCGTGGATAAATAGCAACGCTTTGAAGACGTAGTAGACGAACATCGTTATAGCGGCACCTTTTGCCAGCCCGAGCATGATGTCCTCGAAAGAGTGATGATGCTCGGGACCGATCAAATCCTTGAATACTCGGTGGCTTATAGTCCCTTCGAAAATAATCATCGCAAGACCGGCATATATGCTTGAGACGAAAAATAAAATAGGCAGGAAATCCGACCACCACAACGGGTGTACTTTTGGTTTCGCCATGAGAAAAAATGCACCCAGGCCAGATTGGTGCAACATCGACAGCGTAACCCCCAGGATGACGGCTCCCAGGGTAAGGCTTTTGAGAAATTTTCTGGTTTTTTCCCAGTGTAGCCATTCGGCTATGACCGGTGAGAATTCGACGAATGCGGCGACCATGTAAATCATGAAGTGCCAGCAAATTAAAAACAGAACCGATGAAAAGCCGAAAGAATTTCCTATGAACGGGTTGGCGGCATGCCAGGGCCTGCCGAGTTCAAACAGGAGGGCGCCACCATAGAACATGTAGGCAAGCAGTCCATTTAGAACGGTTACTCGCACAATGGGGTAGTACTTTTCTACTCTCAAGACATAGACGACAAATGTGATTACATATGCCCCACCGGCGAGCGCAACGCCCGTAACGACATCGAAGCCGAGCCATAGGCCCCAGGGGAATTCCTGGGACAAATTGGTTACGGACCCGAGACCATAGATAAATCTAATGACCAGGATTACCAGTCCGGCGAGAATAATCGGAATGGATATGACGTTAAAGGGGGTAAGCCAAGGACCACGAGGTTTTAATTCCTGTAGGAGAAATTGAAACGTGTTGCCAGATCCTCCGGCGACAGCGGTGTTACTGTTCATTGTTCTTCTCCATCATCGCTGTAGTCAAAATCACGATCTCCCTCATTGTCGGACTTGCCATTTCCGGTCAGTGCGTTAAGTCCCAGCAAAAATGCTGGCACACTGAACAGAACGGCAGGGACGGCATAGAGGAATTCCCTTGTGTATTCCGGGTAGGGTGTCCGACCCAAGTCGGTCCGGAATCCAAGTTGGT
The DNA here is from genome assembly GCA_024640365.1 of Woeseiaceae bacterium. Lineage (GTDB taxonomy): Bacteria > Pseudomonadota > Gammaproteobacteria > Steroidobacterales > Woeseiaceae > JAHEFE01. The sequence goes on along the minus strand of JAHEFE010000023.1, from coordinate 11,564 downwards.
CAAACGGTACGGCCGACAAATATATGTAAGCGGTGCCACCTGCTTCATGCTCGCCGTAAATCTGGTGTACGTATTTGTCCGGGTGGCTATAGATGCGATGCCGGGCAACTTCCAGGTTCTTGACCATGCTGCCAAACATGAGTGTATCGGTCGGGCACGCCTCCACACAGGCAGGTTTTTTCCCCGCTTCGAGGCGATCGAAGCACAACGTACATTTGACGATTTTCGGGTTCCATTCCCCGTATTCAAATTTTGGTATGTCGAAGGGGCAGGAAATCATGCAGTACCGGCAACCAATACATTTGTCTCCATCCCAGGTGACCGGCCCTTGTGAATTTTTGTGCATTGCCTCGGTAGGGCACGCAGCAGCACATCCGGCTTGATAGCAGTGCATGCACTGCTTCTTGACAAACACATTGCCTTTGTCAGTTTCGTATTTGTTGACGACCATGAACTGCTTGTCACTGGTATCTCTATGGCTCTCGAGTGCGCCATCGTTCAAGACATCGGGCACTAACAGACCATTTTGTTCGCCGCAAGCAACCTCACACGCTCGGCATCCAATGCAGCGTGTTGTGTCTACCAAGACACCTACCATTTCCTCCGGTATTTGCGTCTCGTCCGCTTGCGCCTCGCTACCCGCCAGTGCTGCGGTACTAGCGATAAGCGTCGACTTTAGAAATCCTCGTCTGTCCATGTTGGCTCCATTTTTTCTGTTGGAACTAGGAAAATTGACGCCGACAAGGTTTAAGCCTCATCAGGGATTAACAATTTCCATTACTTTTTCTGCACACCTTCTTCCTTTACGTGGCAGGTTTTGCATCCTTTGCTTGCCATTACTCCAGTGCCGGACTTGTGACATTTCCAACAACTTTTGTGAATGACGACTTTTGAACTTAGAGTTTCATCAACAATGTCTTCCGGATCGGACTGATGACAGTTCGAACACTTGTAGTAGCGACCCGGGGTATCTGAATTAGAGTTGTGGCAGATTCGGCAATTAATCCAGGAAGATGTCATGTACTCCGGATGCGGAGTTTTTAGTGTGTTGGCGTGAATCTCGTGATGGCACGTGTTGCATCCCAGTTTCAGATGTACATTGTGTGGAAACATAACGTTGCCTACCGACGATTCGAAGGTAACCTCACGCGGCATCATTGGCGTGGCCGGTCGGGTCACTGTTTCTTCTTTTTTTGGACTTGTTTTGGCCTGATCAACTTCCTGCCCAAAACATAGCGGCGAAAGTGCCAAAGACATGAGTAACCCTATTGAAATATAAAACTTACGCATAAATACTCCCGAAAATTTCCATCACGGATTGAACCCGGGGCTATTCAAAATTTTCAATACTGGAGGAATGGTTTTGAAAATCCGTCCAGAAGGTCCAAGTACTGCTTATTGCTTTTTTGTTGATCGTCTCCTGTATCAACTGATTCGAGTTGCCGAAGTTCTGAATTAAATGTCTCGGAAAGTTGGCTAAATCTGTCCAGCTCTTCCTGGCTCCAGTTGATGGCATCAAGCCCTATTCGAAGGCTAGGCAATTCTCCGGCGAGATTTGTGGGCTCAAGACCACACATCCAGCTCAGCTCGAAAGGCTTGATCGCTAGCCATTCCGGATGTTCAGCATGTTCCAAATTAGTAGACGTGATTCTTCCACTTATCGGAGATGGGATGCTGAGGCAGAAGTCGCCGTATCTCACCGAAAACAGTGTTTCGCCTTTTGCGAAGTGCCGGTTTGTTTCTGGTAGTTCGATATGGTCAACTTGCACAAAGATTTTTCGTATTAGGTCATCCAGGCCGACACGCACTGTACCGTTCAATTCAATTTTGGCCCACGCATGCTGGGGGGATACGAATACGCCAGCGGGTACATTGAGTTCGAATTTGGATTTTGACTCTCTTGTGCCGGGCCTGATTACCCGAATCTTGTGTCGCATTTGCTTTTCAAGATTGTCCTGTCGCCGTATCAGGGCAGTCTTGATGAATTCGAGTAACTCATCTTCGGCGAATGGCTTTTGAATGTAGTCCATTGCTCCATATTTGAGTGTTTCCACGGCTGTTTCTACGGATGCATAACCTGTGATGACAATGACGTCGATATCGGGCCGCAAGTGTTTTACGGCCTTGGTCACTTCTACACCGTCCATTTCCGGCATTTTTAAATCGGTAAATACGAAGTCATATTTGTTCTTGCGAATGAGCCCAAGCACTTCGGATCCGCTTTCTACGGTGTCGATGCTGAAGCCAGCCAGGACCAGTATCTTTCGAAAACTGTTTAGAATTATCTCTTCGTCATCGACGGCCAGGATCCGCGCTCGCGGATTTTCTACCTCCACGCGTTTCAATGTAGGCGCTTCATCGCTGACGTTGAGGGTCATGCCATGAGCCAGCGCACGTTCTCTTTCTCTAAGCGTTCGTGCTTCGCGAACTCGCTTCAAAAGGAGGCGCAACATGAGATCGACGATTATGAATACGACGATTGTGGTAATAATTATGAAAGCGACAACCATTTTACTGATCCTCCCTAATCAATTCCTGTGCCCCCGCGTCTTCTAGTGTTCTTCGTAGCCAGTAAACATTTCCCGATAATGAGTGATAGGGGTTCGGCCTAATGCGCCCATGTAGGCATGTACGAATATAAAAAAGACGAACAATATGAATATAGCTACATGTATTGTGTCCACAACGCGGATGCCGCCGACCGCCGCAATCCAGTTTGCAAATCGTTGCGTATCCCACATCATGAGGCCGGTGACAAAATTGATCGGCGCTGCGGTCAACATGATGAGTTGGTATGCCAGTCGTTGCATCGGATTGAACTTGTCGTAAGGTTGTACCTGGTGCGGGCTGTGCTCACCTTTGAAAATTCCGTAGCTGTAGTACTGTGCTTGCTGGAAAAAGTTAGTCGCAAATTTCCTTGCATCCAGGACGGGGTGATAGTTGGTGATCCGGTCAGAGAAAATGTAGTAGCCGAGCCACACGAAGTAGTTGGCTATGACCGCAAACCCGACCCAGTTGTGCAGTTTGACGGCGGATTCGAATGTCAGTACACCAAAAATATCGGTATATCTGATTTGAGCTCCAGTCAATACCAGTAGCACGAATCCGAGCGCGTTGACCCAATGCCAAATCCGTACTGGAAGAGGATTGATGTAGGTCATGTCCGCTAGGTTGTGTCTTGCCTGTATCGCTTCCATTGTCGTGCTCCTTGCTACCGTATTTTCTTCAGGATCTTGCCGAGTACTATGTGTCCAATAGGAACCGCAACACCTGCGAAAATCGCAAGTATCAACAGTCCATCTAAAAGTTTGATTCGGGTTCCGCCCATTGCGTAGAAATTACTTACGGATTCCACCGAGACGGCAGAACTCAATACGTCGCTATTGGCGACGTAACGCTGCTTGCGTCCATCGGGTTTCGCAATTGAAACTGTTACGCTGTTGAAGGCGTTGGCACCGTTCTGGTGACAGCTTTGGCAATCGCGCACCGCTGCACCCTTATTCGCTAATCGATGTGAATCGATGCCTTTGCTTACCTCAACCCTGCCTTGCAAGGTTATATTGACGGCCTCTCCATCCTGGTTCGTTTGCCTGACCAGATTCCAAAGTTCCATTGGATCAAGACCATCGCCAGCTACATCCAGGTCCTGTAGCCGTTTTTGAAATTCAATATCGTCAGACTGAGCAACCGGGGACTGCTTCACGTTGTTATACAACTGCAGGTCAACACGCCGTTCTGCCATGGGCGAGTGGCATGCCGGACAAGCAATAGCGGTAAGGTGGAGTTCTGAGTTGGGCAGCCACTTCTGGTGGGCTGCTTTTGCTTCCGGGTGACAGTCAATGCAGGCGCTCTTTAGTTTTTCACTCGCAGCTACGGCGGAAATATCGTGCGCTGAATGACAGTCCGAGCAGATTGGTGCCTGGATGTGACTCGCGCGGATTACGTTGCCATTTTCCCTCGCTGTACCGTGTACGCTTTGGGAGTAGGCAGTGAAGATTTCTTCGTGGCAGCCTTTGCAGGGTTGCCCTGTCACGGTTGCGAGCGTCTCTTTGGCTTGAATTGAATGAGCGCTGTGACAATCAGTGCAAAGAGGGGCTTTCTGGTTGCCCTCCGCTACGAGACTGGCATGAATGCTCTTCTGGTAGCTTCTAACCATTCCTTTGTGACAATTTTTACAGCTGTCGTTTGCAGCTACGGAGTAATCTCGCTTGTTACTAATCGCCGCGGGTTTTGGGTGTGGTCCTTTGGCAATTGCTGAATGACAACTGGCGCATCCAAATTTTCCGTGCACGGATTCTGTGAAGTCGGTGCTCGAAATGTGTAAGGAGAGTTGATCCCCGTCTTCAAGTGCTTTATTCATTTTCATCGAGTGACACGCGATGCACATTGCGTCGCCGGTAGGTGCCGCCGCGATACTTGTTGTGGGTATTGATAGCAGCAAGATCGAAAGCGCTGTGCACATCGCCAGGATGTCACTTGTTCTGATAGCGACTCCTTGCTTTGGTTTTCTTGGACTGCCTGTTTCACTCTTGGTCAACATGCAGGTTTCCTCCTCGGTGGTCGTTCCCCGCCGGCGCCGCATCAACTAAGCGGTGCCGGCAGCGCTACTCTTATTGTTGGCTTCAGCTTGCAGCGGTCTTGGTACGCAGAGCCTGCCAGCTAAGCTTGGCAATCATGTAGAAGCCAAGTGCAGGTAATGCAATGACGTAACCGAGGGCGATGAATGGTGATGCCAGGAACAGGACTATGTTCTTGGCGACCGTTCCTGCCTTGCGTAAGGTGCTGGGATTCAATTCGGGTTCCACAGCAACTTCTTCAGCAGCACGCTCAACAACCTCATTGGCGGCCTCAGGTGCCTCTGCCTGTTTTTCCATGGCTTTCAGCGTGATGCTTTCGATGATTTCCGGGGTAAGCGGTTTGCGAACAAATCCCTTAACACCTAGAACAGATGCCTTAGCTTCGTGTTCCTCGGTGCCGTAACCGGTAATCACAACGACCGGAGTCCACGGGCATTTGCTCTTGATGTGCTCGGCGACTTCGATGCCATTCATTCCAGGCATCTGGATATCGGTAAACACAACGTCGTAAGCATTTGTCTCCATGCGTTCCAGTCCTTCCTCGCCGGTCAGGGCCGTGCTCACTTCATAGCCCTTCTTGGTAAGTACCCGGTCGAAGCTACGACCGACCACTGCGTCATCGTCGATGACCAGTACTTGTGGTTTGATGTTCATGGCTATTCTCCTGACCTTGTTAATTGCGTGAATATCTGATGTATCGGGCGATGCAGACAGGCCTCTTGCGTTTGCAGAGCATTTCTGTCGCTGCGCATAGCCCAGCGTTTCTGATTGATGGCGTCATTTGCCGCCTTGATGACTTGGTTCGGTTCCAGGGGCTTGGCAAGGTAATTATGTGCGCCAAGCCGCACAGCCTCTTTGGCTGATTCAATAGTCGGGTAGCCAGTAATGACGATCACTTCGCTTGTTGGCCACCGCTCTTTGATAGCTTTCAGGACGACCATGCCGTCCAGATCTGGCATGCGAAGGTCAAGTAAAATGACGTCGAAGGGGTGTTGTTCCATGACCCGCAATGCTTCGTTGCCGTCTTGGGCTACCTGCGTATTGCAGTTGGTACCGAGAAGACTTCTGAGATGGCTGAGACGCACCACTTCTTCATCATCTACGATGAGAATGCTGGCTCTTTCGTTCATTTGATCACCTCACATGGTTGTCTCAGCTTTATTGATGCAATGAACGTGCCAACTGTGATTTTCTAGCAATAAAATGAAAAAAAGCGAATAAAAAGAATAAGTTAGAATTACCCGTTAATGATTTCCATGATGATCAGGACCGTGTGAAGTCCGGCTGAAGTATATTTTTTTCATACACTTTCTTGGTTAAGAGCTAAGAAAGACATGTTTTTCAATCAGTTAGAGTTAAAAGCGCCCTGTGTATTTTTTTTATACAGGTTGGGAACAGCGTGCGGTTGCGCTATCGGTTTCTCAGGCAGGAAGTCGTAGCACCTGCGACTGGCGGTGGCAGTCTTTTGCAGGCGAGGGGCGGGGTCACAGGATTGCAGCCCGAACATGGGCTGCATTACCCGGTCAGTGGGTCTGGACTGTGTACAGTTTTTTAACTACGCAAATCCGCCCAGCAATTTCTTGAGATCAGCCAACAGCAGGCGCAGCGTGCCGCTTAAAAGTACGAACTCTGCGTCCATTCTTGCTAGAGGATCATTGTCCTCGTGGCTGTCGTCATCCATGCCAACAAAGCGAATTTTGCTGATGCCACCATTTTCATCGAGCACACAACTCATCACGTTGTCATAGACTATCGCTACGTGTGTCAGGTGCATGCCTTCGGCAACGTGATTGCGGATGGTTTTTTCGGTCAAATCGAAATCGGTCCAGCGCACGACAGAGCCGGCATCGGATGCATCTTGCATGCGACATTCACGACCCAGGCTGAACTGCTTCGGTGCGCCGCCGAGAAAGATGGCGGTTAGCAATTCGCTGACTGGTTTCTGGTACTGCAGTGGACGAATATTGAGGTCACCAAAGGCCGCCTTGAGACGTCGCAGGAATCGTTCATTTGTCGTTGGCTGTGCAGAGTCGATTCCAATAACCTGTTCTTTCAGGTCGATATAGCCCCATATCCTGTCCGATTTGAGCATTGCTTTCGGCAGAAGTTCATCACGTGTTTCCGCTTTGAGGCGACGTTTCTCACGAGCACTGGGTGCCTCTTGCATTCGATTCGTGAATTCTTCGATACGCTCTTCCAGTTCTTCGGCAATGACGGCTGCCGGTAATACGCGCGACTGACTGCGTAGTTTGATCAAATCTGCGCCGTTCACGCGTCGTGCCAGTGATTCGCCGCTGTCAGGGTATACCGGCATCCATCCTGAGCTGCGTTCCGTCAGTGGACCACAGGGTTTAAACGCGGCATTTTCCAGAGCCTGTGATAATAATTCTTCACTTTCTGGCCATTCACTGTCGAGGCGGTAGTAACGGATATTTCGAAACATGTTGTCTCATTCTTGGCTGACGGGGCGGCGCAGTATCCGCATTTTGTGGATCAATGTCACCCTTGATTTATTGTCAATTGTTGTCCAGTTCGTTTCTCGCCGACTACAGTTATTGGTTGCCGTGGGGTTTGGCGAGATAGAAGCGCACGAATTTCCACCCCAGATCCAAGGCGCCCAGATTTCGGGCTTCGGTACATCTGGATACAGGGGGCGGACGGTATTTTTTCTGTCGGCTCTCCCGTCTGTCCCCAAATTAGTGTTAAATGCACGACTCTTCACGATTCCCAGTACGCAGATAACAAACAGTAAATCGGACAAGACCATGAATGATCACCACTTGCTTAAAGGCGCGCCTGTGCGCGAACGAATTTTGCGGGAAGTTGCGGAGCGCGTCAGGCAGGCCAAGAGCACGCATACCTTGGGGCGTCTGGTGTCAATCTGCATTGGCGAGCATCCGGAGGTTGCCGTTTATATTCGCAATCAGGCCAAGGCTGCCGCTGAGGTTGGGATTCCGTTTGAAGAACAAAAGTGGCCGGATCAATTGACTCAGGAAGAGTGCAAGGCACGTATTGGGGCGATGAATGACGATCCCGGAGTTATCGGCGTCATTTTACAGAGGCCCGTTTCCGGCGATATCAATGTTCGTTCTCTGCAGTCGGCCATCCATCCTTTAAAAGATGTGGAGGGCATGAGTCCTGCTTCGATCGGCAACATCGTCTACAACGATCTCGCGCTGGCTCCATGCACAGCGGCTGCGTCGGTCGAACTAATCAAGGAAACTGGACTGGAGCTGAATGGCCTTGAAGTGGTGATGATTGGACACTCGGAAATCGTCGGTAAACCCGCGGCTATGATGCTGATGGCAGAGGGCGCAACCGTTACCGTTTGTCATCACATGACTCGTTCGGTGGCCATACATTCACGGCGTGCCGACGCAGTATTGGTCGCCGTCGGCAAGCCGGGCTTGCTACGCGGCAACATGGTGAAACCGGGGGCCGCCGTCATAGATATCGGCATCAACCAGGTTCAGGATGAGGACGGCAATATTCGCATCGTTGGCGATGTGGCGACCGATGAAGTTAAAGAAGTTGCTGGTTGGGTCACACCCGTGCCTGGTGGCGTAGGGCCTGTGACGGTCGCCATGTTGATGCGAAATGCTATCACGGCACACGAGCGCCAACTCAAGCTGGGCTGGCTGGATTGATTGCGGCGCCGTTCATTACCGACTACAGCCATTCTTAAGAAGGCCGGTGGAAAGCACTCTGTTTGGCAACTTCAAGGCTTGAGGCGACAGCGTCGTTAACCTCGCCACGCACGCGCGAACCGATCGTTCAATCACCCGAGAAAAGTTTGTCGACTTTCTCAACCATGGCCTCCAATTCTTTCGACATCTCAACGGGATAGCGAGTTGAGTTTGTAGCCAGAGAACTCAAGTCGCCGCCAATGGACTCAAGCTGCGCACTGCTGCGCTCACGGATTCGCTCTAGCGTTTCTGGTTCAGTGATACGCCGGCCTTCCCGCATTACCGGAACCAGCAAAGCTTCGCCGTCGATCAGTGTTTCGCTCGCCAGGGTTACCAGGTCGCGCTCAAACAGTCCGGAAGTCGATCGCTGACGGTAGATTTGCTTGCATCCCGGCCAAGTGCTCTTGCCGATGGATTTTTTGCGGCGCCCTTGACCGGCGTATTCCTGCAACTTATAGACACAGTCGATGGACGGAGCATCGGCCGATGTATTCAGCCGTGTCCCGACTCCGAAGGCATCAATCGGAGAGTTTGCCGCAATGATTTCGGCCAATCGGTATTCGTCAAGATCGCCGCTGGCAAAAATCGCAATATCCTCGCAGGCGCCCCGGTCAAGAATGCCGCGCACCGCGGCTGACAGTTCGATCAGGTTGCCACTGTCCAGTCGGACCGCTTTGATCGAGATGCCTTCTTTGTTCAGTGACTTGGCGAGGTTGACCACTTTTTCAGCACCGCGCCGAGTATCAAACGTGTCAATCAGCAATACGACATTATCGGGGTGTGAACGTGCAAAGTTTAAAAATGCCTGAGATTCCGATTGATGTGCTTGAATGAACGAATGGGCCATGGTGCCGACTATCGGGATACCAAAGCGCTGCCCTGCCTGGACTGTGGCTGTGCCATCGAAACCTGCAATGTAATCCGCGCGCGAGGCCATTAACGCCGCTTCCGCACCGTGCGACCGCCGCAGTCCGAAGTCTACGAGAGTCTTGCCTGGTGCGGCAAGTCGGCAGCGTGCAGCTTTGCTTGCGATCATGGTTTGATAATGCAGAATGTTGATTAGTCGGCTTTCAATGAGCTGTGCTTCAGGCAGAGGAGCGGTAATTCTGAGCACCGGTTCATCGGGAAAGAATACTGTTCCCTCGGGCATTGCATGCACATCGCCGCTAAATCGAAAGTGCTCGAGTCGCCTAACGAAATCGGTGTCCAGTTTCCTGGTTTCGTGAAGCCATGCAAGTTCGTCTTGAGAAAATCGAAGGGTCTCAAGGTAGTTGACAACCTGTTCGAGTCCGGCGAACAACAAGAAATTGCGTTGTTCCGGCAAGCGTCTGACGAAAAACTCGAATACCGCCGTTTCCTCCATGCCCATTTCATAATAGCTTTGCAGCATCGTGAGTTGGTAAAAGTCAGTGAGCAGCGCATCAGGTGCGGGCAGCGCAATAGGAGCGGACATTAAAGATGTCCCTTGTATTTTTTGATGGTCATACGAGCCTGGGATTCATAACAGCGGTCACAGTTTTCATGCGAGGAATGCGGGTCATTGTACGCACAAAAAGAGTGTGTGTGGCTTAATCCAGCGGGCAATAGAAATCGATGGTGCAGTCTGTAACGATCAATAAGTAACGGAGACTCGACCTTAGGTAACCCTGAATTGTAGTCTCGCTATTTCCTGTAAACGTGTCGCATTGTAATTCCGCCTGCTCGGCAAGATTTAAAGCTATACTTTACTAGTGACTTGGCACCGTTCGGTATGCTTGGTTGCTGCGGTTAAAGCAGATGATGTCGGCATGTTTTGGAGCCCGTCAGACTTGTATCAACGCAGCAGAATGTGACATCTAGTCAGGGCCGTAAACGTGGATATTCTGTATCTCATTCTTGTGCTGTTGGTTGTAACGCGAGTTTTTGCGGAGCTTGCCGAGCGGCTGGGGCTTCCATCGATAGTTGGCGAGTTGGTCGCCGGCGTCGCACTAGGTTTTTTATTGCGTCGCTCTTACGAAGCCCTGGCTGTCCTCCAATCAGCTTGTCAGAGTGAAACGTATATTTCGCTGGCTGACCTGGGTATGTTCTTCCTGATGTTACTAGCCGGGATCCGCATGGAGCCGCTGGAGTTTGCGCGCGTATCAAAGTCGGCGGTGCTGGTAGCGATCGGCGGCATGATAGTCCCTATCGGAGCCGGTTTTGTTTTAGGACTCGCAGTGCTTCCCGATTCTCCGTACAAGTTCGTGCAAAGTCTGTTTATTGGCACGGCGCTAGCCATCACCGCGGTGCCGGTCGCCGTACGTATATTCATGGATCTCGGTCAGTTGGACTCACCCGTTGGCAAGACGGTTGTCGCTGCGGCGCTTTGGGATGACCTGCTCAGCTTGTTTTTATTGGCGTTGTTGCTCGCGGCGATGGGCGACAACCACAGCGGTCTATTTGAGCCGCAAGTCGCTCTCCTGCTATTGGGTAAAGTAGTCCTGTTTTTCGCTATCACGGTTCCCGTTGGCTTTTTCGTATTTCCCTGGGTTGGAAAATACCTGCGACACCTGCGTTTTCCCGAGGTGGATTTCAGCATGTTGCTGATTGGAGCCCTTGCTTACGGGGTATTCGCGGAATTAATGAGTCTGCACTTTATCCTCGGTGCATTCATTGCAGGTATGTTTTTTCATCCAGGCGTCGTCGACGCGGAGGTGTACAAGCGCGTTGAGCAGCAGATGTCCGGCATTACTTCTGGCTTTCTGGCGCCCATTTTCTTCGTGTCCATAGGCTTGAATCTGGATATCAGTGCAATCAGTCAGGTGCCATTATTTGTAACGATGCTGATCCTGATTGCGTTCGTCAGTAAATTTGTCGGTGCCGGATTGCCCGCTTATTGGCTCGGACTCTCTGCTCGCGAGTCTATGATGGTTGGTGTGGGTATGAGTGGGCGCGGTGCTGTGGAATTGATAGTCGCCGGTATTGCGCTGGAAGCGGGACTGTTTGCAAAACCACAGCCTGTCCCGGTCATTGTAGAAAGCCTCTTTTCGGCGATCGTAATCATGGCGTTAGTGACTACCATCATAACGCCTATTGCGCTCCGCTTATTGGCGCCACGAGGAAAGACCTGAGTTTGCCGCTCGTTCTTGTAACTACTAAAGATCAATCCGCGATCAGGAGAAGCGCTCGAATCAGGATGGTGGGCGTTTGAGTCTGCTGCTTTTTCTTGTGATTACTAAAGATCAATCCGCGATAACTCTCAGCGCTCGAAACAGGATGGAGGGCGGATTGGGTGCCCAGAAGAGGACTTGAACCGTCTCAAGCGAAGTGATCATCAAGCACA
>JAHEFE010000099.1 GCA_024640365.1 Woeseiaceae bacterium | reverse complement strand
AATCGCAACCGATCGCTGACAATGCAACGGCGGACGGTCGGGCGACCAACCGACGGGTCGAGCTAAGGGTAGTTCGGCGCTAGGGGCTACCTGGAATCAGCATTCAATTCGCATTACCTGCACCTTTGCGGTGCAGGTAATGACTGTGGTGTCGGGAAATAAAACGGACAACACGATACTGCGTCAACCCCAAGACAGACCACGCAGAAAACATCACAACATCGGGCACACCGTTGAAATGCGCAAGTAATCCCACAATTGCGTAGGTAGCCTGAAGGACTGTCAGGATGCCGAGCGTTTCACGGACGCCGAAGCCACCGCGCATCAGCTCGTGGTGAAAATGATCGCGCCCCGGCGTGAAGGGTGATTTGCCGTCAAGCATCCGACGCACAAAGCAGGTCAAGAGATCGTAGACAGGAATCGACGCGAACCAAAGGCAAATTACCGGCGAAACAAGGCGCTCGCTTCCCTGGCTCACACCCAATGTGATCCAGACAATCGTGAATCCCAGCAGCGTGCTGCCAGCATCCCCCATGAACGTGCGCGCTTTGCGATTCCAGGGGGTTGGGAAATTGAAGATGAGGAAGCCCACGATTGCAGCCGAGACCGTCAAAGCCACTACCGAGCCAATGTGATTGGCGCCAGCAACCGCCGCGACTGACAGCAATGCTATCAAGGCCAACGAACCCGCCAGCCCATCGACACCGTCGATCAGGTTGTACGCGTTAATCATGGTCAGCGTGACCAGCATGGTGAATACGAGTGTGAATCGACCCATCGATATCTCACCCATGCCAAACGGCGCGCCAATACTGGCCAGCGGCAGGTGCGCCCCATAAATCATGATCAGGACAGCTGCGATCTGGGCCGACATACGAACGGTGGCCGGCAAATGAAAGCGATCATCCAGCACCCCGACGAAGAGAATAAATGAACTCGCAGCGAACAACGGCAAGAGCTGATACGCAGGATCCTTGACCAGCAAGAGTCCCGCAAACATGCCGATAAACATGGCGATGCCACCGATAACGGGCACGTCACCGTCGTGAAGCTTCCGACCACCTGGCTTGTCAATGAGTCCTAAGGCGCCCGCCGCAGGCCGTAGCGCCGCCAGCGTGACAACGCTGATCAGGGCCGCAACCGATACCGCCCCGAATAAATTATTTTCAATCAATCACTTATCGCTCAGTAAGATTCGCAAACCGAACACCTGTCTCACAGCGCGCACTCTACCAGATCGCCACAAGTGGCAAAACTATCTCAAGCCTCCAGACTGCCGAGATACCACCGGTAGGTTGTCTCGATTCCGGTTCTCAGATCAATTGACGGTTGCCACCCCAGCGCCGATAGCCTCGTTGTATCCAGTAGCTTGCGAGGAGTACCGTCAGGTTTGCTGCGATCAAATTCTATCTGGCCCGGATATTCCACGACTTCCCGAATCAGGTGGGCCAGCTCTGCAATGCTGATATCCCGACCCCATCCTACGTTGACGATTTCCGGGCTGTCGTAGTTCGCCATCAGGAATGCGCAGGCATCCACCAAGTCATCAACATGTAGAAATTCTCTCCGCGGTGTACCACTCCCCCAAACCACAACGCTTTCTGCTCCATGCTGCTTCGCTTCATGAAATTTTCGAATCAGCGCAGGAAGGACATGGGAATTGGCGAGGTCAAAATTATCGCCCGGCCCGTACAAATTCGTTGGCATTGCTGAAATCGCGTTGAATCCGTACTGCCTTCGGTATGCCTGGCACATCTTGATACCAGCGATTTTTGCAATCGCGTACGACTCATTGGTCAGTTCGAGCTCACCAGTGAGCAGACTATCTTCCCGAATTGGCTGATCGGCCAACTTTGGGTAGATACACGATGACCCAAGAAATAGCAGCTTCTTCACACCCGACTTCCACGCCGCGTGAATCACATTGGTCTGAATTGCCAGGTTGTCGCGGATAAACTCGGCGGGATAGGTATCGTTTGCGTAGATCCCCCCAACATTGGCGGCCGCAAGATAGACTTCGTCTATCTTGTGCCCGGCAAACCAGGAATCGACGGCTGACTGCTCGGTCAGATCCAATGCTGAGCGATCGGCGACGAGAGGCTCAATTCCGCTTTGTTGCAGCCGTCGACAGATCGCCGAGCCAACCAGGCCTTTGTGGCCGGCGACGAAGACTTCATTCATGGTAGTCGAAGGTCTGATAGCCCGCTTCCTTGACGAGCGCGTCGCGCTTGGCGGCCTCATGGTCGGCCGCGACCATTTCTTTTACGAGTTGCCCGAATGGCGTCGATGCTTCCCAGCCAAGGACTTTCTTTGCCTTGGACGGATCGCCGAGCAAGGTTTCTACTTCGGTCGGGCGAAAGTACCTGGAATCGATGGCGATTATCTGTTTCCCGGAATTACGGTCGATACCAACCTCGTCAATTCCATCGCCCTTCCATTCGATATCCATACCCAGTTCACCACTCGCTGCCTCTATGAACTGGCGCACCGAGTACTGCTTACCCGTAGCAATTACGTAATCGTCGGATCTATCCTGTTGTAGGATCAGCCACATTGCTTCTACGAAGTCCCGCGCATGGCCCCAGTCTCTCTTCGATTCAAGATTGCCAATGAATAAACTATCCTGCATGCCCTCTTTGATACGACTCAACGCACGTGTGATCTTGCGAGTAACAAATGTTTCGCCACGAACTGGCGACTCATGGTTGAAGAGAATTCCGTTGGAGGCGTGCATTCCATAGGCTTCGCGATAATTCACGGTGATCCAATACGCGTAGACCTTTGCGGCCCCATACGGCGATCTAGGGTAGAAAGGCGTTGTTTCTTTCTGCGGGACTTCCTGGACCTTGCCAAACATCTCGGACGTCGAGGCCTGGTAGATTCGTGTCTTCTTCTCCATTCCCAGTATTCGAACAGCCTCAAGTAGTCGCAATGTGCCCAAGGCATCACAATTAGCTGTGTACTCGGGCAACTCAAACGACACCTGCACATGGCTCTGGGCAGCCAGGTTATATATCTCGTCTGGCTGAACCTCTTGGATGATGCGAATCAAATTGGTCGCGTCAGTCATGTCGCCATAGTGAAGGTACATTTTCACACCTTCCTCGTGCGGATCCTCGTAGAGGTGATCAATGCGATCCGTATTGAAGGACGAAGCGCGGCGCTTGATGCCATGGACCTCGTAACCCTTGTTAAGCAGAAACTCAGCCAAGTAAGAGCCGTCCTGGCCGGTTATGCCTGTAATTAGCGCAACGTTCATTTGGATTCCGGAATCAAGAAAGAGATTTAGATAGTCAAATGCTGAATCAGATTATCGCACACAAGAAAAAATAGATTCACCCTGTCGGCCTATTGGAAAACTAATCAAATATCATCCAGACGTCCGAAAACGCGCTGGTCGCGATGGGCTATCGCGCTGTCCAACACCGCTTTCAGTTTTTGCGCCTGTCCTTCAATCGAAAATCGCTCGACGACCGTATCGCGCGCGGCACGACCGACGCGTTCGCGAAGCTCGGCAGAACTCACCAACTTGCCCAGCGCCTGCGTCCAGTCCTCCAGGGTTTCCACCAAATAGCCTGTCTTCTCGTGCTC
>JAHEFE010000098.1 GCA_024640365.1 Woeseiaceae bacterium | reverse complement strand
AATCCGCTTATATCTGACTGTTTATCAAGCGCTTTTCGCAAACAACTCAAATTATCGCCTGCGCAAGAACGGGGCTGAATATTCACGAAAATGATGGATTGATGGCCGTACCATTAATACTCGCCACGCGTCGAACGACGGGCGCGACAACAAGCGGCACCAGGCTGCTGATGACGATCAGCAACCATCCGGAAAAGCCCGGATCGCTTAATTGCATGACTGTGTTCAGGACCGGCGTGTACACGGCCGCAAGCACTAACATCATGCACAAAGCCAATGCCAGCCAGATCCAGATATTGCGAGTGATTTCGTTGTCAATGAGACGCGCAAGATTGCCCCGCATGTTGAACACGTGCCACAACTGTGACAAAGCCAACGTACAGAATGCGACGGTGACCGCCTTTTCTCGTTCAAGTCCAAGGTAACGCAGAGCGATTGCCATCGCCGAGAGAACAACGAGAGCCATAACGACACCGTACAGTCCGATTTCGAGCCATTGCCGACGCATCAATATTCGTTCGCCAGGCGACCTGGGCTTCCGCTTCATTAGTGAAGGTCGTCCCGGACCGACGCCAAGAGCCAGCGCTGGAAACACATCCGTCACCAGGTTCAGAAAGAGTATTTGCAGCGGCAATAGTGGTAACGGCGCGCCCGCCATCGTTGCGAGGCTGACGACGAGCACTTCGCTGATGTTGCAGGACAGCAAGTAGACAACAAATTTTCGGATATTCTCGAATATTGCGCGGCCATGTTCGATGGCCGAGACAATCGTGCCGAATTCATCATCCTGTAACACCATCGCAGCAGCCTCTTTCGCGACCGCTGTGCCACGCACGCCCATCGCAACTCCAATATCTGCCTTCTTCAGAGCCGGCGCATCGTTGACGCCATCACCGGTCATCGCAACGACATCGCCCCTCTGCTGGTACAAATCAATCAGCTTTAACTTCTGCTCCGGAGTAACCCGCGAAAAGACACGCGTAGCAAGAAGTTCATCGTTGCGTCCCTCCTCGAACATTTGATCGACCAACTCACCGCCAAGGAACTGCCGCGTATCAGTTAAATCATCGATGACACCGATCTTCGCCGCAATATTGCTCGCCGTCGCAGCATGATCCCCGGTAACCATGACCACGGTGACACCCGCATCGCGACACCGGTCGATCGCAACTTTTACACCTGCGCGGGCCGGATCCTCGAGTCCCAGGATGCCGTGAAGGATCAAACCTGTATAAAGCTCGGTGTTGGCCGTATCGACCGATTTATCGGCAATGGCAATCGTGCGTAGCCCTCGCCTGCATAGCCTGTCCACCCGATCGAGCCATTTGGCTAAGTCGTCATGACCGAAGGGCACCGTGCCCGATTTTGAATATACGGCACTACAGCTCGACAGGATGACTTCAGGCGCACCCTTTACCGCCACTTTGTAATGACCATCATGCTCATGCACGGTAGCCATACGCTTGCTGTCGGGATCAAATGCGTCCTCATCTACCTCCGGTAAGCCGTCAAGTAATTCCTCACGCCAAATGCCACGTTTTGCAGCCGCAACAAGCAGAGCAACTTCGGTTGGATCTCCGACACCAGAGCCATCGGCCTCAGCGGATCGTTGTAGAGTCGCATCGTTGCAGAGGGCAGCCGCAGTCAACAGATCGTCGAGCTGCGCGACCGAACCCGGGTCAATCGATCCATCCACCTCAATGTCGCCATCAGCTAACAATGCAGTCGTAACCGACATGCGATTCTCGGTCAGCGTGCCCGTCTTGTCGGTAAGAATTACGCTCGTTGCTCCCAGCGTTTCGACGGCAGACAACCTCGTGATCAGGGCGTTGCGTTTCGCCATACGCCACATGCCACGTGCCAGCGCTATGGTGGCGACGATGGGCAAGCCTTCCGGAATTGCAGCTACAGACAACGCAATGGCCACTTCTATCGCGAGTACTGTCTCACGACCGGACAGAATTCCACCGACGGCAACGAACGCTCCGATCAAAATGACCGCCCACGCGAGCCGTTCTCCGAGCGAATCAAGTCGTTTTTCCAACGGCGTCTGTTGTGCCTCGGCCTCGCTAACCTGCTCAAATATTTTGCCGAACTCGGTCCGCATGCCAGTTGCCACGACGACTCCGCGACCTGCGCCACGAGTAATTGCCGTACCCTTGTACGCCATGTTGCGCCGATCCAGCATGATCGTGTCTTTTGCGAGGGGGTCCGTATGCTTGTGCACCGGCAGCGATTCGCCCGTCAGGGTTGACTCGTCGGCATTGAGTTTTGCGGCTTGTACCAGGCGAAGATCAGCAGGCACAAGATCGCCTGCCTCCAACAAAACGATATCTCCCGGAACCAGTTCTTCAGCCACAGCATGCCGCACGTTTCCCGCACGCAGCAGTACGCATGTAACTTGAGCGTATCGGCGTAGCGCTTCCATGGACCGAATGGCACGCCATTCAGTTACAAAACCGATCGATCCATTAATCAGGATCACAATCAATATGGCTACTGCCTCGGCGATATTGGAAAACAGCATGGCCAGGACACCAGCCGCTATCAGCAACACAATGACGATGCTTTTGAACTGGTCGATGAGTATCGAAACCGGGTGTCGCTGCTGCGCACCCTTTAGTGTATTTCGTCCAAATTTTTGCTGACGTTTGAGCGCTTCGTTTTCTGCGAGACCGCGGGCGGCGTCGACCTCCAGGTCCTGCAGTACACTGTCAGTACTTTGGCTCCACGCTAGCAATTCGTGATCAGGCAGGACGGTCATCGTCGTCGGTCTTATGCACCAACGCCTTGTGTAGCATATTCTCAACGACGGCCGTAATCAGAGAATGTGCTTAGCTAAATACTTGATAAAACGGGTTTTTCGCAACGCAGCATCAGGCAGCTGGATGCCCCAAATCGTTGCGCTCGTAACCGTCTCTGAACACGGTCGTTATAAACTGCGCAAGTGTCGAAATTTCTCTTGCGTTTGCCGTCTAGAGACAGCATTAAGAAACTCACAGAAGTATTCGAATATTTTAGACTTCCGATTTTTTGCTAATGTCGAACTTCGAAATTGAGTTGCTTTTTACTCTAACGAGCATACATTTGAGCTTGGGCCTTTGGCCCACGCGCCAACAAGTTCGCTTGTTGACAACCGCCCTGCTGGTAGGGTCCGAGCCTTAGCAAGTATCGGGGGCGGTGGATGCGAACGGCAGAACCGGAGGCGACATGAATGGATGTGAGTCTGTGAATTGAGCCGACGGAACGATCAGGCCGAACTCGGAATAGGGCCAGATCGTCATGCCCCGGGTAGCCCGATACTGAGAATGACTTCGGGCCAGAGCCGAAAACACCGTCCGAAAGGATGGGGAAGCAGGCAAAGGAATCGGAGGAACGGCAAAGCAGTTCTACCCCCAGCGTCCTCAAATATAGAAAGCGGCCTTTTGGCCGCTTTCTTTTTATCCGGTGGTGATGGGTGGAATGGGCCTCCCTTTGGTCGGCCTGTCGCGGGCTGCGCCGCGCTCGGATGAACCACCTTCGGTGGTTTAATCACTCATTGCCGGCAAAAAAACAGGGGCCCAAATGGGCCCCTGTATTGTTTGGTGGTGATGGGT
>JAHEFE010000022.1 GCA_024640365.1 Woeseiaceae bacterium | reverse complement strand
CTGGCGAATTCACCAACAGCCGGCATTTGCACGAATTGTCATACCAGCACGGATACACAGGCACACATGAAACAGAATGGCGCCTGGTTCGATGAAGTGAAGGACAACTTCACGGCAGGAACAGGCTTGCCAATCTATCCTGCGGAATCATGTGCGGTTTGTCATGGTGCTGGCCGAGTGGCGGAAACGGCGAAAATGCATCAATAAAGAGCATCAGACAACTCAAGTCGTCGCTTGAGGAAAACTAAAACGCCGGGATCATCCCGGCGTTTTTTTGTCCACACCTAACAGCGTGTACTGCTGCTAAACTGGACGGCATCTTTCAATACAGATGCAGCTCTTCCTGCGAGGAACACGTGATGAATCCATCAACGCTTTTACAGCAACGCGGATCAGCCACCGGCAAAATATTGCTCGGGTTAGTGGCACTCCTGGCGATCATTTTTTTCCTGGGCTATCGCGCTGATATCCCCCTCGAAACTCTGAAACAAAAATACGCCAATGACCAATCAAAGTTTATCGATGTTCTTGGCATGCCGGTGCACTATCGAGATGAGGGGCAAGGTCCTGTGCTTGTGCTGCTGCACGGTACGGCAGCATCGCTGCACACCTGGGATGGCTGGACCGAAGAACTAAAAAACGACTTCAGAATTATCCGGTTTGATATGCCCGGGTTCGGCTTGACCGGACCAGATCCTGCTGGTGACTACACCATCAAACACTATGTCGATTTCGTCGACGCTGTGACCTCGCAACTGGGTGTAAACAAATTTAGTCTTGCGGGCAATTCACTGGGTGGCGAAATCGCCTGGGGATACGCTCTCGCACACCCCGAAAAGGCGGACAAACTGATACTACTCGACGCCGCAGGTTATCCACGTCTTCCGGGTCAAAAGGAATCAGTCGCCTTCAAAATGGCACGCACACCGGGGCTCAAATCACTATTAAAGAAATTCACACCACGCTCTCTTTACAAGAAAAGCATTCTTGAGGTGTACGGTGATGACAGCAAGGTCACAGATGACCTGATCGATCGCTACCTCGATCTCTCTCTGCGCGAGGGCAATCGGGAAGCGTTTTCGCAACGAGTGATTACTTCACAAATACAGGCCGATGGTGACATCAGCAAAATAGCTCAGCCAACGCTACTGCTCTGGGGTGAAGATGACATATGGATTCCGGTGGCACACGGGCATCACTTTGCGGATGACATCAAAGGATCCCAACTCATCGTCTACCCCGGTGTTGGCCATGTGCCTATGGAAGAAATTCCCATCGCGAGTGCACGTGATGCCCGCGCCTTCCTGCTCACACCAACAGCTGAAAACAGCGAGCTGATAAACAACGACGATTAATACCGGAAGTGGCGGTATCAAGTACGCCCGAAGATTTTTTTCATCAAGGGACCGGCCTTGCGCATGCCGACGATCGCCGTCGTCGTCATGAGGCCGGCCATCATTGCGCCAGTCACGCCACAAGTCAGAACGTCCTGACCGGTCAGCCATAGACCCTTGAATCGGGTTCGCGGTCCCAGCCAGGTCTGTTTGAGGCGCGCAGAGTCGTGGTCTAGCCCATATAACTCGCCATGCCCGTAAGCGCAGAAATGCTCTGTCGACAACGGCGTTGAGACTTCGTAATAATCAACCTTGCCGCGGAGCTGCGGCAACTTGTCGTATAGGTACTCCATCAAGCGCTCACCCAGTTGCGCTTTGAACGCATCATAATCGTCGCCGCGTTTACCCCAGGTCGTACCTTTCCATTTCTCGAACCACTCGAAGGGGGCCGGGGCGACAATTTCAATAGTCGCAGTGCCTGGATGACGGCGTTCGTAATCGGGATCCTTCGCGGAGGGAAACGATATGTAGACCACCGGAAATTCCGCTTCCGCATTATCGAAGAAATCGTCGACGGCCCCATCAAAATCATTGCTTGGGTAAATCCAGAAATTTGTTTTCGGCAACCCAAGCTGCGCCGCTGTTTCTTTCAGCCCTATATAAACCCCAAGGTGCGCCATGCTCGGCTTAACCCGACCCAGCAGGTCGTAATAACCCGCCTTGCTGACTGGCCCGGCAGGCAATAAATCGGTCAGTGTATTATCGGCACCCGCGGAAGAGATCACACAAGTGCAATTTATGCGGTGACCATCAGCCATTTCAACACCGAGCGCTTTCCCGTTTTCAATCAGGATGCGCTTGACCCGCGCATAGGTGAACACTTCACCGCCACTCTTTTGAATTTGTGGAATGATGCTTTCGGCAATATTCCAGCTACCGCCGATCGGATAAAATCCGCCGTACATATAATGGCGCGCAATCATGGCATGAACCATGAAAGCCGAACGCTTGGGCGGCAGACCCATGTCGCCCCACTGCCCGCAAAGCACTGCAATGAGATCATCGTCCTGGGTCAACTCTCGGAGCACGTCGTAAGTATTGCGATAAAGTAACGCTGGAGTTTTCAATTTCAAATACGGCCAGGCTAGAATTCGCTGCCATGGCTTCAACACCCTGCTGATGCTGTGCACCGCGATGCCATTGCTGACGATTTCCAGCAACTGCATATAGCGATCAATTCCTTTTTCTTCAGCGGGAAAGCGCGCCACCAGATTGTCGCGGAATTGCTGTTTGCCAGCTATTGCCGAAAATACTTTATCGCCAATGAAAAAGCGATCGTACTCATCAGCCATCGGTGCCCACTGCAGTTTGCCAGCGGACAGGAAATCAAACAGCATCCGGGAACGTGTTTTGGCGCCAACATCACCGATGTAGTGCACACCGACATCCCATTCATAGCCATTGCGGTCATAAGAATGCGTGTAACCACCCGCGGTGTAGTGTTGTTCGAGTACACAGACCTTCCAGCCTAAGTCACTCAGCAAGGCTGCGGTTGTCAGCCCGCCTATGCCCGAACCAATGACGATGGCGTCATAAGAGGGCGCAAGACGATTGGGACGGTAGCGGTGGCCAATGCGAATAGTGCTGGGCTTGAGCGTGCTCATGGTTTTCCCTGTCCTGCAAAGGAGAGCATCCTTTCTACCCTGAATGCGTCGGGGATGACAACCCTTTCAAACGTTACGAGCGCCAGCTATCGTCATTCGCAAACGTCAGGGTTCTTTTATCGTCGCCAAGACGAATGTTTACATGATTCACCTGGTCGGGATAAATGCCGCGCAGGCAGTCATCGCGCACCGCAAAATTAGCCGGTAACGCCCCTGCGTACTCCTGATAAACAACGATGTAATCGCCGTCCAACTCGGCACCAACAAGATGCAACTTAAGCTCAGGCCCGCCCTGGTGAGCGGCGACAGCGAATTGCTCCGCGATATACAGTGCGAATCGTGCCTGCGACTCAATGTCCATCAGGAGAATATCAGGTTGGCGTGTAATCGCCGCCAATGCCAGCTCTGCATCGTGGCGGTGAAAGCGATGGACTATCTCTATGCTGCCCGTCGCATTATTGCGCTCTATGGTAGTCAAACCGACAGGTTGACGATGAGCGGTAACATTGAAAGAAAAAAGCAGCAGCGCCATTAGCACTGCTGCTCTTCCAAACCTTGAATAACAAGGCATAGCTAGTCTTTATGATCCAGCGGAGTCAGAGGAACCTCTTTGGACTCTTTATCCACACCGTCTTTGGCATCCAGCAACCGTGTGAAATAACCTTCCATCAGGTTGCGCTTCTTTTCATCATCTTTGAAAATCTCCAGACGCGATTTTTCAATCTTACGTGGGTAATGATTGTTCGAAAAATCTGCGTCCGCAATCTGATGTTGATGGTCAATCTCGAATGACACTATTGGCTGATCACGGAAGAATGACTTCGTTACCGCTTTGTAATTTCGCCGCCAGATTTCTGCTGGAATCATCATGGACTCCTGCGTGCCATCCGCATAGGTAATCAACAACGGCATCGGCGTTGGTAGACCACCAAGATTTTCAAAATCAACGAAGTAAATAAACTGATCTTCCTTGATAGCTCGATCGAGCGCCGTGCGCTCTGAATCCTCAAGGCCTGCAAGCATTTCAGCATAATCGTTGCGATCTTGATTGGTAACGGTGAAGCGATCATTTTCGTTGTAAAAATCGGCCAATTCCGGGTAACGATCGAGCCGGGTTTTACGACCCTCTTCACGATTGCGACTTTGCTGTAACGGCTCAGGGATCTCTGCCGCCACTTCTGCCCTGTTAAGCGGGAACTCTATTTCAGGGTTCTCGGAGGAGATCTTGTACTCGCGTACGTTCGCTATGGAAACGTCAACGTGATCGGTCGAGTAGAACCAGCCCCGCCAGAACCAATCGAGATCCACACCCGATGCATCTTCCATCGTACGGAAGAAATCGGATGGAGTTGGCCGCTTGAACTTCCAGCGCGTAGCATATTCCTTGAATGCAAAATCGAACAACTCGCGACCCATGACGGTTTCGCGTAACACAATCAGTGCGGCCGTCGGCTTTGAATAGGCGTTGGGACCGAACTGAATAATTGAATCTGACTGCGTCATGATCGGCACCTGGTTTTCGCTCACCATATATTCGGTGATTGAGTCCAGAACATTCACATTGTCACCATATGATGGAAAGTTTTCTTCCCACGCGATCGCCGACACATAGTCAAGGAAACTGTTGATACCTTCGTCCATCCAGGTCCACTGACGCTCATCCGAATTAACCGTCATCGGAAAATAGATGTGTCCGATCTCATGGATAATCACACCAATCAATCCATACTTGGTAGCACGGGAATACGCCCTGGCAGGCGCCCCATCAACAGTGGTCTCTGGATCTGTGTCGTCTGCCCGATATCCGTTAAAGGTGATCATCGGGTATTCCATACCGCCCCGTTTCCAGGTATTCACCGACTGTGCTGTTGGATACGGGTAGGCAAACGAGAAGCTGGAATAGATATCCATCGTATGCAGTACGGCCTGGGTCGAATATTTCGACCAGATTGGCTCTGCCTCGTTAGGATAAAACGACATCGCCATCACGAACGGCCGACTGCTGCTCTCCTGACGATGACCCATGGCATCCCAGATAAACTTCCGTGAACTCGCCCACGCGAAATCGCGGACATTATCGGCTTTGAAAATCCAGGTCTTCTTCTTGGACGTGCCTTCTTTCTCATTGTCCGCGGCCTCTTCAGGCGTGACAATAAAAACCGGCGTTTTTGCGGTTTCTGCCTGCTTTAACCGCTTTTGCTGTTCAGAGGTCAGAACCTGAGACGCATTTTGCAACGCGCCTGTCGCTGACACGACGTGATCAGCGGGGACCGTAATCTCCACTTCGTAGTCACCAAACTCCAGCGTGAATTCGCCGCGACCCAGGAACGCCTTATGTTGCCAACCCGCATAGTCGGTATAGGCTGCGAGACGTGGAAACCACTGCGCCAGGAAAAAGATGTAGGTATCGTTATCAGCAAAGTGCTCGTAGCCGCCGCGTGCAGAGACCGGCACCTCGTTAACAATATTGAAAGCCCAATCGATCGAGAATGTCGTCTTCTGTCCGCTGCGCAACGTTTGCGGCAGATCAATACGCATCATCGTGTCGATGACTTTGTAATGGAGCGGCTTACCCTTGCTATCAACCACCTTTTTGAGCTCATAACCGTAGAGCGTGTCTGCATACGCCTGGTTGCGTGAAATGGCCGCAAAGTTAATGACATCGCCTGCAGATTGATCCGCCAGATTGCGCCTGCCACCAATGTCCACCGCGGTTTCCGAGCGACGCTCCAGGGAATCGTTGCGGAAACGGTTTTGATCAAGCTGCAGCCAAATGTAGCGCAGGGAATCTGGCGAATTATTGATGTATTCGATCGTTTCGGAGCCATTGATACGGCGTGCCGCTTCATCCAGCTCCACTTTGATTTTGTGACTGGCTCGCTGCTGCCAGTATTGCGAGCCGGGAGCGCCCGATGCCGTGCGATAAACATTAGGCGTTGGCAGATCAACGTCCAGCTGCCGAAACGCGTCGTAGTAATCGCCCTTGGTCTGGCGAATAGCGTCGGCGGAGGCAGTCGTGGACAACAACAGTGCAATTACAAACAGTACGCTATGCGTACGCAATGAAAAGCGCATAGATAAAGAACCTTTAGCAAAATAAATGACGAGAACAATATCTCAATAATTGTTCAAGTATATGGAAGCTCGCGCCATCCGAATATCATAATATGGCTGGGCCTGACCGTGGCCACTCCGTGACACCACTTCAGTCGCTGTACCTGCTGACCGGAAACCCCATAATTGCTGGACTTACAGAATATTTCTGAATACTGCGTGGGATTTTTACGCCTGTACCATAGTGGCACCGAAAGCACCTGGCAACGCAATAATCCGCAAAGAGGCCTGCCGGCCTGCCGGCATGCCTCATACTCATTACGTGAGACCGGGGGCTATTGTGTCGGCGTAAGCCTCAATAATCGGCCACCCGCCTCGTCTTCCAGCAGCCAGACGGCGCCATCCGGCCCCTGCTCAACTTCGCGGATCCGCTTGCCCATATCATATCGAGCCGCCTCAGTTGCATCGTCGCCGGTCATGACCACGCGTATCAGGGCCTGCGTTCTTAACCCGCCAATCAGAGCATTGCCTTGCCAGGCCGGAAACATTTCGCCCGAATAAATCACCAGGCCTGCGGGAGCAATAACCGGCGTCCACTGTATTTTCGGTGCCGCAAATTCAGGATGGGTGTCATGATTGGGGATCGGCGTTCCATCGTAGTGATTGCCGTCCGAGACTATCGGGTAGCCATAGTTTTCACCCCGCACGATCAGGTTGAATTCGTCCCCTCCCGCCGGGCCCATCTCGTGCTCCCAGAGCTTGCCATCGGCATCAAAGGCAAGGCCCAGAATATTGCGATGACCCAGGGTCCATACCTGTGCTGCAACGCCGCCCTGTTCAGCAAACGGGTTATCCGCTGGTATGGAGCCATCCGCATTGAGACGAATAATTTTGCCGAGGTTCTGCTGCAGGTCTTGTGCCGGCGTAAACTTCTGCCTCTCACCGGACGCGATGAATAAATAGCCGTCTGGAGAAAACGCCATACGGTGACTGAAATGACCACGACCGCCAACCTTCGGTGATTGCCTCCAGATCACGTTTAGATCCGCCAGCTCCGGGCCAGTATCCGTCAAATCCAAAGTTGCCCTGGCTATGGCGGCACCGCGAGTATCCTCGTCACCAGCCTCGACAAAGCTCAAGTAGACCAAGTGGTTATTGGCGAAATCCGGGTGTACGACAACGTCACCCAAACCACCCTGACCACCGTAGTCCACAGTCGGTACGCCTTTAACCGGGGTTGTTTGCCCATCCTGCGTCACGACATACAGCGCGCCGGCTTTTTCCGTCACCAATAGACGACCATCAGGCAGGAAGGTCATCGCCCAAGGCTCATCAAATTCAGCAACTGCTGCCGCCGAGAACGGTATCGTGCTTTCTGCTTCGGCTACTACCGCATCAGAATTCTGCGGAGCACTACAGGCCACTAACATCAAAACCAGTGCTGCTGGTAAAACTCGGTACATCTTGGTACTCCCGCCTGAATAACAACAAGGTAGTACTCTAGCGCAATTAGCTGTGGTTTCCATAACAAGTCAGCACCCACCTAAGTGGGAAATACAATTTAGACCGGTTTAATGCTACTAACGGTCGATATTTCTTGCCACGCGACTGCCGACTATCGGTATCATGCGGACTGTTGAAACAACCACACCGGAACAATGTCGATAAAACTCCCTAGATTAATCGCCACCTCGGTCGTCCGTGGCAGTCAGCAAGGCGAGAGCCATGGTGGCGTGTACACCCTCGACTTCGGCACGCAACAATGTGACATGGTCGTCGACTGGAACACCGCCGATATCGATTTTGAAGGGCGTGGTGCCGACCGCGGCCTGCGCGGCATTGCGTTCCATGGCGATGATATTTTTATTGCCGCCAGTGATGAGTTATTTGTTTACGACCGTACATTCAACATCAAGACCTCTTATCGCAATCGCTATTTAAAGCACTGTCATGAGATCTGTCGTGTCGGTAACAAGCTTTTTCTGACCTCTACAGGTTTCGACAGCCTGCTTGCTTACGACCTTGATGAACAGGCGTTCACCTGGGGCTTTCACCTGATGTTTCAGAATGATGCCTGGACGGGACACACTTTTGACCCCAGGGGCTCCCATGGTCCTCGAGCCATGAATGACTTTCACATCAATATGGTGCATGTCGACAACAGCGGCATCTATGTCAGCGGACTAAAGACCGAGGCTCTCCTGCGTATTAATGGCAAGTACGAGGTAAATCCGGTGTGCGATCTGCCGTCCGGGACTCACAATGCGAGGCCATTCGGGGACGGAGTATTATTTAATGACACGGCAAGTGACTGCGTTCGTTACGTGCGCCGCAATGGCGAACAGCGAGCCTACAAAGTGCCAACTTATGACCCTGCAGAAATAATGTTCGCTGGCATTGACGACTCAAAAATTGCGCGCCAGGGATTTGGTCGAGGCCTTTGCCCAATAGACGAAAAGACGATCGCAGCCGGTTCCTCACCTTCGACAATTAGTGTCTACGATCTCGAATCGGGACAAAAAATGGCGTCAGTGAATATGAGTATGGATATTCGTAACGCGATACACGGTCTTGAAATCTGGCCTTACGAAGACTGATGCAAGATCAACAGGCAAAAAAAAAGGCCGGGAAAACCCGGCCTTTTTTGTTGCCTTGCAATCAAGGGCTAGTCGCCACCCCAACGCTTCATGAAGCGAATACCAACCTCGCGCGGCCTAACCGTATAAGCGCGATACGTGTTGTCACGCCCATCGATAGAGTTGCCGAAGTTATATTCGTAGCGTCCGTTCGCATGGTTGGTGATAGCCCGTTCATCTGTAACGTTGGTTACGTACAAATTGGCTTCCCAATCATCGCCGCGCACACCGAAGCGAATATCGCCGAGGTTATATGCCGGATTGACAAACTGCGGGTTAGCCGAGCTTCCCAGAACAACCGGCTCCAGTATGCTGTTTGACTCACCCGTGTAAGACCACTGCAGACGAACAAACGCATCGAGTTCAGAATCGATCGGCTGATGGAACTCGGCCCATGCAGACCATTTGAGATCCGGGACGATTGGCAACGGATTGCCCTTGAGTACATCGGGAGACCCGTCTCCGTTCAGATCCAGGGTGCTATCAGTTTGCGCTTCCAGCCACTCCGCGTTCATTCCGAGAGTCAGGTGATCATACGGCGCGTAATCCAGGGAAACCGATACGCCCTGAATATGGGCATCGCCACCATTCGCAACAACCGTCTGCCATGGCTGACCACAAACTCCGGGTATCCTGTTGGCCGGGTCAGATTCTGGCAACATCGGGTTGCCGTCTGCGTCCAGGCAAGGAGGATCTGTCGGGTCAACCAACTGAATCTGGAAGTCCGTCCAACCCATGTAGAAGTATTCAGCATTCAAACGTCCTGCACCCTCTGCGAATGAGGACTTGTAGCCCACTTCCCAGTTAGTGATGGTGTCAGAATCGTATTGCAGCGGGTAGAACGGCTCACCACGACTGCGGTTGGTACCACCCGGGCGGAAGCCTTGCGTTACCAGGCCATAAACCATCTTGTCCTCGCCAAATGTATAACTAACAGCGAGCTTGGGCACAAAACCGGTTTCTGCACCATTGTTTGCAGTAATTAATGGATCGCCATTCTCGTCCTGGTTCTCGGCAGATTTAAACCCGGTCGGATGATCTACGAAGTATTTATTCGAGTTTGTACGATCAAAATAGCGAGCGCCCAGCGTCACATCAATTTGCTCATTGAGGTGCCATGTAAACTCACCAAATAAAGCTTTTTGGTCCCATGTGCTGGCACTTTCTGAATACCACTGCTCGGTCGCATTAGGGAATGATTCGCCCCAGTACCATTCCCAGAACTGCAGGGAAATAGAATCCTGGTAGCTGTTGCTCTGCACCTGCGCGAAATGAGACTGCCAATCATTATGACCCTTCTCATAATAGAAGCCGACAATCCAGTCGAAGTCTTCGCCCTGACTGGACAAACGAATTTCCTGCGTAACCTTATCTTGCTGACCTGGCTCGTCGGTAATAGACAGGTAGTCACCGTCAACGGTCGGAGCGCTACAGTAGACCGGCCACCAGACTACGCCGCCAGTTTCTGGATTCGCGAAGTAGTAAGGCAAATCAGTTGCCGAATAAGCAACCCCATAGTAATTGACGGCATCACGGCAATATTGGATGGCCCAGTAATGGGCGTACACCGTGTTATCAAATTTCTGTCTTATATCGCGTTCGTAGTACGAGGTAGCCGATACCAGTTGTGCAAAGCCGAGATCCGCCTCAATCGTCAATGAATACACATCGAGATCGTCCTCGCGCATATCATTGAAGAAACGAACAGTTTTCAGATCACCAACAGCAGGTTCAAAAGCGTTGTCTGCACCGCCCTTGAATCTCTGGTTCATTATGCCCGCTGAAATTGCCAGGTCTTCGTTCACTTCCCAGCGTAATGCGGCACGGGTGTGCTTTGTATTGGCGTCGTTCCAGTTGTCATCAACGAACTCAGAGTTATCGAAAGAGCCCCATCCGGCAGGAATTTCGTCGCCCCATTCAGAGTTCATATTGGGGGTGTGTCCAAAGACGTTATCGATATAGCCGCCTTCGTGACCAGAGAACCCAACAACTCGCAATGCAAGCTTGTCTTCAACGAGGGGTATGTTAACTACGAGTGAGCCATCCCAGCTGTTCTCGCTCTCTTTACCCACCGAATAGTTGCCGTCGAAGATCGCTTCAAACGTATTCATTTCCGGTTTGTTGGTCACGATACGGAGCGTACCGGACTGAGCGTCCGAGCCGTACAAAGTACCTTGAGGTCCGGCCAGCGCTTCTACGCGAGCGATATCCACCATTGAGATTTCAGGCTGCTCACCAAGTGATGTGACCGAAATTTCGTCGAGATATACAGACGAAGATGAGGCGTTAATATAGCTGCCGCCATCAACTGTCGCACCACGGAAAACCACCGTTGACGCGCCAGGCTGAGTGGTAACCACATTTATGGAAGGTATGAAACGGGAATAATCATCGATTCCCATTGCGCCCATTCGGGACAACGCATCCTGACTCAGCGCCTGGACACTCGCCGGGATATCTTGTACCGATTCCGTTCGTTTCCGAGCGGAAACAATAATTTCTTCAAGTGCGCCAGCTGTGGGCTTTTCTTGCGCAACAACTTGCTGTGCCGGGTATAAAGCCGTAGCAATTGCGGCAGCCAGCGGTGTCAAAGCGTACATAGGCTTTGCCTGCATTTTCATCTTACCCCCAATTAAATTTCAGCCTCTGACGAGACGATAAACTGTAAGAACACCAAGGAATTTAGTGCGGTAGCCAATAAACTACAAGTAGAAATTCGTAATATGGCGGCATTAGGTCAACTGTACCATTTATGCCACATGACATAAGGGCGCTTTTTTGCGCTGCAATAAGAGCGAAAAAAAACAGGGCTATATGTTGCCTCTCTCGGCAAAACCATAATAATTCAAAGGGTTACAAATCCCCGGCTATTTATCGGCTACGATCTTTGTCGGGCGCTGATCGGCAGGTAGTTTCACCAGTAACGGCTCTAACGTATCGATGAGCAGATCCAGATGATTCTCATAATTGCGCCACAGATTGACCGACGAGCTATAAATCGGTTGCCGCACCTGCTCGGAACTCGCTGTTTTCACCGCTCGGTCCGTTTCATGGAATCGTAAGCAGCTATCCTCAAATGGCAGCTGACAATATTCAAGTATGCGACGCACTTCTGTTTCCAGGTCAGCAACAACGTTTTCATACTGCACGTCGAGCACGTGGCCTGGCAGCACTTCATGCCAATGATCCATGAGTTTCTGATAGTTTAGATAGTAATCACCCAGCTCAACCAGGTCATAGGTAAATGGCTGCCCGCTCGCAAATAATTGCTTGTAACTACCAAAACAACTGTCGAGAGGATGCCGTCGCGCATTAATTATTTTCGCGTTGGGTAGCATCAGCTTCAACAATCCGGCGTATATAAAGTTATTAGGAT
The DNA here is from genome assembly GCA_024640365.1 of Woeseiaceae bacterium. GTDB lineage: Bacteria > Pseudomonadota > Gammaproteobacteria > Steroidobacterales > Woeseiaceae > JAHEFE01. The sequence continues at coordinate 32,496 of JAHEFE010000022.1, read as the reverse complement.
TCTTGTCTATGAAGTACGGTCGATCCGTTCTGAATTTTCGGGTCCTTTCTATGTACTGCTTGCCAAGATTAGCCCAGCTGTTGGGCCCCAGCCCCTCCAGGCTGTCAGGGAAGCGTTGGTTTCGTTTGCCAACCTTGGGGATGGCCCGCACGACTCGTGGCAGGTCACCCAACTCATGAGTACCTTCAACCTCGCTGTGACTAGCCAGTATCTGCTCAATGAGAGTTGAGCCCGATCGTGGCAGACCGACCACGAATATGGGAGAGGCGTCAGTGAGCCCATTACCCTGATTTTGCTCAAAATATTCTTTACTGAATCTCTTGATCATCGCTTCGTTAATGACTTCCGCATCGACAGGGTCATACGATTCCGACTTACGCCGTATGCCATTGCCCGTGCTGAAGTTCATGAATGCCTCGTCGTAGTCGCGGCGGCCCTCATATTCCAGTCCCAGCGCGTTATGCACGTAGACACGATTTTCGTCACTCAGGCCCTCATCGGTGAGTAACGCCTCCATAGCGGCGACTTCTTCATCCTTGAAACGAAAAGTCTTGAGATTAGCAAGACTCCAATACGCTTCCGTGTGCAATGGATTCGCGGCCAGGCATTGACGATAAATAGCTATCGACTCGTCTTGCTTGCCGACTGTTTTCAGCCGATGTCCCAGGCCAGACAAAACACCTGGGTGGCTCGGGGCAAACTTCAAAGCCCGGCGATAACTTTCAATAGACTCATCCAGGCGCCCGGCCTGTCCCAATGCGTTGGCCATCAACATATGCGACTCGGCCGCATTTGGCATTAATCGCAAAACTTGCTCCGCCGCATAAATTGCCTCAGCGTGTTTTTCCTGCTCATGCTGAACATTTGACAGGTCCACCCAGGCCCGCGCGTAATCAGGCGCGTTTTCTACCACCCGCTGCAGAAAGACTTCTGCGTCCCGATACATTTGATGTTTAACCGCGATCGCGGCCAGCAGTCTCGCCGACTCGACATGATCAGGGTCCTTGGCAAGGATCTCACGGTAGACCTGCTCCGCCTTGGCGGGCTCGCCTTGCTTCTCATGCTCGGCTGCACGCAACATTTCTTCCTGAAAAGCACCGCGCTGGCGCGCCTTAAGACTCGCTCCATCGGCCGTTTTCTGACTAGCCAGAGCAACTTCAGCCTGATTCAGCCGTATGCCGGTCTCCGCGCGACGTGGATCTAATCGTTGCGCCGTCTGATATTTCTTGATCGCCAACTCAAGATTGCCCAACACAAAGAACAGATCACCATAAACCTCGTGGGCCAGCGCAAAACTCGGAAACAATTGGAGGGCCTTTTCAACTCGCAGCCGCGATTCGTCAAATCGCTTTAGTGCCAAGAGACAGCGGGCAGACAGACATAGAATATTGGCATCGTTAGCAAACTCGGCCAGTGCCTCATCGCACACTGCCGCTGCGTTGCTGGCGTCTCCCGCTTGCAGCAATGCGATAGCCCTGTCAAAAAAGGCTTTTTGGCGATTCGGGTCAGAAATAAGGCACCTCAGCGTGTTTCATTGTTTTGGGAGGCGAAGTTCATCACAGGAATCCCGCAAACACCAGTATTTGAAACCTGCGGCCGTTTGCCGACAGTCTTGTGAACTGCCAATGAAGGCACTAACCTGTGCATCCGTAAACAGCTTCGCGCTTCCCCAGGCTACAGATAGTACAAAGAGAGTCGTTTGAATACTTTTGCCAATGCGATACGAACCCAGGAGTTCGCGGTCTCCGCCGAACTGTCACTAACACCAGAAGCCGATGCGGAATCGATAGCGATTCAATCAAACTTATTGAGACCCTGTGTTGATGGCGTCCTCCTTACCGATAACCAGTATGGACAGGTGCACATGTCGACCCTGGCTGCAGCCAGCCTGTTCCTGATAAACGATATCGATCCAATTTTGCAGCTGAGCTGCCGCAATCGAAACCGCATTGCCTTGCTCAGTGATCTACTCGGCGCACGAGCGCTCGGCATCAGTAGCTTGTTACTGGTCCGGGGCAACAAAATTCCTGATGGCTTCAAGCCGCGACCAAAGTCGATGATGGACATCGACGCCCAGGAGCTCATCGCATCCGCTCGAATGGTCAAAGAAGACGATGACTATCACGGCAATGTCGAATTTTACATCGGCACGTCTGCGACAGCACATGAGCCGCAGCAAAACTGGCAACCCAAGCAACTGCTCGGCAAGCTTGATGCCGGTGCTCAATTTATTCAGACCCAGACCTGTCTCGACGCACCGCTAATAAAACGTTACATGACGCAATTGGTGGCCGCCAAGATCGTGCGCCGCGCCAACATCATTATTGGCGTAGCGACATTACCGTCAGCGAAGACGGCGCTTTGGCTGCGAGAAAATCGTCGCAAAATTCTGATTCCCGACTCTGTTATTCACCGTCTGGAAAAGGCTGATGATCCGGTTGAAGAAGGCATTCGAATTTGTGCCGAGACTATCCAGCAACTTTCGAAAATTCCCGGGGTGGCTGGAGTAAGTATATTGCCGATGGGCGATTTGACAGCAATACCAGCAGCGATCGAAGCGAGCGGCATCAAAGCCGGCCCTCAGCATGGTTGATAAATCTGCAAGTCGAGAAGCTTTTGAGCAGGTTGTCACACTAATTAATAGTGGCAACATAGACGAGGCCGAATCCTTCTGTCGCAAGGCTCTCGCCGCAATACCGGATGACGTCAACATGCTCGGCTTGCTCGCCGCTATTCTTCTCAAGACGAATCGTCTCGCAGAAGCAGAACCGGTCCTCAGAAAGGCGATCGAGATTGCGCCCGAATTCGCAAAACCGCATGAAGACCTCGGCATGTTGTACTTATCCCAACAGCAGGCCGATCTGGCTATCCCCTGCTTTCAAAAAGCCGTTGAATTAAATGCTAATGAAAGTTCGGCCTGGTTTGGTCTGGCTCACGCACTGGCGCAAGCTGGCCGTAAAGAAGAAGCCGAATCCGCCCACAACAAATCACTCGAACTGTCTCCGACGCGCAAGGCATTAACGGAAGCAGTGCGGCTGCACCAGAATAAGCAAAACAAGGAAGCCAAAGAGTCTTGTGGCCAGGTGTTGCAGCAAGAGCCAGATAACATCCATGCGCTGCGCCTGCTTGCCAATATCGCCATTGAGGAAAAGCGGGCCGTTGAAGCCGAAGGCTTGCTGCGCAAGGTGGTCGAGCTGTCGCCCAACTTTTACAAGCCGGCACGCGACCTCGGACTCTTCCTGATTGATCGAAACCGGCCGCAAGAAGCCACCGAAATGTTACAGACCTCATTGCAACTAGAGCCTGCCGATGTCGACACCGCGCTGACACTGGCCAATCTGTACTCAATCATTGGACGCTCCGCAGATGCCTTGCAAGCATTTCGCCAGGTATTATCGTTACAACCCCGCAATCAGCGGGCACTGATGGGCGTCGGCGACATGCAGCAGGTGCTGGGCTCCGCGGACGAGGCTATTGCCTCATACAAAGAGTGCATTGCACTTCATCCATTAATTGGCGATGCCTACTGGAGCCTTGCCGGCATTGCTGCCTATCGGTTCTCACGCGATGAACTGCAGGCGATCAACGACAATCTGAAAAGCGAAGCCATTGATGAAGCATCACGAATTTGCTTCCTGTTCGCGGCCGCCCGCGCTGCCGAAGCAGCTCGGGACTTCGAGGCTGCATGGGCGCATTACGAGCAGGCAAACAATAGTCAGCGGATGCTCGTTAAGTACGACCCGCTACAAACAGAAGTAGAAAACGATGCGCTTATAGAGACTTTCAGCGCCGAGTTCATGGCCGAACGTCAAGCTACAGAGCCCACCGGCCCAACACCCATATTTGTCGTTGGAATGCCACGCGCCGGCTCCACGTTGATTGAGCAAATTCTCGCCAGCCACAGCTGCGTTGAGGGCGCAGGCGAACTGCCCTATATCACCGCGATCGCTGCGTCGACCGGACATGGTCATGCGCTTAACTTGCATTATCCAGCCGCGCTCAAAACGCTGACCGCGAAACAACTGCAGGTATTCGCCGATCGTTATCAACGCTATGCGAAGGCCCATAGAAGCACGTCCAAATCACACTTTGTTGATAAGATGCCGAGTAATTTTCAGCACATAGGTTTTATCAAGCTGATTTTGCCACACGCAAAAATAATCGATGTGCGCAAACACCCGCTCGACGCCTGCATCGGAAACTTCCGGCAACTGTTTGCCAAAGGTAAAAACTTTTCCTACGACCTCCAGGAGCTTGGCGAATACTGCTTGCAGTACGAACGCATGATGAAACACTGGGACGATGTGTTGCCGGGTCAGGTGTTACGCGTACCGTACGATGAGTTGGTGGGTAATCTAGAGAAACAGGTGCGACACCTGCTCGACTTTTGTGAGCTACCCTTTGAAGATGGCTGCCTTGAGTTCCACAAGACAGAGAGACCGGTCAACACGGCGAGTGCAACGCAGGTTCGCGAACCGCTATATAACCATGCGATAGGCTATTGGAAGAATTACGACAGCCACATTGATGAGCTAAAGGATATTCTCGCAGCGGTTCTCTAGTTCGTCGGCTAATCAGAACATTCAGTGGGAGGCGGTGCGATGACCCGCAAGAGTTTTAAAGCCTGGCTTATTGCCACGATTTTTCTACACGTTTTCTTTAGTGCGCAACCCGTACTCGCCGAGGATGGCGGCAGTCGTTACACCGGTGAACGGTTCGCCAGTCGCAGCCCGGTCCTCGCCAGAAACGGCATGGCGGCGACCTCTCACCCGCTCGCCTCGGCAATTGCGATCGATATATTAAAACAAGGCGGCAGCGCTATAGACGCTGCAATTGCGGCTAACGCTATGCTTGCGCTCGTTGAACCTTACGCTTGCGGCATGGGTGGCGACTTGTTTGCGGTTGTCTGGGATCCAGCGAGTAAAAAGCTCTATGGCTACAACGGTAGCGGGCGGACACCGGCGGATTTTTCCTACGATGAGATGCGCGCCGCGGTGGGCGCCGATGGCAAGCTACCACTATTTGGACCGCTGGCAATTACTGTTCCAGGCGCCGTTGATGGTTGGTTCGCCTTGCACAAACGTTTTGGACGCCTGCCACTCTCAAAGGTTCTGCAACCGGCGATTCGTTATGCCCGCGAGGGCGTCGCCATCACGGAAGTTGATGCGGCACTTTGGAACGAGGCGTTTTCCGAATTCACCAATAGTGGACTGCCACAAGGCATGTTTGACGAACTTAAGAAAACTTACACCATCAACGGTGAACTGCCTCGCAGCGGCGATATTTTTCGCAACCCGCAACTCGCCAAAAGCTACCAGGGGCTGATAACGGGCGGCCGCAAAGGTTTTTATGAAGGAGCAGCGGGCAAAGCGATTGCCGCGACTGTAACCCGGCACGGCGGTCACCTTACAGCAGAAGATGTCGCCCAACATCGAGGTGAGTGGGTGACCCCTGTATCCGTCAACTATCGTGGCTATGACGTCTTCGAATTACCTCCCAATGGCCAGGGAATTGCGGCCCTGCAAATGCTCAACATGCTGGAGGGTTTTCCGCTCGCACAGCTCGGACGAAATAACGCGGACTTCTGGCATCTGCTTATAGAAACCAAAAAGCTCGCTTATGAAGATCGTGCCAGCCTGTACGCTGATCCCGCCTTCTATGATGCGCCACTGGCGCGCTTGCTCTCCAAAGAGTACGCCAGCGAACGCCGCAAGCTGATCAATATGGATAAAGCCGCAGAGCAAATAGTCAGCGGCGCGCCGCCACAACATGGCGACACCACGTATCTGACCGTTGCAGACAAGAACGGCATGATGGTGTCTTTAATACAGAGTAATTACTGGGAGTTTGGCAGCGGTCTGGTTGCGGAGGGACTTGGTTTTGCCCTGCAAAATCGTGGCAGCGCGTTTTCGATGCAAAGCGACCACGCCAATGTTTATGCCCCGGGGAAACGACCATTTCATACCATCATTCCTGCGATGCTGATGCAAAATGGCACGCCGCTGATGTCTTTCGGAGTCATGGGTGGCTTCCTGCAACCACAAGGCCACGTGCAGATCCTGGTCAACATAATTGATCTCGGAATGAACGTGCAGGAGGCCGGAGACGCCGCACGTTTCGTCCACAGTGCAGATTCGCAGCCAACCGGCGGCAAAATGACGGATGGTGGTGAAGTGTTACTCGAAGCTGGAGTTGCGGCAGACGTGGTCGCGGGGCTGCGCCGCAAAGGCCATCACATTAATTACGGAGTCCGACCTTATATTGGGTCAGTCGGCGGCTACCAGGCTATCTGGCGCGACCCAAAAACCGGTGTTTACCAGGGAGCTTCGGAAATGCGCTTCGACGGCGCTGCATTGGGCTATTAGATGGCGTAAGGTAATTTTACAACTATGGCAGGGCTGGAATTGCGCAAGCACCAACTGTATTCGCAGCCTCGGCAAACATTGATACGCATATAGCGAAATAGCTTTGACACTGTGAGAAGTCTAGAATCAGGATTCTGGCGGAACGCTTTGGGAGTAAGCAAATGTTTAACAAGAAGATACCAGTTTTCGTACTTGCCGCGCTCGCAGCCCCATTAATGGGTTGTGAAAAAACGGTGAGCTACAGCGCGGACGTCGCGCCAATTTTGAATGACTACTGCGCCCAGTGTCACACACCTGGAGCGGAAGGATTCACCAACAGCGGATTCAACGTATCCAGTTACGAAACCGTGATGAAGGGAACGAGCCTCGGGCCAGTGGTTGATCCTGGCAGCGCCATTTCCAGCACGCTGTACCGGGTCATCGCCAAGCAAAGTGCAGTCGAAATTCAGATGCCACCGAACGAGGATGCAACCTTGGCTCAAGGTCGCGGCAAAGTATTACCCGACGACAAAGTGGATACAATTCAGCTGTGGATTGATCAGGGCGCGAAAGACAACTAGGGAACCTATCATTAATGCATCGGAGCTTCCCTGGCTCCTGGCGCCAGAACGAACGCCTTTCCCTTCGCATGAGGGAGAGGCGTTTTCGTATCCGGGCTAAGGAACCTCTGATTCATTCCGGGCGAGATGATGTGAAATTCAAAATATTCAAATTCAAGGCGAAGTACGCCGGTAATAGCGGGACTATTGCCAGGTTTTGCAACACAGACGTTGGATATTTTGGACTCCGAGCGGCCGTTCATGAATTAATCAGCCGTTCCTTAAAGCAGATCCTTCGGTAACACCGGTCGTGACAACAACTGCGCAAACTTTTGCCAGCGTTCTTCGATCGTAGTCGTATCCCGCTCAACGTAATCGCGAATCAGATCTTCGCCCAGATTGTAGTTGATGACGTAGCTGCGATAGGTTTCAACAAAACGCAGGCTTTGTTCGGCCCGCTCTCTCGTTTTTAGCTGATAGTCTATTTGCCACTGAATGGCTTGCTCTCGGTCTATTTTTCCGTCCAGATACATGCGTGCCAATTCATTGCCGGCGTAACTCATCTTCGCCATCAGCTCACGAAACCTGTAGTAACGATCCGCTTCTGCAGGATCAATACCAGCGAGCGGAAACAACACATTCTTTTCAAACTCAACCCGCTCGGTACCCGGAAAGGCCAGCTTCACTCCGTAATTGGCACTGCCTTCGGCAATGAGCGATTCCGGACTGAACAGTGGGTACAATGTGTATTCCAGCCAACCCCTGTCGTGAACGAGTTGCTGCTCCAGCAACAAGTTGTAAACGTGATGACCTGGATAACCCTCGTGACAACCAAGGCCGACGACGCTGGAAATAGCAGTTGGCGAGGATACATTCAACTGGATCAGGCTCTGCGCGGCGCCCTGATACCAGTTATAAGCACCCCACGGTTGGTCGGTCACATATTCGATACGAAAATTTTCGTTTTCCGGTAATTCTATAAATCCCTGGGTGCGCCGCCGGCACTCCGCAATCGCCGCCTCAAAAACAGGCTCAATGCGATCGTGTGGAATCTCGAACCTCTTACGAAACGCAGTGACTCTGTCAACAAGCGCGCCCTCACCAGGCAACAATTCATCGACGCTTGCCAGTACCGAGGTAAAAAACTGCTGGTCATGGGGCGGAGCAACAGCGCCAAATAAACCTTCCGACTCTTTGTCGAACGGCAAGTAAATGCCGCGCTTGATATCAATTCGAACTTTCAGTGCCCGCAATCTTGCCAACAGGCCTTCAAGGCGCGCTGTGTTCATGTCATCCAGATCGCCATTCTCCTGGCGCTGAAATTGTTCCGTCAACTTCGCTGCCCGGCTTTCAATGGCGTCGAGAGACAATGCCTCGGCGGCCGCCTTCTCCGAAAGCTCCTTTGGCCCGTAATAGGCATCGACATGACTCGGATCGTGCAGGCCCATGCTGAGCTCAAGCAGCAAATATTCATTAATTAACTCTTGCATACTTTGTGTCACACGCTTTTGTGATGGCTCGTCAACGACGGCGTTACATGCCGCCAACGCGAAAGATGCGGCCAAAATTAGTCCCGAAACTATGATCTTCATTGTCCATCCTGCAGCCAATTTTTCATCATTCACGAATGTTAGCACCTAATTACCCCGAAACCGGCTCGATAATCGACGGCAAATTGCTCACTCATGCTTTATCTATTCAAGGATAGGTATACAATTTGCGCCAACAATACAAAGCACCCTCTAGACGACAGCCAATCCTTGCAAAACGTTAGGTAAAGCACTGAGTTTAGGTTTGTTTGTCCCAGACAAGGATTGCCTGACGGTGATTGCATTTTCATCTGTTAATTTTTTGCTCGGACCAATCACCCTTGGCCTTGCCGTACTCATGTTGATTCCCTGCGGCGTCGCCTGGTATACCGACTCTCCCGACCTGATACCTTTCATCAAGAGCGATGTATTGACTGCGGTGTTTGCACTGGTGCTCATGCTGTCCAGGCGCGGAAAACTGTCACAACTGCGAGTACGCGACATGTTTTTGTTAACGACGCTGTCATGGCTGATAGTTTGTGGTTTCGGAGCCCTGCCCTTTGTGTTCTCCCATACGGTTGCCGGCTTTACCAATGCTGTTTTCGAGAGTGTATCGGCCGCCACAACTACTGGCGCCACTATCCTGACCGGGCTGGACGAGCTGCCGAAGGATATATTGCTATGGCGCTCGATGATGCAGTGGATAGGGGGCATTGGAATCGTCGCTCTGGGCGCGGCCGTTCTGCCTTTTCTGCGTATCGGTGGCATGCGCTTGTTCCACACTGAATCCTCTGACCTTTCAGACAAGGCGCTACCCCATACTCGTCGTATTCTGATGCGACTTCTGGCCATTTACGTAGGACTAAGCGTCGCCTGCTGCGCGGCCTATATGGCCGTGGGCATGAATTTCTTCGATGCCGTAAACCACTCAATGACGACCATGTCGACCGGCGGCTTTTCGACGCACGACGCGTCTTTTGCCTACTTTGACTCAACCGCTATCGAATTGGTCGCCGTATTCTTCATGTTGGCGGCTTCGATTCCCTTTATGATTTACCTGCCTTTGCTGGCGGGAAAAGCCATACACGTATTTGATGACGGGCAGGTTCGGAGCATGCTCGGGTCTTACTTCATAGTGACTGTGTTGCTCACTTTCTGGCTGGTCCTGACCCATCAACAAGGCGGTGGCAGCGCGTTTCGTGAATCAATGTTCAACGTTGTGTCTATTGCCACGACCACCGGCTACGTCAGCACCGACTACACCGCGTGGGGCACTTTTTCGATAATGACGTTCTTTTTCCTGACCTATATCGGTGGCTGCTCTGGATCAACCGCGGGCGGCATCAAGATATTCCGCTTTAAGATTGCATTCGTGATGCTGCGCGAAAATATTCAGCGTTTACTACACCCTAATGCGGTGATCTCGCGATCTGTTCAAGGTCGTGTATTATCAGATGAGATTGTTGGCTCTGTGATGGCTTTTTCGCTCGCTTTCGCCTGCAGTGTCGGTGTAATTGCGATGATACTCGCGGCGAATGGCAATGATTTCATGACCAGCTTCAGCGGTGCCGCGACAGCAATGGCCAACGTTGGACCAGGTATCGGAGACTCTATTGGCCCCGTCTCGAATTTCGCCGCTCTTTCGGATGGTTCGAAATGGATACTCTGTTTTGGCATGCTTCTGGGGCGACTGGAAATTTTCACACTGCTCGTTTTACTCACACCGGCATTTTGGCGAATTTGATTTTTTACTTTGCAATGCCAACAACATTAACCGACAAGACGATTCTTATTTTTCGCACCACTTCGTTTAATGTCCGTTACCGAGTTACACAAAATGACTACCGACAAAAACAAGCCTGACGATATAGACCTCTTGTTGCTCAATGAGAAACCGCCATCGATAAAGCGAATCTCGCCCTGGACCATCCTCATCGTGGCAGTGGTCTTGATAGCGGCATTTATTGGCTTCAGAGGCAGTCGCAACGCACCGCTTGACGTTTACCTTGCAGTAGCCGACATCCCCTTCAAGGATGCGGTTTTAGGAAAATGCGTCAACGAAACCGCACTGGAAAATGGCTGGCACGACGTCGGTCAGTTCGTGAGTCTGCACTGCTCGAACCCTGACGGTCCGGGCATCACGAAACTGGAGGGCATTGAGCACTTGCGGGAACTACGCGAACTGAGCCTCTCGTTTAACAACATCAGCGACCCGCAGCCCCTCGCTGAATTACCACGCCTCACGACGCTTGATCTAAGTCACAACAACATCAAGAGCTTGCCACAGCTGCGCTCGGCGCCTTATTTGAGCTACATCGTTCTCAATCACAACCAGATTTCTGATCTGGGCTGGCTGGCACTCGAAGCATTTCCGATCCTGCAGAACATTTCACTGGCCAACAATAGCCTGCAATCGGTGGATGAGCTGGCAACACTGACCAGCCTGACGGAACTGAACTTACGCAGCAATCAGATAGCGTCTGTAACCGGGCTTTCAACGTTAACGGCATTGGAATTGCTCGACCTTGGCGAGAACAAGATCAGCGATATCGGCCCATTGCAAACTCTCATTAATCTGGACTCATTATTTCTTAGTAACAACCTCGTCACCACTGTCGAAAGTCTTGCCGAGCTGCGTCGACTCGGTGAGCTAAGCCTCGCCGATAATCCAATTAGCGATGTGCGACCACTTGGTGAGCTAACAATGCTTCAGCGCCTCAACCTGGAACGAACTCTGATTAACAGCGCCACCGACCTGCCTCCCCTGGGCGATCTCGATGTCCTGCGACTTGCGGATAATGAGCGACTAAGCTGCGCGGATATTTTCAAGCTGCGCGATGAGTATGGCGAGGCAGTTATGACTGATCTGGAATGCGAGCCGGCCGTCGCGCCCTAGAGACCGGCATGACCCGGCGATAGCGCTACGGAGTTTCTCGTTCTTTACTGAGTATGGGCCAGTAAACCAGGACAAACAGCAAAAAGGCCAGCACCCAGCCGGTGGCTGATATAACAAGCATTGAGTGGTAACTCGCCGCTAAAAACGGGGCCATCACTCGAACTATAACGGCTATGCTCAACGCCAGGTAGGCGCACACCGTCAATCGTGCAGCCTGCAGCGGCCTGCCTGTATGACCGAGTGAGACACGGGTCGTCATCGCGAAGATCATGGTGCCAATAGCGCCCATCGTGAGCGCGTGCAGTCCTGCGGTTGCCGGTACCGCGAGACCTAGAGCAGTAAGCCCTGATAGCACGTACCCTATTGGCAACCATGCATAGGCCACATGCAGGATCAATAACAGCGGGTTACTTCGAACTGACCATCCGCACCAGGCACTCATGCGCAGTGCGTGCAGAATTCCCGTAGCAACTGCGGCCCAGGCTGTCAGTATATGCAGTGGTGCCAGACTAAGTCCTACTCCGCTGAGTAGCGTCATCGATATAGTCGCGATATCGAGAGGAACATTGTTTACCGGTAGTTTTGATGCTCCCTGCAAGCGCAACCAGTTGGCGGTGAAGCTCGGGATGATGCGGCCGCCGATGATGCTTATTAACACCAGAACAACGTGAATCATCAAATACAGGAATATTTTTTCCTGCCCCAGGTGGTAGAACACGTTAAGCACCGCGAGTAGACCGACAATAGCTGCGATCACGTAATTGCGGCGGTTCTGACTGGCCAAGACTTCCCTTGAGACAAGTGTAAAAAGCATGATTGGAAACCAGCTGTCTCCGATGCCAACGGCCCAGGCAGGCAATATACCTACCATCAACATTACCATTCTGCCGATTAACCAGGACAACAGAAGCCAGGCGAGCAGTGCGCCTTTTAGCGCAGGTCGGCCCGTCCATACCGCAACAGCCGTCATCACAAAGCCGGCGACCGCCGTCATCGCAAAGCCCACCAGCATCTCGTGGCCGTGCCAGGCTATTGGATTTGCCGCTATAAAAGTCGGCCCCATACCGAACAGCACCAGGGTCCAACAGGTGATTGCAGCCGCTGCAAACAATCCATTCAAAAGAAAAAAAGGCCGAAAAGCGTAGCTCAAGAGTGTCATTGCCAGTCCTTATTACGGTCTTTCAAGTAAGGGTATTGAGTATCGTGCCGGTCCATCAAGTATCACTCTAAGTTACAAGAAATGTGATTTCCCTGATCAAGGTCAAGGCATCCCGCAAGATCGCTGTCCGCATTCAGTCTGGTAATTCACCTGTTATTGTAATTAACTTGTTGCCAGGGAGTATTCCGTGCAAACGTATGAACCACTGACAAGAATGTTGATTCGCCTGACCGCCGCCAGTTGCGTATCAATGATCATCTGCCTGCAGCTCGACTGGGCTGCAGGAGCCAACTATTCCAAGGTACTCGCATCAACAGCTTTTCTTGGCGTGGCCGTGAGCGTCTGTGCACTGCGCTCAAGTTACGGAAAAATCTTGTTTCTCGGACTTACCTTATCCTGGTTCGGTGACGTATTTTTGATGGCCACTACGGAAAAATTATTCTTGTGTGGGTTGGTCAGTTTTCTGCTGGCGCATGTCGCCTACATCACTGCCTTCGTAGTGCGTGGAATAAATTTGCGGTGGGCGCTGCTGAGCACCCTGCCCATCATTCTCGTATCGCTCGGCACATCCAACTGGCTAGCGCCCTATGTTTCCCCCCAGATGCTGGTACCAGTCAACGTCTATACGGGCGTCATCAGTTTGATGGTGATCTGTGCCATAGGAGCGCGAGGCGCAGGAGCACCATTGCTGGTGCCACTGGGCGCGCTACTGTTCTATTTCTCGGATTTGTCCGTGGCGTCCGATCGATTTGTCAATTCGAACCTGCAAAATTACGTCTGGGGGCTGCCTTTTTATTACGGTGGCCAACTCTTGCTGGCATTGAGTACAAAATCTACGACTGATAACTCAACTATGCCCGAGCAAACAATTGCCTAGCCGGCCTGCCCGGCGACCCCGTTTAGCGCGCTTTCGTCATCCGCATCAACGCCTCGCAGAGCCTGCGGTGCCCCCAAAAAACTGATGAAAGCGGCATTATCGGTTTCATCAAAAAAGCGATAACCCGTGTTGACCAGAAAATCGTGGAAATCCTGATCGTCAGCCAAAGGCACCAGGAAACCGGCGAGTACCCGCGCATGAGCCGACCCATGATTGCGATAATGAAACAGGCTGATGGACCAGCGTCCGGCAAGCTCGGCAAGAAACTCCTGTAACGCGCCGGGTCTCTGCGGAAATTCAAATCGATAAAGCTTTTCGCGTTCACTGGACGGCAAGCAACCGCCGACCAAGTGTCTGAGGTGTAATTTAGCCAATTCGTTACCGGATAAATCAGTCAGGTCGTAACCCTGTTTAATTAAGCGCTGCCGCAGTCCCTCGGCCGCTTCCTGAAGACGGACACCTACAAATACGTGAGCCTCGTTGCTGCCGTTGTAACGATAGTTGAATTCGGTAATGGAAGATCCGCCGAGGGCGTTACAGAACTCCAGAAAACTTCCTGGACGCTCCGGAATCTGCACCGATAACAGCGCTTCACTGCCATCACCCAATGAACATCTTTCGACGACGTGTCCGATACGATCAAAGTTGATGTTCGCACCGCTGACTATGGCAACCCAGTCGAGCTCCTTGTCCTTGGCGGAATCACTGCGCCGTGCATAGGCGAGCGCACCGGCAACCGCCAACGCACCAGCGGGCTCCACAACGACACGCACTTCTTCGAAAATCGAACGGACAGCCGCACAGATCTGGTCAACATTCACGGTGATAACTTCATCGAGTAATTGCTGGCAAATTTTGAAACTGGTCTCACCGACCTGTCGCACCGCAACGCCATCGGCAAATATACCGGTGGCACCGATATCAACCGGGCGACCCGCCGCCAGCGCCGCTTTCATGCTGGCCGCATCATCCGGCTCCACTCCGATGACCCGGGTCATCGGATAAATTGTTTTAACAGTAGCGACAACGCCCGCGGCCAAACCACCACCACCAATGGGTACGAAAATGACGCCAGGAGCAGCCGCCAGTTGCTGGACAATCTCAATGCCAAGAGTTCCCTGCCCGGCAATAACATCCAGATCGTCGAACGGATGGATGAACTGCGCATGACTTTTGCTCGCCGCCAGCAAGGCAGCTTCGCAGGCCGTATCGTAATCGTCCCCATGCAGCTCAATTGTTGCACCAAGAGCAGCAACGGCCCGGAGCTTTATTTCAGGCGTGGTCCGTGGCATGAAGATGGTCGCTGCAACACCGAGCTCGCGCGCCGCCATGGCGACGCCCTGCGCGTGATTGCCCGCCGACGCGGCGATCACACCGAGTGCTCGTTGTTCCGGAGTCATTTGCTGAATGCGGTTATAGGCACCACGTAATTTGAAGGAAAAAGTAGGCTGTAAGTCTTCGCGTTTTAATAATAAACGCGCGCCTATGCGCGCGGACAGCCGTGGCGCCTCATCCAGCGGAGTGCGAGTTACCACGTCATATACCGGTGCTGCGAGCGAGCGTCGCAAACACTCTTGTGCGTAATCAGACATCAGGCGGCGCGGCCCGCTTCAAAGGCTTTGATGTCGTCATCCGCATCGACCAGCAAGTCGAAACGATCCATACCCATCAGGAGGCAGTGCCTGGAAAATGCTTCCGTTGAAAATTTGAATTCAACGTCATCGCCAATCATTATTTTCTGCGCTTGCAGGTCTACGGCTATCTCCAGACCATCCATAGCCAGAAGCTGCGCATGCTCGTCAGCTGTCAATATGATTGGCAACAGACCCACGTTTAATGAGTTGCTGCGAAAAATATCCGCAATCTCTGAACTGATCACAACCCGAAAACCATAATCCAGCAACGCCCGTGGCGCATGTTCGCGCGATGAGCCGCAACCGAAATTACGACCAGCAACCAGAATCGGACTTTGTTTGGCTGTGGTCGAATTAAACACGCAGTCGGCGCGCTCATTGCCGTCAGAGTCGAAGCGCCAATCGGCAAACAAATACTCACCGAGACCATCGAAGCGAGTCGTAGTCAGGTAGCGGGCCGGAATGATCTGGTCGGTATCCACATTCTCCTGTGCCAGCACCAATAGCTTGCCGTGCAAATTCTTAAAAGCCTGCATCACGCCACCTCACTCGAAGCGATTGAATCGCATGGATCCGTCACGCATCCGGCGACAGCGCAAGCAGCAGCTGTCAAAGGACTCGCCAACATCGTGCGCGCACCTGCACCCTGGCGTCCCTCGAAATTTCTGTTTGATGTGCTCACAGATATCTTGCCTGCAGGAACCGTGTCGCCGTTCATCGCCAGGCACATAGAACACCCGGGTTCGCGCCACTCTGCACCGGCCTCGATAAATACATGCTGCAATCCTTCAGCCTCTGCTGTTCGCTTGACGGATTCAGACCCGGGAACCACCAACATGCGCACATTAGCCGCGACTTTCTTGCCGCGCAGATAATCGGCGGCAACCCGCAGATCCGAAATGCGACCATTGGTACAACTGCCGATGAATACCAGGTCAATGGGCATGCCGAGTAGTGACTTGCCGGCGCTCACCCGCATGTAATCGAGAGCTCTTTGCGCGGAGGCGTTCTTCGCCGCAGGCACAATTTCCGTAACCGCGACGGACATTCCGGGATCGGTCCCGAATGTTATTGTCGGTCTGATCAGGCTCGCATCAATCTCTACCTCGCGATCAAATGTTGCACCCTCATCAGTCGCTAGCGCCAGCCACTGCGCAGCGCGTGCTTCGAACAACTCAGCTGTTGGTGCTTTCTGCCGACCTCGCAGGTATTCGACTGTTTTTTCGTCTGGCGCAACCATTCCCGCCCGCGCGCCAGCTTCGATAGTCATATTGCACAAGGTCATGCGACCTTCCATCTCTAACGCACGAATGGACTCACCGGCGTATTCAATAGCAAATCCGGTGCCACCATTGACGCCAATCTGATAAATGATGTGCAGGGCGAGGTCCTTAGCCGATACGCCCGCCGCGAGCTTGCCGTTAACGGAAATACGCATACTCCGCGGCTTGCGTTGAAACAGGCATTGCGTAGCCAGCACGTGGCCAACTTCTGTCGTTCCTATGCCGAACGCCAGCGCCCCAAAAGCACCGTGAGTGCTGGTATGGCTATCGCCGCATACGACTGTCATCCCCGGCTGTGTCGCTCCGAGTTCCGGACCCATAACGTGTACAACACCACGATGACCACTCTCGTAACCATGCAATTCGATGCCGAATTCAGCACAGTTTTTCTGCAAGGTCTCGACCTGATTACGCGCCGCATCAGTTGCATAAGGGCGGTCACCATTCGCATCGGGAGGAGCCGTTGGTGTTGAGTGATCAAGGGTCGCCAGGGTCAAATCCGGGCGCCGCATGCCGATCCCTCGTGCGCGCAATTGATCAAATCCTTGCGGACTCGTTACCTCGTGCACCAGATGCAAATCTATATAAAGCATTGCAGGGGTTTCCGCTGTTTCCGGACGAACCAGATGCGAGTCCCACAATTTTTGAAATAATGACTTTGCTTCGTTCACTGCGACTTCCCCATTCAAGCGGCGCTGGACTTCGGTTGTGATTGTTGGCGAGCCGCCCGATTAACGATTTCAAGCAATGCCTCAGCACAGGCAGCAACAATATCTGTAGACAAGCCGTGCCCGCCATATTCGACACCGTCACAACTCGCTCTGATGCTGGCCTCTCCCTGTGCGTCCTCGCCAAGCGAAATACTGCGCATAGCCAGGCTTTTAACAGTGATCTCCATACCGGTCGCTTTTTCGAGTGCATGCACGATCGCCGCAACCGGTCCGTCACCATCACCGGTTTGGGTCACCGACGTGCCCTCCTCATTACTCAGGGTCAGTGATGCCGTCGGCAGGCTTTCGCCATTGATTCGGGTCACGACACTTAACCAACCGAGAGTCCAGGGACCACGATGATCACCGGTATTGCCAGCAATAATCGCTTCGAGATCCGCATCAAAAACACGCTTCTTGCTATCAGCCAGTGCCTTGAATCGCTTCATCACATCAGGGACATCGCCGGGCTCCAACTCATAACCCATTTGCCGAGCTCGCTCGATCACGGCATGCCGACCGCTGTGCTTACCGAGTATCAACTCGGAAGCTCTAACGCCGACGTCCTCGGGTTTCATGATTTCGTAGGTCTCCGGTGCCGCCAACATTCCGTGCTGGTGAATACCAGACTCATGAGCGAACGCATTCTCACCGACGATCGCTTTGTTACGCGGCACAAAATTACCGGTAACCGCTGCCAACAGATGGCTGGCAGCCATCAGCTTGCGAGTATTGATGCCCGTATCGACCTGGTAGTGATTGGCACGCGTTCTGATTGCCATCACGACCTCTTCAAGCGCGCAGTTGCCGGCCCGCTCCCCAATACCATTCAATGCACACTCAATTTGCCGCGCACCACCTTCCACGGCCGCCAGGCTATTGGCAACCGCCATACCCAGATCATCATGACAATGAGTGCTCATGCAGACACTGCCGATTCCCGGAACGGTCGCACGCAACCAGCTAAAGAGTTCCTTCATCTCGGAAGGCGTCGAATAACCAACGGTATCCGGAATATTGACGGTCGTGGCGCCGGCTTCGATAACGGCCTGTAGTACCTCAGCAAGAAACTCCCGCTCGGTGCGAATGCCGTCTTCAGCGGAGAACTCCACGTCAGTACAGGCAGTCTTCGCGTAGCGCACGCCGTCCACCGCATGCTGGATAACTTCAGCGCGGCTCATGCCAAGTTTTTCCTTGCGATGAATTGGGCTGGTCGCAATAAACACATGGATACGCGATGATTGCGCGGGCTCAAGCGAACGCGCCGCCGCCTCAATATCGGCCGGAATAGTCCGGCACAGAGCTGCTATGGTCGGGCCTTTTATTTCGCTCGCTACTGCTTCAACTGCTGCAAAATCTCCCGGTGATGCAGCGGGAAACCCTGCTTCAATGACGTCCACTTTCAAGTCACTCAACACTCTGGCGATGCGCAATTTCTGGCCGAGGCTCATGCTAAATCCAGGACTCTGCTCGCCATCTCTCAAGGTCGTATCAAAAATCAAAACACGATCGTTGCTCATTTGGCTGTACCTCTCGCTGTCTGCTGTACCGTCTTAACCGGGGCTGCCGGAGTCCGTCGTTGCACTGAAATTACGTCATGCAGCCTTTCCAGTTGGCGTTGTAATACACCTATCGAACGCGCGGAACGCACCGTCATGCGCATCTGCTGGCTATCGCCGCTCGGCTTTTCAACATGACAGGTCTGCATCCGAAAACCTCTCCGCTCGACCATGCCTATCGCCCGCAAAACAGCGCCTTCCTTGTCCCTTAACTCTATCTGTAACTCGTGTTCCACTACCCTCTCCAACAATGGTCGCGACTAGACAGACCGCATCATTTCGTGATTTGCCCGACCCGGGGGCACCAGCGGCCAGACGTTCTCGCGGGGATCGATCAACACATGCAACATGGCTGAACCCTCAGTGTTCAGCAGCCACTGCAGTGCTTCAGTCACCTCGCCGCGTTGGGCGATGGTCCGTGACTGCATCCCGAAAGCATTTGCCACCAATGCAAAATCGGGGTTATCTGACAAATCGACTTCGCTGTAATTACCGCCAAAGAATAATTGCTGCCACTGCCTCACGAGACCCAGCGAGGCGTTATTCAAGAGCAGAATCTTTACGTCGATGCCGTAACGCTTAAGAGTTGCCATCTCCTGGATGTTCATCATGATCGAGCCGTCGCCGCTGACACAGACGACCGTAGCGGCCGGGTTCGCCAGCTTCGCCCCAATCGCCGCCGGCAAGCCGTAACCCATAGTGCCAAGCCCGCCGGATGACAAGTGGTGCCGCGGGTCGTTGAAGCGGCAGTGTTGCGCTACCCACATCTGATGCTGACCCACATCACAAGTGACTGTTAATTCCTGCTCCGTCATACGGCTCAAATCGCGTAACAGTGCCGGCGCAAAAATGCCGTCACCAGGCGCGTCATAACGCCATGCGAATTCTTTTTTCCACGCCGCACATTGTTCGCGCCAATGTCTGTCGACCGGCTCAACCTCAACCATCGCATTCAGGGTGGCGCCAAGTTCACCAACTATCGCCACATTGGCAGAACGCAGCTTGGATATTTCTGCCGGATCAATATCAATGTGAACAATGCGCGCAGTTGGTGCAAACTTTTGCAATTCGCCAGTGGCGCGATCATCAAAACGCGCACCGACCACCATCAACAAATCGCAGTTCTGCACCGCATGATTAGCCGCTTCATTGCCGTGCATGCCGAGCATCCCCAGAAAGGCCGGATCGTCAGTAGGTATGACACCGAGACCTTTTAGTGTCGTTGTCACCGGTATCGAACAACGTGCAGCAAAATTTCGAAATTCTTCTACAACGCCGGAAATTGCGATGCCACCACCGCCGATCAGTAACGGGCGCCGCGAGTCGTTCAATGCGGCAACCGCAGCGGCCACGCCTTCGTCGTCAACATTAATCGGTTCATAGACCGGTTTCGTGCTATCAACGTCACCGCTGTACTGGGCAACCGCCACGTCCTTCGGGAAGTCGATCAACACGGGTCCAGGTCGTCCGCTTTCAGCGAGGAAAAAGGCTTCGTTTACTATGGATGTAATCTCGGACACATCGCGCAAAATGTAGCTGTGTTTCACGATTGGCAGCGTAATACCAAATATATCGACTTCCTGGAACGCATCCGTCCCCTGCAGATGACTGGCTACCTGTCCGGTGATGATCACCATGGGCACCGAATCCATAAAAGCATTTGCGATGCCAGTTACCAGATTGGTAGCCCCTGGTCCGGACGTCGCAATGCAGACACCGGCTTTGCGAGTGACTCTGCCATACGCGTCGGCCGCTAATGCAGCTCCCTGTTCATGACGACACAGGACATGCTCCAGACCTGAACCGACCAGCGCGTCATACAGAGGCATGATGGCGCCGCCGGGATAACCGAACAGTGTTTTCACACCATTGGCCAGCAAAGCGTCGATCATCAGTCGCGAACCGCTACGCGTTCGAACTGCAGATTTTGCAACCATAGTCATACTTTCCCTCAGGCCGCGTTTCTGGATTTGTTTTTGCTATTGATCCAGCTCATGCGAGCACGCAGATCGCCGCCAACTTTTTCAATGGGATGATCACGCCGTGCTTGCAGCCTCGCCTGGTAGTCTTTTGAGCCTGACTCGTATTCGGCTATCCAGTTTTTTGCAAAGGTGCCGTCCTGAATATCTTTCAGTACGTCGCGCATGCGATCTTTGACTGAGTCGTCGATGATGCGAGGGCCTGAAATCAGATCACCGTATGAGGCCGTATCCGAAATGTATTCGTACATCTTGTCGAGCCCGCCCTCGTACAACAGATCAACGATTAACTTAAGCTCATGCAAACATTCAAAATAAGCGGCTTGAGGCTGATAGCCTGCCTCGACCAGCGTCTCGAAACCATGCAGGACCAGCTGAGCCGCACCACCACAAAGAACCGCTTGTTCGCCGAACAGGTCTGTTTCCGTTTCCTCGGCGAAGGTAGTATCGAGTACGCCTGCCCTGGTACCGCCAATCGCGTGCGCATAACTCAAGGCACGTTCAGCTGCTTCGCCGCTTGCATCCTGATGCACTGCACGCAGACAAGGTACGCCGCGGCCTTCTTCGTATTGGCGGCGAACCAGATCGCCAGGTGATTTCGGAGCGACCATGATGACGTCAATACCTTCAGGTACGACGATAGAACCAAAATGAACGTTAAATCCGTGGGCAAATAACAAAGCGTCGCCTGCCTGAAGTTTGTCCTGTATGTCTCTGAAGACCCGCGGCTGAGCCATGTCCGGGACCAACATACAAATGACCTGTGCTTTTTCCGCTGCGTCGGCAAAGCCAAATGTCTGGAAGCCGTCCTCCGCTGCTTTCTTATCCGTGGGGCCACCCGTGCGTGCGCCAATGATTACGTTATAACCAGAGTCACGCAGATTCTTGGCGTGTGCTTTGCCCTGGCTCCCGTAGCCCAGCACGGCTATGGTTTTGCCATCAATGGCATCGCGGGTAACGTCAGATTCAGTAAAAAGTTTCATTGCTATAGTTCCTTGGTTCGGCTCTTGTTAAGCGTGTAGATAGTCAGTTTATTTTTGGGGAATAGTTACCGCGCCGCGCGCTGCCGAGCCCACCAGCTGTTGGTACTTGGCATAGGCTCCGCTCACTGCGGTCGGTTGGCGGGCCACAAAACTGGCGCGCCGGTCGTCGAGATTCGCAGTCGTAGACAAAGTCTGGTTTTCGACATCGATAGTAATCAAGTCTCCGTCTTGCAATAACGCAATTGGGCCGCCGTTGACCGCTTCGGGAGCAACATGCCCCACCATGAAGCCATGGGTCGCTCCGGAGAAACGACCATCGGTAATTAACGCCACCGATTCGCTCAGGCCGCGACCAACAATCGCCGCTGTTACAGCAAGCATCTCGCGCATGCCAGGTCCGCCGCGCGGGCCTTCGTAACGGATGACGATGACATCGCCCGCCTGTATTACTCCGGCCTGCACAGCCGCGAATGACTCTTCCTCCGAGTCGAATACCCGTGCTGGCCCTTCGAAGAAGAGTTGACCATGACCGGCCAATTTGGCGACGCAACCTTCCGGGGAAATGTTGCCGTACAAGATACCGAAGCCACCGCGTTTTTTGAGCGGCGCGCCGACTTCACGCACGACTTCCTGACCCGGCGCTTCCGGGAACTCGGCGACCTCTTCTGCCAGTGATCTACCCGTTACAGTCTGGGCATCACTTATTAGACCGGCAGCGAGTAAGCGGCGGATGACAGACGGAGCACCACCTGCATCAAACATGTCACAAGCGAGAAAGCGACCACCGGGTTTCAAATCAGCTATTACTGGAGTACGCCGAGAGATCTCGTCGAACTCATTTAATTCAAACGGGACGCCTGCTTCTTCGGCGATGGCCAGCAAGTGCAACACCGCATTTGTCGATCCCGCTGTCGCGCAAACTGCGGCGGCCGCATTTCGCAGCGATTCGGTAGTGATCAAATTCCGGGCTGACCGACCGGCGCGCAGCGCTTCCATAACATGTTCGCCCGCACGGCGCGCCACACGTTGCTTATCGGGATGCACTGCCGGAACATCGTTTGCTCCCATTGGCGACAAGCCCAGAACTGTCAAAGCAAGCGCCATGGTGTTGGCTGTGAACTGTCCGCCGCAAGCGCCTGCGCCCGGACACGCCGCTTTTTCTATGCCATCCAGCTCAGCATCGTCAATCTGTCCGGCAGCGTGTGCGCCGACCGCCTCAAAGACATCCTGGATGCTCAGATCACGCCCGGCGTAGCGGCCTTTCATAATCGATCCGCCATAAAGAATGACCGCGGGGATGCCGAGACGGGCGACGGCCATTGCCGCCGCCGGTAAAGTTTTGTCGCAACCAACCAGCACGACCATCGCGTCCAGGGAGTGACCACCTACTGCCAACTCTATGGAATCGGCAATTGTTTCCCGAGACATCAATGACGCCCGCATACCGCGGGTCCCCATTGTGATGCCATCGGTAACGACGATGGTATTGAACTCAATAGGTGTGCCGCCTGCGGAACGAATCCCTTCTTTAACGGGAACGGCCAGGTCGCGCAGATGAATATTGCACGGCGTTACCTCGCTCCACGTGTTGACCACGGCGATCATAGGCTTGGCAATGGCCTCGTCGTCCAGACCCGTTGCCCGCAACATGGCGCGCGCAGGGGCTCGGCTCGGGCCTTTTTTCATGACGTCGCTGGTGAGACCGTCTTGTCCTTGTTTTATTTTCGTCACTTTGCGTTCCGTAGTTAAAAAAAACCCCGCGTCCTTGCGGTTGCGGGGTTCGGTTAGTGTTGTGCCTTACTGCTAGCTAGCTTACAAACCGACCCCGCTCATTGCGATGACGAGTAGAATAAGAAGCACAAGCAGGAGTGAAAGACTCATATTGAGCAAGCGCACGGTACGCAGAGACAGACCGGATCGGCCACCCTTTGCGTTTACCAGCTGCTTACTCAATTTTAATATCATGGCGCGGTTATCCCATTGTCCAGCGACCGCTGTCAACACCCCCCTGCCGATTTGCCGTTGCCGCCGACGCCCCCCCACGCCGGATTTATTTGGGGAAGCTATATTTCGGCACAACCGGCGCTGCCAGCTAACAGACATGAACACCGACCCGTTTCTAGGATTGATTTGCAATTTCACCCATTCCGTACGGATGCCATAACAGACGTCAATCGTGATTTTCTTGATCTCTCCATCTAGCGCCAGGCCTTCGTCTTATCTCGTTGAAAATCAAGGACTTTATGATCTTCCACAGCGGCCATATTAGTGCGGAAATTACGCACCAGTCGGGCTAGCTCCGCTGTTTCTATCAGGAACCCGTCGTGGCCATGACTGGACTCCAGCGTCAGGTGCTGAGCATTCGGCAAACGACTGACCATAAACGCCTGCTCCTGAGGGGGATACAACAAATCCGAACTAACAGAAACAACCAGGGCCGGATGCGAAATATTGCCCAGAACTTCTGAAATATTGCCGCGCCCGCGCGTCACATCGTGACCGTTCATGGCCTGGGTCAGGCGTACATAGCAATTGGCATCGAAACGATCATTAATTTTCTCGCCCTGGTGATGCAGATACGACGTAATCTGAAATTCCTCGCTTTCCGGCCGGGTTTCCCTCGCAAAACGCTCCTCAAAGCTATCCCAGCTGCGATAGCCGCAGATCGCCATCATGCGCGCGGCCGCCATCCCTTTATCCGGGGTGCTGTCGTCGCCGTAGAAGCCATCCTGCCAATTGTTATCCGCATAGATTGCCGCACGTTGCGCGGTACTCATGCCGATACACCAGGCCGAGTGGTTCACACCGACCCCAATAGGCACAATACTGGCCACGTACTCTGGATATGAAGCGGCCCACTCCAGGACCTGCATGCCGCCGAGAGACGGACCTATTGCCAACGCCAGTTTTGCCACTCCCAGGTGATCAAGCAGCCTCTTTTGCAGGTTGACCATGTCGCGGACGCTTACGCGAGGAAATGATGCCCGATATTTTTGCGCGTCCCCAAACCGAGTGGATACCGGCCCGGTAGTGCCGTAGCAGCCGCCAAGGATGTTGCTGCATATGATGAAATCATGATCCGGATCAAACGCTCCCTCTTTACCGATGATGCCCGGCCACCACGTATCTGCATCGGCTGAACCGGTTAACGCATGGCAGATTAAAATTGCGTTGTCCCCCGCCTCATTCAGCGTTCCCCAGGTTCTGTAAGCGACCTCTACGCCACTAAGTTCGGCGCCACTTTCAAGGTCGAACACATCCGCCAGTTGGTAAAAGCAAGTCTCGGCTGACAAATGCCGTGCCAGGAAATCAGGCAGCTTGTTGTTAAAGATACTCATGGCTAATGTCATCCCTTTCGATTCAAGAGCCTGAAACTGCTGAATTGACGGCCGTAACTCGAGTCGCGTAATCAAGCGCATTCAACAAATCTATGATCAGGTCGTCGGTATCTTCAAGCCCGACAGAAAGACGTAACAGGTTATCCTTGATACCCGCCTTGGCGAGATCGTCTTTGGCAACAGGCGCATGCGTCATTGTGGGCGGATGACAAACAAGGCTCTCTACACCTCCCAGCGACTCTGCCAGTGAAAACAACTGTAATGACTCAACAAATTTTCGGACCACTGACTCGCCACCCTCGACCTCGAAGCTGACCATGCCACCGAAGCCCTTTTGCTGCTTGCAGGCAATGTCATGACCGGGGTGATCGACAAGGCCAGGATAGTAAATTCGCCCAACGGCTTTGTGCGTGGCCAGCGTATCGACAATACGTCGCGCGCTTTCTTCGTGCTGGCGCATGCGCGTATGCAATGTACGTACGCCGCGCAAGGTCATGAAGCTGTCGAAAGGGGCCCCTGTTATACCCAAACAGTTGGCCCACCAGCTCAATTCTTCGGCAAGCTCGGTCGTGGCCGCTACAACAGCCCCGCCAACAACGTCACTATGTCCGTTCAAATATTTGGTGGTCGAATGAATGACGATATCGGCACCCAACGAAATTGGCTGCTGCAGAACAGGTGACAGGAATGTGTTATCGACCGCAAGCAATGCGCCGCATGCTTTGGCACGGCTCGCCAAATCAGCAATATCAACAATACGGAGCAAGGGATTGGACGGTGTCTCCGCCAGTATGATCCGGGGATTGCGAGCGCATGCTTGTTGCAAGGCCGCGCTATCGCTCTGATCGATAAACGCAACGTTAAAGGCGCCTTTTTCAGCAAGGGTTTTGAACAAGCGATGACTGCCACCGTAACAGTCGTGTGGCGCAATCAGCAGATCACCCGGCTTCAACAACTGTGTCAACAAGGTCAGCGCCGACATGCCAGACGAAGTAATTACGGCACCGGCACCACCCTCAAGCGCGGCCAGTGCACAGGCCAGAGAGTCGCGCGTTGGATTACCGCTACGCGTGTAATCATAGAGGCGCTTCTCGCCGAATCCCGCAAACGCGAAATTGGATGACAGATGCAACGGTGGCACAACAGCGCCATGTTGGGTATCTGATTCGATGGAGGCTCTTACTGCCAGCGTGGCTGGCTTCAATTGATTGCTCATAGTTCCGTTTCCGTGTGTTTCAATGCCACAGCATTGCTGCTGCTCTACTCATCGAATCCAGCGGAAACCGCTAAGAACGGTGCCGTGCCCTGCGTTACTCGGTGTCTACCGATAATCACGTTACAGCGGCACTCATCTCTCGGTGACAATTAATTGTACACCGCAGGAGTTGGCACCTTATCAGGATGGTTAGTCCTGCAGGTTGCCCCGGCTTCATTGGGCCTATCCCTCAGCCGGTCTCGATGAGTCGCTTGCAGTCTATTGCTTCCTCAATTCAAAGGTCAAGCCCCATTTGAAAATATAAGGTTACACCTGAAAGTAAAAAAGACTTGGCCATTGCCGAGGCGGTATCCCCCGCCGTCAATGCTTCGAAGCTGATTCGATCGGCCGGCTTGCGGCCCGGGATGACGCTACCCATCTAGTCAATCTTGTAAAGCACCCCATCTTTCATGACGACACGCACATAGCGAAGTGCCGCAATGTTATCCAACGGATTGCCATCGACCGCAATAATATCGGCCAGCAAACCCGCTTTGATGCGGCCTACCTTGTCGCTGATATGAAAGACGTCTGCGTTAACGGACGTGGCCGCTTTGAGCGCCTGCGAAGCATCCATGCCGTATTCAACCATCATCTCTAGCTCGCGCACGTTATCGCCATGAGCGTAGACGCCCACATCACCACCGAAACAAATGGTCACACCGGATGCTAACGCCTGTTTGAAGGAGGCGCGCTTGTCCTGGATGCGTTGCGGCTCAGGATCAACACTCTTGTTCCAGCCGTTGTACTGACTGATCGCATCGCCAGCTGCAAGGGTGGGACATAAAGCAACGTTATGCTTGCGCATCAGTTTGTAGGTCTCTGCCGTCGCGTCATCACCATGCTCGATGGTTTCGACGCCCGCCCGCACCGAACGCTCAATAGCCTCGGCTGTAGAGGCATGCGCGGCAACATATCGGCCACTGCTGCGAGCCACTTCCACTATGGTTGCAAGCTCCTTCTCAGAAAACGTCGGTGCCGCAGCGCCGTGCAGACCCCAGCGGTAGTCCGCGTAGACTTTGACGAAATCGATGTCGTGACCAATCTGACTACGCACCACACGAACCAGATCGTCATAACCATCAGCGGTTTCTGCGCCGAGCGGTACTTCCACCCGTTCGTGAAAACCTTTTGGCCCGTAACTGCCGGTCGCGACGATCGCCCTGCCCGATACGATCAGCCGCGGCCCCGGAATAATTCCCTTATTTATCGAATCACGAATACCCACGTCAGCGTATCCCGCTCCTTCGGTACCGAGGTCGCGAATTGTCGTTACGCCTGCCTGTAATGACTCGCGTACGTGATTGACTGCCCGCGCGACCCGCTCCGCATCAGATTCTTTCAACACCTGGTCGTTCCAGGGCGTTTCGTTATAGGGGTGTAACAGAATATGGGCGTGACCTTCGATGAGACCCGGCAGCAAAGTCTGACCATCCAGCGATATTGTTTTATCCACAGCTACAGCCGGTGCCGCACTCGCCGTACCGGCATACAGGATACTGTTGCCATCAACCAATACTATCCAGTTGTCATGCAGCGCCTCTCCATCAAAAACGCGGGCGGGTTCAAATCTCGTTACGGCTGCATGCGCGTTTAGCGTGGTAAAACTCAGGAGGACGAACATCATTTGTAAGAAACGATTTGTCATTGAAGCACCTGTTAGCTGATTGTCTTTTTGTGTACATGATTACGGGAAATCGCCAGGGCAATCTTGAACTACCAAACGCTACCGAGCGCCACTCGTATTGACTCGCCACTCACGCCACTTGATTCTTCTGTCGCAAGAAAAGCAATCAGGGCAGCGACTTCCTCGGGTGTCGCAACGCGTCCTGGCGGATACAGCGCTGCTCTCTCGGCCCAAACTTCTTCTGGCGTGATATTGCGCTTCTCAGCATCTGCACGTGCAGAGCGCTCAGCCATCTCGGTGCGGACCCATCCGGGGAGCACGCCGTTTGCGGTAATGCCAAACGCGCCGCCATCCTGCGCCACGGAGCGCATCAAGCCGAGCAATCCACTTTTCGAGCTGTTGTAAGCACTGCCGGCATGCTCCGCAGCTATGGCCGCTGTCGAACTCGTATATACCAACCGTCCGTAACGGCGCTCTACCATGCCCGGCAAAATGCGGTGGGTCAGGTAGTAGGGGCTATCCAGATTCAGGCGCATCGAAGCGTGCCAAACTTCTGGCCCCTGCTCCCAAAGAACTTTTTCATGAGCGGAACCGATCGCATGGTTGCAAACCAGGATATCAACGCCACCTAACCGCTGCTCCGTTTCGGTCACGACCTGCTCACAGCCCTCGAGCGTACCGAGGTCAGCTGCAATGTAATCGAATCCCGAAGTCGCCAGTTCCTTCTCGCTCCGTGCAACGCACATCACACGGGCGCCACGCGCTGCCAGCAACTTTGCCGTTGCCAGACCAATACCACGCCCCGCCCCCGTCACCAGCGCAATACGCCCTTCCACTCCCGCCATCAAATATCCCCTCGTTGTACAAGTCCGTTTTCCGGCCTGGTCCCAAAATCTTCATCAGTCCCGGTTTGGCAAGGGACAGAATAGTCCAAGTGAGCCTTGCAACCCTAGTCCAGGCGACAGAAAGTCGCCGTCTTGGGGATGGAATGACGAAACCCTGGTCGTGCAGGGACAATTAACCGGCTGATAGCCTGGTATCAGTGGCGCAAGTACCGGCCACCCATTGCGACAGTGGGCCAGCGCAGGGACAGTAATATCCGCCGGCGCTAAACCGTGAATACTGCTAGCGAGTATCCGTAAAAGCCCTGATAAAGGCGCAGGCACGTACAGCCTATCATCAGGTTGAGTTTCTATGTGCCCGCCATGACGGTGAGCGTCGCAACTCTCTTCACAGCGTGAAGATTTTCTTACTTGGCGAACCAGGAAGAGAGCATGCCCAATCGAGACCTGACATCCAGCGCTGATCTTACTGAGCACGATAAAGGTACAGGCGCGATGCGTAGCCAAAGGCCCGTTTATGCGGACTTTTTGCCACCCTGCAACAACGCCTGCCCGGCCGGAGAAAATATCCAGGCCTGGCTCGCTCTTGCCCAGGCTGGCGAGTTTAAAAAAGCCTGGCTGGAGCTCGTCAAAAACAATCCTATGCCGTCTATTCATGGCCGGGTCTGTTACCACCCGTGTGAAGACGTTTGCAATCGCGCGTTTACGGACAGCACTGTCAGCATCCACGCGGTGGAGCGCTTCCTGGGCGATATGGCCCTGGAACAAGACTGGAAATTGCCAAAAGGCAAAAAGTCGAGTGGCAAGCGGATACTCGTAATCGGAGCAGGACCGAGCGGTCTGTCAGCCGCCTATCAGCTGACCCGTATGGGGCACTCGGTAGAAATCCGCGACGCCGGTCCGGTCGCTGGCGGCATGATTCATTTTGGGATCCCGGCCTATCGAATGCCGCGCAAGGAGTTGCAGGCGGAAATCAAGCGTATTGAAGACATGGGCGTAAAGATGACGCTGAATCACCGGATCGAAGATGTTCTCGCTGAAAAGAAGGCGGGCAACTTCGACGCTGTGTTCGTTGCAGTCGGCGCCCATATTAGCAAGAACATTCAGATCCCCACGCGCGATGCCAGCAAAATCCTGGACGCCGTCAGCTTCCTGAGCAGCGCGCAACGTGGCGAACCACCGAAAATCGGGCGGCGCGTTGCTATTTATGGCGGTGGCAATACTGCTATGGATGCCGCCCGCACCGCAAAAAGATTGGGAGCCGAAGAAGCAATCATCATTTATCGCCGGGATCGCAGCAGCATGCCAGCTCACGATTTCGAGGCCGATGAGGCTATTGAAGAAGGCGTAAAAATTAACTGGTTGCGGACCATCAAGGAGATTGACGAGGGCACCTTCAAAGTTGAAGTGATGGAACTCAACGAAGAGGGTCGTCCACAACCCACCGGTAAATTCGAAACACTGGAAGCCGACTCACTGATTCTCGCCATCGGGCAGGATACCGACACAAAGTTTCTAGCCAATGTTCCAGGCATCGAATTCAAGGAAGATCACACCGTGGTGGTGGACGAGTCCATGCAAACGGGCCACCCCGGCATTTTCGCTGGCGGCGACATGGTACCGAGTGACCGCTCAGTTACAATCGCAGTTGGTCACGGCAAGCAGGCCGCCCGACATATCGACAGCTACCTCAACAATACGGTTTATCACACGAAGAAACGCCATCAGCTTGTCGGTCATGAAAAGCTGCAACTTTGGTTCCGCACTGCGGCACCTAAAGTCGAGCAAGAACGTCTGCCCGTTGCCGACCGAACTCACAGCTTCGATGAAATCATGAAGAACCTGAGCGAGGCGGATGCCCTGTTCGAGGCAAAACGTTGCTTATCGTGCGGCAACTGTTTCGAATGTGATGGCTGTTACGGCGCATGCCCGGAGGGAGCAATCATCAAGCTCGGCCCCGGCAAACGTTACCGCTTCAATTTCGACCTCTGTACCGGCTGCGCTGTTTGTTATGAACAATGCCCCTGTCATGCCATCGAGATGATTCCCGAGCCAGGCAGCAAAAGGAAGAAAGTCTGATGGCCAAGCAACTGACAATTGATGGTAACGAAGCCGTCGCCCATGTGGCCTACATGGTCAGCGAAATTTGCTCCATTTATCCTATTACGCCCTCGTCTCCCATGGCCGAACTCGCCGATGTCTGGTCAGCCGCAGGCAAACCAAACATCTGGGGGCAAGCGCCAGATATTATCGAAATGCAAAGCGAAGGCGGTGCGGCGGGTACCGCGCACGGCTCCCTGCAAACCGGTGCACTAACGACCACTTTCACGGCATCGCAAGGCCTGATGCTAATGCTGCCGAACATGTACAAGATTGCGGGGGAACTGACGCCGGCTGTTTTCCACGTGGCATCGCGAGCGCTAGCGGCTCAGGCACTGTCAATTTTTGGCGACCATCAGGACGTAATGGCCGCACGCACGACCGGCTTTGGCATATTGGCATCGTCTTCGGTACAGGTAGCCCAGGACATGGCCCTTATCAGTCACGCGACCACGCTTGAAACTCGCATACCATTCATCCATTTCTTCGACGGTTTTCGGACGTCCCACGAAGTGAACAAGATTGACGTGCTTTCTGATGATCAGATTCGCGGCATGATCAACTCGAAGCTGGTTTATGAGCACCGTAACCGCGCGCTCAATCCGGACAACCCGTTCATTCGCGGCACCGCACAGAATCCCGACGTCTATTTCCAGGCACGCGAAACCGTCAACCAGTTTTATCTGAATGCCCCGGACCTCGTACAAAGCACGATGGATCGTTTCGCCAAGATTTCTGGTCGGCAATACCGTTTATTTGACTATTATGGTGATCCGCAGGCCAGCAAGATCATTATCCTGATGGGCTCAGGAGCTGACACTGTCGCAGAAACAATTGCCGCATTGCCCAACAAAGGCATCGGCATGATCAACGTACGCCTGTTCCGCCCGTTCTCAGCCAAGCACTTGCTTGCCGCAATACCAAAATCAGTGCAATCAATTGCCGTGTTAGATCGGACCAAGGAAATCGGTGCCAACGGCGAACCGCTTTATCAGGATATCGTCACTGTTCTTGCAGAAGCCAGGGCCGCGGGCGACATCGATGACACGCCCAAAATCATCGGCGGTCGCTATGGTCTGTCGTCCAAAGAGTTCACTCCTGCCATGGTCAAGGCAATCTTCGACGAACTCGACAAGGAGAAGCCGAAAAACCATTTCACCATTGGTATTAACGATGATGTTACCCATACCAGCCTCGACTACGACAAGAGCTTCAACATTGAGTCGGGCGATGTAACTCGCGCCCTGTTTTTCGGGCTGGGCTCAGATGGCACAGTTGGCGCCAACAAGAACAGTATCAAAATCATTGGAGAAGGCACTGATCTCTTCTGCCAGGGCTACTTCGTCTACGACTCCAAGAAGTCCGGCTCACAGACGGTCTCGCACTTGCGTTTCGGACCGAAGCAAATTCATGCGCCGTATCTGATCCAGTCAGCCAATTTTATCGCCTGTCACAAATTCAACTTGATCGACAAGCTTGAGGTCCTGCAGACCGCGGCACAAGGTTCTGTATTCCTGCTCAACAGCCCATATACTTCGGACGAAGTGTGGAATCAATTACCCGAGCCCATGCAGCAGGTAATTCTCGATCGCAAAATTCATTTTTACGTAATCGACGCATCACGGGTTGCCAGTGATGCCGGCATGGGCAGGCGAATCAACACGGTGATGCAGGCCTGTTTCTTTGCTCTATCAGGCGTTCTGCCGCGTGAAGAGGCAATCGCACGCATCAAGAAAGCAATTGAGAAAAGCTACCGCGCGAAAGGTCAATCCGTTATCGACCAAAACTTCGCCGCTGTCGATGCGGCGCTGGATCATCTCC
>JAHEFE010000097.1 GCA_024640365.1 Woeseiaceae bacterium | reverse complement strand
ATATCAAGCGATATATCGAAACCGGGAAGGCCAACGTCATTGGTATAGGCCGCGAGGTTTCCGGCTTGCGCAGAAACGGGGAGCGTTTTCCGATGCGGCTTTCCGTTGGCCAGTCCGGCACAAATGAGGAGATACATTTTGTCGGCATCGTGCACGATCTGAGCGAGCGGCACGCCCATGTGGAGAAACTGAAAGATCTTGAGCTGCAGTTGTTTCATGCTGACCGCCTGCTTACGCTGGGGGAACTGACCGCGGGAATTGCGCACGAGATAAACCAGCCCTTGACCGCGATAGCTGCTTATGCCGATGCGCTGGCGCACCTGGTCGAACAGCAGTCGGAGCCTGAGGAAGGATCCGTGCGATCGATTTGCTTTCGCATCAGCGAGCAGTCGAGGAGGGCGGCGGCTGTTGTCGATCGTCTGCGTAAACTGGTGCGCAGCGGGACGTCCAGCAAAGCACGGCTTGATATTAAAGATATTATTAAGAATATGCTTTTATTGTTTGAGTATGAGCTAAAAAAAACCGGCATTGTTTTGCAGGTTCAAGCACCAAAGCAGCCCATCGAAGTGTTTGTGGATGAAATACAGATTCAGCAGATCCTGGTCAATCTGGTGAAGAACAGCCTGGATGCCATCGCTGAGTCCGGGCGCCCGGACGGCAGAATCGACATTGTTATCTCGCCGGAGCAGGACGAGTTGGCGATTTGTGTTCTGGACAATGGCCCCGGCGTCTCGAAAGAAAGCCTGCCACACCTGTTTGAGCCGTTTTATACCAGCAAGGCCAAGGGCGTCGGATTGGGTCTGAGCATCTGCAAGCATATTGCCGTGGCGCACGGCGGCAGCCTCTCTTATGTGCCCGCACCTTCCGCAACGACCTGTTTCACCCTCAAACTGCCGCGCTCAGCAATAGGGTAAGCACGTGACAGGGAATGGCAGCACCGTATGCATCATAGATGACGATGAAGCCATTCGAGATGCGCTGCGCCTGTTGTTGTTTGCCGCCGGCATTTCCAGCCACACCTACCCCACGGCAGACACATTTCTGGCGCGCACCTCCAATCGCGAATTCGACTGCATGCTGCTTGACATCCGCATGCCCGGCATGGACGGGCTGGAACTGTTTCGATCGTTAATACGGGACAACATACCTTATCCGATCATATTCATTACGGGGCACGGCGACATACCACTGGCTGTCGAGGCCATCAAAAACGGCGCTTTCGATTTTCTCACCAAGCCGTTTCAGGAAGGTGAACTACTGCACAAAGTAAAGAGCGCTATCAGCCACTGCCAGGAGCAGCGCCAGCAGGTGCGGTACACAGAGGAAATCAGCCGGCGCGCGCAGACCTGCACGCCGCGCGAGCAGGCGGTGATGGAATTGATGGTTCAGGGCCTGCCCAATAAGGGCATCGCGGATGCTTTGTCAATCAGCCCGAGAACCGTCGAAATTCATCGTGCCCACGTGATGGAGAAAATGGAAGCCGATTCACTGCCCGCGCTGGTGCATATGGTGGCCTTGCTGGACGGACGCTGAGCCGCAGGCGGGAGCACGACTCCTGTTTGGCCCCGGTACGACACGCGCTCGCTCTCGATCCTTAAGCGATCTTACGCACCCGCCGGTGCATCATTGGCTAAGTAATTTCCCTGATGGAGACATGCCGGTTTCCGTCTAGTATTCCCGAAGAATGTAGCAGCAGGGCTATAGCATTACGCGGCGCGGGGGTAGTAGCGATCCGAGCGGAATCTTCCAAAGGCATTCTGGTTGTGCTTGAACCAGATGAAAACGTGCGCGACGCGTTGTTGACGCTGTTGCGCGCACGTAATTGGACGATTGAAACGGCAAATGATCCACAAGGCCTTCAGCACTTGCTTGCAGAACAGGAGGTTGCGGCGGTAATCAGTGAAGCCAGTGCGCCACGCTCTCCCGCTTCAGAGATTTTGCGGATCTGTGCTCAGGGGCAGGTGCCCGTCATCTTTACCGGCTATGACCTGCCGGCGCAGGATGCCGTGGACCTGATTCGCCAGGGTGGCTACAACTACCTGGAGAAACCATTCAGACAAGACAGGATGCTGGAACTGCTGAATCAACTCCCCAAAGGGCGCGATGTCTGAGCGATGGCAGGTGAACCATTGCAAGCGGCGTTGCTCCAAAGGATGCAAGGCTCATTTGCACTGCAAAGTTGCCTTTATGCCAGTGTATAATGGAGCCGAGTTTCCTTAACCCAGTTCTGGAGGATTTGTGAACAAAAAGCAGACGATTGATCGCCGCGGTTTTATCAAACTCGGCATACAAACTGGTGGCGGCGTGTTGGCCCTGTCCGCCATTCCGATGCAGCTGACCGCGCAGGATGCGGTGGCGGAAAGTGAGCCCCTGGCCCAGGCCATGGGTTATGTGACCGACGCTACCAAGGTAGATACAGCCAAGTTCCCCAAGCGCTCAGGCGAGGCTGGTGCCAATCAGTTCTGCCACAATTGTGCACTGTACGCAGGGGAAGCCGACAGCGCATCCGCACCCTGCAGTATTTTCCAGAACCGTTTGGTGTCTGGAAAGGGCTGGTGTAACGCCTGGGTTGCCAAATCCTGATGCGAGGTTTTTTATAAACCGTTAGCAACCAACCATTCCGTTCACTGCTGGACACCGGAGCGGCCTGTGAAAGCAGGCCGGTTCCGGCCCCAAAAAACTGATTGTTGAATTGAACAATGACGTATAACGACAAAGTAATAAGGCAATTCGTTGTGATGACAATTGTCTGGGGTATTGTGGGCATGCTGGTTGGTGTCTTGATTGCGGCGCAGTTATGGTTGCCGCAGCTGAACCTGGACATTGCCTGGCTCAGCTATGGACGCCTGCGGCCGTTGCACACCAATGCGGTCATTTTCGCTTTCGGCGGGTCTGCGCTGATCGGCACTTCGCTTTACGTCGTGCAAAGAACCTGCCACACCCGTCTTTTTGCCGGGCCTTTGGCTTCTCTCGTGTTCTGGGGTTGGCAACTGGTCATTGTCAGCGCCGCCATCACCTTACCTCTGGGTCTTACGCAGGGCAAGGAATACGCAGAATTGGAATGGCCGATCGACCTCTTGATCACCGTAGTCTGGGTGGCCTACGCCGTCGTTTTTTTTGGCACCATTGTCAAGCGCCGCGTCAGCCATATCTATGTTGCCAACTGGTTTTACGGGGCATTCATATTGACGATTGCGCTTTTGCATATCGTCAATAACCTGTCATTGCCGGTTTCCGCATTCAAATCCTATCCGATCTATACCGGTGCGGTAGATGCGATGGTGCAATGGTGGTACGGCCACAACGCGGTAGGCTTCTTCCTCACCGCCGGTTTTCTTGGAATGATGTACTACTTCGTGCCCAAACAGGCCGAAGGTCCTATCTATTCCTACCGGCTGTCCATCGTTCACTTCTGGGCCCTGATTGCGATCTACATGTGGGCGGGACCGCACCACCTGCACTACACCGCACTGCCCGACTGGCTGCAGTCCCTGGGTATGGTGTTCTCCCTGATCCTTCTGGCGCCCAGTTGGGGTGGCATGATCAACGGCATCATGACGCTGTCGGGCGCCTGGCATAAACTGCGCACCGACCCGGTGCTGAAATTCATGATCGTGGCCCTGAGCTTCTACGGTATGTCGACCTTTGAAGGCCC
>JAHEFE010000021.1:19029-45023 GCA_024640365.1 Woeseiaceae bacterium | reverse complement strand
TTCTCGCCAATCTCCGAATACAAGAATGTAGTCGATGGCGGATTTCTTGAACATTACATTGGAAAAAATTGGTCACCCGAGGGTATTGCCTCGGATGGCAGTAATAATGGCTGGGGGTCATGGGAGCGAATGATGGAGGAATATCGACTCGTCGCATCCCAAGTGAAGCAAAGATCATTGATGATGTTTAATCAGCTAGGTAATCCATCAGATTATCAGTCATTTCGCTACGGTTTCGGTTCATGCCTGCTTGACGATGCCCACTATAGTTATTCCAGTGACAAAGCGAACTACGCAACTGTTGAATGGTTCGATGAATATGACCTCAACGGCACATCTACTACAGACTGGTTGGGTGCTGCTATTGATCCGCCGCAAACCTCAGCGTGGAAAGATGGCATCTATCGAAGACGATTTGAAAACGGTATGGTGCTCGTGAACCCAAGAGGCAATGGTGAGCGCAATATAGCAATTGAGCCTGGCTACTCCCATTTCAAAGGAACCCAGGCCCCGAATGTGAATAACGGCCTAAGCACAACAAGCGTCAGTCTTCGCGACCGAGATGCGGTTTTGCTCGTCAGATCCGGCACTCTACCAGAAATAAGTAGCGAACCGGAGTCGCCGACTTTGATTGTCAACTAGGATCCGGCAATCATTTTCTTGACCATGTATGCAGCTCTTCGCCTAGTCAAGCTCGCCGCACTTCCAAGCAAGCGCATTATTTATATGCAAGAAACCTTACTGTACTGGCGTTTCGTAATTAGCCTTTCAATGGGTTACTCAGGCTGCGCGCGAACAAAAAACATCAGAAGCGCAGAAGCACCTCCTCGAATAAATTGTCATGAGATATTTTTCCATTGATGGTCTCCAGTATCTTCGTAAATTACCGCCGAATAACTCACAGATAAAGGACTAACACGTCCCACCCAAAGCTCTTGCGCTGACTGCGAATTCACTCTATCGTACATCGGAACTGTAATTTAAGATTGCAGTAAATGAGAAAGGAATACGTTCTGCCGGTCAACAATACTAGCCAAGTTCATTCTGAAATAAATTTAGACAGTCGACACTATTTACTGCCTCTGGTTGGCAGTTTGTGCTATTGAGCACCGAGTTAAGGAATCCGTGAATAAATTCCGAAGAAAAATTCAAAATGGAACCAAGGCTCTTTTGAAACTTGGAAACTGGACTGAGCCAGCTGTTGATGCGTACCTTCGAATGGACAGTTTATATCGGACTGCCAGAGTAAATCGGCACGGAAAGAAACAAACTGCTTCGCAGCCTCTTCAGGAAATTATTTGGCCTGACAACCCGGGTCCTGGCCAGGCAGCTGCGTGGCTACGGGCGGCTGCAAAATCGATGGGACAACGTTACAAACTGACCTATCAGAACATACCTCAAATCTACAACGACATATTGATATTTCACATTCTTGATGACCATCGTCTGATTAAAGCTGCGATAGACGTCACCGATTACACGTCGAGAGTAGAACCAGAATGCCTTGCGACTGTTGATATCTACTTCAAACTACAATTTAACGAAAACGGATATAACAATAATAAAGTTGTTCCAGGTGGGTTTGTACCGCGGGGCGAAAAAATCTATTACTATCTTCCAACTTTACGAGCCTGGTCTCTCGATCAGACGCGGAAGACTTATGATACTTATGGGAGATTTGGAGCCCAATTCGGATTTGAGGTTCGGTCAAAAGCGATTGATATACTGAAATCCCAAACGGGGTTCGAATTCTATGGAGACATGGATCGTGTGCTATATGCTCGATACCTTCGGGAAGCTTCACGGTCCAGAATTTGCATCGACCTTCCGGGTAACGGTCCATTTTGTTTTCGCCTCATCGAATACCTGGCATTGGGTTGCTGTGTTATCGCCTATCCGCACCGCACACGCTTCAATCATCACCTTACAAATGGACAGAATATTGTGTACTGCAAAGAAGATATGTCCGATTTAGTAGAGCTTTGCGAACAGTATTTAGACGATGATGACGAACGAACTCGAATTGGTACAAACGCAGCTGCATTTTTTGACGAATATCTGCATATCGACAAACTGACCGAATATTGGATATCAACCACGATTGAGAGCCGCAGCCGGCCCTAATTGTCTAACTCGTAATAGTCTGCATAAAAAATTGGAGCAAACACTGCTTCGGGAAGTTTATTGCATGGACCGACTGCCTGCCCGGCGCAATGTCACGAACGGAAGATATTTGCCGACTATGAACTCGTAAAGTAATCCGGAACACCTATTCCGGGACATTTATGGCACAAAATACCCACAGCACTGCAGACAACCGCGCTGTCCCCGGGTAGTCTATCTCCACTGGCTGCTTCGGACCTTTGTCAACTGCGGCTTGGCGTGCTAGAAAGTGTCGATCGATTCTTAAGCAGGTGGGAACGTGTATATAGCAATAAGCATGTGTGACCGCTTACTTGGTATCAGGACACACTGGCGGGATAATTTGCGATGAGGAACTTATGGAACCGAGATTAGGCAG
The DNA here is from genome assembly GCA_024640365.1 of Woeseiaceae bacterium. Lineage (GTDB taxonomy): Bacteria > Pseudomonadota > Gammaproteobacteria > Steroidobacterales > Woeseiaceae > JAHEFE01. Next base: position 42,502 of record JAHEFE010000021.1, on the reverse strand, counting down.
GAAGCGAATTCTCGTAACCGGCGGAGCAGGATTTCTAGGCTCACACCTTTGCGACGAACTCATAAAACTTGGACACGACGTACTTTGCGTTGATAATTTCTACACCGGCGTAAAGGATAATGTGCTAAATCTGCTCGATAATTCTCGTTTCGAGTTAATGCGACATGATGTGACATTTCCACTGTACGTCGAAGTAGAGGAAATCTACAATCTCGCCTGCCCAGCGTCCCCTATCCACTATCAGCATGACCCCGTTCAAACAACGAAGACAAGCGTTCATGGCGCAATAAACATGCTGGGCCTCGCCAAACGATTAGGAGCGAAAATATTCCAAGCTTCGACCAGTGAAGTGTATGGTGACCCACATGTTCATCCACAGATCGAGAGTTACTGGGGAAATGTCAATCCAATAGGCACCAGATCCTGTTACGACGAGGGCAAAAGATGCGCCGAAACTCTGTTTTTTGATTATAGGCGCCAACACAACCTTCCGATCAAAGTTGCCCGGATTTTCAATACGTACGGCCCCAGGATGCATCCAAACGACGGTCGTGTTGTCTCAAATTTTGTGGTCCAGGCATTAAGAGGAGATGCAATTACTATATTCGGCGATGGCAAACAATCTCGATCTTTTTGTTACGTGGATGATTTAGTCGACGGGTTTATCAAGTTTATGGCAACCGATAACACCAAGACTGGCCCTATCAATCTTGGAAATCCTCAGGAGTTTACGATCGCCGAGTTGGCTCAGGAAGTCATTGATCTGACAGGATCCAAATCAAAAATGATATTCGCTCCGTTACCGTCGGATGATCCCAGGCAACGCAAGCCCGATATTACACAGGCCAAAGAGCAGCTTGACTGGGAACCGAAAACTTCATTGAGAGAAGGACTGAAACCAACAATTAAATATTTTGACGAACTATTGCGTCTCGGGTCAGTTAGTACCTAGCCCATGCTTCTATAAATGCTGAGCCAAATAGGCCAAACCGACACGGTGATTGGCTAACCCAACTCACCTATGGCAAGCCGCTGTATCATAGATAGATGGGCGTCAGTATTCGCCCATTTCTTGTGAATGTTATTGCGTGGCAGATAACCGAACCCGGAATTAAAGTGCACAACAAATGTGAGGCGTGGCTCATCGCACCGACTGCCAAAATGATAAAGAGATGCCGTATCCATAATAAATGCAGAACCGGCAACTCCCTTGAATTTAACTTTATCAGCCAAAGACACAAACTGACTCATTTGATTGTCAGAAATATAATGTCCGGCATACCACGGAATCCGCTCCGACTGTGCCCGCGGCAAGAATGTGAGCGGCCCGTTGACGTCTGTAACATCGCTGACATAAAGAAACAGTTTCAACAGTCGCTGATCGTTGTTGTTGTCGCAGTGCCAAAGCTGACTTTTCGTTAACGGCTCTTCGGTTTCCACAGGCCGCGATATAATCAATTCTATTGACTGCAGGTAAGCCGCATAACCCAGGTAAATTGATACCGTATTTAATAGCTTCTCGTCGAGAGCGAACTGCATAAATGGCGAGCTGGGATCGTAGTCCGTATCTTGCAATATATTTAAATAGTACCGTTTTCCTTCCTGGCACATTTCATCGGACTCACCGACTGCGTCGAATCGTTCCCGACAGGTTTCCAGGAACGGCTGAACGAACCGCTTATCTAATAACAGCGGCGCACACCGGTTTTCAATGATTTCTCTGGCTTCTCCAAAGCAGTCTTTCGACAGGTCCAGGCTACGCGCATAGCTACGCCTTTGCCGGTGACCTTGAAGATCTCGGAACGCATTAATTCTCTTTCGAAATGAGCCGCAATGGTGATTGACGAATTCTTGCCGATACTCTGCTCGAGCAATCCGGGCGAATGGCGATAGAAGTCCCATTATTTACCCAAATAGGATGATAGATACTTTCGGCGACTCAGCAATCGGCATTTAAATTTTGGCAGCTGGCGATGAATTCTCCACTTGCTCGAGAATCCAGGGATAAGTTTTCGACAATCCATCATGCAACTTCTCCGTAGGACTCCAAGCCAGCATTTTCTGAATTAGGCGATTGTCCGAATTTCGACCCCTGACACCAAGTGGTCCGGGAATATGATTGAGTTTCACTTTCTTACCAGCGATGTCCATGATCATTTGAGCCAACCGATTAATGCTCACCATTTCCTCAGAACCAATGTTGACTGGCCCGACCCAATCTGAGCGCATTAGCCTGGTTACGCCTTCCAGGCATTCATCAACATACAGAAACGACCTTGTCTGCGTACCATCACCCCAAATTTCAATTTCACCGCCGTCCTCGATCTGAGCGATTTTTCGACAAAGCGCCGCCGGCGCCTTTTCCCTGCCGCCATCCCAGGTTCCTTCCGGCCCAAAGATGTTGTGGAATCGTGCGACGCGGATATCCATGCTGTAGTTGCGTTGAAATGCTAGGTAGAGTCGCTCGCTGAACAGCTTTTCCCACCCATACTCGCTATCCGGATTGGCAGGATATGCAGAGTCTTCAGCGGTCATCGGGTTATCGGGATCCAGCTGATTGTGCTCCGGATACATGCATGCGGAAGACGAGTAAAACATCCGATGACAGTTTCGCTTCCAGCATGTATCGATCATATTAAGATTGATGAGCGCGGAGTTATGCATGATATCGGCGTCATTTTCACCAGTGAAGACGAAGCCAGCTCCACCCATATCAGCGGCGAGTTGGTAGACCTCATCGAATTTCCTGTCAACTGACTCGCGGCACGTATCCGGATTACGCAGATCACCGATTATGAAATCATCTGCTTCCGTTTCACCAAACTCCGGATACTTAAGATCGACACCCCGGACCCAAAATTTTTCCCGTTTCAATCTCTTAACGAGGTGAGAACCTATGAAGCCTCCTGCTCCACAAACGAGTGCGGTCTTCATTACCTGCTCCTTGTCTTGTAAATTCGCATCGGTTCCGTTCAGTTACGAACTCTGTAAAGCCGTGCGGCCCGCTTGCCTGGCCGTTCCGCGCCTTGCGTTTGGCCAATAATCCCGATGCTCGCAGGCAATTCATCTTTTTCATTGCGACGGTCCAGCCGTTGTCGCCGCCTGTCCAGGCCGGATCGGCGCTCAACCTGTATGCCATTAACGTAGAACGCTTCACTGCGCTGCCGCCTGTCGACAATGAGTCGTCGATCGATTTTCGCCTCAGTTCGGCGATTGATCGATCTGCGTAAAAAGCGCAATACCTTCCACGCCCGCATGATCATGCCGTAATAAAGGACTGCAACCACCAGAAATGCCGCCAACATCAGAGACTCCGGCATGCCCCCCAGGGTGCCGGACAATCCGAAAAGCATGCCAACGATCGCAGCGCCTGCCAGTCCCACCCACGTCGAGGTAACCGAAAACTTGGCCAGCAGGAAGACATGATGAATGTGCTCGCGATCAGCACTGAACGGCGATCTACCGCGACGGACGCGTCTAAGGATCATTCCAACCGTATCGACCAAAGGCAGTGTACAGAACCACAACGCGGTAACCGGCGCCATAGCACGTTCGCCACCCTGTGACAGCCTGACAGCAAGGTACAGAACGGACAGCCCTAGTAAATAGCTTCCAGCATCACCGAGAAAGGCCTTCGCCTGTTTGCGGCCCGGCAATCTGACATTGAATATGAGAAAACCGATCAAACCACCAGATAGCGCCATAATCAGCAGAAGATCAGATTGTTTTCCGGCCAGTGCAGCGATGACACCAAGACCCGTCAAGGCAACCAGTGTCAGCGTACCGCAAAGACCATCAACCCCGTCTGTCATGTTGAATGCGTTAATGACGCCGACACCAGCAAACACTGTGAAAGGAATTGCCATCCAATTGAGTTCGATCGTACCAACAACCGGAATAATGTTGCCCAGGTCACTGATGACGGTCTCGCCGAATGTAGCGATAATCAGTACCGCGCCCGCCTGCAAAGCGAGTCGCAATAGTGGAGATATTCCCTTTTTGTCATCCCATACACCGACGGCAACCAGCACACTCGCGGCCACGAAAAAAACCAGGTGATCCGCCATTATGCCGAAGGAAAGCGCTACGATAAGCAATCCTGAAAAGATCGCGATTCCGCCTACCAATGGAATGTCGCCCTGATGGGCTTTGCGCTCACAGGGAGAATCGACAAGTCCGACCACAGGCGCAAGCCGGCGCGCAATCTCCACCAAAACGGCGGTGAAAGTCAAAGCCAGAAAGCATATAACGATCGCCCTCACCAATATTCCCTTATATTTTTTATATGAAACGCTTGTTGTTATCGATCAAAGCATAAATTAATACACCGATGCCAAAACAGGAAGTGTGTCACACTTTGGAAACCCTCAGCGAAATAACCCATTGAATATATTTGACAAAATACAATTAACATAAAGCTTCAATTCAGCGCCTCAAGACAGCGACTTAAAAAAAGAATACAGACGCTGGAACATGATCATTTTACTGTTGGGAACGCGACCATCGATATTTGACCGTCCGCATTAAGAATTTCGGAGCCGAAACCAAACTCCTGCGCCAAAGTCGACGGGGTTCCTGGACTAATCGAGGCAACCACTCGAATCCAAAATCCTGCCAGAACGGACTAACCCGCTTAATATTGCCAACGAAAAAATCGAAAACAGCGCCAATCGGGCCAGCAAAGCTTACAGCCAGACGGTCCTGGTGTTGATGAATCCACTTTTCCTGCTTCGGCGCCGTCAAACCAACCCAGAGGATGTCTGGCGCCGCCTCATTTATCGCCTGAATCATTTTCTCGTTGTCTTCGGCAGAGAACTCCGGCTTGAACGGTGGTGAATAAGCCCCTACCACGCTTACATTGGGAAATCTCTCTGCCATTTCCATCCGAATTTTGTGGAGGGTTTCATCGGTCGAGCCCAGGAAAAAGCAGCTGCCCTTACCGCTGTCATTCAACGCGCTCATCGCGCCGAGAAACACGTCCATCCCGGTGATGCGCCGCCTAAGATTGCCGCCGAGAATGCGGGATGCATAAACGACCCCTATTCCATCGGCCGTGAGAAAGTCCGCGCAAGTTAATGAATTATGGAAACTTAGATCCGTCGCCGCAACCTCCGCCGCATGCGGATTGAGGCAAGCAAAATAGTGGCATTCCCGGTCGCCGGTTCCAATCCAATCTGTGATGCAGTTCACAACTTCGGAAATTGGTTCCTTGCAGACAGAGTATCCGACGATATCCTCCGACTTTAGGTGCATAATCTTCTTGGGCCTTCCTGGCATTCGGGCAGTCTCAATGTACTTGGCACTCCCGTCCCTGTACAGAGTCGTATTCGTATGACAAAGTTGAGTTCTACGACGAATACTCGTGGAAATCAACGGTCTATACAAATGATGTAACGTTGGTTGAAAGCAAACAAAAAGAACTCAGCTGGGCACAATGACGATGAAGAATACAGTTAGATTTCCACACAATTGTCGCATGTTGATTTTTGCAATACTGGGCTGTGCGTTCCCATTTTCGCAAGTCACTGCTCAACAGGAAGACGCGGCGAGTGACAAATCAAATTATTACATGATTCAGCCTGGTGATCTGCTCGAAATCTCTGTCTGGCGCGAGGAGAATCTGGAACGGGAGGTTGCCGTTCAACCAGATGGTCGGATTTCATTTCCGCTCGTTGGCGTGCTGGATGCAGCCGGAAGCACAGTCGAAGAGGTTCAGTCTCGAGTCGCCGAAAGGCTTTCACAGTACATCCCGGATCCCGTCATTACGGTTTCAATCAAAGAAATTCGCGGTAACCGTATATACATACTCGGACAAGTTCGAAATCCGGGGCAAATCATCATGAATCCAAGGATTGATATAATGCAGGCATTAGCGCTCGCCGGTGGTACTACGGCTTTCGCCGAGCTGAATGATATCAAGATTCTAAGACGTTCTGGTGGGCGCCAGACGCTAATTGAGTTTCGCTATGCGGACGTCGAGCGTGGCCGAAATCTAGATCAGAACATCGTACTGCAGAGTGGCGACGTAATTATTGTTCCATAACGCCCCTGAGCGGGAACAACAGATACTACGGAAACGACAGATACTATAAGCGGGGAAAACGTGATGACAGGCCCGAAAGAAAACCGAGAATACGGGACTGAAGTTAAAGGCAATCGTCTGATATTTTTTGGAATATCTCTGGTTTCTTACTTCTTGTTGCAGCCAAGCATCTCATTAGCACAATGGCAGATCGACCCGATTCTACGTCTCGCCTGGGACACAGATGATAACGCCACACTGGCGATTCGAACGGACCAGGAAGAAGACCTCTCAGGCTATATTGGTGAGGCCAGCGTAGATTTCACTTACGACACGAACAACAGGTTCCTCTCATTCCGACCGATGGCGCGAACGACGAACTACGGCAGCAGCGCTGATCGTGATTCAGACGATCAATTTGCCCGGCTGGTCGCGGGGTTCGATGGGGACAAACATTCTTTTCGTATTCTTGGCGACTACGGTCGGGAATCGGTCCGGACCGCAGAGCTTGCAGATGCTGCTCTGGATACGGATATAAATCCTGAGGATATTACCGATGACCAAACGGGCGCTGTCGGCATCCGGGAGCGCCGCGAACGATTCCAGCTTTCCCCTCGGTGGTCATACCGATTCTCAAATATTTCATCAATGGAGGCTGACCTGAGTTACGTTACTGTCGACTTCAGCAACAGGCAGGGCCCAGTCGGATTGTTTGACTATACGGATACGAAGTTGCGACTTGCGTACCGACACAGATTCTCCGGGCGCAATAGCGGAGTCCTCGCCATCACAGCGCGCGACTATACAACGGAGAGATTCGGTGGAGACAGAACCGGCCTGGGTATATCCACCGGCTTCAATCGAACGCTGTCGGAGACGACGCAATTTAGTGCTCAGTTTGGTCTTGAAGACGTACAAGAAGAGAATGTCGGTCAGGGGACGATTGGCACCGACCCTAATTTTGTCACCAATATTTCTGTCGTTCGAAGGCTGGAGACGATTCAATTACTGGCTCAATACAGGCAAACAGTCAACGCTTCCGGCAATGGTGAACTGACGAAACGCGATGAAATGAATTTGCGATTTACCCGTGAGCTAAGCGAGAGAATCTCAGCGGGTCTCGGCTTGCGCGCCTACAGTAATAGTACAATTAGCGGCATTCTGAACTTCCAGGATCAGGACTACCTTCAGCTTCGGGGTCAGTTTTTGTGGCGAATATCTCGAACTTTCTCCATGCAGGCAGATTACCGCCACACGGTCATTGACAGAGCTATTCTCGGGGAAGGTGCCGATTCGAATCGGTTTACGCTGTGGTTCTCTTATCAACCGAATCCGGTAAACCGCGATTCAAGACTTGGCATGAATCTTTAACCAGATGAATTATAAAGAAGGGACAGAAAGTGCAGGATGAAGGTTACAGTGTTGGTGAAGTAGCGGAGCTATTAAGACGCAGAAAAAAGGTGGTCGGCAGGACATTCATTACTCTTGCGCTGCTGGGAGTCGTTATCGCGTACAGCTTTGAGACCCTGTACAAATCGTCTGGTGCAATAGTCATCGAGCAGCCTGAAGTTGCTGACCAGTTCCTTCCCGGAACTTACCAGGCCCCGGATAGAGAGCAACGTATCGGGAGAATCAACGATGAGGTAATGACCACAGACAATCTTGCAAAAATTGTTGAAAAACATAACCTCTATCCAGACCTGCGCGGCGATAAGGGCCCACGGTCCGTTGTGCCGGAGCTAAGGGACAATTTCGAACTCGAACTCAAACTTGCCCAGGACGATCCTCGCAAGAAATTTGTCGGTGAAGTCACCGGTTTCGTAGTTTCCTACTATCATCCAGCACCGGAAACATCGCGAGATGTGGCTCGTGATATTGTGGACTTGTTCCTGGAACGCAATCGAAGCCGGCGACAAGATGCATATGTTGACACCGCCGATGCCCTCGAGCGCGAATCAGAAAATCTACGTACTCGTGTCTCCGGCCTTGAGGCCGAACTAGCGAATTTTAAGACAGAGAATCCTGGCGCACTTCCGGAAGATCGAGAATATAACCGCCAGGTTATTGAAAGAAAATCGCGAGATCTAACCCAGCTAGACCGGGAAATACGTTCGTTACAGGAACGTAAGACTCTCTTGCAAAGCCAACTGGCACAGACTGACCCATGGATCAGCACTATTGGTCCAGATGGTAATCCCTTACCCGCCTCTACCGATCAGTTGCAGCTGTTGCAGCAGGAATACCTTCGATTGCTTGGCAGTTACAACCCTAATCACCCGGACGTGATCAAGGTACTTCGAGAAATCGATTCACTTACAGGTGGCGCAGCCAATCCCGCATTTCGCCAGGCCCTCGAAGCCGAGTATACGGCGAAACAAATGGCCCTCTTCGACGCTCGGAACCAGTATGGGTCCAATCATCCGGACGTCCTGGCTCTTCAGCGAGCGATATCCGTTCTTGAAGAACAGATCGCCAAGCTTCCAACAGCTTCATCGGCAGATCTTCCGGAGCCAAATAATCCGCCCTACGTTAACCTGGAACTGCAACTGAAGGGCGTAGATATCGAATTGCTCGCCCTTCAGCAGGATCGTCGAACCATACAATCGGAGACCAGCGAACTCGGCAAAATGGTGCAAATCGCCCCCGAGGTCGAACGCCGTTACCTGGAGCTTTCACGCGACCTGACGATTGCACGGGAACAATATGAAGACACCATGACAAGGCAACTTGCAGTTCGGCGCGCCGGCGCATTGGAAAAAGTGGAGCTATCTGAAAGGTACGTCGTAACGAAAATTCCGTCGGTATCCTATACGCCCGACTTTCCAAATCGCCCGCTGATTATTGTAATTTGCATCTTTCTGGGACTTACATTCGGCATTGGCTTTGGAATAATTGCAGAAGTGCTTGATGATTCGATACGAAATACACGTGATATTAAAGCAATAATCGGCGCACCCCCCATGGCAGCTATTCCGATGATTCGAACAGAGACTGAAATAAAAGCTGACAAAAGAAGCCGTTGGTTATCGATGGCGTCAATCACTGCGTGCATTGTCCTGGTCGCCATATATGCTCAACTACAACGAATCGGCGCGATTTAGCAGACCGATCAAACATATTTTTAGAAACCTAAGACTGCTCAAGGATTATCGATGGGACGCCTCTATAAAGCATTAGAACGAATAAAGACAAGGGAGTCCGAGTTGGCGGCCGGTGGTCCTCGCATCATCCAGAACAATCGGATTTATACAACGGACCACTCGATTGAAGATCCCATTTCAAAGAAGCTTAAGCGCGTGAAGCTCGATAATGAAACGCTCAACGCAAGGCATATTATCAATCCGGATATCGAACCAACCGTTCAAACAGCCTACAAAATGCTGCGCACTCGGGTATTACAACGGATGCGTACAAATGGTTGGCGAGTACTCGCCGTTACTAGTGCGTGCCAGGGAGATGGTAAGACAATCAGCGCCGTCAATCTGGCGATCAGCCTGGCTGGCGATGTCAATTACAATGTTTGTCTGGTCGATATGGATCTAAGACACTCAAGCGTTGCAAATTACCTGGGATTAGAACCCAAATATGGTGTTAGCGATGTGTTGAAACAACGAGTACCTGTCGAGAGCGCCCTAATTCGCACGGACATTGATCGCCTTGTCGTATTACCAAACGTCCAAACCGTAACGCACTCGTCGGAACTTATCTCCTCTCCGGCCATGTACGATCTGGCAGCGAGCCTGGCAAGCGATCCTACCCGCATTGTCGTTTATGACATGCCGCCACTGCTCGCCGCTGACGACATGCTGGCTTTTGAACCAAATATCGATGCGATAGTATTTGTCGTTGCCGAGGGTACGACAAAGCGGACCGATACAGTAAAAGCACGGGAGCTTCTCGAGAACCTGAATGTTATTGGAACGGTTCTTAATCGTTCGGATGAGAAAACAGTGTCCTATTATTGAACTGATCGACCAGCGCCTCCTTATAGCATGACCCGCAGCTACTCCCTTGGCTGCTCAAGATCGCGGAATTTACATCACCGGCTTCTCTCTTCGCTGAACCGGTCTCCGACGTGGCGGCATTTAACTAATTAATGCGATTCATGGAAACAGCAACGCACCCTTGGCTTTGAGTGCCGCGGACGGTAATCTCAACGCCATGTCGAAATGCCTAACGTTAATCCGCTATAGCCAATATCCTGTCGATATTCGTAGCAAAACTACGAACCGGGCAGAAAGTGAGGCTATTCTTGCTCCAAACATTACCGAAACGTTGTACGGTAATAATGACCTTTTCCCAAGCCGCTACCATATGGTGATCTGGACACCGGCAGCAACCGGCCGTAACGATCCAGCCGACTCAGCCCCGCCTCATCAACACATTCCCGAATTACCTTTCTAATCGATTGAACTCCCAACTTGTACTCTCGCTTGCCGAAATATCCACTTCTGGCCAGCTCAATGAGCGACGCCTTAAATACCCGGCCCAAATCATGGTCTACATTGCGATTAAACCAACGTGACATCGGGCCGACGTTCGAATCAAGTTCCGAATTCTCACAATCGACAAATAACGGCGGGAGCAAATTTTCAATCCGATATTTATTCGAAAATACGACACCTTCTAGATCCCGAAAATATACGATATTAATCAACGAATCAGAACCAGGCTCTATAAGAACATTCTGAGCATGCATCTCCATCGAAAAGCCAGCCCGAAATCCAGAAAATAGCGATCGAACAAGTGGCCTCGCAAGCTGGCTACCCAAATCCACTGCTGCCATTTCAGACTTGTCGCCATAAAGCATTTTCATTTTTGCAACGATATGGGAATCAACGTTTGGTGCTGATGGATCAACCGAATACAATGAAAACAAGGGATACAGGTCCCTATCCGGTAGCTTCCTGAATAATACGCCATGATCCATAGTCGCTACGCCGAGGAATTCGGGAACTGTAACAATTTGCTCGCCAAGCGGATCATCGTTGAGAATCTCAGGTAAGACTTTGCTAAGCCCAACGCATTTCTCAACTCTTGATTTCGTAATGCGCCGATCACCATCAATTCCGGGCAATGGATTCTCCAGGTGTAACTTGATCATCGGCGCATGCCTCCCGAAATCCAGTCCCGACAAAAAGCCGCCCTTTTCCGGCTCGAAGAATACCGTTCGATATGAAGCACTTACAGAGATCACTCCACTTTCTTTTAACGATTCTCCTCGCCAGCGCTCCTCCTCCAAGGGATGAACGGGAATGTAGACATCCTCGTCATTTGTTATCTCACTGAGGACCGCCCGTGCGATGTCGCTATCGTCAACGCAAATCCGTGCTTCATTACGTGAACTTTTTCGCCACAGCAATCGATGCTGAGACCCTGTTTCCGGAAGCATTGCAGCATCAATCTCCGGAGCTGCCGACGTACCGAAGCGGTTATTGACGTGCTGTTCCAAATACTTAAGATCGGGCATCGATCTACCCACAGCCCAAACCGAGCAGCCTGATATAGTCGGCGTTCATTCGTTCAGCCGTAAAGTATTTCGCAACTCGTTCCTTCGCACTTGCACTGAAACTGCTTGACAGACTGGCGTTCTCGATAAGCAGTTGAAGATGGCTTATCAATGCGTCCAGGTCGTTTCTCGAGTAAATGAACCCCTCCTTTCCGTGTGTAATCATTTCCGACACACCGCCAACGTCCGAACTGACCACCGGAATACCCATCGACATAGCCTCAAGAACAGCATTAGAAAACACCTCGACCGATGTCGATGTAAGTGCAAACAGGTCAAATACCGATAAATATGGTCGCACGTCATCTACTTTACCAACGAAACGAACGTGGTCACTAAGCTCATAGTGCGCTACGAGATTGCGCAGCTTCTTCTCTTCCGGACCATCCCCAACGATCAGTAGCACGACGCGCTTCCGACCGGAGTTAACGATATGGTTCAAAGCGATAATCAGATTGCGATGAGCCTTTTCAGGCCTGAGCTGAGCGACACATCCAATTACTTTTGTCCTTGCATCAATATCCAGATTTCGACGAACAGCAATCGCCGCTTCTTCATCTTTTTGAAATAACGCTGTATCGACTCCGTTGTACACAACTACTGCACGTTTACCGTCTAAGCTGTATTTCCCAACCCACGCGTCCTTTTGCCCATTGGAACCGAAAATAACGATGTCACAACGGCGCAAGATGAACGAATATATCACCATAAATATTTTGTCACGAAAAGACCGCAACTCAGACGTATTCACGGCGGCTAGGCAGCGGTGTGACCCCGTTCCAAGTAAAACGCAAACTGGCCAACCATAAAGAAGAGGATAGAGATTCACACACAGAATCGTTTCGATATGATTAATAACCAGGTAACGCTTAAGATTCAGTAGAGCACGTAATGAATATTTGAAACGTCGATCAAGGCAATGTATCGATACACGCTTATGAATCTGGGAGTGTAAAGTATACGGTTCGCCGATCGCGATGATGTGGATATCATGCCCTTTTTCTGAAAGGCGATTTGCCAGCCGGACTATCTTTTTTTCCGACCCACCCATCGTGAGATTCCCAAGAAGGAATGCGATTGATTTGGATTCATTCATTTTGGCCGCTCGATCACCCTCGCATATTCTTGAATTAGAACTGACTAATTACCAATCGGAACTTAGAACCTGGCTCATGTACGAAGCGGTCGGTTTCAATAAACTCGACATTCAGTTCCGCGCCACATTTTTTTGCTATTTCCTTTCTGAAATAGTTGAAATCCGGCGCAAAGCCAGGTTCTTGAACGTAAAGAATTTGCACAAGATCGATATCTTTCTGAATCACCTGCATCTTCTTAAAGCCGGGTCGACTGCGCAGCAAGAGCGTCCAGTAAGTTCCACCTACGCGTTCACCTGTCGGGGAACGAACCACATCCAGCGTCCGGCCATCCACGGAAGCGAGGCGAGGGAAAGGATGTGTAGATTGGATTGACTCGGCGGGATCCGCCCAGCGTGCGAAGTCACCAATGCGATACCTGATGAGCGGCATTCCGTAGTTATCAAGGTCCGTCACCACCACCTCGCCCTGCTCTCCGGGAGCACAGGGTCGGCCGGACGGATCAAGAATCTCAACAAAGATCCGGTCCGAATTAACCAGAAGACCTTTCTCGCCTGGCACTTCATGAGCAATGTCGCCAACCTCACGACAACCATAGCGGTTGTAAATTTTCGTGCCGAAGACGTTTTCGATCCTCTTTCTCTCGTGATCAAAGAGCGTTTCCGCTGAGCAGATTATTGCCTTAAGTGAATCTATTTTTTTCCCACGACCGCCACAATGGTCAGCGAACTCCATGAGAGCACTCGGGTACGCTATCAGCAATTTTGGCTTGTACGACTCGCAAAACTGAAGATAGGAGGACAATGTCTTCTCGTCGAGCCTATCCGCGCTGAGATACCGCTCCTGGGTTATGGCCGCATGAATTTTTCCTCTGACTGACTTGTAGCGACCGATATCAAGCGGTGCTCCCCACAGTCGCACCTCCCGATCCCCAGGGTATATGCCAAGCCATCGCTTGTTTCTCCGAACCGTGGCCTTCCGATACGAACCCGATTTCCAATCGGTGTAGAAACGCAAAACCTCTCCAGTTGACCCTCCTGTACTGTTCTTGTCCAAACCGTTATTCGACAGGTCCTCCGAAATCATCACGTCGTTGTTGAGATTTATACATTCCTTGGATAGCAGGGGCAGTTGCACTATGCTTTCCGCGGTCAATTTCTCGTTGCCGCCGATTTCTGCCTCAGCGAATCTTGCGCGGTAAAATGGGACATTCGCCCTTGCGAATTCGAGTAACCGGACCAGTTTGGCCGAAGTTAGCGCTTCCAGCGAGAGACGATCAAGTGCGGCGTTACTGTCAAGTTCCTTAATTGCCGCATTTGCTCCATCTTTTACTGACCAATGGTAGAGCGGATAAATGACATTGGAATAGATATGTCTATATATCATCTTTTGCCTACACTTCTTATCGCTAATGAAACCTTGTACGCCTTTCGAAGCAGATCATAAAGTGACGAATTTTGATGCGCGAAGATTTCCAGCAGCGTAAGGACCTCGCTGCCAGAGCCCCATTTTTTTCCAAAAAAGAATACATCCCGAACGGCCGGTAATCTTCTGATTTCTCCCGGATCGCTGTTTGGCAAATTTCTCTTTGACGGTTTTTCCCGTGACGGCAATGTCCATGACCTGTAACCAACCTGGCGAGCCATTTTCTTGACACCCTCATCGACCCCACCTCCCGGCCAACAAATGTAGTCAACTGTTTTATCCAGTTTTTCTTCGATTATGGATTTTGATGAAATCAACTCCTGCCTGACCCTTACTTTCCGCTCAGTGACGGACTCGAGATATCCTGGGATCGGTTGGGTACCTAAGATACTCGAGACCAGATTGGCATACGTAGAGAAATTCCTGGCATGATCAATACAGCGCTGACCCGAATGTTGGTTATGTCTGCTGATTATTGTCTGGACTATATCTTCGTCCGGAAAAAATTTTCGGGCAATTAGAGATTTTTCATGTTCAAAGACAGGTGCCCCGGTTGGCACGTAGCCGGTCTGATCCTCCACTAGATAGAACGGTTTGCGATCAGGCCTCGCGTTCCATTGCATCCAGGGATACCGTTCCGCGTGCTCCGTACAATAATAATCAACAATTTTTGGACCCGTGAAATACCAGGTATGCGTCAGGGAGTGCGATTGAACATCCAGAACACCTGCATCATTCGCGACTTTCAGCTCTGCCCATGACATGAATCCTGATTGCCGCATTTCAGCCCCGGTTCTGCTGCCCTTTTCGAGGTCATCGATTGTTGGCCGAATCTCCTCGCTTGGCTCTACGAATTCCGGGTTGACGTAAACCGCGCCGCACATACCATATTTCTTCAACAGCGGGTACACGGTTACCCAATTATCCAGGTAGCCATCGTCAAAAACCAGGACGATCGACTTTGGCGGGCATAATTGAATTCCAGACATATGGTCATAAAGCTGGCTCAAAGTCACGGTGCGATATCCGCCTTTCCTGAGTCGCTGAAGTGTTCGCTCAAATATTTCTGCCCGCTCAGACAGATGATTCCAAATCCAGTTATCTTTGCTCATTCCGACGCTATGAAACGTCAACACTGGGACAATTTGCTGATTTCGGCCAAAAGTCATGATCGTTGTGTGCCCTGATTGGACTTCAGCGCCTCCTGATATATGGACTGACATTTTTCCGCCAGAACCTCAATACTGAACTCGTTAACCACCTTCCTATGAGCTGCAGAACCCAGCGTTTCCCGCAGCTGGTGATCGTCAATGAGTCTGGCGAGTGCGCGAGCGATGCCGCGGGGATCACCTGGTTGCGCTATCAGGCCCTCCAGACCATCCTCAAGCGTATCCGGCACGCCCCCGACCGCAGTAGCTACACAAGGCAAACCGAGAGCCATCGCTTCCAGGAGTGCAATCGGTTGTCCTTCCTGAATGGACGAGCTGGCGAATATGCTCCAGCGGGACAACCATTCATTTACGTTTAATTGGCTACCAACAAGCTCAACAACGTCCTGCACGCCTTCACTGATAATCGCTGATTCGATCGTCTTCCTCTCCGGCCCTTCGCCAACAATCTGCAAACGGCAGGGATGACCTTGTTCAACGAGAAACGCAACTGCCTTAACCAATGTCGGAAAATCTTTTGCTTTTACCAGCCGACCTACGCTGCCAATAACCATCTCTGCTTTGCGCTCTTGCCGAACCGACGACGCTACCCGCGTGCCATTTGGCACGACGCGAAGCTTATCGCCCGGAACGCCGTCAACATCCCTGCGCTGTTCAAGAATGTCAGATGAAACGCACAATCTATAATCAACGAGTCGACTGGTGACGTTTGCCTCAAGCCACTTGTGCCAGGCGCTTTTCCACTCATTCCGACCATGTTCAGACGTTATTGTCACTGGAACGCCAGCCATTTTTGATCCTATCGCGCCATATAAATTTGCCCAAAACATATGCGTGTGGACAACATCAATTTTCTGCGCCCGAAGAAACTTTGCCAACCGGAAGATATCAAGTACGAACGAACGTTTTCTTACCGGAATCGTGTAAATCTTTGTCCCGGCGTCAAGGCAATCGGCAAGATTTTCACTAATTTGCGTCGAATTCAAAAGAACTACGATCTTTTTCTCACAGTGAAGTGCGTTAAAAAGATCAACGAAAAGTCTTTCGGCGCCTCCAATACGCAAATCACCAATTACCTGGGCTATATTCATTTTTCTATTCGGAGATTCGCGTTGATGCGTCATGCAAAGCGCTTCGCGTGCCCCTGCACTTTGTCCTGCGCGAGGATATACTCCTGATCTTTTTCATAAGCAATCCGCAAACTCATGCCGACGAAGGACCAGATGTAAAACCAGGGAACTGACAGGTCAACGAACATGATCGAAACAATTACGCCGAACAAGCCAAAGGCGACTCCGCTCATAAGAACACGTTCTTTTCCCTCCGTACGAGCCACTAGCACCCGTACTTGAATCACCAAACTGGCCAGCAAGACGGCAAAAAGAGCCAATCCAATGATTCCTAATTCGAAGAATATTAACAAATATGAATTGTGCGCAGACTTCCAGATACCCGAGTTTTCATGTGAATTCCATCCATTGCCCACTACAAATGAATATGGTTTCTCGGCTTGGACGAGTATAGTGGCCCGCCAGATCGCAGATCGGCCAGAGGATAGTTCTTGAATATCGGTTGAGGTCGACTGCTCCATCCGCTCAACAACGAGGTCACGATTCGCGATTCCGATCGCCAGGGAAATCATCAACAGCACCGCGCCCATTTTGACTGCCGTGTTACGAAATACCCTGCGGTTGAAGTAAGGAACAACAAAGCGAAATCCTAAAATCGTCGCCACAAATATTCCCAGGTAAGCGCCTCTCGATCCTGTAGTGACGAGAAGGCCGAATCCAGCAAAAAATACAAACCACCAGATAATTCGGGCAAACCCCTTCGATCCCAAGGCCATCGCCGCGAATAATGGAACAAAAAAGACCATAAACGTACCGTATTGATTGGACTCACCAATTGGCCCTTGTACCCGGCCGTCGAGATCCTGCTCCATCAGACCCAGATCAACAAAGTTACTCCAGTCCAAAATAGTCATCACTGACATAATCGCAATCAGGTGAAGGCCAAACAGGAAGATTCCTTTCGCCTCTTTGTACGTATTTGGCCCGAAGAAAAATACAATGAAAAACAAGAAGTTATCTACCATCTCGCTCTTCAGGGCGACCAAACCCCGCAAAGTTGGATACGTAGGATCGAAAAGACTATTCAGCATCCATGACAAAACAGCGAATACAACCAGCAGCAGGAAAGGAATATGAATCTTGAACAATGGAATATGAATGTTGGTGTTAACCAGAACTGCCCTTGCGAAAATTGCGATTATGAGTGCATAGAGCAAAAGATTCTTGGCGCTTAGCCCGAGACCAATGCCAAGGTCAAGTTTGAACGTCGCCTCAGCAACGGCCAGTACGTAGAGCAGAATCAAGAGATTTCGAATCATTTATCAGTTCGTTCCAACTTTTTGTTCAACATTCCGCCTAACCACGTCATATTCGTCACGCTGACTGGTTCCATCTGCGTATCCGTCCACGCGCTACGGCTTCCTGTCACATACGCTTGACAATTCCCTATAAAGCTCAACCCACTGAGCGCAAATTCTATCCGGGTGATATTTTTCGCTGTCGCGTTTCGCATTAGCAGCAAGATAACTGCGCAATTCCGGCTGTGTGAGCAAGCGAGTCAATTGTATACGGAGATTTGCCGTATCACCTGCATCCACCAACAATGCATTCTCCTCACTCTTCAGCACGTCGGGAATCCCTCCAACCGGAGTCGCAATTATTGGCACACCAGCACTCATCGCCTCCAAAATGCCCATTGGCAAGCCCTCGTCATAACTCGGCAGGGAAAAAACCATGGCTCGGGCGAGTTCCGTAACCTTTTCTTCAGCTGAAACCCAGCCGTGGAATTCGACACTACTTGATATTCCGAGGGCATCGCATAAGCCCATAGCTTCTTTGATTTCTCCCGAACCACAAAATACAAGGCGGGCACTGTCCACTTCCTTAATTACGCCGGCAAACGCTCGGATGAGATCCTGGTATCCTTTTCGACTAATCAAGTGAGCAAGATATAGTACAACCGGCTCGCGCTGCTGGTCTTGTTGATCGGAGCCCACCAAATCTAATACCGGGTTGTAAATTACAGTTATGTCTGAATTCGGGAGCTTTGCCTTCACTACCTCCATCCAGGTATCGGACAAAACCACAATCCTTTCACATCGATTCAGCGCTGCTCGACTGTATGCCGTAATCACTCCCTTCTTGTTAAAAAAACCTTCGAACCCGGTCTTCGAAGCGTGAAAATGATATACAAGATGGCATCGACATGCCGATGCTATCCAAATGAATATTGATTTTCGTAACAGGCTTGTACCAACCGACCCATGAATGTGAGCAACGCTGCTACCTGGCAGCACTACCAGAGCTTTTACAAGCGCACTGAGAAAGCACCAGACCCTTGAGACCGCTGAGCCTGTGCGATGAGTTGCAATCCAGGTGACGTCAAAATCCTCCCTTGCATTAATTCTGGGAATAATCCTGTCGACGACGGAACGTATACCGCCTTCCGACTCCGGACCTGGTGCGATTATTGCTATTTTCAGTTTACTCATCTGGCTACTGTACTTTGTCTCAATTCATGAACTCGGATCTAACCAACCTGGCCCTCGTAGATCTGTGAAACCAAATCTCCAGTGGTCTTCCAGCTGAAATGTGTCGATCGCTGCAGCGCTCCACGGGCTAATCCTTGTCGGTACTGCTCATCGTCATGCAATGTTTGAATTGCCCTGCAAATGCCATCACTGATATCGCTCAGCGACACGACGCTTACTTTGATTCCGCAACTCTCGTCGATCGCATCTTGAAAGCCGAAATGATTCGGACAAATGACAGGAACGGCGACAGATAACGCCTCGATAATTACCGACGACGTAAGATCATGCAAACTAGTGACAACAATCACATGGGATTGTGCCAAACGGTGAATTGCCCCGGTCCTGGATATACGGCCAGTCCACAAAATATTGCGATTCAAGCCTAGGGAACTCGCCAGGCCCTGCCAAGTGACGGTCATCGGACCATCGCCCAGAACTTCCAATTGCCATTGAACTTCATCCGGGAGTGCCGATAGAGCTCGCAACAGAATAGGAAGCGCTTTTGCTGGAGAGTGCAGCCCGCTCCACACAATCCTCAATGGTTCTCCCATCTCACGTTTTCCGATTTGTATCGGCTGCAAGAGATCAACTGCGCCAATTTCACATCGAACTACACTGTCGACTCCGTACCATCTCCTTATTTCCTCGCGAACAGCTGAGGTTGCCGATATGATGCCGCCTTCTGCTTTTCGAAATGCTCTCTTTGGACCCGGGCGCAGTACCTTGTCAAGAAGATTGAGAACATTCCTTCCGGCAAACTTGATGCATCCCTTGATACCAAGTGCCGGGAAATATCTCCACGGTGTATTCTCAAGTCCACCTATTGGCCCCCAGACTAGCGGTATCGGCAACTTCCAGTAACGTCCTGGAAACCGAAAACCCACATAGGTAATCACGTGAGCAAGGTCGAAAGAATGCTCATCACTTAGTTCAAGCGCTAATCTGTAAGCATCCTTTTGCCATGCCTGGTAACAAAAATGCATTATTGGTTTAAAGATAGAATTCTCGATTTTTCTCCACGCCGGAGTAGGTCGATAGTGCCAGAAGCGGGGACCCACATAGTGAAAGCGCAGATTCCTGGCTAACTCCGGTCGTGTCGCCAGGTAACTTTCGATATCTTCCCTATGGTAACTGGCTGTCAGCACGTGTAGATCATGGTGACTTGCGATCGCGCTAACCCACCCCCAACCGACTCCTTCTTCCGACCCTTGAAGTGGATTACAGGCGTATGCCTGGACCAATACGTTCAGTCGTTTGGTCATGCTGGATTCGCTTCCTGAATGGACGCCACTGCGATCTGATCAACAAGGTCGCAGAACTGATCACCAATTCCGTCCCACATGAATTCCTGTTCTACAAGTTGCCGGGCCGCCAACCGCATCCTGGTCGCCAATTCCTGATCCGAAAGCACGCGTTTTACTGCTTTTGCAAACTCCAACGGCGAGTCCCCCCTGAGAAAATGCTTACCCGGTTCTGCATCAATCGAGTCTATCCCCAAGCTCGTACTAACGACCGGAACATGGCATGCAAATGCCTCGAGCACCTTGTTCTTCAAGCCGCCGCCTTCGACCATCGGATTTACCATTACACCGTGCCTGCCAATCTCCTGATAAAGCTGCTCGACATATCCATGAATAACCACACCGGGCGATAACAACATTTTCTCTATGCCAGAGCCAGCACCGCGCCCAATGATGTGGAATTCAATGCCTTCCTCAGCCAGGTACGGGACGTATATGTTTTCGTAAAAATATTCCAAAGCAGTCCAGTTGGGAGCGAAATCCAAATTCCCCCAAAACACCACGCTTCGTATTTGACCGGTTTTTGTATAAGGAACCATCAATGCCCGATGAGCTACGCCATTTGCTATTACAGACACTTTACAACTCGGAACACCCGCTCCCTGCAGCAAGCTATGTCGGTCGGGATCTGAAATAGTGGTGGTGTGGTCGAATTGTTTTAGAAGCGCGCGTTCTTTGTCTTTGTACCTGATCAGTCTCAACTTCAAATTCACGCGCTCTCTGATCGAAAAGCTGGACTGTCGATTACTCAACATCCTTTTGATCGCAAGAGTGACACAATCGCAAAAGTCCAACACTTTTGGCAGATTTATTGCATCCACGAATTCGGAAATATTTGGTGCCAGGCAAACAATGATATCGATCTTCCATTCGAGGCATAACTGGCTAACAGTGTTTTGTGCGGCGTTCAGGTAGTTTGGGACGCTACGACGCAAAAACCGAGAATCGCCAAATCGAAAATGCCGGAAAAACGATCGACCATCGTCCGGAATATCCGGAATCGCTATACTTTTTTCAATGCCAATTTCGCGATCATAGGTACCGCTCTCATCCGATGTGCCGAGATAGACAAGATAGCACTCATGGTGCCTGCCTAGCTGCTTGCAAAGATTACCTACACGAATATATTCGCCGCTATCAATATCCGCAGGGTAAAACCTAGACAAAATCAAAACTCGAGCCACAACGTTCCCTTAGTCCAGTGTCGGAGTGTCAGTTGTTGCATCAACACTCGCTTTTGGTTTAATGCAACTGGCGCTCTCTGCGGTATAAAGCTCAGGCCCCAGTCGCGCCATTAGCACATCAGAAATATGGTCGACACGATTCTGCCACGAGTTTTCCTCTGCGAGCTCAACCAGTTCCTGCGAATGAAGCATTCCAACACCGCTTAGCGATTTACCGATCTTGTCGATAAAATCCGTGTCACTTTTCGCGACATTAACCGCGAAGTCATGTTTGACTGCCGCTGGGATTTCAGTAGCCACTACCTGTATTCCTGCCGCCCAGTATTCATACATTTTTATCGGCGAGATATGCTGCGTCTCCCGATTAATCGCATAAGGAAGCAGCCCAATATCCAGAGAGCAAATGTATTGGGCAACTGCCGTGGGCGACTTCTCCCCAAGGAAATGGACATTTTCCAACTCGAAAAGCTCGTCGATTTGGTCGCTGCACTCTCGGGAATCTAATTTACCAATCATTACTATTGACCAGTCGGGTCTGGATCGAGCGAGTTCCGTAAGCAGGTCCAGATTCAGTCGCTTTCCTATCAATCCACAGTATCCAATTCTTGGATGGGGAATCGTCTCTATATCGGAAGGTTCCTCATCAGCTTGCCTTGCAGCAGAGTATTCCGTCGGCTCAACGCCATTTTCCAGAAGAACAGTGTCCCGACCGCTGCCTGACTTCGCCAAAACCAGTTGCGGAGATGCCGCAATTGTCAAACCAACGCGATCGAGTACGTCTGACTCATCCATCTTGATCCTGGTCATTGCATCCTGATCCAGGCCTGTATAGCCGCTATATTCATCAACCACATGGTAAATGGACAAACATTCACCCAAGTGTCCAACCGCAAAACCCATTTCCGGGCGGCAAACCCACAGAATTGGTTTTGTTATGCGGGCTGACCTCGCGGCACGATGCACGGAATTCAACCAGAGTTTCTTTGTAACACTACCAACCAGCGATGAATGCGAGACAGGACGAAATACCGATCCACCGAGCACAGTGACATTTGGCGCAAATTGTTTTGCGTTTCCCTCTCGAATTTTCTTGAGGCCAACTCCAAAATCGGCTTTTCCCGTTCGCAAAGATCGCAGTGTGATCCAGGGCTCGACATAAAGAACTGGCATCTGTGACGAGAATCGTGACATTAGTTGATGACGTGATTTCCACATGCCTTCCCATGGAGACATACCGAGATAGATCATCCCGATTCCGTCAGGCCACTGCCGCATCACAGGCTTCTTCAATTCGTGCAACATGATGATTTTTCTTCGACTAGCCGCATATAGATACTTTCTAGCGTGCTGTTCAGAGAACTAATGTCGAATCGCTCCTGGACGGCTTGCCGAGCTGACCGAATCATTCTTTCTCGTGCTGCGGAATCTTCTCTGACTCTCTTTATAGCCATCGCAAGTTTATCCGGACTGTTCTCCTCAACCAGATAACCGTCGATGTTGTCGCGTACAAGCTCCGGAATTCCTCCGTGGTTTGTACTGACAACTGGCACTCCTATCGCCATCGCTTCCTTAATTGAGTTCGGTATCCCCTCTGCATCCCCATGCTTACCGGCAGTGCTGGAAGCGACAAAGATATCGGCGGCACCGAGCAACTCTGACACCTTGTCAGAGTCGACCGCCCCCAAAAATTTTACCGATGACCCGATACCGAGATCCGTAGCCAGGTCCTGTAGTGATTGACGTAGCGGTCCGGCACCGGCAATTTGATATTGTATTGCCCAATTTTCGTTTCGAAGAATGTGTACAGCTCGAAGACAATCCGCAACACCTTTCTTCTCGGTCAGGCGTCCGACGGTCAGGATCCTTATAGGGTCATTAAATTCCCTGGGTCCTCTAAATGACAATTTTTCGGTATCAATTCCAGAGTACAACACTTTGGTTCTGATATCTGGGCACCCGAGTTTCTGAAGCCGGCCCTGGAGAAAACCACATACTGGCAGAAATACTTCTCCGCACTTGAATAGAGCGTCATAGGAGCCGGGAAACTTTTTGGCAAAAACTGTAGCGTCCCAGCCACGAAACGAAGTCACCAGCGCACCTCGAAGTGCGCCGTATTCTCTCAATTTCTCAATCTCCACGGCCAAGTGACCAAACTGGCAGTGGAT
>JAHEFE010000021.1:0-18929 GCA_024640365.1 Woeseiaceae bacterium | reverse complement strand
CCGGTAGAAATCGATCCGCATATCCATAGACTTTTCGGCATAAGTACAACATCGACTCTCGATGCAACTCCGCATTTTCATCAGGAGCCTCCTCCGCTATCGTATCCGCCAGGTCCCGCCCATCTTCGCACCATGCCTTCAGATCGGCCGCATTTCCGTAATTTTCTTCGTGACGCCGAAACGATGCTTTGACATCGACGACATTGAAATGGCCACCTCGTGATATCAATTTGGCCACAACCATCAGGTCCTGAAACAATCCATGCCTGGATCTGAACCCCCCGATCTCCTTCAATAGTTTCGTGTTAAAAAATGTACTGCAGACATACGACGTATATTGATCTTGCATCCAACCGCGGAAAAACTCGTTGTAGCTCAGTCCTTCAGCTTGATTCGGAATCTCACGGATGACCCTACTTTCGCCGTCAATAAGGCGCGTTCCAGTACGAATCACACCGTAATTCGTATTCCCATTGATTGCTTCCATGCAGGTCGAAACAATGTCACTATCGATGAGATCATCGTCATGAAAAAGCAGAAAGTAGTCACCACGCGCGTTTTCGACGCAAAAATTGAAATTATTATTTGCCCCGATATTTCTTTTCTGCTTTAGGTAAATTAAGCGGGGGTCGGAATACGACTGCACTATCTCTTCTGTATTGTCCGTTGAACAATTATCGGACACGATAATGTCAAGGTTTTGCCAGCTCTGCGCCAGCGCACACTCAATCGCGGATCGCAGAAAGCTATTCGCTCTGTTGTACGTTGGGATTGCTATTGTGACCGTTGGATGCATCTTGAAATCAATTGAATTGTTTTTAGAATATGATGAAAAATCAGTCACTTGCGGCTTAGGCGCAGACCCCATGTCTCATCTTCGACACAGGGCATTCGCGATATCCATTCGTGTGGCACAGCACCACCCATGATGATACGCCATGTCCGGCCAACGTCGCGTGACGACAGTCTCAGTTGCCTGTGTGACAAAGGCACCAATGATTTTGTGTTTATGATCAACGACTTACTCCACGTCACAGCATCTAATTGACAGTATATGTGCGGAATTGCCGGCGAACTGCGTTTTGAGCAAAAACCTACCGATGCGAACTGGTCCTTTCTCAGCGACCTGATGAGCCGGCGTGGGCCGGATGACTCTGGTCTTTGGGACGAGGACGATTCATGCACGTTGGCATTTCGACGATTGTCGATCCTGGACTTGAGCCCGAAGGGCCATCAGCCGATGGTTCATGCGTCCGGCCGCTACGTCCTTGCGTTTAACGGTGAAATCTATAATTTCCGCCAATTACGCAAAGACCTTCAAGCTCATGGAGAAACTTTCGACTCGACAGGTGATGCTGAAGTCCTGCTAAAAGCGCTGATACGCTGGGATGTAGCAGCACTTGATCGCCTGAACGGAATATTCGCCATCGCATTCTACAATGTTGCAGACAAATCGCTCTTGCTCGCTCGGGATCATGCCGGAATCAAACCGCTCTATATCCTTAATGACCGGCGGGGAATCGTGTTCGGATCGCAATTCAACCAGATCTTGAACCATCCTTGGAGCCGAAGTCACGAATTGAACAAAGAATCAGTATCTCTGTATCTTCGGTATAGTTACATTCCGGCGCCGTTCGCGATGATATCAGGATCCCACATGCTCGAACCCGGCACGTGGACCCGTGTCTCTGCCGGAAGAAACGCGGTCGAATCCGGTCGTTATTGGCAATTTCCTTTCCCTAACGACCCTACGTTGACGGGCGCAGATGCAGTGGATGCCGTTGATGAAGCTATCTCAAACGCAGTTCGCAGGCAATTAGTCAGTGACGTCCCTGTTGGCGCATTTCTTTCCGGCGGTATCGACTCACCACTAATCGTTGCAAAAATGATCGAGGCCGGCCAGTCCGCCATTACAACATATACGATATCCACCGGAGACCCTTCAAGCGATGAAAGCGCGGACGCGAAACAATATGCTGCTGAGCTAGGTGTCGAGCAGATCATAGAAAAGATCACTCCTGAACGCGCTCTTGAGTATCTTCCACAGGTAATCGAAGCGTCGTCCGAACCTTTTGGGGATTATTCGATTTTCCCTACGATGCTTGTCTCGCAACTCGCAAGTCGAGAATTCAAAGTTATGCTCTCCGGTGACGGTGGAGATGAATTGTTCTGGGGGTATCCGGAACGGTCTGTCAATCCCATTCAATTTGCGGCGGACTTTCGCAAACCTTATGCCATACGCCGCTTTCGGTCTCTGGCGCGTCAGGCAATCGGACGGGGCAAGGCTCCCAGTCTTCACCAGCGATCGATTGGTGACTGGTATGCATTGCGACATACATGCCTTAAACACGGCTGGTTTGATCAA
The DNA here is from genome assembly GCA_024640365.1 of Woeseiaceae bacterium. Classification (GTDB taxonomy): domain Bacteria; phylum Pseudomonadota; class Gammaproteobacteria; order Steroidobacterales; family Woeseiaceae; genus JAHEFE01. Next base: position 16,564 of record JAHEFE010000021.1, on the reverse strand, counting down.
GTATTTCCGCAAGCGGCCACTACCGTGAGCAGCTTCGATGGCTACCATTATACTGGTTCGGATCCCGATGAAACGGCTCAATGGTTGCGTCTGAACGAGTTCCAATACCACCTGACAATGGTATTGCTAAAAGTGGATCGCGCCAGCATGCATTTTTCCCAGGAGGTCCGAGTTCCACTACTGGACAAGGAAGTGATAGCAACTGCAGCAAAGGTAGACTGGCGAAGCTGTCTTTCATTGAATAACAGTATCGGCAAACAGCCTCTCCGACAATGCCTGGCCAGACATGTGAAACATCAAACGCGCGCAAAACGCGGTTTCGAAGCGCCGATGCCGGACTGGCTACGTGGCCCGCTGCGTGGGCAATTCGAAGATATGGTTATGACGCGAAAAGATTTCTTCGGGCAGGTCATCGACAGAAAGGCACTTCGAATCCTTTTCGACAAGCACCTTTCCGGCGAAGAAAATCACGCCAGAGGATTATGGCCGCTATTGAGCCTGGCATTGTGGGAAGAAAAACATCTGAAAAGACGGTAATAGCTTAAGTCGGTTATCAAAGAAGATCGATTCTTGGAATCTTCACTTCATTGTTTATGATGCGCCACTCCGGTGCCGGTTCAAGTCCCAATGCATTACATATTGCGCCGCGAAATGTATTCAAGAACTTTCCACCGCCATAACGCTGCTGGCTGGCCTCCCTGGCGGCATGGCTAAGGTCACCAAGATCACCATTCGACATTTCAGCGATCTTGAGCAACGCGTCGCTAACACCACCGACAGTATCCTCCTCAATTGAAATGCCAATTCCGGACATATCGATATCTGTGCCGTAGGTTGTAACCGGTACCAGCCCGGTCATCATGCCCGCGATGACACTACCGCAACTAAGTTCGGTAGCAGACGGTGCGACGATCGCGACAGCATTGGCCACAATGTCCCTATACTCATCAGATAATGTATCAATCCAGCCTGCCAACTGAATGTTAGGCATTTCAGAAAGTTCCTTTCTGTATGCTTCGGCGAATTGCCCTTCCGACTTTACATTACCGATGATCGTCACGCTAAGTTCAGGAAGTGACGCAAATGCTTCAAGAACAAGGTCTAATCCTTTATGAACCGCGCCACTTCCGCCAAGCCAGACGAAATTCCTTTTGTTTTTATCGATTCTCCTGACGACGAATTCATCCAGAGCTGGCGGCCGAATCTGGGTGATCGGCGTCACTACGGTATCCGAAAAGGAATATGTATTTCGCCCAAATTCACCTCCCTTACAAAGAATATGATCGGCATGTTCGACTGAATTATTAGGCGTCAAAAGGCGAGTCGGCATTATCGAAACGCCACGCCGTCTCGCTAGCGCCAGATGTCGTGCGTAGCTCCTCGAGTTATGCTCGGTCCAATGCGAAAACATGGGGAAAAGGATTTTGATCGTCTCGCTGCTCTGGCACTCATCCAGGCGTGCAAGATTCGATACAATATCGATTACTACGTCGTAAGAGTGAGCTGGCACATAATCGTGGTCTTCGAAGTGCATTACGTCGACCTGAAACCCAAGGTCGAGAAAAATCCTGGATATATGGAAATTCTGCCATGCAGATACGTGCGTTCGGTCAAAACCCTTGCCTTGCACCAAATCACTGTAGACCTTGGTCGCATATGACATCAGGACCCGACCAACGACTGGCTTGTCCGGCGTCAGGCGAACAAGTCCCATTTCGGAATGCTTCGCGCCCCGCCGACCCAACAGCCGCCCAGCTAATCGACTTGCGCTGCCTTTCATGACCGTTAATCTACCAACGGAATTGGCTGTTAAAGCCGGGCCGCTGCAGGATTCCAATCAGCAATATCGCAAGGAATGTGCAGGCATACATGTGACGATCAAAACAAAGTGTAGATAAATGGCGCGATTGCAGAACCTTGCGCAACAACCAGCAGTGCACCCAGCAATACCATTACAATTACAATCGGCGCTAGCCAGAATTTTTTACGAACGCGCATGAACGTCCACAAGTCCGCTAATAAATCAAACATCAGAATGGTCTCTCCATATGATCATCGTCGGGTTGACGGCTTTGAACCCTGAACGATTCGCTGTCTGGATCTTCTTTGTGTCGCATGGCATCTTTGCCAAGCGCTTTACGAATAAGACCCACTGGGGTTATAACAATGTAGTAGAGGACACCTAGTATCAAGGGTGTCGTAATCCGACTTAGCAGGTGTCCAAACCGCATCCATATGGTAAATATCTGACGCAGTCCAGTCGGAAATATTATCCCGACCAGCAAAAACAGCGCTGCTACCGGCCAAGGCCACAGTGGCCATGCGCGATCGAACAACCACGGTAACAGGACGCCGAATATTCCCGCAATAGCGCCGGCCATTGTCAAGCCGAACTCTCTCAGTAGTTTCTTGTCCGGATTTTGCAAATCAGTTTTAGCCATCAATCTAACTCGAATTCTTCTTTCCAGGTTTCATCATCATCCCAGTGTGGCTGATCCTCTTTCCTGAGAAGTATATTTTCAACCACCAGATAGTCCATCTCGGTTCTCATGAAGCAACGATACGCATCTTCCGGAGTGCAAACAATCGGCTCGCCGCGAACATTAAATGACGTGTTAACAAGAACCCCGCATCCCGTCCGGGAATCGAATGCCTTCAGTAATCGATAGTATCTCGGATTGGTCTCTTCACTAACCGTTTGTACGCGTGCGGAGTAATCGACATGCGTAACCGCCGGAATCTCCGAACGAGGCACATTTAACTTCGAAATGCCAAACAACTTCTCCTGCTCTTCGGTCATTGACAATCGAAGATGCTCCTGCACAGGAGCAACAATCAACATATATGGACTGGGCTCATCAAGCTCGAAGTAATCGGAAACACGCTCCTCAAGAACCGATGGTGCAAAAGGACGGAACGACTCTCTGTACTTGATCTTGAGGTTCATTACGGACTGCATGTCGGTGTTACGAGGGTCGCCTATGATCGATCGACCGCCTAATGCCCGCGGTCCGAATTCCATTCGGCCCTGAAACCAACCGACTACTGCACCGTCATCCAGAACCTCTGCCAATTTGTCGAACAAGTCATCGTCAGGTACTTCTTGATATACCGCGCCACATTGATCAAATGTCCTTCTGATCTCCTTGTTGTCGTATTTCGGTCCGAGATACGAACCAGACATCAAATCGGATCCACTTACCGCTCGTTCCATGCCAAGTTTTTCATGCCAGACGACGGATGCACTGCCAATTGCGCCGCCAGCGTCCCCTGCTGCGGGCTGGATCCAAAGATTCTCGAACGGGCCGTCCCGTAAAATCTTACCGTTGGAGACGCAATTTAATGCGACACCACCAGCGAGGCACAGGTTATTCGTGCCAGTTTCCTTTTTAAGAGTCCTTGCGAGACGCATGACAATCTCTTCGGTGACAACCTGAATTGACGCTGCGATATCCATGTCATCCTGACTGAGATCAGCTTCAGGCCGACGGGCCGGCCGCCCAAATAAATCGGCAAACCGATCGTTGGTCATGGTCAGGCCGGTACAGTAGTTGAAGTACTGCATGTCGAGTTTGAACGTACCGTCATCTTTGACCTTGATGATCTTGTCAGTAATCAAGTCAACGTATTTCGGCACGCCGTATGGTGCCAGCCCCATTAGCTTGTATTCGCCCGAATTAACCCGAAACCCGGTGAAATAGGTAAATGCAGAATACAGCAAGCCCAGGGAATGCGGAAAATCGATTTCCCACAGCGACTCAATGTGATTGCCCTTCCCATGCCATGCAGTTGTTGTGGCCCACTCACCGACACCGTCCAGGCAGAGGATAGCCGCATCTTCAAAGGGGCTGAAAAAAAATGCAGACGCAGCATGCGACTGGTGATGTTCCGCGAACAAGAGGTTCGGGATCTCGCCTTTCTTGCAGTTCCCTATCTCGACAAGTTCCCTTTTGAGTGTGCTCTTCAGATAAAGTTTTTCTTTCAACCAAATCGGCATCGCTGTCACAAATGAGCGGATACCGCTCGGCGCGTAACTGACATAGGTTTCCAGCAGTCGTTCGAACTTGACCAGCGGTTTATCGTAGAACACAACACTGTCCACATCGGCTAATCGAATACCGGCCTCGTCAAGACAATAGTTGACAGCATGAACAGGAAAAGAAGAGTCATGCTTCTTTCGCGTGAATCGCTCTTCCTGGGCCGCAGCTACAATACTACCGTTTCGCAGCAATGCTGCCGCGCTATCGTGGTAGTAAGCAGAAATCCCCAGTATGTAATTGGTGGATGACTCCATCCGTGTGGCCATTCTTGTTATCTCGTCATGATTCAGAAAGCTGCTAGTCGGTCGACCCCCGCTGCAAGCACGGTTCACTCCGCAATCGGCGACCTTTGAGCTGGTTCGCCCAGTTACAGGTTCGTAGATTCACTTCCCACAGCCGGGTTGACGCCGATTTATAACACGCGAGGGCGAAAACTCCTGTGACCGTTGTCATACTTGGTACCGTGCATGATTCATATTGCGTTTCTGACAATCAGTTGCCCTTTCCCCGAGCGAGTCAACTCATTGTAAATTAACATATTTCCGAATATTCGCGAATTCGGTGGATGATCCGACCGCCCCAGTACCGGCGATTAGCTAGTCCGCTGTAATCCATGCGTTTGACTCGTCATCCCATCGACGAATCACGCGGGCCGGGCTTCCTACGACAACGGATCTGGCCGGCACCGAGCGGGTTACGACACTGTTGGCCCCAACAATTGACATTTCTCCAATCGCAACGCCTGGCATGATCACGACGTGCTCCCCGATCCAGCACCCTGCCCCAACACTGATTGGTGAAATTTTCTCCAGGTGTTGATACTTGAATGGGATATCAATCCTGGAATGACCGTGCTGGTTATCGCCAATGAAAACGTGCGACGCGAGAAGTGCATCGTCGCCTATTTCGACCTTGCACGCAGCGCCTATCGTCAGGTACCCGGTGGCAGATACCCTGTCTCCAATCCGAATGACCGGTTCGAATTCCTGCGGTTCAACAGCTGTTGCCCCCTGCATGAATGCGCCCGGGTACCGGCGCGTGGCACTAAGCAAACAGCCCGGGCCCAGTGATACATCGTCCCCTATCCAGATACATTTCGGATTCGAAATCCGCCTCGGGGACTCGAAATGGAGATTCTTCGGGTCATTGGCAAATTTGGGCAGGCTCCTGCGATCAATCTCGTCCTGCAGGTTCCGCAGTAGCAGACCTACCTTGAGACCCGCGGCCCTTATGACATTGTCGATGAAATTTCTGATCACGTTGACCTATACCCGCCTATCCTGATCCAAAACGACCTGCCTGTACCAGCGGTAAGTCTGCTCCAATCCAATATCAAGCCCGGTATTTGCAGACCAACCCAGCTGATTCTTTGTAGCGACGATATTGGCAATCCGTTCCTGCTCCATCGCCCGATCCGGCACCGCACCAAACTCCGGGCTGACGCCAGTACCTGCTATCGAGCAGATTCTACCAGCGACGTCACCCGTCGTGACGAGCTGTCCCGTACCCAGATCCACATATGAGCCATCCTCCGGACCGGATAGCGTCATCCGAATCAATCCGGAAACGACGTCGTCAATGTATATCCAGTCCACTGGCCTGCCGCCGCTCATCAGCTTCGGCGCCTCTAGTTTTGCCGCTGAAATACAAACGTAGGGAATGAGCTTCTGGTGGTCTTGCTGGCCTGGACCATAGACCATAAAGATTCGCGCAACAGCAACTTTAGTGTCGTAGAGCGCATGCATCATCCGCGCATAGGCCGTTGCGCACCATTTCGACGCCGCATACGGTGATGCCGGGACAGCTGTCTTATCCGTCTCCTCCGGCTCCTCGAGAGAACCAGCCAATACGGACTTGGCGACACCATTATTTTCGGCTGCGACGAGAACATTTACTGCGCTTTGCAGGTTGCCGGCCAGAGTCGCCCGAACCCACTCCAACTCACGCTTGCCCGTAACGCAGCTTGCTAGGTGAATAAGATAATCAGGTTTAGAATCGACAAATAGTCGGTCGACTGCGTCTGCATTTACCAGATCCAAACAGGAGTGCGTCCAGTATTCCGAATCGAATTGCACTTCGCGCCTGGAGACTCCGTGAACGTATGCGCCCATTTCCAACAGCCGCTTGCAAACAGCCCGGCCAATAAATCCCGATGCTCCGGTAACCAGGTACTTCTTGTTCTTGCATATTTCTTCGATATTCATCGGCATCGGTTGGGGCAATTAGGCACAGATTGACGTTTTTTCGCACGTTAGAACGATTGTAACGACAGATATCTTCCAGCATTGACAGAAAATCGCAAATTTATTTGTGGCAAGTATCCACATCATTTTGGGCAACGGAATTAGACCTCAAAAAACATTGTGATGCAGTTCCTTGAGACTGCGTCAGTATCAGAGTCGAATAGCCGGCAGGGCTTCTAAATAGCCGCTCCGCGATTCTAGAGAACAGAAAAATGGAACTACCGAAAGACGCGCTGGAAAAGTCAGTTCTAATCGTTGCGCATCCGGATGACGAAGTTCTCTGGTTTGGGTCAGTACTCGACCGATTTGAAAAGATAGTAATTTGCTTTACCGAGGCCGGGCATTGGCCAGAACTGGGTGACGCGCGGAGGCGAAGCCTCGCGGAACATGCCTGCCGGGACCGGATAGTGGAGCTGGACGTCTGCCAGGTAAAATCCCACAATAAGAGCAAGTGGCCCCATCCAACGGAAACGGAATACGGCTTGAAGCTCGATCGATATCCACAATTCGACGCAGCGTACAGGCATCAAGCTGAACTGGTCCGTACGGCGCTGGAACCACACCTTAAAGGCACTGCCAATATTTTTACGCACAACCCCTGGGGCGAATACGGTCATGAAGATCACGTCCAGGTCTGCCGAATTGCGACAGTTTTCGCGGAAAAAATTGGAGCGGCTGTTTGGTATAACAACTACGTCAGTAACAAAAGCAGTGAATTGATGCGACAATATGTCCAGGGATTTGGCAGGCCTTATTACTCAATGCCGGTTGATATCGAAAAAATCAGAAAAATTGCGGACACATACTTCCGCAACAATGCCTGGACCTGGATGGATGATTATGCATGGTTCGCTAGCGAGTGTTTTGTAAAAGGCCCTCTCGTCAATAAGAAAGATCGCTGCACCGGTGCATTATTCCCGGTCAATTTCCTTCGATTACCTTTTGAAACACCGCCTCCACCAGAACAACCGTTAAGTATTTACCGTAAAATTCGACGAAGACTCCGTTTGCGATTAAGCGAGCTGAAACTGATACGTTCAAATGCTGCGACTGATTAACCGGTTTCTCGATTTAATCGGTCTCGAACTTCGCTACCGTTCGGGCAAGATTATTGCATCGTTATCACCAAAGATTGAGCCTCGAGGCAGGGTACTAATTTCGTACATACCTGACGCGATTCTTGCAGACGACACCGATGTATCTTCCGCTCACACCCATTACTGGGAATGTCGCTATATGGCCCACTGCTTCTTGGAGCATGGATTTGCTGTCGATGTCTTGCATTTCGCTGATGATGTTTTCAATCCGAGTCGCTCATATGACATCCTGATCTCTGCGAGAACCAATCTTGAGCGGCTTGCGAAAATGATGCCCGCACATTGCCTGAAGATCGCTCACCTGGACACCGCGCATTTCCTGACACATAACGCCAATGCGCTTGCGCGACTGCTCGACATTCGGGATCGACATGGTGTTTCAATGCCATCGAATAGAATGGTAGAGAATAATTGGGCACTGGAATCGGCGGATATAGGTTGCGTTCTTGGTAATGAGTTTACTGTCGACACCTATCGATACGCCGGAAAACCGATTCACCGTATTCCACTCTCCTCAGTCCGGCAATATGAATGGGATGACGAGAAGGACTTCGATAGTTGTCGTGATACCTTCATCTGGTTCGGCAGCGGCGGATTTGCTCACAAGGGCCTGGACCTGGTTATCGACGCTTTCCGGGAATTACCGGACCTGAAATTACTGATTTGCGGCCCCCTGGACGTAGAACCCCGATTTGTCCGGGCGTTCAATGAGCCGATGTTTCACAGCAGTAACATTGAGACAATCGGCTGGGTGGATGTGGATACAGAGGACTTCCGGGCGTTGATGCGTCGCACGTTGGCAACTGTTTATCCCAGTTGCTCCGAGGGTGGCGGCGGCAGTGTTATTACCTGCATGCACGCTGGCCTGATTCCTGTCGTCACCAGGGAAGCGAGTGTCGACACGGAAGATTTTGGCCTCGTCCTGGACATTGCGTCCGTGGAAGCTGTTCGTAATGCAGTTGTTAAACTCTCGCGGATGCCACCGGACGAACTTGAAAGACGTGCCAGGTCAGCGTGGAACTTCGCACGTGGGCGACATACCCGAGAGACATTTGCCGAGCATTACGATCGATTTGTTGAAGAGACCGTACTACCGGAAGTAGATAGACGGCGAGTCAGCGCCTGAGCAATCCGTTCCTCACCAACAAGTCGCTGACTTCACGAATAAGCGAATATCGGACACCTGACCTCTCGGCCATATCAAGAAGCGAGTGATTTCCACAGGCGAGATTCAGAACCCAAAGCATTGCCATCTGCCTATCCACCCGCTGATTGTCTCCACCCATTGCCTCGTAAAGACCACGTTTACCCAGTTGTGGTTCGCAAAACGGCAACGTGCTTACAGGCGACCAGTTCGTCTCGATGAGGTCGACGATACGAGCCACCATGTTGTAAGAGAAGTCCAGGTTGACCGGGCTCACAAAGTCCAGGTCGTCGGCCGAGGTATGATACTCCGGGAACGCACCATATTTGCTGCGCTCCAATAGCCCAACCGGCAAATTAAACCCTGGTGAGCAGTACTGCCTCTCATCGTACCCGTACGGGGAAAAGTCTTCGATCTCCCCGGCCGGAGCAAAATCCGAGAAGACCTGCGAAACTGCCCTGTCGATATCCACGTCTCCTCGTCGGCTACGTTTATATGTTGGACCACCACCGTCTCCCACGCACGACACCACTAACCCGTGTTTGATCCTCGATGCCCTAGCTTTGTTTTGGGCAAGCCAGGTAATCGAACCGATCGTTCCCGGCGCGAAAATCAGTCTGTAGGAATACCGGGTATCAACGGAAAGTAAAGCTTTGCCAAGCCTGGTCAGAAGTGCGATGCCCGAAAGATTGTCGTTTGCGAGCGATGGATGGCATATATGCGCCGAGAGCATGAATTCGTCCTCGGTTTCTCCCTCGATAAAACACTCGCCATATGTAAGGGAACCCGCACTAAGGGTTGAGTCAATGCAGACCTCGTACTCACCATCTTCCAAAGCCTCAAGTTGGCGATGAGTGAGACAAAACCCCCAGGACTCATTGTAATAACTGGTTCGATACGGGATCCAGTCGGGTCTGTCAGGCAAACTAAACAAGTGTTCCTTCAATTTCGCCAGACTTAGCCGCTCTCTGACTGGCATGCTGTAGCTGACCACGTGCAGGTTGTGGTCCGCAAAGTCGACTATTTTTTTTCCGGATGGGTCTTTTATCCAGGCTTCGCGAATGTTCCACTCTTTGGGGACCGTCCAGTCGAAAACCTCAGACCCTGAGGGAACTTCGTGGATCGTAAGTGGTATTTCATTGGCAATCCGGTCCAGAGTAGCGCGAACACCATCTCCACTTATGCTTCGACAGACAGGAAAAAGTTCGCAGACGAGATCATACATATCGTCTCCGGAACCCTGCCGGAGGAGAGCCTGCAATATATCCCGACTAGTCGACATTTCAGTCCAGCACTTTCACCTCGGGAATCGGCACAAGGAAGCGGCCACCCCACTCACGCACTGCAGACATATCTTTGATTATTTCGTCCTTGATATTCCACGGAAGAATTAATACATAGTCCGGCCTGGTCTCCAGAATTTTCTCAGGTGCATAAACCGGTATTCGGGTACCGGGCAAAAGTGTGCCCTGTTTGCTAGGCGCCCTATCAACCGTGTACTCGAGAAACTCGCTTCGAACACCGCAAAAATTCAACAATGTATTACCCTTTGCCGGCGCACCGTAGCCAACCACACTTTTACCGTCTTCCTGGGCCGAAATCAGAAACTTCAGAAGTTCTCGCTTCGTCCTGCGCACCGTCTTTTCAAAACCACGATATATTTCAAGGCCGTCGAACCCTTCCTCTCTTTCTCGCCGTTCCAGCACGGCAACATTTTCACCAGCCTTCTTACTGTCGTCATCTGCGTGGCAGGCATAAATTCGAAGCGAGCCGCCGTGTGTCGGCAGCTCTTCGACATCGAATATTCGAAGGCCGTGCATATCGAAAACATTCAGTACCGCAATGAATGAAAAATATGAAAAGTGCTCGTGATAGATCGTATCAAATTGATTATTCTCGATAAGCCTTTCCAGGTGAGGAAACTCCATCGTAATTACACCGTCATCGGCGAGCAGAATCTTTAGACCGCCAACAAAGTCTTTGAGGTCGGGCACGTGGGCGAGCACATTGTTACCAATCACAAGATCTGGCTTAGACCGTTCACTGACCAGCTTATTTGCCAGTTCGCACCCAAAAAACTCGACGACGGACGGTACACCGATTTTTTCCGCAGCCGCGGCAACATTTCCACAGGGCTCTATACCAAGCACTGGTATCCCGCGATCACGGAAATACTGGAGTAGATACCCGTCATTGCTGGCGACCTCGACTACCGAGTTTTCCGGCCCGAGATCAAACCTTCCAATCACTTTATCAACATAGATCCTGGCATGCTCAAGCCAGCTTTTTGACACTGACGAGAAATATGCATAGTCCTCCCGAAAAATATCGTCGGCGGACTGCACAGCGGGTAGCTGCACCAACCAGCACTGATCACAAACGTACACACACAGCGGATAAAACGGCTCCATCGCGTTTGCTTTTTCAGCTGCAACGTAGTCGTTCGCGATTGGTGACATGCCCAGGTCCACAAAGACATGTTCTAGCGCCGTGTCACAGATGCGGCATTTTTCTCCGGCCAATTCTGACTCCCTGTATCTATCCAATCAATTTTTAGAAATTTGAACCATTCAATTTCAGGCGACCCTTCCCAATCCCGCCGATAGCGACTAACCGACGTCGCCGGTCCGTTCCGTGTGCCAGTCGAGCTTGGGCCTTACCGTTCCCGGCAGATCGCCCGGATAATGTCCGCGGGCCGAGTCGCCGTCTAAAGTGTCGATCACCTGAAACGCGACTGCATCGGGCACATGATATTCGATTCTCCGTGTGGGCTCCCATTGCCAGATTGCCGTATTAATCAGCATTGTGCCTTCAGTGAGTAAATTCCCTGGAATCACAACACGAGCGATATAGCGGCCCGGCTGCCGCTCTTTCCGCAACCAGTGCTCTTCGGTGTCGTTTGAACAAAAGATTATTTGCGATTCTTCGTTGCACAGGCTGAATGCAGGCATAAGTACATAGCCTGGCGTCAAACAGTCAAATTCAACCTGGACAGTAACCGGTTTCCTGATGTCCATCGTGTCCGATACTTGATTTTTCTCATTACGAACACTGACAGATCGGAGACGAGCGACCTGTCCGCCAGGTGCCTCCTCCAATACTGGCCATTCTCTTGCAGCGACCCGGTGTTTGCCTGCACTAAGATACGCCTCGACGACTTCGTGTGGACCACCGTCCTTCACAATGCCGCCGTTTTCAATCATGATGACACGATTACAGAGCCGCGTGACCTGCGGCATATTGTGTGACACGAACAGAATAGTCCGTCCCTGTTCGCCGATCGACTCCATCTTACCCAGGCATTTTCTCTTGAATTCGGCATCACCGACCGCGAGAACTTCGTCTACAATCAGCACCTCCGGCTCCAGATGGGCAGCAACGGCAAATCCGAGCCTGACTTTCATGCCACTCGAGTACCGTTTTACCGGCGTGTCCAGAAATCTTTCGATTCCGGCAAAATCGACGATTTCATCAAATAATTTGTCAACTTCCTTCTTGCGCAGACCCAGAATCGTGCCATTCAAATAGACGTTTTCTCGCCCGGTCAACTCCTGATGGAAACCGGTTCCTACTTCCAGCAGGCTGCCAACCCGGCCGCGAATGATGGCTCGGCCACTGGTAGGCGACGTAATTCGGGACAAGATCTTCAAAAGTGTCGACTTGCCCGCGCCATTTTGACCGACGATACCCAATATCTGACCGCGCGGTACCTCAAATGAAATATCTTTGACAGCCCAGAGAATGTCCGCCCTTGAATCTGACTCTGTCCCACTTTCGAGGCCTGCAATATCGACATCACGAAAATCATAAAGCGAACGGTGACGTCGATAATTACCGAGTGGATTCCGGAAAAATGAAGCCATCGCCGTCACCAGGTTGTCGCCCGAATGTTTCTCGACACCCAGCCGATACAGCTTCGACATATTTTCGACGACGATTGCGGAATCTTTACTCACTTTGCATTCCCCAATACCTTCGCTGCATCAAATAACATCGACGAAAACCTTTTCCATTCGATGAAAATACAATAAGCCGCCGAAAACCAGCAGAACAGATGTAAACATGCCCGGCAGAATATATAGCCATTCAACGTCGGTTCCCAGCAAAGCAGCGCGATATCCTTCTATTACACCGACGATGGGATTGAACGAATACACCAGCCGCCATGATTCAGGTATGGCCGATGCCGTGTAGACTATTGGCGCTGAATAGATAAGCATGCGAATGATAAATGGCATAGCAAAATTAACATCCCGATAACGAATAGCCATCGCCGAAAGCCACAGACTAACGCCGAGAGGCACCGCGATCATCATCAAGACAAATAATGGCAACAACAACATATTCCACCCCGGCATCACACCGTAATAGATCATGACCACAACTATCAGCAAAATTGATATTGCGAAATCGACAAGCTTGGCCAGTATCGGTGTCACCGGGAAAATCAGCCTGGGAAAATAAATCTTGCCCAACATTCCCTGGCCGCCAATAAGACTCACACTTCCGGAAGACATGGCATTTGACATGTAAGTCCACGGCACAATGGCGACCGTTGAAAACAGCGTGTAGGGAATTCCGTCGGTTTCAATTTTTGCAACGCCTCCGAAAATCACTGAGAAAATAAGGATCTGGATTAACGGATTGAGAATGGCCCAGGAAAATCCGAGCACGGTCTGAGCATAAAGTACTTTAATGTCGCGAAAAACAAGAAAGAAAAACAGGTCGCGATAATCAGCCAGTTCTTTTGCGTCGAAAAAACGCCACCCTTTGGCAGCCTCAATTACGACAACTTTCTCGTCAGAAACAGCTGTTGAATCCTGCGAGCTCATAATTCAATGTCCGAATTTTGGATGACTTGTGGGACATAATCCGGCCATTCCCGGTCTTTTTCAGACACCGAACTTACGGGCGCGGGCCAGTTGATGCGAAAGGCGGGATCATCATATCGCACACCGGTCGCGGCGGCCGCATCAAATCGGCCACACATCAGGTAATGTACCTCCGTATCATCCGCGAGTGACTGAAACCCGTGTGCACATCCTGGTGGAATCAAAACAGCTGCCCCCTCCGTGGGGTTCAGCTTTGTACCAAACCACTGGCAGTACGTTGAGGAATCCGGTCTCAGATCCAGCACAACGTCGAATATAAGCCCGCGAGTACATCGTACAATCTTCGATTCCGGCGACGGCTCACCTTGAAAATGCATTCCCCTTACTGTACCGGCGAATCTATTAACGGATATGTTTGCCTGGTGAACATTGAATTTGATACCCGCCTCCCTTAATTCATCCATGCAAAAACTTCGTGCGAATGAGCCACGCTCATCCTCGATCCGCTCGAGCTCAACCAGGCTGACACCAGCGATTGTTGTATCGACAATCCTCATCGAAATTATTCCCAGGTCTTCCAGGGTGCCTCACCTTTGTTCCATAATTCTTCCAGGACATTTCGATCACGAAGAGTATCCATCGCGTACCAAAACTTATCGTGCTTGAATGCCGATAATTCCCCGTCCTCTGCGAGCCCACTCAATGGCTCCGCTTCCCAGAAGATCCCTTCATTCGCCACGTAATCCAGAACCGAAGGCTCCAGTGCGAAGAATCCGCCATTGACATACGCACCATCACCCTTCGGCTTTTCTCTGAAATGTTCTATTCGGGATTTGTCCTCACTTAATTTGAACGCACCAAATCGACCCGGAGGCTGGACCGCTGTCAAAGTTGCCTTTGTCCCCTGCTTCCTGTGAAACTCGAGTAGTTTCGCGAGGTCTACGTCAGCCACACCGTCGCCATAAGTCATCATGAAAGTCTCATCATTTAGATATTCACGAATTCGCAGCAGCCGACCGCCTGTGCCGCTATGGTCGCCAGTATCAACTAGCGTAACCTTCCATGGATCCGCCATGTTCTGATGTATAGTCCGCTGGTTGTTGCGGACATCGAAGGTAACGTCGGAGACATGCAGGTAGTAATTGGCGAAGTACTCCTTGATCATGTACCCCTTGTATCCGCAGCAGATAATGAAATCATTTATTCCCTGCGCGGAAAATATCTTCATGATGTGCCACAGAATCGGACGACCGCCAACTTCTACCATCGGCTTCGGCTTGATCGTGGTTTCCTCGGACAGGCGAGTTCCCAACCCGCCAGCTAGAATTACAGCTTGCATTTGTTTTCTCTTTTCTTTTTTCTGACTTAAAAACCCGACATCGCTCATCGGCACTTGGACAGAGCGTCAGCCGATTAATTGATCAACCCGGCACAAAACGAAGCCGTATCATAAGGTAGCGGGGGATTGTGCGGCAATGATGGACATCTCAGTTGATACCGGTAATTCAACCAGATTTTAGCTCGTATATATGGTCAATCGCTGATTGGTAAAGAATTTTGCATAAATCAAATAACGATTTCGTCGCTCTCATACCAGCCGCTGGCTCCGGAAGTCGTCTGGGTAAGTTGCCATTCAGCAAAGAACTCTTGCCATTAAGACCTCTGGCAAATGATCCGTTTGTTGCCGCTCCGGGCACCCCGGTCGCGATCGAGGACTCATTGCAGCTCCTGAGGGAAAACGGAGTCCGTGAAGCGTACATTATAGTTGCGCAGGGCAAGGGGGATATCGCTGCGTACCTCGAAAAAACGCCTGTAAGCGGCATAACCGTAAAGTTCCTTTGCCGGGAATCGTCACCCAGCGTTCCGCATACGTTATGTACTGCAATTCCTCACCTGGCGGGCAGAAACGCTGTCCTGATTTTTCCGGACATCGTTTTTCACCCAAGAAACATCGTCGAGCGAACGATTGCCGAACATCTTGCGCACGGTGTGGATGTGACGCTGGGACTGGTGCCATCCACCAGGGGCGACAAGGTCGATATTGTCAGCTGCAATCGCGACGGGAGAGTCCTGAACATAAGGCCAAAGCCGGGCGCGGGTGTCAGCGGCTGGACTTGGATCACCGCCACCTGGTCTGGCCGCTTCTCTGAGTTCATGACGCATCACACAAATCGACGGCATCGGGTGAATAAACGGGAGTTGTACGTCGGCGATGTATTAAATGCCGCGATACAATCCGGACTATCGATCGGCAGCATGCCGATTCCGCAGGGGGCCGCCCTAGACTTTGGGACAACTGACGATCTCAAGTCTCTGGGACGCGGGGATTTTTTCGGCAGTAAGGAAACCCCCTGATTGCGCCGCATAGCGTCGCGCTATAGTGTGACCGAGTTCACAAAATTACGCGTGACCCGATTCGTCGCAATCCCGCTTCGGACGCTGCACTATGCCAATCACAATGCAGAATTCACTATTTTTGTTAGGGTTTGGCTCGGCGTATTTATGTTGTTTATTAGCAACAACATTAGTTCCAGGATACCAATTGACTGGTTAAGTAAATAATGACCCCAGAAAAGCCAGATAGTGAGCTAAGCTGAACTCAACAAGTAAAATGCGACCATATATGTGGTTCGTAAACAACAAGGAAAGTCAATCATGATCGTTTCAAAGCCCGCCCGAAAGGGTTACCGGAAACTTTCCCTGATCGGTCTTGCTGCAGGCGCTGTCGTGTCGGTAGCGGTCGCGGCCGTGGGATTCCCATTTACAGAAGACTTCTCGAGTGACGCACTCAAGGATGTATCGACAACCGCAGATTGGGATACCGCCAACGGTATGCTCCGCCTGGGTCTCGCCACTACCTTGACAGCGCCGACTGTTACGCGAGTGCCTATGGGCGGTCTTGGCGACGTCGCTAATACAACAAGGGATATTGCACTCGGTGACCTGGATGGGGATGGCGACCTGGATGCTGTCGTCGCAAATGAAGGCGTCGATCTATTTCTTGGTGACGGACCAGCTGGCGCCGTAAATCAAATCTATGAAAACAACGCCGGAGTGTTTGATATTGCGCCGATTGCTCTCGGTACAAGTTCGGCCGTAACCCGTGGCATCGCGCTAGGTGATCTTGATCGCGATGGCGATCTTGACGTTGTAGCCGGAAATTTCCAGGGTTTCGGTGTTTATTATTTGAACGATGGCAGCCCGAATC
>JAHEFE010000055.1 GCA_024640365.1 Woeseiaceae bacterium | reverse complement strand
TCGCCGGCAAGGATCGCGTCAATCCTGGCTCGCTGATTCTATCGTCGGAAATGATGTTGCGTTACCTCGGCTGGGACGAAGCGGCAGACCTGATAATTAGAGGCGTCGCGAATACGATTGCAAACAAGGAGCTGACCTTCGATCTGGCCAAGCTACGCACCGCCATCCGCGCACCCAAGCGCAAGGAACAACCGCACGACAAGCATGAAGTCGAAGAAGAGCTTGAACACTTGATCCCCGGGGCAACGCTGGTTGGGACCCGCGGTTTCGGAGAAGCAGTCATTCGCCACATGCAAGACGACGACGTATAAACATTCCGGGTGATAAATTCTTGCTGCGAATTTGGGCTGATTACATCAAATCGGGCAGATTTGCGGTAAGTTATCGCTTATGAAAAAGATATACGATCCTGACTGTCGGCAATGTCCGCGGCTTGCCACCTTTCTCGATAAGGTGCTCGACAAGTACCCCGACTATTTCTGCAGACCAGTGCCACCCTTTGGGGATGCCGCTGCGCGACTGTTGATCATTGGTCTCGCTCCCGGGATGCACGGTGCGAACCGCACGGGCCGGCCGTTTACAGGTGATCATGCCGGTATCCTGTTGTATCAGATGTTGCACAAATTTGGATTTGGCAGTATTCCGGAATCCATCGCAGCAGGTGATCCGTTACAGCTTTCGAATTGCCGCATTACCAATGCTGTGAAATGTCTGCCACCCGATAACAAGCCAATAGGCAGTGAAATCAATACCTGCAACCAGTACCTCGTCAATGAACTGTGCGATTTGCCACGAGGATCCGTCGTACTCGCGCTGGGCGGTATTGCCCATCGTGCCATCGTGAAAGCACTCGGATTGCGGCAGGCCGATTTTAAGTTTGGTCATGGGGTGGAACACGGCTTGCTGGAAAATGTAGTACTCCTCGACTCTTATCACTGCAGTCGTTACAACACCAATACACGACGGCTCACACCTGAAATGTTCGAAGACATTTTTGTTCGGGCCCGGCAGTTGATTGCGGAAGCCTGATGAGTGACCAGGAGGCAGCGTTTGATTCGACGGATTTTCTCGGCCGCCTGACGCATAGACCCGGCGTCTATCGGATGCTGAATGCCAAGAGCGATGTCATTTATGTTGGCAAAGCTTTAGACCTTAAAAAACGCGTCTCCAGCTATTTTCAGCGCACGCTAACAGATCCGAAAACAATCTCCTTAATGAGCCATGTCGCGGGTGTCGAAGTTACGGTCACCAATACCGAAGCGGAGGCGCTGATACTTGAATACAATTTGATTAAACGCTATAAGCCGCGGTTCAACGTCGTACTCAGAGACGACAAGAGCTACCCTTATATCTACATCTCGACCAAGCAAAATTTTCCGCGGGTAGAATTTCACCGCGGACCGCAGAAAGCAGCCGGGCGTTATTTTGGACCGTACCCAAGCAGCGGTGCTGTACGCCAAACCATCAGCGAATTACAAAAGCTTTTTCAGATCCGCCAGTGCAGTGACAGTTTTTTTGAGAACCGATCCAGAGCTTGCCTGCAACACCAGATAAGACGCTGCACGGCACCTTGCGTTAACTACATCGATACCGAGGCGTACGCCAAAGATGTCCAGGCAACAATTATGTTTCTTGAAGGGCGAAACAGGCAGGTTATAGACAGTCTGGTGGCCCGCATGGAAAAAGCAGCCACCGAATTAAATTATGAACAAGCGGCCCAATTCAGAGATCGCATTACGCGGCTCAAACAGGTCGAAGCGGCACAACTGATATCCAGAGGCAGCGCTATCAATCTGGATGCCATCGGCGTTGCATCAGAAGGCAGCCTGCATTGTGTAACAATCTTGTTTATTCGCAATGGCAGCGTCCTTGGCAGTCGCAATTTTTTCCCAAAGGTCAGTGCAGACCTGACTACCGAGCAATTGCTTGCTGGATTCCTGCCGCAGTACTACCTGGCACGATCAGTACCGACCGAGATCATTGTCCGAACCGCGGCAGTCGACAAGAAATTACTTGAAGATGTATTAAGCGATCGTTCCGGACACAAAGTTACCATCAAGGAACGAGTCAGGGGCGATCGTTTGCGCTGGCGGGCGCTTGCAGAAACGAACGCTATGCAGGGGCTCTCACTAAAAATAGCGAGCAAGGCAACAATTAAACGGCAGCTTGCGGCACTTGCGGAAGCCTTGCAATTGGATAGCCCACCAGAACGCATTGAATGCTTCGATATAAGCCACACCCAAGGTGAGGCAACCGTTGCTTCCTGTGTTGTATTTAATGAAGCAGGGGCGCTCAAGAGCGATTATCGACGTTTCAATATCCAGACAGCGGCGGCCGGCGATGATTACGCGGCGATGCGCGAAGCGTTAAGACGGCGCTACGCACGAATTAAAAAAGGCGAGGTTCCACTCCCTGACTTGTTATTGATCGATGGCGGCAAAGGACAGCTCAGCGAGGCCAAGTCAATCTTGGCCGAGTTGGAGATAGACTTTATTCAAATTCTGGGTATTGCCAAGGGCAGGGCACGCAAACCAGGCACTGAACAGCTCTTCTTGGCAGGCAAAGACTCTGCCACTATACTGCGCGAGGACTCACCGGCGCTGCACCTGTTACAACAAGTCCGCGATGAAGCGCACCGCTTTGCGATTACAGGGCACCGGCAGAGACGCGACAAGGCACGACGGACGTCAACGCTTGAAGCAATTCCCGGTTTGGGTCCCAAACGAAGGCGCGAGCTCCTCAGTCAGTTCGGGGGATTGCAGGGAGTTAGGGCGGCGGGTATTGATGATTTGGTAAAGGTGGCTGGAATCAGCAGAAACCTGGCCGAACGAATCTATAATAATTTTCACATGATTGAGCAGGGCTGATTGGGCAAACCGTGAAATTCATCAAAAATAACCTGGCCAATATTCTCACGATGATTCGCATTGTAGCGATCCCTATCACTGTGATGTGTTTTTACAGCTCCCTTGAATACGCCCGTCCGATTGCCTGCCTGATTTTTGGCGTAGCCGGTATTACCGATATGCTGGACGGCTACGTCGCGCGAAAAATGGGACAAATTTCGCGCTTTGGCGAATTTCTGGATCCAGTTGCCGACAAGCTGATGGTAACAATTTGCCTCGTACTCCTGGTTCAGGCCGACCCGCGTCTAACCCTAACGGTTGTCGCAATGATCATTATCGGGCGAGAAATAACGATATCCGCATTGCGGGAGTGGATGGCGGGAATTGGCTCGCGCGCCAAAGTCTCGGTATCTATGGGTGGCAAAATCAAGACATTTCTGCAAATGTTTGGTATTGGCTGCATGGTCTATGAAAGGGACTTCCTGGGCCTCCAAATCTACGACATAGGAGTTGTCTTCCTGATTCTTGCCGCTGGCATGACGATCTGGTCAATGATCGCGTATTTGCGGGCAGCATGGCCGGTAATCAGCGAAAACCAATAAAAAACAACGATAATCGAACAATTTGCGTCGATACCCTTGACAGTCCAGCACATGTGGCTAAAATCTCGCCCTCGATCGATTTGCGGGAATAGCTCAGTTGGTAGAGCGCAACCTTGCCAAGGTTGAGGTCGGGAGTTCGAGCCTCCTTTCCCGCTCCAAATTATCAAAGACCAAGGCAGCCCTTACCGGCTGCCTTTTTCTTTTCTGTAACCTGCAAACGGAAAGGCTATTCGAATAAGCACAGCGGGCCTGGTGAGTGCCTGACATGCTCGGGCCGCCCCGGGCGGGTTGACCTCCATAAGCAGATATTCAAGTAGTAGCATTGCGAACAGGTGTAAATAGCCGCTTAGGCAGACCCTGGCGGATTACTGATCCATTAAACTCTGCTTCTCAAGGTCTCTCTCAGTAACCGGCAATCAAACCATCATGCAGATATTTGACAAAATCATTGCAGACCGCGGTTCAAAATATGCAGTGTCGGGCGGTGAATGCAATTCTGCGGATGAAGCGCAGGCGTTTATTAATGAACTCTGCCGAAAGAAGAGATTTGCCAAGGCGACCCATAATACCTGGGCATTCATGCTGGATGCAGTGCTAGTAAAGGATGATGACGGTGAGGCCGGCGCGGGCATGGTTATCGGTCGTATGCTGGAAAGAGAGGGGCTACAAAATCATATTATTGTCGTGACCCGCTGGTATGGCGGCAAACACCTCGGCGGCGATCGGTTCCGGCACGTTCAAAACGCCGTGCGTCATTACCTTGATAATCGCACGAAATATTGATTTCTAGGTAGATGTCACAGTTTCTCCATGGTATTTTGCGGCACACTATGTCACTACGTGGCAGCAGGTACCGAGAGTTGCATGGCCAAAACGCATAAAAATCGAAGAACATCCGCTAAGGCAAAGGCCTGTCTGAGCGTATTTCTGATTGCGTTGTTGAACCTCACTTTCCAACCGTGTGTGATGGCAATGCAGGCCGTTAGATCAGCCGACATGCCGGCGATGTCGGAACATTGCATGCAGCACGGCCATCAAATGTTGCAAAAAGACGCAGCAGCCGATGGGTCATGTGTTGAAGACACGCACTTGCTGGCCGACGGGCGCTTAGTCGATCAAGACCTGAAAAAACACTCAGACCACGTGGTCTATTTGCCGGTTTTCGAGCTTGGCGGCGAATTATCTGACCGAAATCGCAGTGCTTATATAGAACCTGCTCAAAATCGATATCCCTTATGGGGATCCCCGCCACTAATCGATCTGTATTGCGTTTATCTGAAATAGAGACTGCCTGATCTAAACCACCGTTGGTTTTTTTCTTGAGGTATCTCTATGTTTTACGCAAATCCTGGGTGCAGCACAGCCCCCAAACATTTGTCAGTTTTTGCGCCTTTGCACCGATTGATTAGACAAGCCGTTGTCATTTGTCTGCTCGCACTATCAGCCACCAATGGCAACGCGCAAACGATTCCATTGACGCTTGCAGAAGCGGAGCGGTTGGCCCTGCTGGATGAGCCAGGCTATGTCGCCGAAACGCACATGGCATACGCCTACGCCAATCGCGGCGAGGCTGTGCTTGAACTGCCGGACCCGACGCTTATGGCTGGGGTAGCCAATTTCCCAGTCAGCGGCGGTGGTTTGAGCAGTGAAGCGATGACCATGACGCAAATTGGTATTCACCAATCATTCCCGCGCCGCGAAAGTCGCAACATCGAACAACGGATGTTCAAGGCCCAGTCTCTTGAATCAAGCCAAAAGGCTGAGCAGCGCTCACTCGACGTTCGAGAAAGTGTGCAGCGTGCCTGGCTGGATGTCTTTTACTGGACTCAGGCGGAGCAAGTAGTGACGGACACCAAGCCGCTTTTTGCCGATCTGGTGAGCGTAAGTCAGTCACTTTATGAGCTTGGGCGCAAAGGGCAAAAAGACTACCTGCAAGCAAGCCTTGAACTTACTCGAATCGATGACAGATTACTCATGGTGCAGCAGGAGAAAGAACAGGCCAAAGCAAGGCTTTCACAGTGGATAGGCCAGGCGGCCCAGCGCGAAGTCAGCCGCAATTTACCTGCCGTTCGAACGTTGCCCGACATTGCCGACCTCATCGCCAACTTGAACGATCATCCTGCGGTGCAGAGCGTAGATGCCGAATGGAGCATGAAAGACAACGCCGTCGCATTGGCCGAACAGAAATTCAAACCAACCTTGGGCCTGGATTTTGGCTATGGCTATCGCTCCGGGCGGATGGCTGACGGATCCCCGTTGTCCGACATGGTGAGCCTACAGGTCAGTGTTGATTTGCCGTTCTTTGGTCGAAGCCGGCAAAACAAGGAACTTTCTGCCGCGTTGGGCGAGCGACAAGCTATGAGCGCAAAACACGAACTGATATTGCGGCAAATGAGTGCCGATCTTCGTGCCGAATATATTCGATACCAACAACTCGACTCGCGCATAGCTCTTTATGAGTCCAGTGTCATCGAGCTTGCGGACCAAGGAGCGAATGCCGCACTTATCGCTTATCGGAGCGATGCTGGTGATTTCAATGATTTGGTACGAGGCAGAATACAAGTTCTCGACGCTCATCTTGATCTTATTCAATTACAAGTATGGCAGGCTCAAAGCGCTGCACGTCTTGCCAACCTTGGAGGCCTGAGGCCATGAACAATAAATTCCTGATTTTCATTATCGTCCTGCTGCTGAGCTGGATCGGTTGGTCGGTACTATCCGGAAACCAACAGCAAAGCGGGGCAGTCTCCGGCACAGCGAACCGCGAAGTTCTCTACTGGCAAGCACCTATGGATCCTGCTTACCGCCGTGACCAGCCTGGTAAGTCTCCTATGGGTATGGACTTGGTGCCCGTTTACGCCGATAGCGTTGACACGCAACCGGGTGTCGTAAAAATAGACCCGACGGTTATCGACAACCTCGGTGTTCGCACCGCCAAGGTCGTGCGCGGCCAGCTAGCACGTCAGATAGACAGCCTGGCTTACCTTGGTTATGACGAAGACAGCATCAAACAGATCAACTCTAGAGTTGACGGCTGGATCGAGGGCCTTGGGGTTAAGGCCAGTGGCGAACGGGTGCGCAAGGGCGACACGCTGTTCCAGATTTACTCACCAACACTGGTCGCCGCGCAGGACGAGTATCTGGCGACCTTGAAGATGAATAATGAATCCTTTAAGGAAGCGTCTCGCAAACGATTGATGTCACTGGGCGCTAATCAGCAACTTATCAACCGCATTAATGTCTCCGGAATTTCGGAGCAGCGCATGACAGTCACGGCACAACAAACGGGTGTGGTCGCAAGCCTGAATATTCGTGAGGGGGGTTACGTGACACCCAACACGACCATCATGACGATCGCGAGTCTGCAAAAAATCTGGGTCCAAACAGAAGTGTTTGAGAAGCAGGCCAATTGGGTGCAGTCTTCACAGCGCGCTGAGGTTCGGATTGACGCATTGCCCGGGCAAGTGTTCCCGGCACACATCGATTACGTGTATCCAGAGATCGATCCGCAAACACGAACGTTAAAAATTCGGCTGCGACTCGACAATAACGAGGCGTTATTGCGCCCCAACATGTACGCGCGAGCAACCATTTTTGCGAGCGAGTCCGCTGACGTGCTTTATGTGCCCCGGGAAGCGGTTATCCGCGGCGGTGACAACGATCGCATCGTGCTGTCCATGGGTAACGGTCGCTTTCGTTCACAACCGATTAAGACTGGCATAGAGTCGGGCGGCGTCATTGAAATACTTGGCGGACTCAACGAGGGCGATGACGTCGTTACCTCCGGTCAGTTCCTGATTGATTCTGAATCCAGTATCAATGGAGCTTTTAGTCGTTTCGAGACCCCTTCAAATAGCACAGTAGGTGATTCGGTTGACCGCTCAATGAAGAAGATGACAGTTGACGAGCACGCACGAATGAAGGATCACTCAACGATGCAAATGGAAGACATAAACAAAAATGATGTCGACCACAGTTCGATGGATCACTCGACCATGGACATGGACATGACTGAGCAACCTGATTCAGCCGAAAGCAAAGATCAGAATTCGTCGACAACTGAACCCATGCACCACGAATCCATGGAGCATTGACCATGATTGCTAATCTGATCCGTTGGTCGATCCAAAACCGCTTCTTCGTTTTCCTGGCAACAGGAATTCTGGTGATTTGGGGACTATTTGCCATACAACATACGCCGATCGATGCCATACCGGATTTATCCGATGCACAAGTCATCATCAAGACTTCCTATCCTGGGCAAGCACCGCAAGTCGTCGAGGATCAAGTTACCTATCCGTTAACGACCGCGATGCTTGCAGTACCCAAAGCAGTAACTGTTCGCGGTTACTCGTTTTTTGGAGACTCGTACGTCTATGTGATTTTCAAAGAAGGGACTGACATTTACTGGGCGCGTTCGCGAGTTCTCGAATACCTCAGCCAGGTAACGGGCGATTTGCCAGCTGGCGCGAAACCAGCGCTTGGACCGGACGCGACCGGTGTAGGCTGGATTTACGAGTACGCCCTGGTTGATCGAAGTGGCAAGCACGACTTGGCTGAACTACGCAGTATTCAGGACTGGTTTCTAAAATTTGAACTGCAAACCGTTCCAGGCGTTGCGGAAGTGGCGACGATAGGCGGAATGGTGCGCCAGTACCAGGTAGTCATCGATCCCAATCAGTTACGCGCCTACAAATTCTCGTTAGAACAGGTGAAGCAAGCGATCATGCGCGGTAACCAGGAATCCGGTGGCGCTGTCGTGGAGATGGGCGAGGCGGAATATATGGTTCGCACGACTGGTTACCTGCAAAGTGTCGAAGATCTTGCCGCTATACCCCTGGGGACTAATGATCAGGGCATCGCTGTGATGTTGGGTGACCTGGCGGAAATTCGTCTCGGTCCCGAGATGCGTCGCGGCGTTGCAGAACTGAATGGCGAAGGCGAAGTCGTCGGTGGAGTAATCGTTATGCGTTACGGAGAAAACGCCTCAACGACTATTGATCAGGTCAAAGATAAACTTGAGAAATTAAAGGCTAGCCTCCCTGATGGTGTAGAGATTGTAACCACCTATGATAGAGCGGAATTAATTCACCGCGCGATCAGCACCCTCCAGGAAAAACTCATTGAAGAATTTATTGTCGTCGCATTGATCTGCGCAATATTTCTTTTTCATCTGCCTTCATCAGCGGTGGTTATTTTGAGTTTGCCGGTTGGCTTTTTTGCAGCCTTCATCGTCATGCACGCGCAAGGCATTAATGCCAACATCATGTCATTGGGCGGAATTGCTATAGCGATTGGCGCGATGGTCGACGCGTCCATTGTCATGATCGAAAATGTTCACAAACACATCGAGCGCAAAGGAATTACGCCTGAAACTCGTTGGCAGGTTATCAGCGAAGCAGCCGTGGAGGTGGGTCCGGCACTCTTTGTTTCATTGCTGATTATTACATTGAGCTTCCTGCCTGTATTTACACTGGAAGCTCAGGAAGGCCGCATGTTCACGCCACTGGCTCTGACCAAGACTTACGCTATGGCCGCAGCCGCTGCATTGTCGGTCACGTTGGTTCCCGTGCTCATGGGCTATTTTATTCGTGGCTCTATTATTGCGGAAGAACGTAACCCCTTAAACCGCATCCTTCGGCATATCTACAAACCGGTCATCAACTGGGTATTACATTCGCCCAAGAGTGTATTGCTGGTTGCGTTTATTGTGGTTGTGCTTGGGGCAATTCCAGCCAGCAAGCTCGGCTCCGAGTTCATGCCGCCGCTGGACGAAGGTGACCTCATGTATATGCCGACAACGCACCCGGGGATTTCTATCGACAAGGCACGTGAGCTGCTGCAACAGACAGACAAGATCATACGCAGTTTTCCCGAAGTCGTTTCCGTATTCGGCAAAGTAGGCCGCGCCGAAACGGCGACAGATCCGGCGCCACTCATGATGATTGAGACCGTCATAAAGCTTAAACCAAGAGATCAATGGCGGGCAGGCGTAACCACCGAGTCACTGCGCGCCGAACTGGATCAAGCAATACATTTTCCTGGGGTCACCAATGCGTGGGTAATGCCTATCAAAACTCGCATCGACATGCTCGCAACCGGGATAAAAACGCCTTTGGGAATCAAGATTGCTGGTCCGGACCTTGGCGTTATCCAACAGGTAGGCAAAGACATAGAACGAATCCTGAAGGACGTCGATGGCACCGCATCCGCGTATTCGGAACGAGTCGTTGGCGGGCGCTACGTGGATATTGATATCGATCGATTGAGAGCGGCACGCTATGGTCTGAATATTGCTGACGTGCAGGATGTCGTGCAGACCGCTGTCGGTGGGATGAACGTCACACAAACGGTAGAAGGACTGGAACGATACCCTGTGAATATTCGTTATCCACAGCGCATTCGTGACTCCGTTGACGAGCTACGATTGTTACCGATAGTTACCCCCAACGGAGCAAATATCACTCTTGGCGATGTGGCCACCGTAATTGTGGCGGATGGCCCGGACGTTATTAAAAGCGAAAACGCACGTCTGAATGGCTGGATCTATGTTGACATCATGCATCGTGATATCGGTTCCTATGTAAAAGATGCTCAACAAGCGGTTAGTAGCAATCTAAAACTCCCGGCAGGCTACTCAATAACGTGGTCCGGCCAATACGAATATATGCAACGAGCCAAGGAACGCCTGACACTGGTTGGTCCACTAACCCTGGCAATTATTATCCTGCTGCTATTCATGTATTTCCGTCACGTGGGAGAAGTCGCAATAATTATGGGTACGTTGCCGATGGCACTGGTCGGCGGTGTCAGCTTGCTCTATCTGCTGAACTTTGAGCTTTCGGTAGCCGTTGGAGTCGGGTTCATTGCACTCGCGGGAGTCGCGGTTGAAATCGGGGTTGTAATGCTGGTCTACCTGAATCAGGCGCTCACGAATCAGCAAGCCATTGCCTCGGGTGAAGGACGGCCGTTGACCAAAGATGATTTGCGACAGGCAGTTGTCGACGGAGCACTGCTGCGAGTACGTCCGATCATGATGACGGTCGCGGCGATTATTGCCGGCTTGCTCCCGATCATGTTTGGTCATGGCGCCGGTGCCGAAGTAATGCAACGCATCGCCGCACCGATGATCGGCGGAATGGTGAGTGCAACCATCTTGACGTTGCTTGTTATTCCAGCGGTTTTCCTCATTTGGAAGACGGCCGGCTTAAAGCGCCTGAATCAATAGGCAAGGAATGGGTGACAAATCAATTTGTCACCCATTTTTTGATCGCTATTACTTGAGTGCAGCCACCGGAATACGCGCTGAATAAACAGACGATTGTCCACCACTGGTATCGGTCCAAGCGAGCAACAGGTCATCGCCGTAACGGATTAACTGCGGGAACCCGGACGGCCGCGCCGCAGCGGTTTCTGCAACCGTGATTACCGGACCAAGCTCACCTTCCGAACTTATGCGGCGCAACCGAATATCGGCGGCACCACCGGAGAGCTTGTTAAGCCAGCTTACGGCAGCCGATCCATCGGGAAGGAGCGTGATACCTACGCGGCCCATTACATCGGCCGTAGCGATGTCATAAGTGCCGTCGAAAGTAACCGCTGAATCACTGGAAAAGGCAACCCTGACACGTGCCTGGTCATTCGCTGCCGTAAACCAGGTCACAGCAACTTGTGCTCCCGCTGCGCTTATTGCCGGTCCATTCACTGGACAGCCTGCGATATGCCAGTTGTCGTTCGCGACCGCAACGCCTTGTTGCCAGGTTCCGTCGACAGACCGAGCCACGTAGATATCCCGAACTTCGTCGGCCGTCCGGTTGCGATATACAGCTACGGGACCACTGCTCGCTATCGCCACGTCGGTCTGGCAGCAGTCGCACACCAACTCATCAAGCAGTTGCTCGTTCTGGATATCGAGCTCGGCGGATAACTCGGCACTGCGCAAGGTCATACCGCTGGGAGCGTTGTCGTGGTGCGTTATTTCACCAGCGTCATCGTGTTCACTGTCTTCTGGCGTATTTCGACCATCGAGCCACAACGCAGCAAATCCGTCCATCACTGGATACAGGGAAACGAAGCCATGCTCGGTGCGTGTATCGTCGGTGTGCGGACTGACACCGGTGCTCCATGAAGCCCCACGATCGGTCGATGTCGCAATCTTGACGTCGTAGGCGTAAACCCCTCCGGGCTTTTTAGCCAGCCAGTGTGCCGCCCAAAGCGTATCGGTAAAGGGCACGACTGATGGGAAATCCGCCCAGTTAACGAACCAGCTATCGCTTGACGCTATCGTACGAGGCTCAGACCATTTACCGCCCAACAGAATAGAAAAACGTAATGCGTGACCATCGCCTTCGGGTTCCAGCCAGCTCAGTGCGACCGTTCCTGACAGACCTTGTGAGAGGTTTGCCTCGCCGCTACCCGCCAGAGCGGGCACCGTCATTGTCGATATCAGCCCCTCTGATGTTTCATCGACCTCGCTATCAGTACAAGCAACAACTGCCATGATCACGAATAACACCGACAATTGGCGCATAATGAATCCTTCGTAGATTTAAAATATAGTTCCAGAGTTCGCCATCTTGCTGTGGCGAATTGTGAATGTCACTGAAAAAAGGTTGGGAATCAAAAATGAGTGGTGAATGGACGTGTCCCATGTGTCCGGGCGTTGAGTCGGACGTCGCGGCTGATTGTCCTAAATGCGGTATGGCACTGGAAAAGGCTTTGCCAGGCGGTAATGCGGCAGCTATTCACTACACCTGTCCGATGCATCCCGAAGTAGTTAGTGACGAGGCAGGCGATTGTCCGATCTGCGGGATGGCGCTGGAAGCGGTCGCTGTAGTGCCGGAGGATGAGCCCAACCCTGAACTGGGTTATATGGCCCGTCGCTTCAAAGCAAGCATCTGGCTGACGATCCCGGTATTTGTATTGGCGATGGGCGACATGTTACCAGGCCGCCCGATAAGCACGCTGATGACTGTTCAGCTCCGCACAATTTTCGAATTCCTGCTTGCGACCCCAGTGGTCGTCTGGGGAGGGTGGGTCTTTTTTGAGCGGGGAGTTAAATCTATAAAGAACCGCAGCCCCAATATGTTTACTCTGATCATGCTCGGAGTCGGCATTTCTTATTTTTACAGCGTAGTCGCCCTATTAGCGCCGGACCTGTTTCCGGCCGACTTCCGGGACGCCGCCGGACACGTCGGCGTCTATTTCGAGGCGGCAGCGGTCATCGTCACATTGGTATTGCTCGGACAAGTGCTCGAACTGCGTGCACGTGAGAAGACCGGCTCCGCAATCAAGGCTTTGTTAGGACTTGCGCCAACACTGGCAAGGCGGCTGACCCCTTGTGGTCACGAGAAGGATGTCACTATAGATTCGCTCAATGTCGGTGATCGCCTGCGAGTCAGACCTGGCGAGAAGGTTCCTGTCGATGGCGTAATCGAGGAGGGCATCAGTGTTATCGACGAATCGATGGTCACCGGAGAGCCGCTCCCCGTCAGCAAGGCCAGTGGTGATAGTGTTGTTGCCGGAACGATTAACGGTACCGGCTCTTTGATCGTCTTGGCAGAAAAAGTTGGCACCAACACCTTGCTTTCAAGAATCATCCAGATGGTTGCCGCCGCTCAACGTAGCCGTGCTCCGATTCAAAATCTGGCCGATCGCGTCGCTGCCTGGTTTGTACCAACCGTTACGTTGTCCTCAGTCCTGACTTTTGTTGCATGGTCAGTG
>JAHEFE010000096.1 GCA_024640365.1 Woeseiaceae bacterium | reverse complement strand
AAGCCGGCGGACCGCCAGCGAGTATAGGTGAAACAAATGCCATATTTCCAGCATTCCGGGCAAAAGCAACGGGGTCAGAGTAAAGGAAAAGAGTAAAAATCAACGGGGTCACCCATTAGCCAACCCCAGTCAATACCTAAAATAAAACCCTACCGTCAAAACGGCATTGAATAAATCACTGCCATCGTTGTTGACGAACATCGCATCCGTTATGTCTAAGTTTTTGGTGTCGGAGTCAAAATGCTCCGCACCAGTCACCCATCTGGATTAAGGCTGGAAGCTTCCTTTGCGTTCAAGCCCCTGGTACCTCGGTACCCCACACAATCTTCGGTGCCAAACCGTGTCCAAAATATTGTCACAGAATCTATGGTTCAGCCTTGGCTGTCCAGACCCGGTATAGCTCACGGCTTGGGCGAAACGTCAATAACGATGGTCAACTGGGATGTCCAATCAGAGTAAATGGTTATGCCAGACCCCATCCTGGTTCATCCCAGTCGCCCAAACCTAATTCGGAAACATCAGCTTGGCATCATAGGGCACTTGATGCCTGATCATCATCCAGGTAGCCCTTGCCAGTTTTCGGGCAACAGCCCGGATGGCGATAATGCCATTGGTTTTGGCCTTTTTTCGCTCATAGAAACGTTGCGCTAACGGCTCAAAGCGGACTGCAAAGTGTGCCGCTTCAGAGTAGGCCCAGGAAAGATATTTATTGCCAGCCTTGGCATTGCCTGTGCCTTTCTTCTTACCATTACTGGTGCGTGTGGCATCAACAGTGCGGCAATACGAGGCAAACTTACCCGCGCTGGCAAAGCGATGGATATCACCGATTTCCAGCATGATCGTCAGTCCGAGTATTCTTCCAATTCCCGTTACAGTTTGCAGGATTGTATAGGTATCTGAGAGTTTCACTACCTGGTAAGCAGATTGCTCAAGCACATTGATTTGCTGCTGAATGGTCTGATAGACCGATAACCCAGCATCTATCGCTTGAAGTGTGTAGTGATCTATCCGTGGGGGAGAAAATCCAGGCTTGCGCAAATCTCCAGACTTGATCCGTATGCCGGTTGATCGCCATATCTGACTTTGTACACTGATTAGTTGCGTACTTGCAGACCTTACCAGTGACATTCGTCGCCGCAACAGATCTCTTATCGCTCTTTGTTCTTTGGGGTAAATGTACCCCGTTGGCAGGATACCAAGCCGCATCAGGTGTGCGAGATGGTGGGCCTCTCTATGATCCTCGCTGCACTTTAAACCATCGTATTGTTTGACCGCAGCAGTATTAACCAACTGTACGTCGAAGCCGTGGTCCTGTAACCCATCAACCAACCAGTACCAGTTAAAAGTCGATTCTACGGCAACGCCTTTCAGCGTTTCCCGATATGGCGACAGCGCCTTAAGTGTTGTCGACAAATCATTACTAAGACGCTTATCGAACACACGCTTATCCTTCTCATCTATCACAACCACAACATGGTTATTTGAATGTAAATCAATTCCGCAGTAATGTGACATTCCAGTCTCCTCATCTTAATGTGAGCAGCCAGTTTAACGGCTGGCTGCGAGGAGGCTGGCTAGAGGATTATCAGGTTGAATTAAAAAGTGAATTAAAAAGGGGTCAGGTTGAATTTATTAAAATTCATAAATTCAACCTGACCCCTTTTTGAGCCCCTAAGCAGTTGGCATTTACTCGCGCAGCTATTACCCTGAGTAGTAACATCCCAATAAGAAGTCAGACCTTGCAATTTTTCAAAGAACTCCAGCGTAGAAATGTCGTTCGTGTATCCATTGGTTACATCGTATCCAGCTGGTTGCTCATCCAGGTAGCAGACATTGTCCTGGAGAACATCGGCGCACCCGGTTGGGTGATGAAGACCATCATGTTGCTATTGGCCCTGGGCTTCCCGGTCGTGGCGTTTTTTTCCTGGGCTTATGAAGTAACGCCTGACGGTATCGTGCGTGAATCCGAGATAGACCGCTCGCAGTCCACCAAGCATGTCACGGGCCGTAAGCTGGACCGTGCCATCGTCGGCGTGCTGATCATCGCGCTGGCCTATCTTGCGTATGACAAATTCGTCCTCGATCCAAAGAGAGATGCCGCGCTAATTGAAGACCTTAAGCACAACGTGGCAGCACAAGCCCCTGCCGAGCCGCCCATAGTGACCCCGGAAGGCACCGATCCGGCGTCGATTGCTGTATTGCCTTTCGCGGACCTCTCGCCGGACAAGGACCAGGGTTACTTCTCGGACGGCATTGCCGAGGAGATTCTCAACGTACTGGTCAGGGTGGATGGATTATCCGTGGCTTCACGGACATCAGCATTTGGCTTCAAAGGTCAGGACTCGCTGGGTATACCCGCCATCGCCGAGGCGTTGAAAGTCCGCAACATCGTGGAAGGGAGTGTGCGGAAGTCCGGGGACACCATCCGCATCACGGCACAGTTGATCGATGCCGAGACCGACAAACATTTATGGTCGCAAACCTATGATCGCGTCTTGTCGGCGGAGAATTTGTTCGCCATCCAGGATGAGATTGCCAAGGCGATTGTGACCGAACTGGCCACATCCATTCAGCTGAAAACGGAAACCTTAAACGCCCCCACGGTTTCAGTGGCAACCGAGAGCCTGGATGCCTACCAGCTTTATCTGCGGGCCCGTGATATGTACCGGCAGCGCAGTACGGAGAACATACCTCAAATCATCGAGATGCTGGAACAGGCCCTCGAGCTTGACCCCGATTATGCGCAGGCCTGGGCCGGGTTGGCGGC
The DNA here is from genome assembly GCA_024640365.1 of Woeseiaceae bacterium. GTDB lineage: Bacteria > Pseudomonadota > Gammaproteobacteria > Steroidobacterales > Woeseiaceae > JAHEFE01. The sequence goes on along the minus strand of JAHEFE010000096.1, from coordinate 967 downwards.
GGTCGGCGTGATTGCCCCGAGCTGGAATGTTGAAGGCCGCGATTTCGACCAGTTGACCCGGGATGCGGCGCAACGAGCCATAGAACTGGATGATTCGCTGGCGCTACCCTATGCGGTTCTGGGCACGATGAACTCCAATTACGTCCCAACAGATTTCGTCAAGACATTTGAATACTACGAACAGGCACTCGAGCGTGATCCGAAATCGGCCACCGCGCTTTTGTGGCGCGGTATTGACCTGGCGAATGTCGGGATGTTTGATGCTGCCATCGCCGACCTCGAACGCTGCCTGGTCATTGATCCCGTTTATGAGAACTGCCGCAGGTTCCTTGCATTGACCCTGTTGTTTAAGGGTAACACTGAGCGTGCTTTCGCCTTGTTCGAAACAGGTATCGCCAGGGGAGCCACGTCACAGGGTGGCATGTTTGCGCTTGCCTACATCGGAGAAGGTGATGTGCGCAGCGGCATGTTCACCCTGGCCCTGATGGACCTCGCGTTCAACGATTACATGGTCAGTGTCGAAACGATTGTTCGGGCGTTGACGGAGCCTGGTTTTGACTATGACCGCGAGTGGCGAAAAGCTCTTATTGAGCATGAAGTGAAAACCGGTCAGAAATTTGAATCAGATGGCTATGCGGACGGCCTGCTTGCCATCGCCTTTCGCAAGTATGACACCTTGACACCAAGCCCATATTCGTCTTTCTGGTGGCATCCGCATGTGCCTGACTTTTATGCTTCACCCTACCGCAAGCAACTGATTCGGAAGATGGGAATTTATGACTACTGGCGCAAGGTTGGTTTTCCGCCGCAATGTCGTCCACTTGGGGAAGATGATTTTGACTGTGACTGAGGTTCAACATGTATTTCGACTTAAGCCAGGTCGCAACCCAATGCCCGGCAAAATTGCGCTAGCGGAAACAGTTTTGGCATGTCGTTAATCTCTGAATTAAAACGTCGCAATGTATTT
>JAHEFE010000095.1 GCA_024640365.1 Woeseiaceae bacterium | reverse complement strand
CGGCATTTCGTGTGCTAGACTTCTAAAAGGCCGAAAAAACCCAAAGCGCAAGTTCAGCATTCAACAAAGAGATAGCCATAAATGATCCTACGTCGTGTTATTCAACACGTTCGCAAACAGGAATGGTCTGCGATCGTAATTGATTTTTTTATCGTCGTCATCGGCGTGTACATGGGTATCGAGCTCGGTAACTGGAACGAGGATCGTGATGCCCAGGCTGATTATCAACGTGCGCTCGACCGACTGACGGTGGAGATGGACACGAACCTCGCGACGCTCGATTACATTGAACCATCGATTAGGCAAGAACTGCAGATTGTCGGAAAGGCCTTTAACGTATTGCAATCCTGCATGGAGAGCGAATCAAATCGCGAGGTAGTCAATGCCGGCCTTAATGAAATTCGTGGCACAACCGGTATTCACTTACGCCGAAAGGCCCTGCAAGAACTGACAGACGATCCGCGTCTGTTGGCACAACAGACCGCAGTTGCTCGCAAGCGCTTTACGGATTTGTCGTTCATTCTTGATCTAATGCGGCAAGAGTCCGATTTTGTCGAGTACTATCCGCTCGAGGGGCGCGTAGAAAACAACCCGATCCTCAGCGTCGGAGCAACGGAACATTTCGTGGACGAATATTACGGCGCGGATTATTCACAAAAACGGCGCACTTTGCTTTTAAGCGTACCAATTGATGAAGCTTGCCAAAATGATCAGCTCATAAAATCGTTCTTTACCTGGGAGGCATGGCAGGACAATCTACCCAATTCCATAAAAACAATTCGGAATGAACTGATAGCAACAAAGGCGCTCCTGACGGCACGATAGGATTGCTCGTACTGGCGCGTCTTACGAGGTTGGATGGGTTCAGGAGACCGCAGTGCCGAGTGGCCGCTATTGGCCGAGGTTGTGTGAAAACTATTTTTCCGCGCTCAAATTTGGGATGGTACTGAGAAAACGGATAGATTAAATACTTAGCTTGGTCTACCACTCCCACTTTCTGGCTTGGAAGTCCCGGTAAACAGTTGTGTTTCCCACTTTGGATTTCCGGATTTGAGTTTTCACACAACCTCGGCCGGAAGCAGACCTTCCAATGATTGATATACACGCTTGGTGGATGTCCGCTTTACGCTCATTAAAAGGGTCGGATAAGCATTTAATAAAGGTATACGGCCCCTTTTTTGCAGAGGTGATCCGTGTTGCTTGAGACTGCTTCGAAGTCCTTGTCAACGTCGTGAATGGTGAGCATGGGAAGGGTGAAAAGGCCAGATTCGAGTTGTTCGGGTACCTCGTAATCTTCCGGCACGAAGAGCGTCATTTTTCTATTGGGCCATTCCTTCAAGCATGGCAAGAAACCTTGGATGTTCCTGCAACTGGGTGAGGTCCGCATCATTTTCCAGCCAACTTCTGTGTCCGTACCCGTATTTCACGGCGCCCTCAAGATAATCAATGGCTTTCTCATGTTCACCGAGGAGACAGTACATGCAGCCCACATTGTAGGTGATTGCGGGCTCGTCCTTGCCGGCCTCCAGTGCTCTTTCTGCCCAGTTTCGAGCCCGGTCAACCTGTCCATCCTCTACCAGGGCATAGGCTCCGAAGGCCAGTGCGCGGCCATCGTCAGGGTGAAGATCTATGTATTTTTCGATGGTTTGCAAAAAGCGGATGTTGGCCTCCTTCCGGTCCGCTTCCCGGCCGAGTTGTGAATAAGCCATGGCAAGAAAACCTGGTGCCTGGTAATCATCCGGGTTGAGTCGGCAGGCTTCCTTAAACAGTCGCGCAGCCTTCTCGAATTTCCCCTGGCCAAGGCAGTCGCGACCATAAAAGTAATAGGGTTCAGATTTGCCGGGGTTGAGCAATATGGCGTTTTCAAACGCACGTTCGGCCTCGGCGTGATTTCCCGATATTGCCAAAGCGTTTCCACGAGCCGCGTTGGCTTCCGCCGAGTCCGGGTCAAGAGTTACAGCCTTAATGCTGGCCTCATTGGCCCTGCGGATGTTCTCCTCGGAGGAATCCGCCCACTGGTAGAGCAGGGAATAGGCATCGGCCATCCCGGCATAGGCCAGGGCGAAATTCGGGTCTTGTTCGATTGCCCTCTTGAACATTCGAATGGCGTTGTGAAACTGCCGCCGTGTGAACTCGTAAAAATACACGCGTCCGCGCAGGTAATAGTCGTAGGCCTTGGTATCTTCGGTAGCCACGTACTGGAGCGCACGCCGGTCGCGCGGCGTTAGCGTCACCTCCAGGGCTGCAACGATGCTGCGTGCGATGTCATCCTGGATGGCGAAGACATCCTTGAGTTCGCGGTCGTAGGTTTCTGACCAAAGGTGCGAGTCGCTTGCAACCTCGATCAACTGCGCCGTTATGCGGACGCGATCACCAACACGGCGCACACTGCCCTCAAGTACCGTCCCCACGCCGAGCTTCGCGCCAACCGATTTCATGCTTTCCTGTTCGCCTTTAAACACGAATGAAGACGTTCGAGAGGCCACGCGCAGTTGCGGTAACTTGACCAGGAGGTTGAGTATTTCCTCCGAAATTCCGTCAGAAAAATATTCATTCTCCGGATCGCCGGACATGTTGACGAAAGGAAGCACCGCAATGGATCGACGGGTGTCAGTCTCGGCCGCCGCTTCCGGGCTGGTTTCTTCATTGCCTGGCTCAGACCGTGGCGGCAAAGGAGTGCTGGATTTGGTCTGAATGATTTCTCTTTCGCCAGTTTGTGGCGCATTGTCATCGGATGTTCTATGGGATTCGGTCCTTTCGATACCCTGGGGGCCAATGTCAAAAGCCCAGGCAAGCATGATGGCAACAATAAATCCAAGAGCAACCAGTACGATCACGAGGGTGATCGTCCAGTCCGGCAGGTTCAGTCCAGGCAGTACGGTTGCGGCAACCTCAATAACTATCCAGCCCGCGATCGCATAGAGCACGATGACTCGAAAGACGCGCCGGCGGCGCAGTTCTTCAACAAATTTCTTGATGCGGTGTTCTCCCTTCGCCCTTCAGGTACTGAGCTTTCTTGTACTGGGACGGCTTGATGTGTGTGTCGTGACCTAAATGTACCAGATTAGGTCCGAATACAATTAGCCGTGATTTTGCTGGCAGTTTAAGGTTACAAACCCAAGGCGAACTCTGGTTCGTAACGATCGTGTTGTGTTTCATTATTCTTACCTGCCTATGTTAATAAGGTACGCCGCCGAAAAACGACGATCATCAATGCCATGGACAACAGCACCAGCGACCAGAATGGCAGCATGGGGACTTGAGCCGGTTTGCCCCGGGTCAGAAATTGGAACCAGTTCTGATTATTGAGTATAGGTAAAACATACGCCGATTGGAATTTGTTTCCAAGCAAGCCAAAAATTTACTGGAACAACAATCGAACCTGGTTTCCCTGATTGAGTTGACTGATCAGTAATTACTCGGGGTTGACTTCTTACTTGCGATGTCTGCTATTGGCCTGCTGACGGTCATAAAGACTTGAATAGTGGTTGCTGAACGGTCGCTTTGCGCTGAAAAGCGGAAGCCTACCTATAATGAAGTCGGTTACTTCCGCTCCCGGCCACAAGCGCTCCATGGTGGTTAATATTTTGACTGTCTCATACACACAGTATGCGGACAAAAAAATTAGGTCTCGGACACTCAAAAAGCATCTAATTAATCGGATACCGGGGGTATCCGGAATCCGCGGATCAAAGCAGCCTCTGCTATACTGGAAGAAGGGTCACAACTATGAACGTACCCCACGTCAAACACTTTTTAAAACAGCTGAAAGAACGTAAAG